>NC_008321.1:3250643-3978465 GCF_000014685.1 Shewanella sp. MR-4
AATGTTTTTGCGCTGTGGTTCGAAGCGGAAACCATCCTCGCGGAAATGTTTCACTTGTCCGGTTTCCATCAGCTTTTCGTTCATTGGGCCATTATCGACAGCAGAGACCATCATGCCACGACGCACCAGTTGATAAGTCCAACCGCCAGGACAAGCACCTAAGTCCACCGCATTCATGCCGCTGCGAACCCGTTCTTCCTGCTCTTCTTTAGGCACAAACTGCGCGAATGCTTCATCGAGTTTCAGGCTTGAGCGGCTCGGCGCATCGGCAGCCATTTTCAGGCGCGGGATCCCCATAAAATAGGGTGAGCTATTGTTACTGAAGGAATAACCTGCGTAGGCGCGACCTGGACCGATAAAACAGACGTGAATAATCGGACGCTTAGGATTTTCCTGTGCCAGTAAACTGCCGGATTTTTTCAAATGCTGGCGCAAAGGCACGGTAAACTTACGGCAAAATGCCGACAGCTCTTTCGCTTCGTTGGTGTCTGGAGTTTCAACCCTCAGCTCACCCGCTTTACTGACGTCACTGAGCGCCGCCACAATCGGGCTGACACGATCAGACTCGGGTAAATCCGCCAACAGTTCGCTTGCGGCAAACATCTGACGGGCAAAAATCAGTGAATCCAACGGCAATTGCTTCACTAAGGTATCGCCGCCGTCTTCTTCAAAACATTGATATACCACGTAGGCATCGTTGTTGTTGGCCTTAACAAAGCCACCCACATTGAGCTCGGCGGCTCGCTGTTGGATTTCTGCTGCGCATTCTTTCTCATAGCCTGCACGGCAAAATAAAAATAGGTTTTTCATGGAGATCCTTAAGAAATCCAAGCCATAAACATGGCCGACTATCGATTTGGGCGCCAGTATAGCAATTTCAATACACAAAAGCCCGATTTGCTATCGGGCTTTTGTGTGATTGGCAGGGAGAACCAATGGCGCAATGGCTACGCCATACGAGCATTATGACTCGTTACCATCCACCACTTTATGGCGCCATACAGCCGCGGCCAGCAATAACCAACCTAAGAGGAAACAGCCACCGCCCATCGGCGTGATAGGGCCAAACCATTTGCTACCGACCAGCGCCAAACCGTAAAGCGAGCCAGAAAACAGCACAATACCGGCCATAAACAGGTACGCCGCCCAATCCAGCAAACGTGAGGTTAACCACTGCCCAGCAAAGGCCACGGCAATCAGCGCAAAGGTATGATAGAAGTGATATTGCACCCCCAGATTAAACACCTCAATCAGCTCAGGCGGTGCGACAGCCTTGAGTCCATGGGCGCCAAAGGCGCCTAGCGCGACCGCAAAAAATCCGCTTACTGCGGCGAGTAACAACAATCCTTTACGCATTTTTACCTCCAAAAACCAATAGGCTTTACGACAGACGACGCTCAGGCTGTAACGCCTGAGCGCTTTAGGCCACATTAAGAATAAGCATTAGCCAATAAATTTTGCTGATAAATCAACAGCCAATGCAAGGTTAGCCGCTTCGGTCGTGCCTGACGACTTTCTTGGGACAAAACTATGATCCCCATCGGCTAAGTATTCAATTTGAATATCGCGCTTAAGCGGCCAGCTAGGGATTTGCATCTTACCGCCAAACTTATCCCGCTCCCCTTGCAGCACTAATACGGGCACTTGGCAGTCGTTTAGGGGTTCTAACCTAGGTTCACCGCCCTTAAGCGGAATAAAGGGATAACCTAAACAAATGACGCTGTCGATACGGCTCGCTTGCACACTATCGCAGGCCAATAAAGCCGCCATGCGTCCGCCCATGGATTTGCCCATCAAGACCACACGCTTAACCATAGGCTGAGCGTGCGCCACATCGAGCATCTCGCTAAAACGGGCAAGCAACTTTGGCGCTCTGTCAGGGGGGCGCTTTTTACCATCCACGGCATTGGCCTGCATGTAGGGAAAGTTAAAGCGCATCACTTGAAACCCCTTGGCGACAAGACCTGCGGCCATTTGGCACATAAAGTCGGAGTCTCGATTCGCTCCCGCGCCGTGGGCAAATAAAATCAAGGTTTCTGATGGCTCGCCTTCTAACACATAGGCGTTTGAAGCAACATCCTCGTTGACCAAAGGATTATCCGGGCAACAACTCACTGCGTGACTCCTCGGCAAACATATCTAACATCCACTCACGAAACGCGACCACTTTACCGAGCTCGGCATGATTCTGTTGGCAGACGAGGTAATAAGCATCTTTACTCACTAACACTTCTTGGAATGGGCACACCAGTCGCCCCGCCTTAATATCGGGGCGAGCGAGTACGCTATAACCCAAGGCCACACCTTGGCCGTGGGCCGCCGCCTGCAAAACGAGGGAGGAATGACTGAAAATCGGCCCTTGGTTGACGTTGATATCGTGAATGCCACATTGTCTAAACCAAGCCTGCCAATCGTGGCGGCTCATATCGTGCAGCAGGGTGTGGTATTTTAAATCTTCCGGCTTTGATAACGGCTTAGGGCCGTTTAACAGCATGGGCGAACATACAGGGATCAGCACTTCATTGCGGAGTTTATCGGCGCGCAGTCCCGGCCAATTGCCTAAACCATAATAAATGGCGACGTCGACATCGTCGGTTAAGGAGCTGGCCTCTGTGTCAACCGCTTTAATTCGTACGTCAATGTCGGGATTTTTTTCACTAAACTTCGACAGGCGCGGCACCAGCCACTGAATCGCAAAACTGGGCGACATACTCACGGTCAACGAACCAATGGCGCTACGTGCGAGCAGCCTGTCGGTCGCATCCGCCAGTTGAGTGAAGATATCTTTAATATCGAGAAAATAGCTCTGACCTTCTTCGGTCAGCAGCAGCGAACGATTCTTTCGGCGAAATAATTTTAATCCGAGAAAATCTTCCAGCGCCTTAATTTGGTGACTCACCGCAGCCTGAGTCACAAACAATTCTTCAGCCGCTCGAGTAAAGCTCAAATGCCGTGCGGCGGCCTCAAATGCTTTAACCGCATTCAGTGGTGGTAAGCGTCTTGACATAGTGATCTCTATCTCAATTTTTAATTAGTTTTTCTAATCCGTATTGTTACATTTAATCGTTTGTAAAGGCCAGCGTTTTTGATTAAATTTTGCGCCAACGAAACACATGAGTTGGACAATCTCGAACGGGTGATGGGAATGTCTGACAGCAATACTTTGTCAGCCCGGAGGCGACTATGTTCAATTTAAAATCTGCTTTTGCATTAGTGTTAGTCAGCGCACTCAGTGCCAATGTCAGCGCAAATGTTATCGATGCAGAAATTATCATCGACACCAGTGATTTACAGGCCAGCATCAATGCCGAACTGACTGCGACGATGGAAAAAATGCATCAAGAAGCGCTGCAGGATCCTACCTTATTGCTTGCCGATGAAGTGTTACCGGCCCAGCAAGTGGTGAAGACCGAATAAATTGCACTGCTGAGCAGTAAAATAAAAGCCGCATTCCAATGCGGCTTTTTTGTATTCGTTTACCTGCTTATTGGCGCATTAAGGCCCCAATTCATGCGCATTAAGGCCAAAATTGACGTTTGGCCTTCGCACGAGCATTACTGGTTATCGCTTAAGGGCGGTAGACCTTAACATTATGATAACCTTGCTCAATCAGGTATAGCGCCTGTAATTTACTCATCACACCACGCTCACAGTACAACAGGTAAGTCTTCTGCTTATCGAGATCGGCAAACTGAGTCGCTAATTTGAAGAAAGGAATGCGCTTGATTTCCACGCCTTCAATCTCTAGCGGCTTGTTCTCTTCTTCCTCTGGGGCGCGAATATCAATCACCACTTCATTGGTGTCGATAGCAACAACGGTTTCAGTTTCAGTGATACGCGTATTCATTTGTTCTGCTATCTCCCTGATATCAATGACCACGGCCTGCTCAACGATACGGTCAATCAAGTCCTCAGAGAATTTAGTCTCCTCGGCCTCAACCTTGGCCAGTACCGCCTTCACGGTTGGCTTTTGCGAAATCACGCCGCAATATTCAGGCATAGATTTAGCAAAATCTTCGGTACCGATACGGCGACATTCGTTGATGATGTCCTGCTTGTCCATGGCGATCAGCGGGCGCAGGATCAGCATATCGGTGCAGCGGTCAATGACGTTTAAATTGGTTAAAGTTTGGCTCGATACTTGGCCTAAACTCTCACCTGTCACAATCGCCTGAATGCCCATACGCTCGGCAATACGCGCCGCGGTGCGCATCATCATACGCTTGAGCACCACGCCCATTTGACCGTTGTCGATTTTCTCTAAAATCTCGGCCACCACAGGCTCGAACGGCACAGATACAAACTTCACCTTGTGGGATTCACCATAGGTTTTCCACAAATGGTAAGCGACTTGTTTCACGCCAATTTCATGCTGCGCACCGCCGAGGTTGAAGAAACAGTAATGGGTACGAGCGCCCTTCTTAATAAATTGGTAGCTCGACACGCCTGAGTCAAAACCGCCCGAAATCAAAGACAACACATCTTCCTGTGTCGCCATTGGGAAGCCGCCTAAGCCTTCGATACGCTTAGTCACCATATACAGTTTATCGCCCTCGATTTCGAGGTTAACTGTCACTTCTGGGTTCTTTAAACGCACGCCAATCGCATCGGTAAACTGGTTTAAACCACCACCGACATAACGCTCGACTTCGATAGAGTTAAAATCGTGGGAGCCAGTACGTTTGACGCGCACACAGAAGGTTTTACCGGCAATTTGGTCACGGTAAACGGGTAAGACTTGCTGGTAGATATCGTCGACTGAGGTAAAGCTGTATTCATCCACTTGCACCACATGGGCGATCCCAGGAATACAGGCTAAACGCTCACCAAAGGCCTGAGCTAATTCAGGTTTATCATTTGGCACCTTTACCCAAATACGGTCCCATTGACGTTGCACTTTGGCATCTTCATCAACTTTTTTGAGCACGTTACGGATGTTGGTTTCAAGCATTTTGGTGAAGCGCATGCGCACGGGCTTGCTCTTCATCATGATTTCTGGGTACAGCTTTACAATAAACTTCATGGGATTTCCGCGGGCAATTTTGTAAACAGCAAAATTGGTTAAAAGAATAATCGCCGGATTATAACAAACTCACGGCGATTGGCGCACCTGTTTCAACACTCGGGCTGCTCGTGGCGTGCGCTTATGCACAGTTGAACTTATAGTCAAAAAATCACAAATAAAAAAGCCGTGAGCAAGTCACGGCGTTTTTATCGAATCACAGGTTTGGATTAAGAGCTATTTACCTACTTGAATTTCTTCGGATTCTTTGGCTTTACCCTGTTCAATGGCAATCTCAACACGACGATTTCGTGCGCGGTTTTCAGGTGAGTCATTAGGCACGATTGGATTATTCGACGCCATACCGACCACTTTCATCCGCTTAGGATCGAAGCCCTTCACTTGCAGCAGCACATCTGCCACCGCCACAGCGCGTTTGCTGGAGAGATCCCAGTTCGAGCTATAAAGCTCATCGCTTATCTGCATATCATCGGTGTAACCCGATACCGTGATGATCCCCGGCACATCTTTTAGCAATTCACCGACCGAGCGCACCACGGGTTTAAATCGCGGCTGCAGGAAGCCAGATCCTGAGGCAAATGAGCCCTTCTCACGGATACGGATAATGATTTGCTGCCCAAGTGACTCAATTTCGATCGCCCCATCGGTGATCTCATTATTGAGTTCCTGTGCCATTTTCTTCACTTGCTGATTGATTTTATCCTGCGCCGCTGCGGCTTCGGCTTTTACCGCATCCGCCGTTTCTTGCGCCGTCGCCGAGGCTTCACCGCCCCGCTGCGAACCATTTTGCTGCTGCACACCACCCGCGCTATCGTCTTCGCCCGCTTGATAATCCAAAACGGGTTCAGTCATTTCATTGGTTTGTTGGTTAATGATTTCAATCGGCGTGGGATCGGGGCGGCCAGGACGAAACTCCAAAGCAATCACAGACGTCCCCTTAGGAATATCTTTGACTTCGACCTTATTTTGCACCCCGAAGGCATACTTCATCGAGCCTGCAATCTGCTTAAACTTCATCACGTCCATTTCGGAGAATGACAGCAGCAGCACGAAGAAACACATCAAGAGGGACATCAAATCGGCAAATGTTGCCAACCAGAGCGGCGCTCCGGGCGGTGGACAGTTGCACTTAGCCATGGGCTACTCTCCGTCCGTTGTATCGATTTTCCGCTGTTTTTCAGCAAGATAATTCTTTAAGAAACCTTCAATTACCCGTGGGTTTTGGCCATCTTGAATGGCTAATACCGCATCCATAATCAGGTTGCGGTTAAGCATTTCTTCACCCATGCGAAGGGTGAGTTTGTCGGCGATAGGAATCGCTACCATGTTAGCCACCACGGCGCCATACAATGTGGTTAACAAGGCAACCGCCATAGAGGGACCAATCGATTTTGGATCTGACATGTTGGATAACATGGCCACCAAGCCCACAAGGGTACCAATCATCCCCATAGCTGGGCCAACGTCACCAAAGGCCCTAAAAATGGCAATCCCATTGCGGTGGCGCTCTTCGGTGAGGGCAATGTCTTTTTCCAGTGCGGCACGCACCACTTCGCCATCGTGACCATCGACCAACATATCGACGGCTTTTTGCATAAAACTGTTGGAAATTTGCGCTTCTTCGAGGGCTAGGAATCCGCCTTTACGGGCGGCGTCCGCCATAGTCACGGACTGCTCGATAAGATCTTCAGGCTTATCAATCTTAAACATAAAGGCTTTGATGGCGATTTTTACCGCACCGAAAAACTGTTTCAGATTGAATTTCATCATGACGACGAAGAAAGAACCACCAAATACGATGAAGATAGAGGGCACGTCGATAAAAATTGCAATGCCGCCGCTGGTCATCATAGCCCAAAGGATAAAACCAAAGCCCCCGACTAGTCCTATAACTGTAGCTAAATCCACAACGGCTCCTCAATATTCGGTATAAACGACATGATACTGACTCTATTCGCAAAATAATACAAAATGTCATCCGCATAGGGATTACACTTTGTGTTTTAACCTGAGCCTTACTCTATGATGTCAAAGGATGATTATAAGCATAATGCTATTATTGTCATTTATCGGACAAGCACTAAGCAAGTTTAGCGACAATTTCTATTTTCTGAAAAAAATTCAGCAACAAAGCGTGCTATTGAGCAAATATCCGTCGACTGAATTTGACCCTTGAGTCGCCCTGATATACCTTGTGTCCGCTCTTTCAAAGGAATTATTAACGTGGCGAAGAAACCCGAAAATCTCAGTTTTGAAGAATCCCTTGGTGAACTCGAGCGCATCGTTGCCGAATTAGAACAGGGCGATGTCTCTCTGGATGATGCGTTAAAACAATTTGAACGTGGCATCAATCTGGTGCGTAACAGCCAAGCAAAACTCGAGCAAGCTCAGCAAAAAGTGGCCATTTTACTCAAGCAGGATGAAAATGCGCCCCTCTCTCCCTATGCCGTTGAGGGCGAATAAGCGTGTTAGTCAATGCAATAAAAGAATATCAACTACGGGTTGATGACCAATTAAAACAACGTTTCAGCACACTCGAAGACACTGCGCCACAATTAAAGGCCGCCATGAGCCACGGCGCACTGTTAGGTGGCAAGCGTATTCGTCCCTTTTTGGTTTACAGTGTGGGGCAAATGTTTGGCGTGCCGCTCGAAAAGCTCGATGCCTGCGCCGCCGCCATTGAATGTATTCATGCTTATTCGTTAATCCATGACGATTTACCCGCCATGGACGATGACGACCTTCGTCGTGGTCAGCCCACAGTGCATATCGCCTTCGATGAGGCGACCGCCATCCTTGCTGGGGATGCTCTGCAAACCTTAGCCTTTGAAATTGTTACCGAAGCAGTAACTGGGATCAGCAGCGAGCAACATATCGCTATGGTGAGAGCGCTGGCCAAAGCCTCGGGTTACCGTGGTATGTGTGGCGGCCAAGCGATTGACTTAGCCTCAACCGATAAGCTCATTGACCTTAAGGCCCTAACTCAACTCCACAATATGAAAACGGGCGCCCTTATCAGCTGCGCCGTTGAGTTAGCCTTGATTGCCGCTAATGCGCCAAAAGATGAATATCAGACTATGATAGAATTTGCCCATGCGGTAGGACTTGCCTTCCAAGTGCAAGACGATATTCTGGACATCATTGCCACCACGGAAGAACTCGGCAAACCCCAAGGCTCAGACGCCGAGTCCAATAAGAGTACTTTTCCGCAACTACTTGGACTGCAAGGCGCCAAAGATACCGCCGCGCAACTGATCCAAGAGGCACTATCAGCGCTGGCTAAATTGCCATACAATAGCCAGTTAATCGCAGACTTCGCCCGCTATATCATTGAGCGAAGAATATAATAAGAGACGAAGTATCTCGCTATGAGTTTGGACATTTCACAGTTTCCCGTGTTGGCTCAGGCCAACACTCCTAATGAACTCCGCCAGCTTCCTCAGGCCCTGTTACCTCAATTGGCCGATGAGTTGCGGGAGTTTCTTCTTAAGTCCGTTGGCATGTCCAGCGGACATTTTGCCTCTGGACTCGGCACAGTCGAACTGACTGTTGCCCTGCATTATGTCTATAACACCCCGTTTGATCGTTTGATTTGGGACGTTGGCCACCAAGCCTATCCCCATAAAATCCTCACCGGTCGCCGCGACAGAATGCACACCATTAGGCAAAAGAACGGTTTACACCCTTTCCCTTGGCGGGAAGAAAGTGAATACGACACCTTTAGCGTCGGACACTCCGGAACATCCATCAGTGCCGCATTAGCCATGGCCGTTGCCGCCGAAAAAGAACAGGCTGGACGCAAAGTGGTCGCCGTCATTGGCGATGGCGCCATGACGGGCGGTATGGTGTTCGAGGCCATGAATCACGCGGGTGATTTGCACAACGATATGCTGATGGTGCTGAACGATAACGAAATGTCGATTTCAGAAAACGTCGGCGCGCTCAACAATCACTTAGCGCAGTTGATGTCGGGCCGCCTCTACACCACGATTCGTGAAAGCAGTAAGAAAGTGCTCAAGGGCATGCCGGTCATCAAAGAGATGGCCAAGCGCACCGAAGAACACCTTAAAGGCATGGTTGTACCTGGCACTCTGTTTGAAGAGTTAGGCTTTAACTATATCGGCCCGATCGATGGCCACGATGTCGATGCCTTAGTGGAAACCCTGCGTAATATGCGCTCTCTAAAGGGACCACAAGTGCTACACATCATGACCAAAAAAGGTCGTGGTTATGAACCGGCCGAAAAAGATCCTATCGGTTGGCACGCAGTACCTAAATTTGACCCGTCACAGTTTAAGAAGCCAGCCACTAAGCCGGGCCTGCCGACCTTCTCCCAAGTGTTTGGCAAATGGTTATGTGATATTGCCGAACAGGACGAAAAAGTCTTAGGCATTACCCCTGCCATGCGTGAAGGTTCTGGCATGGTGGAGTTTTCGCAGCGCTTCCCGAAACAATATTTCGATGCCGCCATTGCCGAGCAACATGCAGTGACCCTAGGGGCCGGATTTGCCTGTGAAGGCTTTAAGCCCGTGGTCGCCATTTACTCGACCTTCCTGCAACGGGGTTATGATCAACTGATCCACGATGTGGCACTGCAGCGCTTGCCTGTATTGTTCGCCATTGACCGTGGCGGTATCGTCGGTGCCGACGGCCCAACTCACCAAGGGGCATTCGATTTAAGCTTTATGCGCTGCATCCCGAATATGGTGATCATGGCGCCATCGGATGAAAATGAATGTCGCCAAATGCTCTATACCGGTTATTGCTATGATGCAGGTCCGAGCGCGGTGCGTTATCCAAGGGGCAGCGCCACTGGCGCGACTCAGGTAGAAGCCATGACGGCGCTGCCAATCGGTAAAGGCGTGATTAAGCGTTTAGGTAAACGTATCGCCATGCTGAACTTTGGTACCACCTTAGCCGCCGCCTTAACCGCCGCAGAAAGCTTAGACGCCACCGTCGTCGATATGCGCTTTGTGAAGCCATTAGATGTGGATTTGGTTAAAGAGATGGCGCAAACCCACGATGTGCTCGTGACAGTGGAAGAAAACGCCATTATGGGCGGCGCGGGCTCTGGTGTATTAGAACTGCTGCAAAAGCTTAAAATGCCCAAACCTGTGCTGCAAATCGGCCTACCCGATGAGTTTATTAAACATGGCTCTCCAGAAGAAGTGACCCATGATTTGCAACTCGATGCCGAAGGTATGTTAGCGCAAATTAATGCCTTTCTTGCCGATTGAGTGTTGATGGGAGCTTAGCTCCCAGCAATACTGCAAACGTGATAAACCACGATTAACGGCAAATAGAAAAGCAACAGACAAATAAAAAGGACTGCATCGGCAGTCCTTTTTATTAGTTAACGCTTAACGCTCAGCGCGTTAACTTAGGCTTCAATGTTGATTTCTTGGCTAGGGCCGCCCTGTGACACCATGACCATGGCTGGACGCAGTAAACGGCTGTTTAGCTCATAACCCTTTTGCATCACTAACATCACGGTATTGGCAGGGAATTCAGCACTTGGCTGCATACCAATAGCTTGATGTTGGTCAGGGTTGAAGGCTTGACCCTGTGGATCGATAGGTTTTACCCCAAACTTAGCCACGGCGGTTAACAAGCTCTTTTGCGTGAGCTCAACACCTTCGTAAATCGCCTTGGTGGTTTCATCCTGCGGATTGGTGCCTTGCAGTGCACGTTCCATATTGTCTAACACTGGCAGTAATTCGTTGGCGAATTTTTCCAATGCAAATTTGTTAGCCTTTTCCACATCCATCGCCGCGCGACGACGAATGTTGTCTACTTCAGCAGCAGCACGGATAACTGAATCTTTTTGCTCTTCAACTTTCGCCAAAGCGTCAGCGAGTAACTGTTCCAGCTCTTCAATACGGAAATTGGCTTGGGTAAGCTCGTCAATCAGACTCGCTTCTTCGGTAGAAACTTCAGACTCTACACCCTCTTGGATCAGATCCTGTTCTGCTTTAATCGACTCGTTGCTCATTTTCACTCCAGCTAAAAATGCTTTGTTTCTAAATACTCTGGGCATATTATGGGGATCAATTTTGACGTTTCAAGGCCTAAGGCCAGATCTAGCATAAATATGACCACAAAGTTCCACACCATTGGCCTGATTGGCAAGCCACACCACCCAGGGACAAATCAAACCCTCAAACGTCTGCACCACTGGCTGACTGTGCAAGGGTATGAAGTTCTCGTGGAAGAGCGTGTTGCCAGCGAGTTGGGAACCCATATAGTGGCGGTCGATTTATTAGAGATTGGCGCACGCTGCGATTTAGCCATAGTCGTGGGTGGTGATGGCAATATGCTCGGTGCCGCTAGAGTGCTGGCACGCTTCGATGTGGGCGTGATAGGTGTTAACCGTGGCAATCTCGGTTTTTTAACGGATTTACCGCCCGATGCCTTTGAAGAAGCCCTCGCCAAAGTGCTGGATGGGGAATTTGATACCGAACACCGCTTTTTACTCGAGGCCGAGGTCTATCGCCATGGCATGTTAAAAGCGAGCAATACCGCCGTCAATGAAGCGGTACTCCATCCGGGTAAAATCGCCCATATGATTGAGTTTGAAGTCTATATAGACAACCAATTCATGTACAGTCAGCGCGCGGATGGCATGATAGTCTCAACGCCAACAGGTTCTACCGCCTATGCCTTATCTGCGGGCGGTGCAATCCTCACACCCAATTTACAGGCATTAATCCTAGTGCCTATGTTTCCGCATACCTTGTCGTGCCGCCCCATTGTGGTCGATGCCTGCAGCACCATTAAGATGGTCGTTTCCCCTGAAAATGGCGAAAACTTAGAGGTAAGTTGCGATGGCCACGTACATTTAGCCGTATTGCCAGGCGATGAAATCATAGTGCGCCGCAGCTCTGAGCAACTCAGGCTTATTCATCCTAAAGGCCATAATTACTTCCATGTGTTACGGAGTAAACTCGGCTGGGGCAGTAAATTGTTTTAAGGTCTCCAGATTGAGGCCCATCCAACTCGAGCAAGGCTTCCAGGGTAAATCGCAAAAGATAATGGTTAACAGCTGTTGTTAACAGAATGGAGAGCTACAGCTGCATAGCTGTAAATGGCTTTGTTAACCGTTATTAAATTTCAGATTAAAACAAATTTCATTAAGTGACATTCATCACGCGAAATTTAGCCATCACTAAAACTTGATCTCGATCTCATTATTCCCAGCGGAATAAACTTCAATAAAAACCCATTTATTCATCACGTTACCATAATCAATTCGACAGAGTGATTTTCTAAGCAATACAAAAATGGGAGATGAGTCACATCTTAATATTGTCTTAAAAATCCATTAAACGCTCATTAATGAAATAAATGGATCAGTTAATTGCAATACTGATAGCTAATTTAGCGAATATATCGATTTTTATAACTTAAAAGAATAAATGTTAGATAAATGGCCAGATAAAGAAATATACAACACCAGCTTCGAGTGACATAGATCACAGTTAGGAAAATCCTATGAGAGAAGCCTCCCGCAGCACTGTAAATTAGCATTTTATACAGCAGTCAAAATGATCTAGATCATATTAGTTAAGCCCCGAATAGCGTCTAGTACACACCACAGAATGTTGTGACTCTCTGCATTGGCAGTGAAAACTGCTGAATTATCCGTCAGAGGGACAGACAGAAAAACACTAGTAAGATCCAAATATAAATAATAAAACAGACCACTTTATGTAGAGGCAAGCATGACAATACTTCAACTCCTCGCCAGCTTGACGCCAGTGATCAGTGTAATGATCTTTCTCGTATTACTGAGAATGCCCGCGTCCAAAGCTATGCCTATATCCATGATAGTCACGGCGCTCGCCGCCGTGTTTATTTGGCAGATGGACACTACCCTGTTAGCCGCATCGGTTCTCGAAGGCCTACTGTCAGCCATCACGCCATTAAGCATCATCTTCGGTGCGGTATTCCTACTCAACACCCTGAAATACTCAGGAGCGATGGATACCATCCGCGCGGGCTTCACTAACATCAGTGCCGATGCCCGTGTCCAAGTGATTATTATCTGTTGGTTATTCGGTGCCTTTATCGAAGGTAGTGCAGGCTTTGGTACCCCGGCTGCGATTGGTGCCCCTCTGCTGGTATTACTGGGGGTTCCACCCGTTGCCGCCGCCGTTGTGGCATTGATTGCCGACTCGGCCAGCGTGTCATTCGGTGCTATCGGTTTACCTGTGCTGTTTGGTATGGAACAAGGCTTAACTCAAGGTGGTGTGAGCATGGCTGCGGCACAAATTGCCGAGCATGGCGGTACTTACCCTGATTTTGCCCAGTTCATTGCAATGCATATGATCACTATCGACTTAATCACTGGTACCTTAATTCCACTGGTGATGGTATCGATTCTGACAGGCTTTTTCGGCCGTAATAAATCCTTTAAAGAAGGTCTAGCCATTTGGAAGTTTGCGATTTTCGCAGGTCTTGCCTTTACCGTGCCCGCTTGGATCATCAACTATGTTGCAGGCCCTGAATTCCCATCAGTGATCGGTTCATTGGTAGGCATGGCCTTAGTGATCCCCGTTGCCCGTAAGGGTTACTTACTGCCTAAAACCCCTTGGAATGACTTTGCCGAAAATGATAATCAGGAAGAAGGCGCTAAAATTGAGACGACCACTAAGTTCTCACAAATCGCCGCTTGGACTCCCTATATCATCATGGCTGCACTGTTAGTGTTATCACGCACAGTTGCCCCACTCAAAGCCTGGTTATCGAGTTTCAACATTAGCTGGACCGGCCTGATGGGCACTGAACTTAAAGCGAGCTTTGCAACACTTTATGCCCCTGGCGCCTTCTTCGTGGCCGTGTGTATCTTAGGTTTCTTCCTGTTCAAGATGAAAAGCCCTGCGATTAAGCAATCTATCGGCGTGTCATGCAAGTCGATGTTACCGACTATCATCTCATTAGGCGCATCCGTGCCTATGGTGAAAATCTTCTTAAACTCTGGTGCAAACGGTGCGGGCCTCGCGTCTATGCCTGTTGCCTTAGCCGACATGCTGGCCCATTCGATGGGCGCAGTGTGGGCATGGATGGCACCGATTGTGGGGATCTTCGGCGCCTTCCTTTCAGGTTCTGCGACCTTCTCCAACATGATGTTCTCCGGCCTGCAATACAGTGTTGCCGACAACATTGGCATGAACCACGCGCTAGTATTAGCACTGCAAGGTATAGGTGCTAACGCGGGTAATATGATGTGTGTAATGAACGTGGTGGCAGCGGCTACCGTTGTGGGTATGGCAGGTAGAGAATCTGAAATCATCCGTAAAACCATGCCTGTGGCGATTGGTTATGCGCTACTAGCTGGCACTATCGCAACTCTGTGGGGTGGCTTCTAAGCCAAATGAAACCTAAGGCCGCGCTGGCGGCCTTAGTCATTTTTAGCGTTGAGAGAGTAACTTATGTCTATTAATTATGACGCTGTTTATAAAGAGCTTATTCAACAACTCGGCGAATCTGCCGTCTCAAATGACCCTGTGCGCCGCTTTGCCTGGTCAACGGATGCCAGTTATTTCCGTATCGTACCTGAAATCGTGGTCCACGCAGATAGCCTCGAACAAGCGAAACAGACCTTAGCCATCGCCCGTGCCCATAAAGTGCCAGTGACATTCCGTGCGGCGGGGACCAGTTTATCTGGCCAAGCCATTGGCGAAGGGATTTTATTGATCTTGGGCCACGACGGTTTTAGAACCATAGAAATCAGTTCCGACAGCAATAAGATCACCTTAGGCGCGGCGGTGATTGGTGCCGATGCCAACGCGGCGCTCAAGCCTCTCAATAAGAAAATCGGTCCCGATCCGGCGACCCTTGCCTCAGCCATGGTCGGCGGTATTGTGTCTAACAACGCCTCGGGCATGTGCTGTGGTACGGCGCAAAACAGTTACCAGACCATCGCCTCGGCTAAGCTGCTATTTGCCGATGGTACCGAGCTCAACACAGGTTGCGATAAGTCTAAGGCCGCCTTTACCCAAAGCCACGGCGAGTTACTCGACTCACTGGCCTCACTGGCTAAATTAACCCGCAGCAATGAGGTGCTCGCGCAGCGTATTCGCAAAAAATACTCCATCAAAAACACCACGGGCTATAGCATTAATGCCCTAGTGGATTTTGAAGATCCGTTCGATCTGATTAACCATCTCATCGTCGGCGCCGAAGGTACCTTAGCCTTCGTCGAAGAAGTCACTTACCACACGGTCGATGAAGCCAAATTTAAAGCCTCGGCGATGGCGGTATTTTTCAACATGGTGGATGCGGCGAGTGCCATTCCACCGATTATTGGCGATAGCGTTGCCGCCGCCGAATTACTCGACTGGGCATCCATCAAGGCCGTCACCGGTAAAAAAGGCATGCCAGACTGGCTCAATGAGCTGCCAGAAGGCGCGGCCATCCTGTTGATTGAGTCCCGCGCTAACGATGCCCAAACCTTAGAAAGCTATACCCAAGATGTGATTGCCAAACTCGCGCACATCAAAACAGAGCGTCCGATTAGCTTCAGTAGCGATGCCAACGTGTACAGCAAATACTGGGCAATGCGCTCTGGCCTGTTCCCCATTATCGGTGGCGAGCGACCAAAGGGCAGCTCAGTCATCATCGAAGACGTGGCCTTTAACGTCGAACATTTAGCCGCGGCCGCCGCCGATTTAACCGAGCTATTCCATAAGCACGGCTATCCCGAAGGTGTAATATACGGCCATGCGCTGGCGGGTAACTTCCACTTTATTATCACCCCGACCTTCGCCTCCCAAGCCGACATCGAGCGCTTCCAAGGCTTTATGCAGGATGTGGCCGAGATGGTGATCCATAAATACGATGGTTCGATGAAGGCCGAGCATGGTACTGGCCGCGCCGTTGCGCCTTTCGTTGAAATGGAATGGGGCGCCGATGCTTACACCCTCATGAAACGCATCAAGCATATCTTCGACCCAGAAGGCCTGCTCAACCCCGGCGTTATCTTAAACGACGACAGCACAGTGCACGTGAAAAACATCAAGCCTTGCCCTGTGGTCGATGATTTTGTCGATAAGTGTATCGAGTGTGGTTTCTGCGAAAAGACCTGCCCGACTTCGGCGCTGAACTTCTCGCCACGTCAGCGGATCGCCACCCTGCGTGAAATCGAGCGCTTAGAGCAATCTGGCGATAAAGCCGCCGCCGATAAAATGCGTGCCGATGCCAAGTATGATGTGATTGATACCTGCGCGGCTTGCCAGCTCTGTACTATCGCCTGCCCAGTCGATAACAGCATGGGTCAGTTAGTTCGTAAACTACGCACGCCCTATATCAGCACCACTGAGCAAAAAGTGTTGGATTTCCAAGCCAAACACTTTGGCGCCGTCAACCAAGTGATCAGCACAGGCTTTGACGTGTTGGGAGTCATCCATAAGATCACCGGCGATGGTATCACCAACGCGCTGATGAAAACTGGCCGTTTACTCTCCAAAGAAGTGCCCTATTGGAATCCAGACTTTCCTAAAGGTGGCAAACTGCCTAAACCGTCCCCCGCAAAAGCGGGCCAAGAAACCGTGGTTTACTTCCCTGCCTGCGGTGGTCGCACCTTTGGGCCAACGCCAAAGGATCCCGATAATCGCACTTTGCCAGAGGTGGTTGTCACCCTGCTCGAGCGCGCGGGCTATAACGTTATTACCCCAGAGAAGACCCGCGATTTATGCTGCGGCCAGATGTGGGAATCTAAGGGCGACTTTAAAAACGCCGACGCCAAACGCCAAGAGCTTATCGATGTGGTCAGCAAGATGAGTCATGGCGGCAAAATCCCAGTATTAGTCGATGCTCTGTCTTGTACCTATCGTACCCTCACGGGTAACCCTCAGGTGCAAATCACTGACTTGGTTGAGTTTATGCACGACAAGCTGCTGGATAAGCTGAGCATCAACAAAAAGGTCAATGTAGCTCTGCACTTAGGTTGTAGCGCTCGTAAGATGAAGTTAGAGCCTAAGATGCAAGCCATTGCCGATGCTTGTTCGAGCCAAGTGCTCAAACCTGCGGGCATTGACTGCTGCGGTTACGCCGGTGAAAAAGGCCTGTATAAGCCAGAAATCAACGCCAGCGCCCTGCGTAATATCAAAAAGCTCATTCCAGTCGAGATTAAGGAAGGCTATTACGCCAACCGTATGTGTGAAGTCGGCTTAACGCAGCACAGTGGCATTTCCTACCGCCACTTAGCGTATTTGCTCGAAGAGTGCAGCCGCTAAAAAAATGCAAAACGGGGCTAGAAATAGCCCCGTTTTTCGTTAGAAGAAAACTATTCTCATTTATCGAGCAACACAACAAAAAGAGGATCGAAATCACAAAACAAAAACCTAGATAAACAATTAAAAATCAACACATTAAAATATTCTCATTTTTGAAAAAATCTACAAGATCATTTACTAAATTAGCGCTACTTATTTACTTAAGATAAGCCTATATTTGATCAACTACCTTAGCATTTGTGTGGTCATTGGGGTCACAGTGCAAGGCAATGTCGTTCACTAACAAGAAAGAGAAAACACAATGAAAATCGCTCTTTTCATCCCGTGTCTAGTTAACCAAATGATGCCAGATGTGGCGATTGCCACTCTGGAATTACTCGAAAAACTGGGACACCAAGTGATTCTACCCGCAGGCCAAACATGCTGTGGCCAACCTATGACCAACTCGGGTTGCTTCGATGCAGCACGCAGTACTACCTTGAAATTACTTAATGCTTTCAAGGGTGTGGAATGTGATGCCATTGTTTGCCCTGCCGCGTCTTGTTTAGTGGCCGCCAAAGAAAACTTCCACGAGTTTGACAGCAGCCCAGAAGCCCAAGCCGTTATCGACAAACTCTATGAGCTGACCGAGTTCCTCCACGATGTCGCCCCAATCCCTGCCTTCAACAAGCCTTTTGCCCATAAGATCAGCCTGCAACTAAGCTGTCACGGCATTCGTATGTTGAGCCTTGCCACGCCAAGTGAGCAAATGGGCCCACGATTCAACAAGGTAGAAGCTGTGCTCGCCAATATCGCCGGAATCGACATTGTCTATCCAGACCGTCGCGACGAATGCTGTGGCTTTGGTGGGACTTTTGCCGTTGACGAAGGCGCCGTATCGGCCAAGATGGGTAAAGACAAGGCCCAAGCCCACGCGGCAACGGGCGCGCAATATGTGGTTGGCTTCGACCCTTCTTGCCTATTGCACCTCGATGGCATGATCCGCAGACAACAATTGCCGATTGAAATTCGCCACATAGCGCAAGTGCTTAACGCCGCGCTCTAGGAGACACACTATGGCATATCAACATAATCACGAGGCAACGGGTTCACAGGTTCACGCCCACAAGGCCGATATTTTCTGCCGTGATGAAACCCGTGTTGACTGGCACTCTAAGGCCCTTTGGGTGCTGCGGGAAAAACGTGACCGCGCCGCAGGCAGCTTACCCGAGTGGGAACAACTGCGTCAGTTAGGCTCCGAAATCAAACTGCATACCTTAACTAATCTTGCGCAATATCTTGAAACCTTTGAGCAAAATTGCCTAACAAACGGTATCAAAGTCCACTGGGCAAAAGATGGCGCCGAGCACAACCGTATCGTACACGGCATCTTAGCCAGCCATCAGGTGAAGAAGTTAGTTAAGTCAAAATCCATGCTGACCGAGGAATGTCACCTCAATCCTTACTTAGAGCAACACGGGATTGAAGTTATCGACACCGACTTGGGCGAGCGGATTATTCAGCTCGCGAAAATGCCGCCTTCGCACATTGTGGTGCCTGCTATCCACATGAAAAAAGAAGAAGTCGGTGACCTCTTCCATGAGAAACTTGGCACTAAAGCGGGCGAGTCCGATCCACTTTATTTGACCCGCGCCGCCCGTGCTCACCTGCGTGAACAATTCCTCAGCGCCGATGCCGCCATGACAGGGGTAAACATGGCAATTGCCGATAAGGGCGCCGTGGTCGTTTGTACCAACGAAGGTAACGCCGACATGGGGGCGAACTTGCCCAAGTTGCAGTTGCATTCAATGGGTATCGACAAAATTGTCCCCGATATCGACAGCGCTGCCGTGTTACTGCGCACCCTCGCCCGTAACGCAACTGGTCAACCCGTCACCACCTATAGCGCCTTCTACCGTGGCCCACAGGTCGATGGTGAGATGCACGTCATCATCGTCGATAACGGCCGCACTGAGATGCTCAAGGATAAAATCCTTGCCGAATCTTTAAAATGTATTCGTTGTGGCGGTTGTCTAAATACTTGTCCTGTGTATCGCCGCTCCGGTGGTTACAGCTACAACTACACCATCCCCGGCCCGATTGGGATTGCCGTAGGTGCCAAGAGCGATGACACTAACTCCATCGCTTGGGCTTGTACCCTGTGTGGTAGCTGTACCTATGTCTGCCCGACTAAGGTGCCGCTTGATAAGATTATTTTCCACCACAGACGCCTAAAGGCCGAAGCCGGAAAACTCCCTTACGGCAAAAACAGTTATATGCCATTAGTGGGTAAATTTATGGCAAGCCCGACTATGCTCAATTGCTCAATGGGCGCGGCCCGTACCGCACTGCGCATTCTGCCGGGCAGTCTACTCAAGCCATTTAGCGGCGCTTGGGGTAAATACCGTGAACTACCCGTTGCCCCCAACTCCAGCTTCGAAGCTTGGTTTAAGAAACACAGGAGCCTATAAGATGTCCAGTAAGCACGAAATTCTCAATGCGCTCAAACTGTCGGCTTTAACAAACCATCCTATGCCAAGCATCGATGTCACCCCGCGGGTGGAAGATCTGGTAGGTCAGTTTGAAACCAATCTAAAAACCGTGGCCGGCACACTGCACCGCGAAGGCGGCCTAGCCGCACTGCAAGCCAAAGTGGATGAGCTTGTCGCCCAAGGCTTGCAGGTCATCTCACTGGTTGAAGGCGTCACGGCAAATCGTGAAGTACCACCAACGGCACACGAGCTCAGGGATATCGATTATGCAGTGATCCCAGGAGACGTTGGCGTTGCCGAAAATGGTGCCATTTGGGTCAACAACAAGAACTTAGGCCACAGAGTAACACCTTTTATCTGTGAAAACCTGATCTTAGCGCTACCTAGCACTAAGATTGTGCCGAACATGCATCAAGCAGCCAAGGACATTACCTTAGATGCGGGTGAGTTTGGCGTCTTTATCGCAGGCCCTTCAAAAACCGCCGATATCGAGCAAGCCCTCGTCGTCGGTGCCCACGGTGCCTGTAGCTTAAATGTGTATCTGGTTTAATTGCTAAGAGGTTAAACCTACAAAAGCCGCCTTTAATGGGCGGCTTTTTATTAGAATAAATCTTTGCATTACAAATACTTAGACAAAATAAAATAGTTCTGGTCGGTGGGTTTCGGATAAAAACCTATATGACTTAACACCACATTAGGTGCAAGTAACCCTGCCACCAAAGCTCAACCATTGCACCGTAAATATCAAATCCAACCTTGAACTAAAAATGCTAAGCGCAGGGAATCACACTTACATGCTTGTATAGCTATGTGCGCACTCACTATTTGTCCAAAATCACATCAAAACCGCCATAAATGATGCGCTTACCATCAAATGGCATGGGGTTATTTTCGGGGCTCATTCGAGGGTCATCCATTATGCGTTGCCAAGCAGAGTCACGGACTTCTTTTGAAGGCCAGATAATCCAAGAGAACACGACGGTTTCGTTGTCTTGAGCTTTAACTGCCATTGGAAATGATGTTACTTCACCATCTGGGACTTCACTTCCCCAAGTTTCCACAACCTTTAAGGCTCCAAAATCTTTGAACATTTCTGCTGCTATTTCAATGTGTGCCATGTACAGCTCTTTATTCGCTGTTGGTACTGCCACTACAAATCCATCGACATATGACATAACTAAACTCCTTTCAGTGAAGTTATAACCATAGCCCAAAGATGCAAGAGCACATAAGGTTGCGCAACCTACGGATGGTTAAGTGGCGCGTTGCAGTAAACTTCGCGCGGCAATGCTACTGACAATTCGTTAGGCGCAATGCCTTGTTAACTTGATTTGCATGTAGGCAATTCTTTAGGATTTACCATATTAATCGTTTGATTTGCAGAATATATACCTTTTACGGACAGGCCAATAAAGCAAGCCAAGGCAATAAATAAGAGTAGTGGCTTTAATTTTGCGCGAAAGCCATAAACGTATTTAGTTGGCTTAAATACTTTTTCACCGGGTAATGGACTTTGCCCATAACGTAGAATTTTTATGCAATTCGGGCCTTCGACTAAAAACACCAAGATTGCAGATAAAAGAGGCAGACCAACGAACAAACCGTAAAACACAACTTCGGTTCCCGTTATATTTCCGTACCTGTAGCAATGTGCATTTTCTGTGTACACTTCAAACCAAGGAAAAAACCAATATTTCGTAATTACTAACAAGGGAATAGCCCAAGCTGCATGCTTGAGCATGAGTATCATTTTTTCTTTTTTTGTGTACTCAGGTGCGAATTCATTCATGTTTTAGTTAACATCTTATTAGTGCGCATGCGCGTTTACCTCAGTCGACCAGTGAAAACACGCACAGTTAACTATCTGTATTAAAAACAACCTATCAACATTTAATCAAATACACCATAGGGAAAGCGTGCATGTGCGTTTTCCACACCGATTAATGAATCATCCGCCACATAAGTAATTAATTTAGATATGAAGTTGATTTAACGCACACCAAAGTGGAGTGACACACACTTTAAACGAATCAATTTAAATATGACGCGCGCCAGTTTGCGCACTAATCAGTTGAAGAGTTAAACAATGGGGCTGAGGTAAAAATGATGGATTTCCCCTAATGCTCGTCTTTCCATTTGCCTGATGTGATGCCTTTAATCATTTAGGGAGAAGAATGGCAAGGTTTACATCGAACATTAGCTTAGGACAACTCCGTTCTAGGCTAGGTCAATCCTTACAGCCTTCAGATTCCTTAAAACTTTCCGCCTGACATTTCCCTACGCCAAAGAGTTAGCTCCTCTGGGAAAAACACCAGCCGTATTTAACTCAGTTTTTTTGCATCAGACTCGCTGGCGAGATTAGCAAACTAAAATCTATCACCGGCATGTCAGCATGCTCAACTTAGTGAACGCTCTTATTAATGTTAGCCCCCTCACACTTTAATTATGAAACAAAGCCAACTTCTTTATAAACATGGACTAATATGTAACATACAAAAAGTTGATCGTTAGAGTGAGGATTCAAAACAGTAAAAGCATAACGTTTAACACATTAAATAGCGTTACGGCTGGTTTGTCGCTATTAGGTACCAATCGTCTTCACCAACACATTAACATCATGGATCTGCCGTTCTGTAGCAATACAGATGATTCAAGTTATAGGTTTATAACTCGTTGAGGTAACAACGGAATGGAAAACAACGAATTAATCGCGATTGAAAATCGTATCGTCACTAAGTTTTTGGACATGTTTATTAAGTTTGGCATGCTCCTAGCGCTAGCGTCCTTCTGCTACACCATCTTCTCCCCGTTTTTAAATATAATGCTCTGGGCTGTCATTTTAGCCGTGGTCATTTATCCCTTTCATCAACGTATCGCCAAGCGACTTAATGATAAGCAGGGCCGAGCCGCTACTTTATTGATTGTAGTAGGGTTAATGGTATTAGTTTTACCTACCATTACTATGGTTAGTTCCATGACCGATAATATGGGTAGCTTGGTTGAACGCGTCAATCAAAACACCCTTGAAGTCCCCGCACCAAAGGAAAGCATTGCCAATATTCCCTTTGTTGGAGCAAAAATTTATGACGTTTGGCAGAAAGCATCGACCGATTTACCCTCGTTAGTCAAAAGTTTACAACCGCACTTAGGCGAAGTAACAAAGCAAGTCATTCATGCATTGGCGAGCATCAGTGGCAGTTTATTGATGAGCATGTTTTCCTTCATCATCGCTGGCATCATGATGGCGTATGGCCGCGCTGGTGCACAAAGTTCTGCTCGTATCGCCACTCGGATTGCTGGCCCTGAGCGCGGTGCAAAACTGATCAACATATGTTCGACAACCATTCGCGCCGTGGCCCTTGGTGTCATAGGTGTTGCCTTTATTCAGGCATTGCTGGTCGGTATTGTTATGACCCTTGCTGGTATCCCTTTGGTGGGTATCTTCTTTATCTTGGTCTTGGTATTAGGGATTGCACAAGTTCCCGCGCTATTAGTGACTCTTCCAGCGATAGCTTATATCTGGATGACTGGCGACAACGGCACGGTAGGCAGCATTATCTATACAGTGTTGCTGATTCTTGCGGGTGCGGTGGATAACGTGCTCAAACCCATACTGTTGGGCCGCGGAGTCGATGCCCCCATGCCTGTCGTTCTGATAGGAGCCCTCGGTGGTATGGCTACCAGCGGGATCTTAGGGATGTTTATCGGCGCTACGCTCCTGTCTATCGGCTATCGCATCTTTATGGCTTGGGTGGACGAAGGTCTCGAAGAGCCGTTGAGAGAGCAAGATGATAATTGATCGTTTGGTTCCCCGCTTAGTGATTGGCGGGGCTTGCGCTCTGCTCAGCGGCTGTACCGTGCTAGGCCCAGACTATCAACAGCCAGAAGTGCCAGAGATCCAAACCTGGCAGAGCGCCAGTTCGCAGTTATTTAGCGCGGCGCCATCGGCCAGCGATTATCAGCAATGGTGGTCGCAACTTCAGGATCCTGTGCTCAGCAGCTTGATTGACGAGGCATTGCTGAAAAATCCGGATGTGCGGATTGCAGGCTTGCGGATACTCGAAGCGCAAGCACAATTAGGGATAGCCGAGAGTCTGCGCAATCCTCAGTTAACCCAAGCCACTGCCCAATGGCTTGGCGCAGGTCAAACCCAAAGCGGCAACAGCACCTCGGGCAGCAGTTACGGCGCAGCATTCAATCTTGGCTGGGAACTCGATTTTTGGGGTAAATTCCAGCGAGGTATCGAATCGGCCGATGCAAACTACTTTGCCACTATCGCCCAATATGATGATGTGCAAGTGTTGATGATTGCTCAAGTGGCACAGCTGTACGTCACCATTCGCACCCTAGAGGCGCGGCTGCAAATTGCCCATGATAATGCCCAAATCCAAAAACGTAGTTTAGAAATCACTCAGCACCAGTTTCACAGCGGCAACACCGCCGAGCTGGACGTGCAACAGGCTAAGACCCAGTATTTAGGCACTCTTTCGACGATTCCGACATTAGAGACGAATCTGCGCCACAGCCAAAATGCCCTCAGCACACTACTGGCCAGAGCGCCGGGGCCACTTCCCGAAATGGCGAGCAATACCGGCGTGATCCCACAGGGGCAATTGGCATTAGTCACTGAGATGCCTGCCGATTTATTACGACGGCGCCCTGATGTACGCACCGCCGAGCGCCAGCTCGCGACCCAATCAGGGCAGATTGGGATTGCCGAGAGCGATTTGTATCCCTCTATCACCTTGGCTGGCACGCTAGGATTAAATGCCACGGGCAGCGGCCACAGTATTTTCTCTTGGGGTGTGGGGCCATCGATTAGCTGGAATATCCTCGACAGCGGTCGGTTGACCAATCAAATCTTGGTGCAAGATGCACGCTTTGAGCAATTACACGAAGTCTACCGTGAGACAGTGTTTAAAGCGGCGCGGGAAGTCGATGATGCCGCCATTGCCTTTGCCAATAGCGCAACGGAAATTACTTTACTAACGCAAACAGGTGAAGCCGCGAGTCGCTCACTCGAGATTGCCAACACTCAATATCGTGAAGGCATGGCAGATTTCCAGCGTGTGCTCGATTCTCAACGCGCCCTCTTTAGCCAACAAGAACGGCTCGTAAACAGTCGCGGCGCCCATATTGGCAATCTCATCACCCTTTACAAAGCGCTCGGCGGTGGATGGGAGCAAGGGCGACAACGCCCATTAGTGAGTCCAGAGGTAGATAAAAAGCTTCGTAAGCGTGATGAATGGCTGCCGTTACTAGATGTAGTTAAGCCCAAAGCGGGTACTCCAGCAGATCCTCAGCCAACATCGACTATTCAAAAGGGAATTGTGAATGACTGACAGTACTCCAACGCCAGGAAAGGCCAGTAAATATGCCACCCTTGGTCTTCTGACAAGCATAGTAATCTTATTGATCTGGTATCTTTTGGCCGACAGAATGACCCCCTATAGCTCGCAGGCTAGGGTTCAAGCTTTTGTGGTGCCGATTGCGACTGAAGTCACAGGGCAGATCTTGAAAGTGTATGTACAAGATAATCAGGATGTTGCCGAGGGCGATCCCTTATTTGATATCGATCCTGAACCCTATGATATTGCGCTTGCTAAGGCAAAATCTGACTATGAGACAGTGCTAAATAGCGTTAAAGCCAATAACGAAGGTGTGAAAGCGGCAGAAGCAAAATTACAAGCCATGCGAGCCTCTTACAGTAATGCCGTTAAAGATGCAGAGCGGCAGGAGCGCCTCTATCGCCAAGACCCTGGCGCCATTTCGGTACGCCGACTCGAAATAGCACAGGCATCGCGAGAAACCGCCAGTAGCCAAGTTTCGGCAGCCGAAGCCGATGTCAGGCGTGCCATTGAGGCCGCGGGGGTCAATGGCGAAAACAACTCTCAACTATTAAGTGCCCGCTCGGCGGTGCACAAAGCCGAGCGCGATAGGCAAAATACCCATGTTGTCGCACCAAGTCGCGGCGTGATCACAGACTTAAATACCGATGTGGGGCAATTTATCAACGCTGGCGCGCCCGCAATGACCCTCATTGCCATTCACGATGTGTGGATTTCAGCAGAGTTAACCGAAAACAACCTAGGGAATATTCAAGTGGGTGACAGCGTCGCTATCTTGCTCGACAGCAGACCAGGACAGCTGTTTCGCGGACAAATACGCAGTATCGGCTATGGGGTAGACGATGGTAAAAAGCAGGCGGTGGGTTCACTGCCAACGGTCAGCAATAGCCGCGATTGGCTCAGGCAAGCACAACGATTCCCGGTAAAAGTGTCGTTCTCATCGGATGATATGCCGCCAGCGGCGAGCTTACGGGTTGGAGGTCAGGCGGATATTTTGGTGTATACCGAAGAACATAGCCTGATGAACCCACTCGGCGCCCTCTATATCCGGATCATGAGTCTCTTCTCATACCTGTATTGAGGCCAGACATGCATCACGCCGACAGCGCAGTACTCAGAATTAGCCTTGGCACCGCATTAACTGTGTTTGTGTGTTTTGGTTTAGGGCTACCTATGCCACATCTTGGTTGTATTATGGCATGGGTCATTTTATGCCGCCCCGGCGAGGCGCTGAGTTTAAAAAAGGGCATTATCGGTGGCGCGCTCTTGTCGCTCATCATGACTGCCGGCGTATTGCTAGTTCCCCTATTGAGCTATTACACCTTAGCCGCAGTGCTTTTAGTGGCGTTACTACTGTACTTTTTGATGCTCATGTCGGTCACTGGTAAAGGCGTGCTAGCCATGTTACTGACGATGGCCATTACGCTCATTCCTGTGGCAGGGTTAATAGAGCAAGCATTAGCACTCGCTATCGCACAGTTGATTGCTATCGGGGTATTAATTGGCACTTTAGTCAATGGCATCGCCCATGCCCTTTTCCCCCCCGCCCCCTTAACAGCCGCAAAACAGCCTGTACTATCGCCTCCAGAACACCCCAAAAGACTGGCGCTACGCGCCACGATTATTGTCATCCCAGTGTGGTTACTCGCACTCAGCGATCCGGCGTTTTATATCCCCGCGGTGATGAAGACTGTGATGCTGGCACAACAAAGTACCCTACTGAACGCAAAGCAAGCGGGTAAGGAGTTGGTGCTATCCACCCTGATGGGCGCCCTACTGGCATTCGCGTTGTGGATGGGATTAAGCATTTGGCCTTCGCTCTTAATGCTTGTTCTGCTACTTAGCCTGATGACGATATGGCTAGCACAACGGTTGATCCAATTAGTCCCTACGGGCTTTCCTCCTTCGTTTTGGAGTAATAGTTGGATCACCGCCCTCATCTTATTTGGGCCTGCGATCGCCGATAGCGCGAATGGTAAAGATGTGTGGTTGGCCGCCGCGATGCGCTGTGGTCTGTATTTGTTAGTCGCTGGTTATGGTTGGCTTTGCTTTATGGTACTCGAGCAGCGATGGCCCGCTGGCCGGCCCGCCGCAGAATCCCCTGTTGGAGAATAAAATGATATCAGCATTAGTGGTTGGCTTACCCATCATATTAATCAATATGTTACTGCAATCTCTTGCCACTATGTGGTGTATCCGTTTTTACAAAAAACGGGTACGGGACCACGAAAGCTTCACTGCCGGAGTATTAGGCTTGTTTGGCATCACCACGATTGTGATACTGGGCAATCTTTTACAGATTGTCGCTTGGGGTAGCTTGTTTCTGTTTTTAGGCGAGTTCGACACACTCCATGAAGCCATTTATCACTCTGGAGTCAACTTCGCGACATTGGGATATGGCGATATTGTGATGAGCGAAAAATGGAAGCTCCTTGGTCCAATTGAAGCCGTGAATGGTGCCCTGATGATAGGTTTATCGGGCGCCTCCACGTTGGCGGTTTTACAGCAATATGTGCAGAAAAATAATCCATAAGGTTGGATCGTAAGACTCAAATAAGGGCTAAAAATTGTTTCTCGCACTCAATTTTTAGCTAAATAGCGACCATAAAAAATGGCAGCGTATAGATACCCACGCTGCCATTTTCGATTGATACCTGCATAAATGATTTAACCGTTATTGCGTGAAAACAGAGTTTAATACCGCTCTTAACACCTTAACTATTGGCAATAAGCCAGTACAAATCTCCTCAACCGGTCGCTACATAAAGGCCTTAGTAAAGGCTTCCTTCGATTGACGAATATAGTTGCGTGCACTTTGGGCATGTTGTTCCCATACCGCCCTATCGCTGGGGTCGGTGAAGGGGTTTTGCTCGGCGGCAATCGAGCGCTCGAAGCGATCGTAGAAGGTTAACATCGCCGAAGTGATTTGATTGAAGCGCTCTTTAAACTCCTGAAACTCATCCATCTTTTCAGTGGTTTTAATCATGTACTGCACCAGCTCGGCATTGCTATTTGCGGCTAATAAGGCATCGGCCTTGGCGCTGATATTGGCATTCACGTCGGCCATAATCTGCGCCCGCGTTTGCTCATCTTTGCTCATCACCTTACTGTAATTTTCGGGGGTACGAGCAATGCTGGCATGTTGCAGGTAGCTACGCAGATGCTTATCTAAATCCTTACGGAACGTATCTAAGTTCTTCTGCATAGTGACTAAATCGTTATCGAGCGCCGTCACCTGTTGCAGCTCTTTCTCGATTTCGGCCATAAAACGCTCGGCCTGCTGATAAATCTTAAGGCCATTTTCCTCGGCAAACTTTTTATCACTGCGGCTTAGGTCGCTATTGTCATAGTTTGAGCGGTCAAAAGTGGCCGCAAGGAAGGATTTAAAGGGTTCGGCAAATGCCGAATAAGCGCCCGCACTCACCACATTTAAAGTGGCGGTGGCTAAGTCACCAAAGGGTTTGACCATAGAGCCTAAACGCGCCTGTTGGATCGGCGATGCTACACGCTTAGCATCGGTTAATACCGACCTAAAGGTGTTATAACCCAATGGGTTAGACATTTTATTACGTTCAGAGGTCGCCAAAACAAAGGTGATGCTCGAGTATATCGCATTGGAATATTCGAGGTACTGTCTTTGGCTTTCGAGCTGAGCGGCGTAGTTTTTACCTAGGGTTCTAAAGGATTCGGCCTGAACCTCGTAGTTTTTGTCTTCTTTAAGCTTATCTAAAATGCCGCCAATGATTTTTTGCTCGTTCTTTTGCAGCGCAATATCGAGGCGAATTTTATCTAGGGTTAAGTCATCCAAACTGATGGGGCCATTAATGGCTTCGATATCGAGGCGAATATATTGGCGGCTCGGATCGTCAATCGACACCCTGTGGGCTAAATATTCGGTTGTTGCTGGGGTGATATCAATAAGCGCCACATGCTGCCACTGGGCATCCAGTTTTAATACTGGCGATGTGAGTACATTGATCCGATATTGGGTTTGGATATTTTGGGTCTTGACCCAAAACTCCAACAGGCCCGCTTCGGAGACAGGGAATTTACTGACGATACTGCTATTGCCTTCGGCACATAATAATGCGCTCTCACCACTGTGGGGCTCCGCGCCCTCAAATTGGCAGCCCATGATCCAAGACCAAGGTTGGGATAAGCGGTTACCCTCAAAATCGCTAGCAAACACTAGCTCATTATCCTTGGCACTGGCATTAACACTGGTTAACACGCCAAACAACAGCATAGAGATGACTGCAGCGGTGCGCATAAGAGCCTCATAAAACATAAATAACAAACGACGAGCCTGAAAAGGCCCAGAATTCTATCCTATCCGCACGCTTTTACCGTCAGTCGGCAGCCGTATTTTAGTGATAAAAAACACGCTAAAAACTGCACTAAATTTAAGCTGGGATTAAACCAGCGAAATGTAACAGAGCGCATGCCGACATGCCAGTACTAAGTCGGTTTCGAAGGTAAAGATAATGCGTGAATAACATCAGACTTTAGCGTTCACTTGGAGCCGCCCCATCGCGATAAACATCCAAATCACCAGCATAGTGCTACAGGTCGCGAGCGACACCCACACGCCAATCACGCCAAAGGCCCAGGCAAAACAATAGATAATGGCGGCGATAAGCAGCAATTTCGCCCCAGTGAGTATCGATGCCTGCTTAGCACAGTTAATCGCCTGGAAGAAACTGGCGCCCACAAGAATCAAGCCTTCCATAGGTAAGCCCCAGAAATACCAACGCATTCCTTCAATCGCGACCGGCGTTAAGCTTGGGTTGTCACCGGCAAACAGGTACACCAACCATTCGGGGCGGGAATAAATCAACACTAAGCCAAGTGCAGCGGTGAGTAGTGTCATGCCAAAGGCGATATTGCGTGCCTGTTTAACCCTGTCGAAGCGCCCTGCCCCAGCATTAAAGCTGTAAATCGGTTGAGTACCGAGGGCAATGCCTTCAAAAATCAGATAGAAAAACGCTTCGGTGTAACTCACAACCCCGTATGCCGCCACATGCAGAGGGCCACCGACCCATAAAAATGCGGTGTTATGCAGGGTCAATACGATCGACAAATACAGGTTCATCAAAAAGCTTGGCAGGCCAACACGGGCAATATTGAGGCAGTTGTCGAGCTTTAGCTTCATCTGCTCAAGATTGATTTTGAGCTGAGTGCGCGCCCCAAAGAAATGCTGCAAACAGAGCAGCCCAGTCACGGCCTGCGACAACATGGTGGCAATCGCCGCCCCGGCCAAGCCGAAGGGAAACACCACAATAAACAGCCAATCTAAAAAGGTGTTCAGCACGCCACCTAAGATCAGCACAAAGGTCACCATAGATGGGCGACCATCGTTACGCAGCAAGGTGGTAAATGCCATTGAAATAATAGGGAAATGACATAAGGCAAAATACCAGAACAGGTATTCGTTAGCGTTTTCGAGTATCTCCCCCTCGGCGCCGAGGGCAATTAAAATATCCCGAGAAAAGATCCCGCCGACTAAGGCAAAAAATGCCCCCGCCAGTAAACACAAGCTAAAGGCATTGCCGAGCAACTTACGCGCCTTGGTGACATTACCTTGCCCTAAGTTAATCGAGACTAACGCCGCGCTGCCCATGCCTATCATGGCGCCGACAGCATAGAGAATCGCGCCCACGGGATAGGCCAACATCATGCCCGCCAATCCAGTTTCGCCGAGGTAATGGCCAACGAAGATACCATCAATGGTGACATACACCCCAGTCACCAGCATGGAGGCGATCGTTGGAATAGTGTAGCGCCAAAAAAGCTTTGAAATCGGCTCTTGCAGCAGGCGTTGGTCCGTTGCGGCAGCGGAAATAGCAGTCATAACCTAATCTCACAAAAATAAAGGCGGGCGCGCACTCAGCTTGTTCTGGTGGTATTACACAGAGAAATAAAGGATGAACAAAAATGCGGCAGTGGATTGTACCTAAATTTTACCTTAATACCAATCGCGTTTAACGGGATAAACTTGTAACAAAAACTAATCATCACAATACCTTACTGCTAGCACATATTTATTCCGTGATTGCAACAAGCAAGCATCACTTAATAACAGATGTGGTGAAAGTCATCATTTTTCACTACTTTTTTGGTATTTAACCCTTAATTAGGTAAAGTGTAGGCTTAAATTGCCCGAAATCGGTTAATTATTACGGCGTTATTTGCCCAAGCAATTGCGTTAACCATTTAATTAATAATGAATTAGTGGAATTAAATTCAATAACAATAATAAAGGGAAGGACATGAGTCACAGCAGTCCAAATGCAGAGAATGATCTGCGCGAAGTCAAGCAGTTAGGCATGTGGGCCTCGATCACTAGCCTAAGTTATATTTTTTGGTTAGTGGGCGGTATGGAGCTGGTCGAGCGTATCGCCTATTACGGTGTCAAAGCCAGTGCGGGCTTATACGCCAAAGCCCCCGAGTCGGCGGGCGGTCTGGGGATCAGCCTCAGCGACTATGGCATCATTATCTCGCTCTGGGCCATTATGCAGACCTTTGTGCCCGTGTTTACCGGCGGGATTTCAGATAGGGTCGGCTACAAGGAAACAATTTTCGGCTCTACCGTGATTAAAATCATGGGCTACCTCACCATGGCGTTTTTCCCCACCTTTTGGGGCTTCTTATCGGGGGCACTGTTACTCGCCATCGGCACTGGGATATTTAAACCCGGTATTCAAGGCACCTTAGTGCTCTCCACCAATCGCAATAACACTTCCATGGCTTGGGGGATATTTTACCAAGTCGTGAATATCGGTGGCTTCTTAGGGCCATTGGTTGCCGTGCATATGCGCCAGCTTTCTTGGGATAATGTGTTTTATGCCTGCGCCGCGATTATCTCGCTAAACTTCTTGTTCTTATTGACGTATACCGAGCCGGGTAAGGCCGAGCGCGTTGCACGCAATCAGCAAATTAAATCCGGCGAAATTAAGCAAGAAGCGCTTTGGCGCGACGCTTGGCATGAGCTTAAAAAACCTATCGTGATTTATTACATGCTAGTGTTTTCAGGCTTTTGGTTCCTCTTTAACGCCCTGTTTGACGTACTGCCGATCCACATCTCCGAGTGGGTCGATACCAGCGTGATCGTCACCAGTCTGTTTGGTAGCGAAGGCACCAGCAACGGCATTTTACAGTTCTGGCTCGGGTTAAATAACGAAGGCACTAAGGTGATGCCAGAAGGCATGCTGAACCTCAACGCCGGCCTGATTATGACCAGCTGCTTTTTAATTGCCGCGCTGACCGCCAAATACCGCATCACCACGGCGATGCTGATTGGCTGTTTACTCAGTATCTTGGCCTTTGTGTTTATCGGCGCCTTCCATGCCGCTTGGTTTATCGTGTTCGCCATTGCCATGTTCTCCATCGGCGAGATGATGATCAGCCCTAAGAAAAACGAGTTTATGGGTAACATTGCCCCCGAAGGTAAAAAAGCCATGTACCTTGGTTTTGTGATGCTGCCGCAAGGGATTGGTTGGGGCTTAGAAGGCTATTTTGGCCCTAAACTCTATGAGATTTTTGCCTCTAAAGAGTTGTTTTCACGCGAGTTATTACTCGAGCGTGGCATGAGCTCAGCGGATGTGAATGCCATTCCACAAGGGGAAGCCTTTACCACCTTGGTGAGCTATACCGGCGAAAACGCCCATGATCTGACTCAGCTGCTCTATCACAGCCATAATATCGGTATGGCTTGGTATATTATCGCCGCGATCGGCACCATTTCGGCTGTAGGGATTTATATCTATGGTAAGTGGTTACTGTCGCTGCAAAGGGCGCAGCAAGCCGCGCACTAATGGATTGAGGCCTTCAGGGGCGCAATATGAGGCATAAGATCTCGCTCCAATAGGCTTATGTAAAAAGTGAGTTCTAAAAAGTGAGTCCTAAAAAAGTGAGTGTACATGCACTCACTTTTTTATTGGATGTTTGACCGAAACCATTAAAAGCCAGCTAACAGTGTTACCTCAAACTGTTCTGCTGACAGAGTTAAACCCAAGGCATCACATTGTGCTTGCAGCTCAGTGAGTTCCTTATCGAGGGACGATAAAGTTAAAGTATTATCATCCAGCAGGTAAACCTGTCGTAAACTGGTGAAGTAAAACAGCATTGTAATCAGGGCGTTTATATCATTATTCGTCGCCGCAGCTCGGATTTTATTCAACTTTCGATAAATGCGATTTTGCAGTTGCTTTAACTGCCACACATAATAAATTTCCTTAAAAAAGGGCTGAGTCTTAAGCTGATACACTATGGCGCTACTGAGTAATACCGCCAAAATCACCCCGAGTAGATTCCAATGGAAATTCCCCGTTGGCTCACCGGGCACAGCCTCGACACCAAAGAGTGCGATAAGTCCAGCACCAAACCCGAGGGAGCTGATTATCAACCCCAAGACTAAAACCACCATAAACAGGTTCATATTACTTCGGTAAACCGTTTTATCGACTTGCTGTAACTTCATTTGCTCACTTCTTATCGAAAAATACCCATTGGCGGCGCAGCATACCTCAGATTGCTTGAGCCTGCCTGAATATCCGCGTTGTAGATCCATGTTTTGAATTGCCAAGATACAAATTGAAACAGGTAGAGCCAGATTAAAAAACTAGCAAAACACTAATTAATTTATTCGGTTATCTTCCATTTAAAGGAACACTCTTATCCCATAAGCTCTCTTTGCAAGCTGCGAATAAGAATAAAAATCGGTGTACAATTTGCCAAGATTGCGGAAAAAGAATGTTTAATAACTCACCGCCTCAAAATTGAACTAAATTCCTATAGTAGTCATAAAGGAACCGTCAATGGCATTTAAAAAAGTGCTTATTTGTTACAGCCTTTTTATCCTCATGAGCCTCTGCCCTTCGGCGAAGGCGGAGGAACTGCTTGCTGTAGGCACTACTTTTAGCCAGATTTTTGAACAAAAGGCCAATGGGGAATACAGCGGTTTAGGTGTGGATATTCTGAATCGTTTTGCCGAACAGCAAAAAGTAACCATTCACTATCAAATCGCGCCCTGGCGCCGCGCACAATCTATGGTCGAACGAGGGCAAGCGGAAATTCTGATTGGCCCCTATATTTCCGAGGCCCGGCAAAAGGTCTTAGCCTTTTCGTCCATCGCCTTTTACCGCGATGACATTGTCTTTTATGCCAGAACCAACAATCCCACGCCTTGGGATGGCAACTATGCCAGCATCCATGGACTACGAATTGGTAAGGTACAAGGATGGAGCTATGGTTATCTGTTTAACGAACGCACAAAAACATTCACTATCAATGAATTTACCGATCTAAAGAGTGGTATAGAGCGCCTATCCCGTGGCGATCTCGACCTACTCGCAAGCAATGTTCGTAACACTCAAGCGGTGCTTGCTCAAATCAAGATCCCACAGGCCATAGCACCAATTTTGCCAACAATTGATACCCTAGATGGTTTTATGGCTTTTCCCAAATACTCACAATTTCAACCGCTTCAGGAAAGTTTTGACCTCTTTCTACAGGACATGGTCAAGACGGGAGAACTGGCAAACCTAGCCAGAGTCCACGGGGTATCGATTCCCGACACTCAGCTCACCAACTAACGTCAGTTCTTGCCTAGGCCTCTTAACTTAAGATCTTAAATGATGTAGTGAGCTTGATGCTTAACCCATCACGTTAGACTAAGCCACTAAGCAGCCAATTAACCCCTGCTCAACCTCATCCCAATTTATCTCTTGGGTCGCAATCATTTCTAAGCGCGAGTCTAGGCTATCGTCTAGTTCTGTCAGCGCCATGTCACCATCGCTCCAATTGATCCCCGCAATACCATCGCTGGTGATCATCACAGCCTTTAACCGCAAAAGTGCAGAATGGCCTTGAGTCTGCGCCGAGATAAACTGCATGAGTTTATCAAAATCAAATTCTTGCATAGGCTCAAATACCCAACCACAGCTAAAGCAGCCTTCGCCCTGATTGTGTTTACGCACTAGGCCGCGCGCATCGAACCTAAATCCCTGCTCGCTCGCGCTCTCGGCAAAAATCCCCTGTAGGCCAAGAGTGTCGGCGGTATGACGCAAGAGACTCGAAGACGAGTTTACGGGCTTAAAAACTGCGGACTGACTGCCCGATGCCTTAGTGGCTTGACGCCTTGGAAGCTTGAGAGACTCGAGTAAGGATGTGGATATTCCCTGTAACGCACTATGCTCCATCACTGAGGTATCACTCAGCTGTAACTCATTGAGATATTGGGTTAACTCTTCAGCTAATTGTCCACCCTGCGCCGCTTCAAACTCAGGGTATAAATCGGTTTTGGTGGTGACTATCACATCGGCAACGTGCAACTGCTGGATAAAATTATCGTGCCCACGGTAACGTTCATCACGCAATTTTCGGGCATCGATAAGGCATAAAGTGCTCCGCAAACTAATCACATTTTGATAATGGGGCGCACTGAGTACTTTGATAATCTCGTTGGGATGCCCAAGCCCCGTCGGCTCAATCAGCAATCTGTCTGGCTTAGCACGGGCGATCAGTTGATTAATGGCGACTTGAGTCGGTACGCCCGCGGCGCAGCACATGCAGCCCCCCGCCACCTCACGAATTTGCACGCCGCTGTTGCTGGCATCCATCAACCCAGCATCAATCCCGACTTCGCCAAACTCATTCACTAATACTGCCCAGGTTTCGCCTTCAGGTTTGGTCTTAAGGAGCTGTTTAATGAGGCTGGTTTTACCTACGCCTAAAAAGCCTGTGATGATATTGGTGGGAATAGCTTTGACTATCATGGACGACACTCTCATGGCAACAAACAGAATTGAGGGCACTCGAGTGTAGGGATTATCCCTTTAAAGCTCAACAAAAAGCGCGCCTTAGGCGCGCTGATGAATGGATAAACCGATACAGAGGGATTATTTACCCTTTTGAGTATTCGGCTTATTTTTAGCGTATTTACCTTCACGGGCTGGCGATTTACGCGCCCGCGCTTGGCTTTCGCTCGATTGACCAAATCCGGCGTTGCCGCCAAAGCCGCTCTTGCCCCGCGCGCCATTAGCTTTAGTGCCATTGCCGCCCGCGCCTTTAGCCCCCGTATTGCGACTGCTCTTGTAATTCCACTTAGCGGTCTTAGTGGTTGCCGTCGGCGCCTCACGGTAACGCGCAGGCAGCGGCGTGCCTTCTTCATAACCAGGCTGCACTGTGACCGGCAAAGTTTGGCCGATTAAGGCTTCAATCTCGGCTAGCATCTCATCATCGGCGGGGGACACAAATGATATCGCGCGGCCCGAGAGTCCCGCGCGGCCAGTACGGCCAATACGGTGAACATAGTCTTCCGCAAGGAATGGCAATTCGAGGTTAATCACTAAGGGCAGCGCCTGAATATCTAAGCCGCGCGCCGCCACATCGGTCGCCACCAGCACTCGCAATTTGCCCGCTTTAAAATCATCGAGCACGCGATTACGCGCGCCTTGGGTTTTATCCCCGTGGAACACGCCCGCACTGATCCCATCGAGAGTGAGTTCCTGCAATAGATGCTCGGCGCATTCCTTAGTGCTGGCAAACACCAGCACCTGACGCCAATTGTTGCGCCCGACAAGCTCTGACAATAATTCGGCCTTGCGGCGTTTATCGACTCGATAGACCAACTGCTCAACGGTGGATGCAGTGGCATTTTCGGCCACGTTAACCCACTCGGGTTGATTGAGCATCTTATGGGAAAGTTGCTTGACCGCATCGCTGTAGGTGGCTGAAAACAACATGGTTTGATGTTCCGTCGCAATAAGACGCTTCACCTTTTCAATGTCGCGCACAAAGCCTAAATCGAGCATACGATCCGCTTCGTCGATCACTAAGGTGGTCACTGTGGACAGATCTAAATTGAACTGACCAATAATGTCGAAGAGTCGTCCCGGTGTCGCGACGAGGATATCAACGCCCTGCTCCACCCCTTTACGCTGGGGATTCATGTTCGCGCCGCCATAAACCGCTAAGGTTTTCAGGGGGAGGAACTGACTATATTTTTGAATATTAGCGCACACTTGAATCGCCAGTTCACGAGTAGGCGTCATCACTAAAGCACGCAACAAGGGTTTATCGCTAGGCTGCTTTGACAGTTGCTCGAGTACGGGTAATGCAAAAGAAGCGGTTTTACCCGTTCCCGTTTGGGCACAGGCCATAATGTCTTTCCCCTCGAGAGCTAAGGGGATCACTTGCTGCTGCACTTGCGTGAGTTGCTGATAGCCACACTCAGCTATCGCATTCAAAATGGGGGAAGATAAGCCGAGTGTGTCAAATTTCATAGGAACTCTTAGGTATTAGTCGATAGGATTTGCTAAATGTGCAGCAGAAAAGAGAAGAATCGAAGAGATGATTTACCATCTTCTTCAAGATTGTTGATTTCTGCATCATGCCCTTAAACTGGGCCGCGGAGTCTAGCAAAATTTGCGCTGCATTTATAGGCACAAACGAAAGACTGTTGCGAAACAGGTGATCAACTAAGCCTCTTTGAGCAAATACTGGCTTGTAAACTCAGCCGCACTCACAGGTTTAGAGAATAAATAGCCTTGGCCATAGTCACAGCCCGCATTAAGCAACACTTGGCGCTGCGCCTCGGTTTCAACCCCTTCGGCAATCACTTTCATTCCTAACTTATGGGCCATAACGATAATCGCCTCACACAGGGTTTGGTCGCTTTCATCCGTGTCGATATGACGGGTAAAAGATTGATCGATTTTCAAATAGTCGATATCGAATTTTTTCAAATACGCCAGTGATGAATAGCCAGTGCCAAAGTCGTCTAGAGAAACTTGTACGCCCGCATCCCGATAGGCAAGAAGCTTTTCGGTCACGCCCATACTGGCATCGAGTAAGAGTCCTTCGGTAATTTCGACGCACACGCCTGTGCCTGTCACATCCAATTCCTGCAGTAACTCCAGCCAATTGTGCAGCAGCGTGCCCTCATCGCGAAACTGAATAGGCGACTTGTTAACGCTGATCTGGATCTCGACCCCAAGGGTTTTACGCCATTGTGCGCTCTGGCGCGCCGCCTGCTCGAAAACCCAATTGCCAATCTCGACAATCAGCCCAGTATCTTCGGCAACGGGTATAAACTCAGCTGGAGAAACCTGCCCACGTTCGGGGTGGAACCAACGTAAAAGCGCTTCGGCCTTAAGGACCTCACCAGTCCCCATAGTCACTATAGGTTGATAATGCAACTCAAACTCTTTGTTAACAACGGCTTGGCGTAAATCTTGGATTAAGCGCATCCGATACTTTGCATATTCCTGCATCGAAGGCGTGAAGTAGTTGAAACGATTACGCCCCTGATCTTTAGCCGCATACATGGCCTGATCCGCATGTTTGAGCAAACCTTCAATGCTGGTTGCATCATCGGGATACAGAGTTATCCCGATACTGGCGCTGATATAGGCGGTCTCCTCACCCAGCACATAGGGCTCGGAAATGCGCCTTAAAATGTGCTCAGCTACCCGCTCAATACCCTTATGATCCGCCATAGCGCTGAGCACTACGGTAAATTCATCGCCGCCGAGCCGCGCCACCACATCGGCATCCCGCACACAGGACTTTAAGCGATTGGCGGTTTCTATCAGCAACAGGTCCCCCATGGCGTGGCCTAGGGTGTCATTCACCTCTTTAAAGTAATCCAAATCGAGGAACATCAAGGCAAAATGATTACGATTGCGGTCGGCGCTCCTGATTTCCGCCCCCAAATATTCGAGCAGCATCCGCCGATTCGGTAAACCAGTGAGCGTGTCATAGTTAGCCTGCTTCCAAATCAGATGCTCACTCTGCTTTTTATCTGTGATATCGGAAAACAGCGCCACGCGGCGATAGGGTTGGCCATCTTTATCGTTAATGGTGTTGATGGTCAGCCAAATAACGTACTCTTCATTGTTCTTACGTCGTTGGCGCATTTCCCCCTGCCACTCGCCTTTTTCGCGGATTTCATTATTCATCTCGGTATAAAAACCATGGCCGTTGAGATCGCAATAAAGCATGCGAATATGCTGGCCGCGAATTTCCGATTCACTATAACCAGTGATCTCGGTAAAGGCGGCGTTGACTGTGATAATAACGCCCGTTTCATCAAGCACACTCATGGCTTCAGAACTGTTGTCATAGACCAATGCTGAGAGCTTTAAGGATTCTTCAATCAGCTTAGCTTCGGTAATATCGGTATAGGTACCGCACATTCTCAAGGCATTGTTATTGGTATCGCGACTCACGACTTTGCCGGTATCTAAAATCCAACGAATATCACGGTTGAGGGTTTTTAACCGATATTCCATCTTATGTTGCGGCGTTTCCCCGCGAATATGGGCTTCGATAGAGTGCAGCACCTTGGGCCTGTCCTCGGGCACAATCGAGTCCATCCATTGGCGACTATTGGCGTTAAGCATATCGATGTCACAACCTAAAATATCGGCGCTTCGGGCGTTACGCTCGATATGATCATTGCGGATATCCCAGTCCCATACCCCCAGATCACTACTGCTCAATACCAGCTCAAGTTGTTCACGGCTGGCGAGCACTTCCCTATCGGCTAGGGTTTGCGCCGTGACATCCAAGTAGCCCGCAATCACCAATAACACCTGATGGTTCGCGCGCTTACAGGCCACCGTCATATGGGTATAAACAATGGCGCTATCCTTGGCGATAAAGCGTTTATCCATCTCATAGTTATCAATTTTACCCGCAAGCATAAGTTCAAATTTGACGATATCGGCCTCTATATCATCGGGATGGGTGAGCTGTTTCCAGGTCATATGCAGCAACTCATCCTCTGAGTACTTCAGCATTTGGCACAGCCTTGGATTTACCTTGATCCACTTTTGGTCGACGCCAGTAATGGCAATCCCAATGTTGCCAACATTAAATTGGCTGCGGAACAAAAAATCATCCTGTAAACGGATCTGCTCGTCACGCTCAAGTTCAAAACGGCGGGAGAGCAAACGGCTAAGTAGCCAAGTTGCAAGGGGGTAAATGGTTAACACGGGCAACATAATTTTTTGCAGCACGGGGATGGCAACATGGCTCGGCAGCAGGAAAAACCACAGCAACATCACTATGTGCACCACAAAGGCAAAACTGAAGATTTCTCTGCCCGAAATATTGGCAAGATAGGACTTACGGTATTGGCGCCATATCACCCCAATCAAGCCTGAGGAGATGATCACAGCCAGACCAACCCACATGGCGGCGCCACCAATGCTGTATCGATAAGCCCCTGTGATAATCACCGCCACCACAGTGGGCAAACCACCAAAAAAGAGGCCGGTAACACATAAGAGCACAGAGCGAGTGTCGAAGATAATGCCGGGCTCGTACATCCATGGGGTACTCATAATCGTGACGCCTATGCCACCTATGAGTAATCCTATTCCCAGCCGCCACAGCAGAAAATACTGCCGCTGATGCTTTTTAGGAATCGCATCGTATAAAAACACGAGAGCGAGCAATAACGCCGCATTTTGTACTAAGGGTAAAAAAATGCTTTTATCCATGAATGTGGAAGCAACTCCAAAAAATGAGGCAACGGTTTATCTTACGAAAACTATCCCTCACAAGTGTAGCAGAATTGCTTACAAATCATGCTCTAATTACAAGGGATAACTCACAAAATGTTATAGAATTGTTTCTTGTAATCGCGAGCTATACCATGCCAATCGAAGCACCGCGCCTTCGCCTCACGCTTTAATTGCATCCAGTCACTGCCGTCAAATTTTATTAGCGCTTCGGCCAGTTTTTCCAGCAAGGCCTCGCCCTGATGCCTGATATCTTCGCCATAAAAAACAAAGCCATCGACATTATCCTCGACCGTATCCTTTAGCCCACCAACGCCATGTACTAGGCAAGGCTGACCGCTACGCATAGCAAGCATTTGGCTAATACCACAGGGTTCGAAGGAGCTTGGCATCAGGAACAAGTCACCCTGTTGGTAAAGACTCTGAGAGAGCTCCTCATGGTATCCCTGCAGAAATACAAAATGGGCATACTTAGCCGCAAGGGTTTGAAAAAATTGCCCTATTTCAGGGTCGCCACTGCCAAGCAGTACAAACAGTGCCTTAGGCTGCGTTTGCTGCAGCTGTTGAAGCAATGTCTCTAATACCGATAAGCCAGAAGGCAAAATATGGCGCAGGATCAGCACCTTTTGATCGGTAAGCCGGCCAACCGAGGTCAACAGAAAGTCCGGAAACTCCCCCGCAGAGGCCTGACGCCACAAGGCTTGCAGCCGCGTAAAGGCAATCATATCGACGCCACTGACCTGACGTCGCCCGCCCAGCCACTGTACTAGGGCCGACTCGATGCAACTCAGTAGTTCCCTAAACTCGGTTAATCCCATACGTTCGAGGGAGGTTTGCGCTAAAGCCTCTGGGTATTCGCAACCATTTAAAATACCAAGCACCCGCCCCTGCTCGGCTTTGCGTTGTAAATCCGTCTCTAAGCCTTCACCACCGAAGAACCCCAGCTCGGGGCGAGACGGAAGCAACACCTCCTTGGCGTAGGTGGGTGAGACGAGATGCACCTTACCCGCCAGTGCAATCCCCATCCGCATCGGATTGATGCAATGGGGATAACGGGGGTCGATAATCAGGGCGCGTTGGCCCTCATCCAACTGGGCGAATAAGTGAGGAAACCAAGCCGCCAAGCTTGAGGTATCATGGCTCAGCGGCCTTATCCCCTGCAGCGCAAGATTATGAATCGAAAACACACATTCTATGCTTTGCAATGCTTGATACTCGGGCGCCAGCGCCCGCAGCATGGCTAAACATCCCGTGTGCCAGTCGTGCAGATGTAAAAGCTGAGGCATAGGCACAAGCCCCGCCACTAAGGCTTTGGCTACGCTTGCACACAACAGCGCAAACTTAGTCGCATCATCGGCAAAGGGGCGGTCACTCGAGCCTTGGCTATAAATCTGCCCGGGACTGGATTGCCACAGCCCATGCTCAAGCAAATAAATATTGGCGCCCTGCACCTTGGGGTGCGCCAGCCAATACAACTTAATCGGCTCCAGTCGCCCGGCAAAACTCACCTCAAACTCATGGATAAGTTTGGCCCCAAGGCTCGTTAAAAATCCGTAGCTTGGCATAATTACATCGGCTTGGATCTCAACACCCGCGAGGGCTTGGGGCAAGTCACGGATCACATCCGCCATCCCGCCGACTTTCGCCCCTTTCAGCGCCCCATTTTCCGCCGCGACCATTAATATGCGTTTCACCTAACTTCATACTCCAACAGGGTTAATATTCAAGCCAATTACCGGCTTGGCCTTACTCATAGCCCACGGGCAGCCCTAACATATCGCGGGTGACTAAGGTGATGCCCTTCTCGGACACCCTAAAGCCCTTTGCCCTGTCATGGTCGTGGTTATAACCAATCACTGTGCCTTCGGGGATGATGCAGCCCCTGTCGATGATGGCGTTTTTAATCTTACAGTGGCGTAGCACCACCACATCGGGCAGCACAACCGAATCCTCAACCACTGAGTAGGAACAAACCCGCACCTCGTTAAACAATACACTGCGGCGCACGGTCGCCCCCGAGATAATACAGCCGCCGGATATAATCGAATCCACCGCCATGCCGCGTCTATCGTCATCGTCGAACACAAACTTAGCGGGAGGTAATTGCTCCTGATAGGTCCAAATCGGCCACTTGGCATCGTAGAGGTTTAAGGCGGGCGTGGGCGATAGCAATTCCATATTGGCCTGCCAGAAGGAATCCAAGGTGCCCACATCGCGCCAGTAGGCTTGCTCGTTGGGGAAGGCGCTCTTAAAGGGATAGGCAAACACTTTATGTTTTTCGATGATCGAGGGAATAATATCTTTGCCAAAATCGCGATCGGAATTGGCGTTTTGCGCGTCTTTCTTCAACTGATCGAACAAAAATTCAGTGTTAAACACATAGTTGCCCATCGAGGCGAGGCACTTCTCAGGGTTGCCAGGGGAGTGTTTAGGATGCTTAGGTTTTTCTTCAAATCCTAGGATGCGCATCTCGTCATCGACTTCCATCACCCCAAATGCGCCCGCCGCTTCGGCCACGGGCACCTCGAGGCAGGAGACTGTCATATCGGCGCCGGATTCGGCATGGGCGGCGAGTAAGCCAGCGTAATCCATGCGATAAACATGGTCACCCGAGAGTACCATCACGTACTTAGGCAGCTCATGGCGGATGATGTCGATATTTTGGAATACCGCGTCGGCCGTGCCCTGATACCAATTCTCAGAGTAACGTTGTGAGGCGGGTAGAATTTCCACCGACTCACCTAATTCCTTTTTAAAGTGGCCCCAACCACGCATCACGTGGCGAATTAACGAGTGCGACTTATATTGGGTCACCACCCCAACACGGCGGATCCCCGAGTTAATGCAATTCGACAGCGGAAAATCGATGATCCTAAACTTGCCACCGAAATACAGCGCGGGTTTAGCGCGCCAGTCAGTGAGTTCATGTAAACGCGAGCCTCGGCCACCAGCCAGAATCAATGCATAGGTTTCACGAGTTAAATTACTGATATAACGTACATTAGACATAGGCTCTACTCCCCAAATAGCACATCAGTGCCGATTGCTTCACAACGACTCTTCCCTGCCGCCCTTAGGCCGCAGGATTGCATACAACAGCGCATTCCTTTGCTCATTAACCTCTCCGTTACAGTTTCCAAATATCATCTCTATAGCCAGCAATCGTCACATCACTGGAGAAGCGACCACTGGCCGCCGTGTTGCGAATACTCATTTGCGTCCACTTTTTCGGATCTTTATAGGCCTTAGCCACAGCCTCTTGGGCGAGGCGATAACTGTCGAAATCCGCCGCCGTCATCCACTGATCATCCGCGCTTTCAATCGAGGCAATAATGGGATCGAAAATCCCCGGTTCCAGCAGGTTAAAATGGCCGCTCTTGAGTAAGGCCATGACTTCGGATAAGGCGTGAGACTCGGCGATAATCCGCTGCGGTTGGTAATCACAGCGCATCTGGGTCACTTGCTCGGCGTTGAGGCCAAAGAGGAAAAAGTTATCCTCGCCCACCTCTTCGAGCATCTCGATATTGGCGCCATCCAAGGTGCCTATGGTGAGTGCGCCATTCATCATGAACTTCATATTGCCCGTACCCGAGGCCTCCTTACCCGCGGTGGAGATTTGTTCGGAGACGTCGGTGCCGGGGCAGATTTTTTCCATGGCACTGACGTTGTAATTCGGCAGAAACGCAAAGCGAAGATAAGGCGCCACCACAGGATCGCAATTGACCATATGGGCGACATTACTGGCGAGTTTGATGATGAGCTTCGCCATAAAATAACCGGGCGCCGCCTTACCACCGATCAGCACGCAGCGTGGCACTAGGTGCTCTGTGTGCCCCTGCTGGATTTGATGGTAGAGATGGATCACATGCAGAATATTAAGTAACTGACGCTTGTACTCGTGGATCCGTTTAACCTGCACATCAAACAGCATTGCAGGGTCAAACTCGACGCCACATTCCTTGGCGATCATCTTGGCGAGTTGCACCTTGTTGGCTTGTTTCACCTCACGCCACTTTTGAATAAAGCTAGCGTCCTGGGTTAAGGCATTGAGCGCCGTCAACTGGCTTAAATCCGTCACCCAGCCCTTGCCTAAATGGCTAGTTAACAGTTTGGCGAGAGCGGGATTGCAGTGGGCTAACCAACGTCTTGGGGTCACGCCATTGGTGCGATTGTTAAACTTCTCTGGCCACAGGCTATAAAAATCCTTAAACAGGCCCGACTTTAATAACTGGGTATGTAGCGCCGCCACACCGTTTACTGAAAAGCTCGCCACTATGGCTAGGTACGCCATGCGCACATGGGGATCGGGGCCATCTTGAATGATCGACATGCTGGCCAGTTTGGCGCCATCTCCCGGCCAGTGGTGGGCAACTAAATCTAGGTATCTGGCGTTGATTTCATAGATGATTTCTAAAATTCGCGGCAACATCAGCGCCATCATACGCACGGGCCAGCGCTCTAACGCCTCGGGCAACAATGTGTGATTGGTATAGGCCATAGTCTGGCTGGTAATCGCCCAGGCGGCGTCCCATTCGAGGCCATATTCATCCACCAGCAGCCGCATTAATTCGGGGACGGCAATGCTGGGGTGAGTGTCATTCAGTTGGATCACATTTTTCGCGGCAAAATCGCTGAAGTCATGACCGTGGTGATGCACCCAACGTTTTAAAATTGCCTGCAGGCTGGCGGAGGACAAAAAGTACTGCTGACGCAACCGCAGCTCTTTACCGTTTTCGCTAGCATCGTTGGGGTACAGCACCATAGTGATTTGTTCAGCGAGGTTCTTGCACGCCACCGCCTCTGTGTAATCCCCTTGGTTAAACTCTGCTAAATCAAAGTCATCCGTCGCTTCGGCTTTCCAGAGTCTGAGGCTATTCACCCGGCCATTGCGATAACCGGGCACGGGCATGTCATAGGCCACGGCGAGCACATCTTGAGTGTCGACCCAAATCATGTGTCTGCGCCCTTGTTTATCGACATAGGATTCGGTGTGACCGAAGAACTTTACCGTCACATTATGGTGCGGAACGCGTACCTCCCAGGGGTTGCCCTCCCGCAGCCAGCGATCTGGGCGCTCCACCTGATAGCCATCGACTATCTTCTGGGCGAACATGCCGTATTCGTAACGAATGCCATAACCCGTGACGGATAAATCCATGCTGGCGCAGCTATCGAGAAAACACGCGGCGAGTCGCCCAAGGCCACCATTGCCTAACCCTGCGTCGTGTTCGGCCTCTTCAAGCTCCTCAAGAGACACGGAATATTGGCTAAGCGCCTCGCGGCTGTCTTGCTCTAAATCTAAATTTAACAAGGCATTACCTAATGCCCTGCCCATGAGAAACTCCAGCGATAAGTAGGCCACTTGCTTGTTGTCATAGCAGCTATCTTTTATCCGCGTCTCACGCCACTCATCCAACATTTGTTCTTTAACGCTGAGTGCCAGCGCTTGAAATAACTCACCGTGAGCCACTTCGCCGCGGCTTAAACCGTAACGCACATGGCGATTAAAGGTCGCGGGCAGGGCATCACAGGGCTCGCAGGGGTCGAGTGTCGCTTTTGGCTGACTCGGCGCGGCCTTAGTGGCACGTTTTTTTGGGGGAACGCCGCTGGTATTTGGGCTCAGCTCACTGTTATGACTCATAGTTAATTCCTTATAAAATCAGCATGAAACAGCATAAGACTGCGATCCTGTAACAAGTACCGCGTCGGTGAGGACTGAGCATCCAGCGGCTCAGTGGGAGTTAAAAATTGGGGGTCTGTTTGGGTATGCAGCAGGCATTGCCACGGCCCTAAACCGTCAAAAACCGGCAGGGTAAAGGCTAAGGGATGCTCATCGGCATTCACCATCAACAGCAGTGCTTGAAGGTTGTCACCCTGAGTCTGTGGTTGAGTGGCGGTTAAATTGCCCGATAACACCACGCAGAGGCTGCGGCCCATGGACTCGCTCCACAGGCTTTTGCTCATCGGCTCACCTTGGCGGCTAAACCAATCCAACCTCGCCCCCGTTGGGGTTGAGGCAGGGCTTACAGCATGGCTTGAAGATGACTCGGACGACCAATCGAAGGCATTGGCCACTAGCTGCTCATGGATAAAACGTTTGGAACACAAGAGCGGGAAGCGTTTGCGTAAAGCAATCAACTGCGAGGTAAAACTCAGCAATGAACTATCCATGCCATCCGATGACCAATCAAACCAATTCAAGGGGTTATCTTGGCAATAGGCGTTATTATTCCCGCCTTGGGTACGGCCCGTTTCATCTCCGCTGAGTAACATAGGCACCCCTTGGGATAAGAATAATGTGGTCAATAGATTACGTTGCTGGCGGGCGCGCAGCGCGAGAATGGTGGCGTCATCAGTGTCGCCCTCGACCCCATAGTGATGACTGAAGTTCTCATGGTGGCCATCACGGTTTTCTTCACCGTTAGCCCAATTGTGCCGCTCGCAATAACTCACTAAATCTTTGAGGGTAAAACCATCGTGACTGGTTAAAAAGTTGATACTGGCGGCAGGAGGTCGGCCGCTATGCTCAAAGAAATCCCCCGAGCCATGAAATCGCCGCGCAAACTCGGGCAACATGCCGTGATCGCCCCGCCAGAAACGCCGCATGGTGTCGCGGTATCTGTCATTCCACTCACTAAAAGCCACCGGGAAATTACCCAACTGATACCCACCCGGGCCAATATCCCAAGGCTCGGCAATCAGCTTCACCCGGCACAACACAGGGTCTTGCAGCAGCGCATCAAAAAAACCACTTCCGGGATCAAATCCATAGGCTTCACGGCCAAGACAGGCGGCTAAATCGAAGCGAAAGCCATCGACGCCCATCACTTCGACCCAGTAACGCAGGGAATCTAGCACTAACTGCAACATGCGCGGATGGTTGAGGTTTAAGGTATTACCACAACCGGTATCGTTGATATAAAAGCGTTTATCGTTTGGATGCAGGCGGTAATAGCTCAGATTGTCGATACCGCGAAAGCTAAAGGTCGGCCCGAGGCGACTGCCCTCGGCGCTGTGGTTATAGACCACATCGAGAATGACTTCGATACCCGCACCGTGTAGCGCATCCACCATAGTGCGAAACTCACCAATATCTTCACTCGAGAGATAACTCGGCTCAGGCGCAAAAAAGCCTACGCTGTTATAACCCCAATAGTTAGAGAGCTGTTTTTCAAGTAGAAAGGGCTCGGAAAAAAATGCCTGAACCGGCAGTAACTCGACGCAATTTACGCCGAGATTAACTAAGTAATCTATCGCGGCATTCGATGCCAGCCCGGCAAAGGTGCCACGCAGCGGCGCATCTATCTCAGGGTGCAGCGCGGTAAATCCCTTTAAGTGCATCTCATAGATAATGCACTGCTCAAGTGGCAATGGCTCACGCTTGCTTGAGAGCGGCCGAATAGTATGGGCCTTAGCGGCATCAAAAAGGGGCCGAGTATCGACCACTTTGCACTTAGGTACAAAATCTGCGTTATCTAAGGTGCTGAAAGATAAGTCCTCGTTGGGATTATCAATCTCATAACCAAAATTGGCGATATGGTGGTGATAGCGTCCCACGAGCTGGCGAGCGTAGGGGTCTAACAGCAACTTATGCGGATTAAATCTGTGGCCTAATTGCGGCTCGTAGGGACCATAAACACGGTAGCCATAAAGCTGGCCGGCACTGAGCCCATGCACATACAAATGCCAGATCTGCTGGGTCTGCTCTGTCAAGGGGATGCGCTGAGTTTCCACCTCGCCTTGGGCATCAAACAGACATAACTCCACCCCAGTGGCATGGGCTGAAAACAGGGCGAAATTCACCCCACCATCATCGACCGTCGCCCCCAATGGGAAGGGCTGTCCCGCGCTTAGGTTATAGGCGGTTGAGCCATCAGCATTTACAGGCACAGGATTCGTCATAGGCTGGTATCTCTTGGCGCATCCGTCGCAGGCCCGAGGATTAAGCACCCCAGGGGCGGCACAGTGATCAACGCGCTCGATGCCATGCCCTGCCAAGGTAAATCTTCGGCAATCACCTTGCCCGCATTCCCCTGATTGCTGCCACCATAGAGATGGCTGTCGCTATTGAGGTACTCACAGAAATCCCCGCCTTGGGGCAAGCCGATACGAAATCCTTGGTGCAGAGTGGGCGTCATATTCACCACAAACACTAAGGGCACATCACTGCCCTCGCCATAGCGAACAAAGCTAAAAATACTGTCGCGGCCATTGTCACAATCGAGCCAGCGAAAACCTTGTGACTCATAGTCGAGCACGGATAAGGCGGGGAATTGGCGATAAAGCTGATTCAGATCGCGAAGCCAGCGCTGCACGCCTTGGTGAGGCTCGAAGGCGAGCAAATGCCAATCGAGGCTATGGTTATGGTTCCATTCGTCGCGCTGGGCGAACTCACTGCCCATAAACAGCAGTTTTTTGCCTGGATGCCCCCACATAAAGCCGTAATAGGCCTTGAGGGTGGCAAATTTTTGCCAATCATCGCCGGGAATTTTATGCAACAAAGAGCCCTTGCCGTGCACCACTTCATCGTGGCTTATCGACAGCATAAATTGCTCCGAATAGGCATACATCAAACTAAAGGTCAGCTGGTTATGGTGATACTGGCGATAGATGGGATCGCGGCCTAAGTAGCTTAGGCTGTCGTTCATCCAGCCCATATTCCACTTAAAACCAAACCCCAGCCCGCCGCTATCCGTCGGCTTAGTCACCCCCGCAAAGGCGGTCGACTCTTCAGCTATCATGCAAATGCCTGGGAAGGCTTGATACAAACGTTGATTCAACATTTGCAGAAAATGAATCGCCTCTAAATTCTCCCGTCCGCCATAGGCATTGGGCAGCCACTGTCCAGGTTCACGGCTGTAGTCGAGGTACAACATGGATGACACCGCATCGAGCCTTAGCCCATCGAGGTGAAATTCCCGCAGCCAATAGCAGGCATTGCTGAGCAGAAAGCTTCGCACCTCACCGCGGTCGTAGTTATAGATCAACGTATCCCAATCGGGGTGCGTGCCTTTGCGCGGGTCTTCATGTTCGTAGAGACAAGTGCCATCGAAACGCACAAGGCCGTGGGGATCCTTAGGGAAATGCGCCGCGACCCAATCGAGTAACACGCCAATCTCGGCCTGATGGCAGGCATCGATAAAGGCCTTTAAGCCATTGGCATCGCCAAAACGATGGGTCGGCGCGTACAGGCCAACGGGTTGATACCCCCAAGAGCCGTCGAAGGGATACTCACTGACTGGCATCAACTCGATATGGGTAAAACCTTGCTCCTTCACATAGGGGATCAATTGCTCAATTAAGTCTTGATAATCAAAATATTGCTCACCAAACTCACCTTTTCGGCGCCAAGAGCCTAGCTGCACTTCGTAGATAGACATAGCGGCGCGATGCCAAGCTGTGGTCGCCCGTTTGTGCATCCATTGTGTATCTGCCCAAGGATGTTGGTGTTTTTTCGGCACTATGGAGGCATTGTGCGGTGCACATTCCATTTGGGTCGCCATAGGGTCGGATTTGGCGTGGCGCTCGCCATTTTGATAAACCAAATCAAATTTATAGTGCGTGCCTTCGGCAACATCAGGCAGAAAAATCTCCCATAAGCCGTTGGCCATATGTTGGCGCATCACATGGCGAGTATCGTCCCAGTGGTTAAAATCCCCCACCACAGAAACCCGCTTAGCATTGGGTGCCCATACGCAAAAATGCACGCCTTCGACGCTATCGACTTGGCGCCAGTTCGCACCTAAAAAGCGATAGGCCTGCTCAGAGCTTCCTTCGCCAAAGAGGTATAAGTCCTGACTATCGAGGAGGGAGCCAAACTGATAGGGATCGATAATATCCAGCTCGCAGAGGGGATAAACCACCCGTAGCGCATACAAAAAGGGCTTAACCCGTCTGCCAAGCGTGCCCGCAAACAGCCCCGCCTCATTGACGCGCTCAAGGCTCGCTACCTTACGGCCATCCTTAAGACTTATCACATCAACCTTTTGGGCGTTGCGTAAAAAACAGCGCACCACCAAGGCCTTACCCTCGTTGATGCTGTGCATACCAAGCAGGGAAAACACATCCGTATATTGACCGTTTAACAGCGCGACATCGCTACCGTCATAGAAGTAAGTCTGGGCTTGAGTCATCATTTGGCTTCCATTTTTAGTCAAAGGGTATCTATATGCGCAGCCGTTTCTGGCAAATGTCTTGCCGCAGCAATGCGTTGCAAACGCTCAGCCAGCGCAGGCCTAGCTGCAGCTTCGCTTAGGCTGATGGGCAATCGCCGCTGCCAATTGGGGTACTCGAGCCAAGTGCCAGGGATATTCACCGCATGGCGGTCCCCGAGCAGATCGCACCACTGCACACTGTAAAGTGCGCTGTTGCCCGAGGCGCCAAAGGGCATCCACGCCGTTAATAAATCTTCAATATCAATCTGTTGAATATCCGTCTCCGGCAATAAGCCCTGGGAGATTAAGCACTGCGCGAGCTGGTGTTTTTCCTGCTCACGTCCGGCTAAGGCCTCACCTAATTGCTCGTCGGTATTGAATAGTTCGAGTTGTCGCCTCAGGTGCAAATCGCTGCCCGTCCACCAGGCGACTAATGTCGGCACATCGTGGTTTGCCAGCATCATCAAACTCTGGAACTTATAGTGGCTCGGCGGCTTAAAGCCTTGATGGTCTTTGCAGAAGTAGAACAACTCGTTGGAGTAAACCCCCGCCTGATACAGGCGATGAATAATATCGGGCGGCACTAGGCCTAAATCTTCACCAATCACCACGCAGCGGGCGCGTTGACTCTCAAGACAGAGAATCGCCAACAGAGTTTCGACCGGGTAATACACATAGGCGCCATGGCCGAGGCGCTTATCCAGAGGCCACCACCAGAGTCGCAGCAGCCCCATCACATGGTCGATTCGCAGCGCACCGCAGTGGGTCATGTTGGCGCGAGTCAGCTCAATAAAATGGCGATATTGATGCTGTTTTAGCTTGACGGGATCGAGGGGCGTAAGTCCCCAGTTTTGTCCCTGCAGCGCGAAGGGATCTGGCGGTGCGCCAATACTGGCGTTTAAGCAAAACTGCTGCGAATTAGCTTGAACCTCAACGCCTTGCAACGCGGCGCCCACGGCCAAATCACGAATAAGCCCAATGCCCATTCCCGCTTCTTTGGCTTTGAGTTGGCACAATTGCAGTTGATCTTCAGCCACAAACTGCAGGTATAAATAAAAGCCTTCATCCTGCGCTATGGTCCGTGGGCTGCGTAGCGATTCGGCTTGGGCAAATTCCCTGAGCGGCGCGCCCTGCTCTGCCACAAAATCCTCAAATCGCTGCGCCCTGAGTGTGTTTGACTGTAAATGGTGTTCGCAAAAGACAGTGTATAAACGTGCAAAGGCGCGGTACTTAAGCTCGCTCACTTTGGGGTAATCGAGCCAATTCTCTGCGTTGAGTAGGGCAATGGCTTCTTGCCACTCCTTCGCCGCAAACTCCGTTTTTAATGGCTCAAATTCAGGCACGCTAGGTAAATGAATATACATCGGATTCAGCCTTCGACGATCGCAGGGACTATAGGGACTCGGATGTTCCGGCGCGGCAATATCTAAGGCATGCAATGGATTAAGCTGAATGAAATCGGCGCCATATTCGGCCACTAACCCGATAAGTTGCTCTAAATCGCCAAAGTCGCCCATGCCCCATTGGCTTTCGCTGCGCAGACTATAGAGCTGAAGACTCACGCCCCAAGGTTTATGGCGCTTTCCTTGAGCCACAGCGCTCATCACCCCTTGATAGGCGGTTCTCGGTGCCACCATAAAAGTGCCATGGAACTCAGTCGCCTTACTTGCGGCAGAAATGCTTGCTGCTGAGGTGCTTGCCGATGCTACAGCTTGATGATCATCTGCCAGCCCAAGCAAACTGACGCTCAGAGTGTGGTAGCCCAGCCCCAAGCAAGATAGATCACTTAAGTTGTCTTTATTGTTAGATGTGTTTAGCGCGACGCTGACATTTTCCCATGAACGGCGCGGCTCAGCCTTGCTATCTTGCTCAGCGGCATCGCCCGCATCCCGGCAATAAAATTCATGGCCTAAAAGGTCGAGGCGGTATTGAATAAACTGGCATTCATCGGCAAAGGGGCTATTGCCAAACTGTGCCAACTCCTGCGCCTGAATACGATAATCCCCAATCGGTTTTAGCGCCGAAAACGGCACCTCGAGGATAACCCTCTCCCCTTGCTCACAGGTAAAGGTGAGCAGCAGATCGCCACGGTAAGATTGAGGTAAATACAGACAGACCCAAGGTTCGTCGACATAGCACCAATGAAACGCCGGCAACACTTGTGTCCAATGATGTGCATCGAGTTGATACACCTGAGCGTCAAGCTCGTCGCCACTGGGTAAACTCGTTAATGGTTCATCCTTTGCCTCGCAGGCCTGAGTATTTTTCTCCTGCAACATACAGGTCAAAATCCCTTGCCTATCAGCCTCGGGAATGCGGATGTACTGGCCAAAGCAGTCGGTAAAGTCTGCTCCCACGCCCCGCAAATACAGCAACTTCTCCAGCCCCATATTTGTCGCCCCCGCGACTGCTCATCCATAGCCTTAGATAGGCAGTAACCATGCCAGCGCAAAATAACAGCATGAAGACAGATTTATGTCAGCCAAGTGACAACAAAGAAAACTTATAAATCAGCATCTTGAATAAAGTACCTCCCTGTACAATCCAACGCCTAGCTAGCGCAATGTTCTATTTAACGCACTGCTTTGATGCAATGTGCGGTTAAAAAAGGTGCAACGCGCTTAAATGGCGCAGGCAAAACAACATCTTATCTTTGAGCGCATTGGCGAAATTAATTCCTTGGGTTGTATGTCTCCCAAGAGCAGGAAGGATTAGAGGGGGGATTAACTGCAACACTTTGTATCAATTACATTTTTCACCTTGAACTCTCCTTCGTCACTCTGTCACTATGCGCGCTCAAAACAAAAATAACACTTAGTTGCAACATTTAACCATATCACCTTACATCGTCATCCAAGATGGTATGGGGGCGCGGCGAAGTACACAAAAATAAGGAAATTGATATGAAAAGCATCACGGGACTTTTACTCGCCAGCAGTTTGAGTTTAGCCCTTGGCGCCTGCGGCGGCAGTGGCGACGATGAATTAACACCAACGATCCCGACTCCCGATCCAACCCCACCGAGCTTAAGCGCCGATGTCTGTTATTTAATGAGCACCACAAAGGGGGATTTGACCTTAGCCATCGACCTCACCCATATGCCGATCACGGGCAAGAACTTTAAACAATATGTCGATAAGTCATTCTATAACGGCACTTTATTCCACAGAACCATCAATAACTTTGTGATCCAAGGCGGCGGTTTCACCACGGGATTACAAAGCAAGCCGACCAGCGCGCCGATTAAAAACGAGGCCGCTGTCGGCATCAGTAACAAACGGGGCACGATCGCTATGGCGCGTACCACAGTGCCAGACTCAGCGACATCACAGTTCTTTATCAATGTGTTAGATAATCCACAGCTCGATGCTTCGGCGAGCAGCTATGGTTATGCCGTGTTTGGTAAAGTCGTTGAAGGAATGGATGTGGTCGATCAGATAAGCATTGTGCCCACCAAAACCAGCGACGGCTTTAACGACACCCCTGTGAATGAAATTTTGATCAATAGCGTGATGGAAACGAACTGCCCCGCTGCCTAGGATAACTCTCTAGCTAAAACTGAAAAGCACTGAATATTCAGTGCTTTTTAGGTATTAATTAGCATTAGTGAATTATTCGTCCCCTTGAATTTTACCCACTAACAGCATAGGCGCCGCATCGATTTTATCGGCGTCCATCATGGCGGCAATCCGCTCCACCGATGAGAGTAACTGGCTCTGTTCCCACTCTTCAAGATTTTGATATTGCTTGATAAAGTGCTCTTGAAGCGGTTTAGGCGATTCTTGCAATAACGCCCGCCCCGCCTCACTTAAATGCAGATGCACTTTGCGCTTATCGGACTCGCTGCGTTTGCGGATCACTAATCCCCGCCCTTCGAGCCTATCAATAATTGTCGTCACAGTGGCTGGACTGAGGGTGATTTCTTCGGCCACCTGCTTGGCTAAGGGAGCGCCGAGTTGGGCAATTTTCTGCATTACCATCAGCTGCGGCCCCGTCAGGCCTGAATGTTTATTGAGTTGCCGGGAATGAATGTCGATAGCGCGGATCACCCTGCGCAGTGAAATCAGCAGTTGTTCGTATTTTTCCATCGTGCTTCGCGTGCTCCTCATCAACCCAACGGCCGCACCTTACCAGAAACTCAGCCACAACTCACCTCGGCGGGCAATTTTATCGCACATTCGTCCTAGGATAACTAAACAAGTAAAAGCTGAAAAAAACCTTAAAAAACATAGCGTATATCAAGCCTGATCCCTGTCATAAAAGTTCATTATTTAGTTATCTAGTTCCAACTTTAGTGGGAATTTCACCTCAATAAACTGCCTAAGCCGATCTAGATCACATCTTGCATACCCCTTAATTGGTAGCTTGGTCACCAGAAAGAAACAAATTTAATTTACAAGCAAATAGGTGGACTTATGGCTGCTAAATTTTTTATCCCTTCCGTCAACGTATTAGGCAAAGGCGCCGTCGATGATGCTATCGGAGATATCAAAACCTTAGGCTTTAAACGCGCATTAATCGTAACGGATAAACCTCTCGTCAAGATTGGTCTGGTCGGTGAAGTGGCCGAAAAACTCGGTCAAAATGGCATTACTTCAACCGTGTTCGATGGCGTACAACCTAACCCAACCGTCGGTAACGTCGAAGCGGGTCTTGCGCTATTAAAAGCTAACCAATGTGATTTTGTGATTTCATTAGGCGGTGGCTCACCCCACGATTGCGCTAAGGGTATTGCCCTAGTTGCCACCAACGGCGGCAGCATCAAAGACTATGAAGGGTTAGACCAATCTGCTAAGCCACAACTGCCATTAGTGGCCATTAACACTACTGCTGGCACTGCCAGTGAAATGACCCGTTTTTGTATTATCACTGACGAAGCTCGCCATATCAAAATGGCGATTGTCGACAAACATACCACCCCATTACTCTCTGTGAATGACCCTGAGCTGATGCTGAAAAAACCAGCTAGCCTCACAGCTGCAACAGGTATGGACGCGCTGACCCACGCGGTTGAAGCCTATGTGTCTATCGCTGCGAACCCTATTACCGATGCCTGCGCCATTAAAGCCATTGAACTTATCCAAGGCAACTTAGTGAATGCGGTAAAACAAGGCCAAGACATTGAAGCCCGTGAGCAAATGGCCTATGCGCAATTCTTAGCGGGTATGGCCTTTAACAACGCCAGCTTAGGTTATGTGCATGCGATGGCGCACCAATTAGGCGGTTTCTACGATCTGCCCCACGGTGTGTGTAACGCCCTGTTATTACCCCATGTGCAAGAATACAACGCTAAAGTGGTACCAGATCGCTTAAAAGATATTGCCAAGGCGATGGGTGTCGATGTGGCCAATATGACGGATGAACAAGGTGCTGCGGCGGCAATCACCGCGATTAAGGCCCTATCCGTTGCGGTAAACATTCCAGAAAACCTGACATTACTCGGGGTTAAAGCGGAAGATATTCCAACGTTGGCCGAAAACGCCTTAAAGGATGCCTGTGGTTTCACTAACCCTAAACAGGCAACCCATGAAGAGATCTGCCAAATCTTCACTAACGCGTTATAAACCCGCGTTATAGAGCATTCGCATTAACGCCGTCTGTCGCGCGCCAATTGACAGGATGTTGTTCGGCTAGCGCAAGCTAACGACATGAGAATCGGCCCAAACAAGGGAGCTTGTTTGGGCCTTTCTTTTGGGCTGAACCAGCCAATTTTGCACTACGCCATAATGTAAAAAACCGCCGTAGCGCCTTAATCTTCGGCAGTTGGGATCCCATAGATCGAAAAATCGTCCCAATAGCGTAAAAACGTGATCTTGGTGGGTTACATGCTGTTACAAATCCGCTAGACTGGCTCCAGTTCGCTTTTTCCCTGCAAAAGATGAAGCCAGCTCAGAGGCCCATTCTAAGGAATGGGCCTCTGTCCCTTTTAGCGCCCGTCCCTACACCTCCCTAATAATTTGCTACTGTTTAATGGCTCACAGCACCATGTAGATCCTGTCGCTTATTTGCTGCTTTATTGCGCAGTAATTAAGCAAAAACGAATTTGAGTGCAAAACTGAGAGATAGCACATAGATATTCGTTAAAAACTCATGCTAAATAACACTGAATAGAAATGAATTAACCGACTCATTTTTATATAAAAACACTTGTAAAAACTGTGATTTAACTCGGACGATATCAGCGCAATTAATGATTGACCGAATTCAAAAACGATGCCTATGATGGCAGCAACATCCTCAACAGGTAGGTACGCTATGACAGCAATTACTCATGTATATAACTACACAGTTAGATGTCCGCATTACAAAGATCCCGAACATCCAGTGAGTTGGTTAAACCACATCGAATTAAATCAATCCAGTGAAATTGCCTTAAACCGTATCACCAAATGGCACGAACTCTCAGGCAGTAAATCCTTCGAAACCAATAAGTTTGTCGTCCGCAAAGCCGACAATGAAGAAGCCTACTTTTCGATGCAGAGCGATAGGCTGAAAAATGATGGGCACGCGTTAGTCACCTTTAAGATCTTCCTCGATACCTGCTGCGACGATGCTGCCCCCGAAGAAATCATGCAGCACCTAATCGACGACTATCAGCAACGTTTAGCGAAACTCGACCAAGCCTCATAATGTTTTGCTTGGGAGTGACTGTCACATAAGCGCTTAATCGCTAAGTGAAATAGCAACAATGCCAGAGTTAATACTCTGGCATTTTGTTTTACTGACCTTGCTAATCAATTCATTCTAAACCGTCACTCATCCGCCACTGAACCACACCCCGTTAACTTGGATGAAGACATTTCATCTTCACTCAAGCAAACTGATGCATTATCCCTAATCTAACAAAGATTGGAGCTCAGATGATTGGATTTTCAGATTATTAAGGCGCGGTACAGCAGTATTTGGTATCTTGCCTAACAAACGTGCGTTATCAGGATGAGTACAATGAAAAAAGCGATGCTGTTAATACTACCACTGCTACTGGCCACCACTGCCTGCGCCGATTTAAAGGATGCGGGTCGCGCCATTGGCACCACCACTAAAGATGTGACGAAAGAGATTGGTCACGCCACCCGCGACACCACCAAAGCCATTGGTCATGCCTCACGGGATGCGGTGAAATCGGTCAAAGAAGAACTGACTGAAGATTCAGAGTGACGCCCATGCGTCACTCTGCTTTATCGGGGCTCAATCCTTAGGCCGCATTGGCACGAATACCATGGGGCACGGGTAATCCCTGGGCATTCACGTTCACAAACACCATCTTATCGATACTAACCACAGGCGCTTGGGTCATCTTATTACGCACTTGGCAACTGACCGTAATGGAACTGTGGCCAAGGCTGACAAGCTCCAAACCAAATTCCAACACATCCCCCTGCCGCGCCGGCGTCATAAAATTGATTTCAGAAATCAGCTTAGTCACATGGCTGGAGCTCTTCATCTGGCACGCAGCAAAGATGGCTGCCTCCTCGTCAATCCAACTCAATAACTGGCCGCCAAATAGGGTATTTGCAGGATTTAAATGTTCAGGTTTGACTAAACGACGACTGTAATATTTCATGACGGTGACCTCACTGTGAATACCAAGTTTTACAGCCAATTCACAGCATTATTTAGGCCAAGATAAATAGCCATTGAATAACAATGAGATAGAATTAAGTTATTGTAAAACGGTTAAAAAATTGCACCAACTCGAGTCAGAGCTGCACCAGAATAATCAATTAGATAAAAAAATAGCGACTCAGAGAGTCGCCAAGCTCAGGCAAGCAATGTATTGACTGGGTAGGAAGTTAAGTCACAAGGTTTGACTTAAAAACCCGTGCAGCACATGTAGGCGAACTGCACGGGGGACAACAGCTGCAATGCAGCTAAACACAGGGTTTACGGGTACAACATCTTACGGGTAGAACCTATTCGCGATACAACAGACTTCGCTTAAAACTGCTCTTCTTCGGTCGAGCCTGTCAGTGCAGTCACAGAAGACTGACCGCCTTGGATCACTGTGGTAACTTGGTCGAAGTAACCTGTGCCCACTTCCTGTTGATGCGCGACGAAGGTGTAGCCTTTCTTCGCTGCTGCAAACTCAACTTCTTGAACTTTCTCAACATAATGCTTCATACCTTCACCACGAGCGTAGTCGTAAGCCAGGTCAAACATGTTGTACCACATGTTATGAATACCCGCTAAAGTGATGAACTGGTACTTGTAGCCCATGTCCGACAGCTCTTGTTGGAAGCGCGCAATCGTCGCATCGTCCAAGTTTTTCTTCCAGTTGAACGAAGGTGAACAGTTATAGGCCAGTAATTGGTCTGGGTACTGAGCATGAATTGCCTCAGCAAAGCGGCGTGCTTCTTCTAAGTCAGGCTTAGCGGTTTCACACCAAATTAAATCCGCATACGGTGCGTAGGCTAGACCGCGAGAAATTGCTTGGTCCAGACCCGCTTTTACGCGGTAGAAACCTTCACTGGTGCGCTCGCCAGTCACGAAGTCACGATCGTATGGGTCGCAATCAGAGGTCAATAAATCCGCCGCGTTCGCATCGGTACGAGCGATAACTAAGGTTTCAACACCGCTCACGTCGGCTGCAAGGCGAGCCGCAACTAACTTTTGTACCGCTTCTTGGGTCGGCACTAATACTTTACCGCCCATATGGCCACACTTTTTCACAGAGGCTAATTGGTCTTCAAAGTGCACACCGGCGGCGCCTGCATCGATCATCGACTTCATCAACTCGAACGCATTCAGTACGCCACCAAAACCCGCTTCCGCATCGGCAATAATCGGCAGAAAGTAATCGACAAAGTTTTCTTCTTCCGGATTAACCCCATTGCTCCACTGAATTTGGTCAGCACGGCGGAAGGAGTTGTTAATACGGGCTACGACAGCAGGCACTGAGTTTGCTGGGTATAAAGATTGGTCTGGGTACATAGTGCCCGCTAAGTTCGCGTCGGCCGCTACTTGCCAACCAGACAGGTAAATCGCTTCGATACCGGCTTTAGCCTGTTGTACCGCTTGGCCGCCAGTCAGTGCACCTAACGAGTTCACATAACCTTTTTTTGCGCCACCGTTGACTAAATCCCACAGTTTAGCGGCACCGCGTTTGGCAATGGTGTTTTCGGGTACGATAGAACCACGAAGTGCCACAACTTCCTCTGCAGTGTATGGGCGACGGACGTTTTTCCAACGTGGATTCTCAGCCCAATCTTTTTTGATCGCGTCAATCTGTGCCTGACGTGAAGTCTGTGTTGCCTTAGTCATAGTGTCACTCCTTTCTCTGTGATGTTGTAGCAAGTGAAGCTGCCCCACAGCCTCACCCTGCCCATTGGTTTAATTGGCGGCTTGGCCGCCATAACGCATTCCATGTAAACGCATTCAGTGTTACAGCATTAAAACGCTAATCATTAAGCCGTTAGCATCTCGTAACCGGGTAAGGTTAAGAAATCGACCAATTCATCCGAAGTGGTAATATCCTCAAGCAATACAGCCGCTTGGGTAAATTTGCCGTGGGTGAATCTGTCACCGCCCACTTCTTTTTTCACATTTGCTAACTCTTCCACCAGCATGTCCTTAAACAATTGTTTAGTGACGGGTTTGCCGTTTGAGAGTGACTTGCCATGTTGGATCCATTGCCAAATCGAGGCGCGGGAGATTTCCGCCGTTGCCGCATCTTCCATTAATCCGTAAATCGGCACACAACCGTTGCCACTGATCCACGCCTCAAGGTATTGCAGAGCGATGCGAATATTCAGGCGCATCCCTTGCTCAGTTCGCTCACCATCACAGGGTTTTAATAACTCTGCGGCAAGGATCGGTGCATCCACATCACGGGTGATATGCAATTGATTTTGATGATCTTGGCCTATGTATTCGTTAAAGATCCCCATTGCCGTGTCCGCAAGACCTGGGTGAGCGACCCAAGTCCCATCGTGACCATTGCGAGCCTCAAGCTCTTTGTCCTTACGTACCCGTTGCAACACGGTTTCGTTTTGAGCGGGATCCTTCGCTGGAATAAAGGCCGCCATGCCGCCCATCGCCAGTGCGCCACGTTTATGGCAGGTTTTGATCAGCAGTCTTGAATAGGCGCTTAAGAAAGGCGTATCCATGGTCACCGCTTGGCGATCCGGTAATACACGGTCGCTATGACGCTTTAATGTTTTGATATAGCTGAAGATATAGTCCCAACGACCACAGTTCAGCGCGACAATGTTTGAGCGTAATTCATAGAGAATTTCGTCCATTTCAAACACCGCGGGTAAGGTCTCAATCAAACAGGTACATTTGATTGTCCCAGGCTGAAGGCAAAATCTTTCTTCAACAAAAGCAAACACTTTTGCCCACCAACGCGCTTCAATATGGCTCTCAAGTTTAGGAATATAGAAGTAAGGACCACTGCCCTTCGCCAGCAATTGGCGATAGTTATGGTAGAAGAACATCGCAAAGTCGAATAACGCGCCGGGAATGGACTGCTGGTTAAATTCAACGTGCTTCTCTTTTAAGTGCAGGCCACGCACACGGCAAATTAATACCGCAGGATTTTGGCCTAACTTGTAGTGTTTACCGGTTTCAGGCGCTGTGTACTCAATCTCACCGCGCACGGCATCACGTAGGTTAATCTGACCTTCCACGACTTTCTGCCAGCTCGGTGCTAAGGAGTCTTCAAAATCCGCCATAAACACTTTGGCATTTGCATTAAGCGCATTGATCACCATCTTACGTTCGACGGGACCGGTAATTTCGACACGGCGATCGAGTAAGTCATTCGGAATACCACGGATCTTCCATGCCCCGTCACGAATTGCGCGAGTCTCGGGTAAAAAGTCAGGCAAAGCCCCTTTATCGATACGCGCCTGTCTATCTTTACGTTTGGCGAGTAATGTGGGCACTTCTGTCGCAAATTCACGGCAAAGTGACTCAAGCAACGCCAGCGCGCCTTCGGTAAAAATCACCTCCTGCCCCGGGATGGTATTTCCCACTAAGGCCAGAGTGCCATTCGCAGTGGCCTTATTCTGTGTCGAATTCAATTGCTGTTCACTTAAAGTGTGTTCCGTCATCTTCTCGCCCTCCCAAGAGGCTAACCTTTTGCTCGTTTACGACCCGTTACCAGCAAAGACATGAGTAACATGTACAAACATTCACCACAAAACATTCAAATGTTCGTTTAGAACCAAAACTTACAGACAAACATTTGTATTTGCAACTATCCAAAAGTGCCATAACCGCTAAAAAATTTGACCAAAAAACCTCTCAGAATTGGTCTGACCAAGACGCAAAATGCACGCTAAATAGCTGATAAAAAACAATTTTAAAATTATTAGCTAAATAAGATTTTTCTTATCGTGAAATTTGTCAGACAACTTTACCACTACAAGTGCAATGTAATTTTATACGTAATTTAATTACCAATTGAAAATTTAACTATACAGCATTTTTAGCCTATTCGACCTAAGTAGAAAGCAGTGCGCGTTTTGAACTCCACCTTAAGGAAAGTCACTAAAATCAATAAAAACAATGAGTTAACAAAATTTAAACATGACGCAAGTTTAAACACTCGTTTAACTATTACGTTTACGTAAACAGTCGAGCGGGTAAGCGGAGAGTGACAGGGATCACGGGTTATGTTTCTCGATCAAAAACCCGAGTCGATATGGTTAACCCAAAAAATAAATCACTTTTTTATAAAAAAAATGAAACAAATTAGAAATCTGACCCAGCATTGCTTCAAATGAGGGCAGCAAGTAATAGTGAAGGTCTTTATCCCCAACGCAGTTAACCGTATTTCATATGTAAAGATAGCCAAGCTTCATGGTCTTTTAAGGGCCAAACAAGGGGTTGCAATCTAGATGAAAATCATTATCATTCGCGACCTTTCTGATTGGGGGACTTTCAATGCCAGTTTTACAGCCTGTATTTCGCTTATCGCTTATTGCACTCGCCTGCCTCAGTGCTTTACCACACACAGCCTACGCCGATGACACACCTTCAGCTCGCGATGAAAACGTCGAGCGTATAACGGTATATGGCAGACAAAACTCTGTGGTGAAAAACTCAGGACTTGCGACTAAGTCAGATATGTCCTTAATGGAAACCCCTGCGGCGGTTGTTATCGTTGACCAGGAGCTGATTAACAGCCAAGGAGTCGATAATCTGCAGGACTTAATTCGCAATATCAGCGGGGTGACTCAAGCAGGCAATAACTACGGCATTGGGGATAACTTAGTGATTCGCGGCCTCGGCGCAAACTACACCTATGACGGCATGTATGGCGGTGCCGGCCTTGGCAATACCTTTAACCCCACTCGCTCCCTAACCAATGTGGAATCCGTGGAGGTTTTAAAAGGGCCTGCGACTGGACTCTATGGCATGGGCAGCGCGGGCGGCGTGATCAACCTGATTGAAAAGAAACCGCAATTTGAATCCAAACACAAAATCACCACAGAAGTTGACCAGTGGGATACCTACTCGCTCGCCATCGATAGCACGGGTGGGATCGCAGATGATCTTGCGTACCGCTTAGTCGCCAAAACCGCCCGCAGTGAAGGCTACCGTGATTTAGGCGCCGACCGTGATGAAGTGTTCGGCTCCCTCAAATGGGTATTAAGTGATAGCCAAGATCTGATGCTATCCGGCGCGTATATCAAAGACGCCATTGCCGTTGACTCCATCGGCCATCCAATCCGTATCTACAATGCCGATTCTGTCGGCGGCAAAACCGCGGGCGAAGTCACTTGGCAAGATTTGATAAACGATCCAAAGGGTCTAGGCATCCAACTGACCGACGAGCAGCGTCAGCAATTAGCGGCGTCACTCGCCAGTGGTGATGGTTTAACTCCCTACTCCTTCGGTGACGCGGGATTAATTTCTCCCATGGCAAAAGATAATGAAGGTGAAGAATTAAGGTTCAAGCTAACCCACAATATCTACTTTACCGATAATCTGTTCCTCAACCAGCAGTTACAATATCGCGACTACACTACAGGTTTTGCCCGTCAAACAGGGGCTTACAACTATGTGTATTGGAAGCGCAAAATCAAGGTTGGCGGCGTACCGACTGATGTGATTAACGAAGATCCCCGCGCGCCACTGGTTGAAAATGGCGTGCTCTATCCCTTTGCCGCCAGACGTCAGGAATACCGCCAGCTCGATGCCGAAGAAACCTCATGGCAGTATTTTGCCGATCTACGTTACGACTTCAAAATCGGCAATATCGACAACGAATTACTGGTGAACGCTAACTACGAAGATCGCAACATTCGCCTCGAGCAATTCTCGATTTACGATGCGGATCAAGTCATTAAAAACAAACAAGGCGAAGTGATTTACCGTGGTTCACTACCGTACATTTACGATATCCGCAATCCAAATTGGGGAACGGGTAAATTTGCTGACTACGATCCACTCAAAACCGCCAACTACAACAAAAAAGTCAGCGCTTGGGGTCTAGGCGTGCAGCATGTGGGTTATTTAGGTTATGGCTTTACCACCCGTGTTGGCGTGGCCTTTAACGAAATCAAACAGAGCTATGAGCACTTAGGTTTGGATGAGCGCTACAGCGCGAGTCAAGCGAGCCCCACTCCTGAGGAAGATAGCAAAGATAACGGTGTCACCTATAACTTGGGCTTAACCTATATGCCCATTGATGATTTATCATTTTTCGTCAATCACTCAAAGGGCCGCACCGCCTATAGCATCTTAGGTTCTATCACTGGGGAAAATACCGACCGCGAAGACTCAGAATCCGTTAGTAACGATCTCGGCATGCGCTTTAAAGCCTTTGACGATCAGATGCTAGCATCGCTGGTGTTCTTTAAAAGCTCACGCACTAATGTGCCTTACAACAACCCAGACTATAACGCTGGTGTGTCAGGTGCCGAGGTGCCGGTGTACTTTTACGATGGCAGCGAAGATACCCAAGGGGTCGAGTTGGATCTCAATGCCCACTTAAACGATAACTGGCGCATCAACCTTAACGGCATGTATCAAGACGCTAGGGATAAACAAAACCCGAATGACAAAGCCAACTACGACAGCCGTCAAAAAGGTGTGCCCTATGTGACCGCCAGTGCTTGGGTAACCTATGGTGCAGACTGGTTTGCCTTAACAAGCCCTATTGAGCTGAGTTTAGGCGCCAAGTATGTGGATGATAGAAGCACACACTCAAGCTCATTTGGCATCCCAGATGGTTATGTACCGAGCTACACCTTAGTGGATTCTGCCATCAGCTACGCCACCGACTCTTGGAAGTTACAATTGAATATCAACAACCTATTCAATAAAGACTATTACAGCAAGGCGATGTTCCTCGGTGGCATGCCAGGCGAAGAGCGTAATGTGAAACTGCAATATAGCTACAGTTTCTAAGATGTTTTCTTAAGTCCATAAACAACAAGAGAGCCCATCGGCTCTCTTGTTTGTTATAGTTGGCAGACTTAACTGACGTTTTCCCGGTCACCACGCATCAGCGACTCCAACTCGGCTTTCCCCTTAGTGGATAAATCAATCAGCTTGGCTAAATCATGCTGATGGGCAGCACTAGCGATCACCAGCTTTTTATCGTGCTCGGCAAAAATCTTCACCCTTTCATTGGCTTGTACCTGTGATAAGCCTAAGCCCTGCAAAATCTTCTCACTGGCAGACAAAGCAGAACCAAAGGTTTCACGGAACACATCGGTCACCCCAAGGCTCATTAATCGATACGCGTGGTTACGGTCACGTGCCCGAGCGACAATATTGATATGGGGGAAATGGGTTTTCACCTGCTGGGCAATTTCAATCGAATCCTCAACATTATCAACGGCCAGCAGCAACAGGCGCGAGCGCGCAATCCCCGCCGACATCAACATATCTAAACGTCTGGCATCGCCAAAATAGACCTCACCGCCGTATTTGCGGATCACATCCACATGGCTGGCATCCTTATCTAAGGCCACAAACGGAATGCCCGATGACGCTAAAATCCGCCCAGTGATCTGCCCTACTCGCCCAAATCCGGCGATCACCACCTCAGATTCAGTCACATTAATGGTATCGGGCGAGCGCGTATCCACCACCTTAGGTTTAGTGGCTCTAAATAGTGTGAAAATCATCGGTGTGACTGCCATGGATAAACCAATGGCGAGCACTAAGATTTGGGCGATTTTATCATCCACTATGCTGGATAATTGCGCCTGCGACAGCAGCACAAAGGCAAACTCACCGCCCTCAGCCAAGATAAGACCTAGGGCAATACTCGGGCGCCATGTATGGTGCCGTAAACGGCCAAGGAGCATCAGCACTGTGGTCTTAATCAGCAGCATGCCCAGCAAAATCGCGAGGATAAGTAAGGGATCGGTTAAAAACAGCTTGAGATCCATACTCATGCCCACCGCCATAAAAAACAGCCCAAGCAGTAAGCCCTTAAAAGGTTCGATATCGGTTTCGAGCTGATGTCGGTAGCTGGAGTTCGCCAGCATAATTCCGGCTAAAAACGCCCCCATACCCGCCGATAGCCCCAGCCACTCCATCAATTCGGCGCTGCCCATCACCAGCAATAATGCAAAGGCGGTTAACACCTCACGAACCCCGCTACTGGCAACGAGTTTAAGTAACCGCGGCAACAGATATTTGCCTACCAACACAAAGCCCACTAATGCCACACAGGTCCAATACCAAGGCACCGCATGGTGCTCAATCTGGGCCGAATTAGGCGCAAGGTAAGCGGTTAATAGCAACATGGGGATCACTGCGAGATCTTGCATCAACAACACCCCAAAAGCATCGCGGCCAAGCGGAGTGGTCAGCAATCGATGTTCGCTCATCAACTGCACCGCAAAAGCCGTCGATGACAAGGATAACGCCGCGCCAACCACTAATGCTGCCTCAATGGATAAGCCAAATCCCCAAGCTAAACCGCCAATGGCCGCCCAAGAAAGGAGTAACTGACCACTGCCAAGACCAAAGATGGCGCTGCGCAGCTCCCATAACTTGCTCGGATTGAGTTCAAGCCCGAGGACAAACAGCATCAATACCACACCCAGCTCGGCAAAATGCAGCACGGCAGCGGGATCAGACACCAGCGCCATACCGCCAGGCCCTAAAATCCCCCCAGCAGCCAGATAAGACAGAATCGGTCCTGCGCCAAAACGTTTGCCCAAGGGCACAAAAATCACCGCGGCCAATAAAAATAACAGTACAGAAGTGAGCAGACTCGACTCTTCCATTAGGGCTCCACAACGTTAGCGAAAGGCAAAAATAGGGGTATGACCTTAAGCGAAAAAAGCTTCGGCTACCGCTGGCAATCATACTCTAGTTAGGCAGGAAAAAGTGTGAAAAATTGACCTAAAAATCATCGAGCAAACGCAAGAAATAAGCGAAAAAGCGAAAGAAGAAAACCGCGTTACATTAACCTAAACAGTCAGTTACACAGACAATACAACTCGTATCCTACTGCCTTGCCAACTGGCTGGTAATATTGGTGGCGCGTTTATCGGAGGCTAAAGCGTCCTCATAACAAAATACACTGTTACGACCATTCGATTTTGCAGCATACAGTGCCATATCGGCACGGTGTAGCAGAGGATCCAGGCTTAAGTCTTCTTTTGTCATACCGCTGACCCCAAAGCTCGCGGTGATAGTAAATTTATGCCCTGAGAGATGCGTATCAATGGCTTCAATTCGGCTTCGGCATTGTTCGGCAACTTCCATCCCCTTAGATTCATTGGCGTATGGCAAGAACAACGCAAATTCTTCACCGCCAATCCGAGCAAATACATCGCCATTGCGCACATGGGGTTTTAACGCCTCAACGACTTTTTTCAGCGCCCAGTCACCCGTACCATGGCCGTAGGAATCATTAATCCGTTTAAAATAGTCTAAGTCGAATAAAATCACGCAAAAATCGCCCCCTCGGGCAGCGGCTTGCACAAACAGATTTTCCCCCAGATCTTGCCCAGCACCACGGTTAAGCACGCCCGTCAATGCATCCATTCTGGCCATACGCATAAAACGCCGTTTTTGCAAATTGCCCACGACTAACAAAATCGCGAGGAAAAACAGCCCGCCAACTAATATCGTGATAAACATCAGCATATTAGTGTACTCACGTTCTTTTACCGTTTGCTGAGCGATGTAAAGTTCACGCTCTTTATTCAGCAAGTTGATTTCACGCGCCTGCTCATCGGCATTAAACTTAGCCGCTTGATAAGCAAGGGTTTTCATCTTAGATTGGTCAAAAATCAGTTGATTATAATGCTGCTCTTTTCTGGAGTATTCATAGGCTTGTTCAAATTGTTTATCCGAGGCCATCAACTCGGCAAACACTCTGTAGGCAATATGCTTATGTTCGATATAACTATTATCATCGGGAAACGTGAGCACTTTAACAGCGTGACTTTTGGCTTGCACCGGCTCACCCGTTGCAAAGTAATTCTCGGCAAGAAGTGCATGCACATGGCTGATTTCTAATTGAAATTGAAAAGCTTCATACCCTTTTAACGCTAATAGCAAAATCGCTCTCGCGCCTAAATTGTCACCCCGCTCCTGCAAAACCATCCCTTTGCCTTTCATCGACATCGTTGCTAAAAGGGGAAATTGCTTCGCATCACAATATTGACGGCTATCTTCGAAGGCGTCCAAGGCATCGGGACTTTTCACTCCGAGCAAGTAAATAGCCCGCAACAATTTGGCATGACAAATATCGCGGACATCGGTTTCCTGAGCAAGTTGTAACACTTTATTGGCATAGAGGCCCATATCGCTATAAGCGTCCATTTCAGAATAAATATTGGCAATTCTTAGATAGGAGTGACGTTTAATCGTAACATCATCGATATTCACCACTAAGGCTAATGCTTTGGCAACAGCCGACAAGGCTTTGTCATAGTCGCGCATCCCTATATAGACCGTGGCTTGATAACTATAAATCGACGCTAATAATTCAGGACTTGTGATTAAGGTTTCGGCCTGACGCAGATCGTCTAACGCTTTGGCATATTCACTGACAAAAATATAACTAATGGCTCTGTCAATTCTTAGTCTGCCTTTTTGTGTTGGGGTTAATCCGCTAAATGCGGTCTCATATTCGGCCAGTTTTTTCTGTGCGGCGCTAAAATCAGATTGCAGTAATACATCAAGCTCATTGAGTGCCTGATCAAAATCGAGAGAGTTAGCCATCAACGCTGTCGAACACAAAGCAAAGATGGCTAATAGGGCACAACGTAACCGTTTCAAGATAAGTTAATTATTACCATGATTCACTAATAAGAAGGCTTGAAAGTCTTGGTCGCCACTTAACGTTTTGAGCTTTTCCATATCCCCTGTCATTACAGCGTTAATTTCTTCATCAGTTAATCCATGGGCACGCATCACCGCCTCGGGATCCTGCTTATAGTCTTCCATTAACTGCGCATCTTGGCCTAACTGGGTAAAAAAATCCGATAATGCAGACATGTTTTTTCCTTATAGTTAATAATGACTCAATATCACACTTCAATTTAGCCCAAATCTTCGGGACTGATCCCTAACTTAGCCAAAATAGCATAGTTGTACTCCAGCTTTTTTGCTGGCGGAATTAACAACGTACTAATCGGTGTTAAGTGTGCTTGGGGTAAATTCGCTAAGGGTAAACGCTCGATACGCGGGGCTTGAATTGGCAAATTGGCCGCTTCGTATATGACCACCTCATGGTCGAGGGGATACCATTGATTCAACTGCTCCACGAGGATCTGCAACCTATCACTAGAGGTATGAAATTGGGTTAGGGTATGTTCGCCCGCTATCGCGATTTGCCAGAGTAATAAGTGAGTGGTGGGATCCGGCACATGGTTGAAAAACATAAACTGGCTGGCTTCAAAGCTTTGATGCCCTGAGTTGCCAGGATCAATTCCTAAGTCGGCCCACAGGCAAGCTTCAGCCGAAATCCCCGGCTCCATCTTGGCCGAAAACCCTTCGGCCTTGGCGCGAGTTATCGCCATATGGGATACACAGGCAAACACGCCCGGATGACCATAGAGTGCACACACGGTTTTTTTACCCGCTCTCACCGCATCTAGAATGGCATTGACCATTTGCTCGTAGGTGTATCGACGATTTTTAACTTCTCCATTTTGCGCATAAAACTGCTGCAAATTGATGACATTGGAGTTGAGCTTCGTCAACCAACGCTGCGAGAAACCGTCGGGTAAGAGTGAAAATACAATATCGGCATGTTCAATATAGCTGCGGCTTAATACGCTAATCTGCCCCGCGAGCTGTAACCCCGTACCCACACAAACGAGTGATCCCAATAGCCTCTCCTAAAATGCTCTACCGCGGGCTTATTACTAAATAAATTGAAGTCGTAAACTTAATAGTGATCGCTAAATTCCATGCTACTCCCTAAAATAGCGAAAAAATGCTAACACCATCAAAGTAAAACGTTTTAACAACTTTACCCGCGTTTTTACAACATTGCTACATCACCCTCTCGGCTTTGCTTAACTTTACGGTTTTTCAACGTAATTTATCGCGGTTTAACTCCTTTAGACTCAATAGCCAGCATAAAAATCTTCACTCACAGCGAACTAAAACCCGCCGCTTAGGTCGAAAACTCACACAATTGCAACGATAAGCGCCGCAACGCCCAATTACCCTTGTCATAAGGGGGAGTGCTTGGGTATGATGGCCGCCAGATTTTCAGAAGTAGCGCATACAATGATCAATAAAAAGCAAAGTCTTACCCTGCTGAGCGCCATTGCGCTCTCAGTTTCGCTCAGTGCCTGTAGCGTGTTTGATTGGCTGATCTATAAGCCCGATATTCCGCAAGGCAACTACATGGAGCCGCAACAGGTTGAAAAGTTGCGTATCGACATGACCAAAGAGCAGGCCGAATACATTCTTGGTCGCCCAGTATTGCGTGACAGCTTTGCCGATGACACTTGGTATTATGTGTACCACTATAAGAGTGGCCGTGATGCGAGCATTACCCACAAAGAACTGATCCTGCACTTTACTGGTAACAAATTAAGCTTAGTGAAGGGCGATTATGAATTAAGCCCAGAGTTTAATACGCCGCTTGAGCAGAGTAAGTTACCTATGACCAACACTGCTGAGTCTGCCCCGCTTGTGCCAGCACAGCGTCCAGATGAAAAGCCATTAGTGAAAGAAAATCAAACAGAAGCGCAAGTTCAAAAACCAATCAAGTAAGCACACTGGTTTTACACTGCCTTAAAAACAAAAAGCGCCAATGGCGCTTTTTTTGTGTGCTGGTATTGCAGACAGATTAAGACACCCGTCCACCGGTCACTTTATTGGCACGACCTTCATCTTTGGCCTTATCGGCACGGCGACGGCGCACATCCTTAGGATCGGCAATCAGCGGGCGATAAATCTCCACTCGCTGTCCCGGTAAAATCACTTGGTCATGCTTAACCACATTGCTAAACACCCCAAGCTTTACTGTTTCTAAATCAATCTCAGGGAAAAAACTCACCATATTGCTCTGACGCACTATGTCAATCGCGCTCGTGCCGGGCAATACGCTAACCGAAATCACCTTTTGCTGAGTCGGCAGCGCGTAAATAACATCGACGACGAACTTATCTGCTTCATTTGTCACTGTAAATTACCTTAGCGCGGCTGGTAAATGCCGTCACCATAGACACCATAAGATCATTAAACACTTTACCAAAAGCCATATCGACCAATGAGCTGGAAAACTCGAAATTTAAGTCAAACTCCACCTTACAGGCATCTTCCGTCAACTCGGTAAAACGCCACTGACCGAATAAGTGTTTAAAAGGCCCATTTTCAAGTCTTAACTCGATACTCTTTCCCGGCACCACCTGATTGCGCGTAGTGAAGGTCTTACGGATACCCGCCTTACTCACATCGACCGAGGCCACCATGGTTTTACCATCAAACTCAAGCACTTTACCGCCAACACAACCGGGTAAAAACTCTTTGTACGACTCAACATCATTGACTAAATCATACATTTGCATCGCACTAAAACGAACTAACACACTTCGAGAAATTTGCGGCATAGGGCTTGGCACTCTCAATCTAAGTAAACACGCTGTCTCAAGCGAACTCCGCGCGCCCTACTCTCTAGGGAAGCTAACAAAATTGGTTTGGATTCTACCACGATACTTAAAAAACGCACCCCTCACATATCCCTATGATGACTAAGCAAAACCGCATAAAAAAACAGCAATAAATTGATGAGGGCTTGAAATAGCTCAAATAAACCCTTATATCCATTTCAAATTGATTCACCGTGCGTATAATGGCGCCACTATGGTAAAGAAAAACTCAAAAAAAGCCGCGCCTGCGACGATCGCACGCAATAAGCGCGCAACCTTCGAATACCGTTTCGAAGAAAAAATGGAAGCTGGCATTTCCCTCATGGGATGGGAAGTGAAGTCTATCCGCATGGGTAAAGTAAACCTATCGGACTGCTACGTCTTCTTAAAAAATGGCGAAGCCTTTATGCACGGCTGTACCATTATTCCGCTTAATACCGCATCGACCCATGTGGTGTGCGACCCGATTCGACTGAAGAAATTGCTCTTAAGTCGTAAAGAGTTAGATAAATTAGCTGGTCTTGTTGAGCGCCAAGGCTACTCGATTATCCCTATCTCCATGTACTGGCGTAAAGGGGCTTGGGTCAAAGTAGAAATCGGCCTAGGTAAAGGTAAAAAAGACCACGACAAGCGTGAAGATACCAAAGCACGCGAGTGGGAAGTGGAAAAAGCCCGCGTAATGAAAAAGGAAAAAACGCGCGGATAATGAACAAACGATTGAACTTGCAGCAAATGATACTAGGTTATCGCCACGCTACGAGTTACAATCAACTTTCTTGGGGGCGATTCTGGATTCGACAGGATTCACGAAACCCTGGGAGCATGCCGAGGGGCGGTTGGCCTCGTTAAAAGCCGCAAAGTTATAGTTGCAAACGACGATAACTACGCTCTAGCCGCTTAATGCCGCTAGCCATCTACCACACGTTTCGCACATGGGCAGTGGATTTGATGGTCATCTCACATCGTGCTAGCGAGGGAACCCTGTCCGGGGGTGAACCGCGAAACAGTACCGGACTCACCGTGTGAGATCCTGTCTTTCGGAGTTCAAACGGTTAAACAATAGAAAGACTAAGCATGTAGCGCCTTGGATGTAGGTTTTCTGGACGCGGGTTCAAGTCCCGCCGCCTCCACCAATTTAAGTAACTAAGACGTCTCTGGACGTCTTTTTTATTGCCTTCAACAACGTAAAATCAATGACTTACGATGTATTAACGTCTTTTTACGTCCTACTACAGCTTTGATTTTTGGGTACACATGAGGGTACACTGCTTTTACTTCGATACCATGGTGTACCCATAATGGCCATTATCACTACTCGCCTAACAGATAAAGAAATCAAAACAGCCAAGCCAAGGGATAAAGAATATAACCTATTTGACGGTGACGGACTCCGCTTAAGAATTAAACCAAACGGCTCCAAACAATGGATTCTGAACTATTACAAACCCACCAATCGTAAGAGGGCAAATCTCAGCTTAGGCAAGTATCCCGATCTATCGCTAGCAAATGCCCGTAAGCTGTCACTAGAAGCAAGAGAATTAATCGCTCAAAATATCGATCCCCAAGATGCTCGAAAAGAGCGTCAGCAAGAAGTTGATGCAATCCACCTGCATACTTTTTATAACGTAGCTAAAGAATGGTTTGATATGAAAAAAGACTCGGTATCGGCAGACCATGCAGTCGATACTTGGCGCTCTTTGGAGCTTCACATTTTTCCTAGCCTATCTAACACGCCCGTAAAAGATATAACGGCTCCATTTGTCATAGAGCTTCTAAGACCAATTGAAGCTAAAGGCAGCCTTGAAACAGTCAAACGTCTATCGCAACGTTTGAATGAAGTCATGAACTTTGCCACCAATTGTGGATTGATTAAGGCTAACCCATTAGCAAATATTAAGGCTGCATTCAAAAAGCCTAAAAAAGAGAATATGGCTTCCCTTGCCCCCGCCGAACTCCCTGAACTAATGCGCTCACTTTCCTACGCAAGCATTAAGTTGACGACACGATGTTTGATCGAGTGGCAGCTTCATACAATGACTCGCCCTAGTGAAGCCGCTGGTGCTAGATGGGATGAAATTGACTTGGATAGCAGAGTTTGGACAATCCCAGCTGAACGTATGAAGAAAAAGCGCGAACACCGTATCCCATTAACAGAGCAGATGCTGGTGCTATTGGATTTAATCAAGCCTATTAGCGGTCATCGTGAGTACGTTTTCCCCTCCGATCGTGAACCAACTAAGCCATGTAATAGCCAAACCGCAAATATGGCACTAAAACGCATGGGTTTTGCGGGACGATTAGTTAGTCACGGTCTACGTTCACTAGCCAGCACTACATTGAATGAACAAGGTTTCGATAGAGATTTAGTTGAAGCAGCACTATCACACGTTGAAGAAAATCAGGTTCGTAGCGCTTATAACCGCACCGATTACTTAGAACGTCGTCGGCCGATGATGAGCTGGTGGAGCGGTCACATTGAGGAAGCAGCAAGAGGCGGTTCGGCATTAACAAGAACTAAAACGTTGAAAGTTGCGGCTGAATAATAATTAGTCAACAGGAGAGGCCACCAAAAGCATGGCCTCCCTGTTAACATGTATTAGTTAGTCACGAGCTCAGGCACGATTTCCTGTGACCAACTGTCTTCCATCAGCATTCTGAACGACATACCACCCGACGCTGCTTCCAACTTAAGTTCGCCAGCATCTACTGCCGTCTTGACGTGCTCAGTAAACAGCTCAAACAATCGGCGCTTGTACTCAGTGTCATCGTTTCCTTTTAAATGCTCACCCTTGGTTTCCAGTACAGAGAAGCGGTAACTACCAGAGTTTGGCTTTTCGACGCACACCAACAAGTCAGGGTAAACCTTTTGCTTTTGCCAGCCTTGCAGGCTGTACTCGCGTTGATTCACTGCAATACGATGCCACCAATACACAGACTCTTGCTTATCCAAATACCAGGCTGTGTCGCGCTCTAAATTGTTCAGCCCATTTTGATAGACCTTTTCGAACAGGCTTTTTTCGAGTTCAGAACTATCCTTGCGGCGAAGCACCTGATCATGCTCACTGACATTAACCTCTAAGGTTTGCGCCAGTTCCCAATTTAGCTTTTCGTTATCTGAAGCTAGTAGGCGCAGGGAAATATCACCCTTGTCCAACTTAGATCTGAAGATTTGCTCCGATAATTGCGCGACCTGTTGTTTAATGTCGCGTTTCATCTCTTTGAGTAGCTCAAGGCGGTTATTAAACAAAGCCTCCTCAGAAACGCCATTACCACGCAAGATGTCTAACGTGTGCGTTAATACCCGCATGGCTTGCCATGGGTTTGGAATAACATCGGTGAGCTGCCTTACCATAAACGAGATATCCAGGCCTGCATTGGGGTCAAACTCGATATTTTCGTGAACCGGATCGGCCAAGTCCAATTCGCCTTGGTTATCCTTAGACATTTTGTAGTCGATACGGGCAATCGTGCGCTTTAACTTATCGTCCACTAACTGGAAATTCCCTGCATTCAAATAAGACAGCGACTCCCAATCTAGGTCACCCAACACATCACGTTCATAGTCAAACAAGCGGAAGCCGTCTTTGTACCCAGCATCGCGATGTAAAACCCGAGGCAAGAATATTTTAGGTAGGTTACGAAAACGCTCTCTACGCAATAAGGTTTCTTTGCTTGCCACTGCGGCGGGCTTATTGGCTTCTGAGGCTTTAACCTGATTCGCCACATCACCCATTCCTTCTTCTTCTAAACCTTGCTTAACACCGGCGACGGCTTCCATCACATCCTGATCAAAGGTGTAGACATAACACTCATCTAAACTTGGTTTTTGCGTCAATCGCGCATGTGGTTGACGTAGTACCCGGCCAATCATTTGGGTGATTGCCGTTTTTGCGGTCATTTTAGACAACACGGTTAACACATAAGCAAAGGGGCAATCCCAACCTTCACGCAGCGCATCCTTTGTGATGATGTATTTAACGGGGCACATTTCGCTGAGCAAATCATCATCACCCAACTCGTCTTTATCAGACGTTTTCAGGCGAATTTCATTTTCATTCACGCCCAGTTTTTCCATCAAATACTCACGGGCGTCTTCCGCATGTACAAAGGCTGAATCTCGTTGGTCTTTACCTGTGCGCTCAACACGGATCAGCATAATGGGCCGAATATAGCGACCGGTTTCGTTTTGTAGCAGCCCGGCATCCTGTTCAAGCTCTGCCAATTTAGCGTGCGCAAGCGACAAGCTATGCTTCCAGTCACTTTTGTCTTCGTTGATTAAGTTGATGGGCAACTTAATCATTTGTTCATCTTTCAACGCTTGCCCTGACACATTCACCAACACATTTGAGTGATGCTTACCGTTAGCGTTAGGCGTGGCCGAGAGCTCAAGAATAAACTTAGGGTTAAAGCCACACAGGGTTTCTCTTGCGGTTTCGCTATAGGCTTTATGCCCCTCATCCACAATAATCACTGGGCGAACCATGCGTAACACATTGCCTAAGCTTTGTTTGACTGACACTGAGCCTGGGATTATGCCTTCTTGCCAACCGTAATCGGAAAGATCGTTGCAATCTAAATTGCGAATACTGCTCAAGAGCGCTTCATTGGCTATGGTGTCATCTTCAATCGGGAAGAAGGTAGTAAATCGCCCGCTATCGCGGAACATGCGCAGGGTTTCTTTGGATTGGCGCGCACTGGATTGCAGCATCAACAGCATAACGCACAGGTTTTCGTCGGTATCTCGCTTGGTAAAGGCATCGTTCTTTTCAAGCATTTTGACGCGCCCACCCGAAGCTCGCTCTAACATTTGACGATACGGATGCTCACGATTTGCCAACTGTTTCCAGGTTTGTTTGTAAATGGCATCCGACGGCACTACCCAGAGCACCATACCTGTCTGTTGCGTAAACAAATCCGTTTGCAGGCGCTCAACCGCAGCAACACCAAGTAAGGTTTTACCACCACCTGTCGGTACTTTCAGGCACACGTTAGGGATTGGCCTCTCTAAGCCGTCAAATCTTGTGACATAAGGAGCAGGCACCAAGTGACCGCTTTTGTCTTTAAGTAGGTCAATACGGCGCTCCTGTACCAGAGCTTCCCACGTATCTTTGGCGTAATCGGTTAAGCGAGCCTCTTTGCCTTTCATTTTCTGAAAAGCAACAAAGTCTTCCGCCTCTTCCTTGGTGTCGGCCAGCTTTTTCAGGTAATAGTCCAGTTTATCCAGCACACCATTTTGGTAGTCTTTTAACTCCATGTTACGCCCCCATAATGCGATGGATAGCGTAAGGCAACTGGCAAAACTCAATGCGTTTTTCAGTTAAGTCCTTCTGACTCATAAATTTCGCGACAGCAAAGACAATGGTGCGCTTCTTCGTAGCATTGTTGTTAGCAATCGCCACTACTTTATCCGCGTTTAATGCCGCTTCATTTGAACGCAGCCATTCACTATCTGGGCGATAGAACAAATGAATACGGAATAAGTCTGTTTCACCGATAAAACCATCGGCAGAAGCTTTAGCAACAGTTTCTAATGACTGCCCAGTTGCGGTATAAAACACATAACGTGCGAGCGCGTCGAACGATGGCATCGCTTCGCCAGTAAGTAAACTTTCAATTTGAATCGGTTCACCCAAAGTACAATAAGTGAAACTACCACCAATGCCTGGCGCAAAATCATCCACTTTACGCTCACCAGTTACAGTAAGTACACCGTCTTTGAGCTCTTTCTTGATTTTGTCAAAATCCTTGCTGTGTTTTTCTTCAACTTTGGCTATTTTTTCAAGCAACTCAGCGTGTTTTTTCTCAAAGACCGACCACGTGATTTTTTCAGAAAGCAGTTCTTGCTTCTGGTTGCCTTTAAAGGGGTAACCGTTAATAACACGACGAACACGTTCAGCAGTTAATGTATCGGCGTAGTCTTCACACTCGACTAAGATAAACTTACGGCTGCCATTGTCTTTTTTATTAGCTTCAAGAACTGCATGAGCGGTAGTTCCAGAGCCAGCAAATGAATCGAGTACGATGCCTTCTCTACCAATAGACAATTCAATACAGCGCTGAACATGCGCTAAAGTTTTGGGAGCGTGACCAAGTGGGTTTTGCCCTGCAAAAATATTTTTAAGTAACGTTGTTCCTAAATCGGTGGCAAATTCAGTTCCCTGCCAAAACGATTTTGATTTTTTCCCATCAGTCTCATCTAGATAAACCCTGTAGGACACATCAAACCGTCCTTTACTAGATTCTCTAGCTTCCAAATTCTTTAAGTTTTGAAATGCTCGCGCCTTTCCCCATCGCCAACGCCCATGAGTTCCATCTCCTCTCATTGGCAATATTTCAATGTCATTGTTTGATGACCTTTCAAGAGACAAAGTATTAGCACTTTTATTCCAAAAAATCGGATAGAACATTTTAGGCCGATCTTCTCTTCTGTCTTCACTCCCTCTCTTACGAAGATCACGTAATGAATAAAGACAACCACTTTCATCTTTTAACGTGAAGTCTTTTAGCTGTTCTTCTGTCAGATCCAAACCTTTCGAGACAAATTCATCTCCTGAGTAGACTAAAATATACTCATGCGTGATCGCTATATGCTCTTTATCATTTCGTCCTTTTAAGTTATTGACGACAACAAATAAACCAACAAACTTATCATCACCAAAGACTTCATCCATCAATAACTTTGCGCTATTAACTTCATTGTCATCCAACGTTAACCAAATACTTCCATCGTTTGACAGCAGTTCTTTCAACAACATAAGTCTCGGCCACATCATGCAAAGCCATTTGTCATGACGTTCCAAGTCTTCTTTATCAACAGGATTAGCTGACTTTTTCAACCACTCCTGCATCAATGGTGAGCGAACGTTGTCGTTGTAACACCATCCTTCATTACCAGTGTTGTACGGCGGATCGATAAAAATGCAGTCTACTTTACCGGCATGAGTTGGCAGTAAGGCCTTAAGAGCTTCGAGGTTATCGCCATGGATGATGAGGTTGTCATCCAGCGATGCTGACTTGCCTTCCAGTGGTAAAGATTTATCCGCAACCACTTTTAGTTCACGAAACGGCACACTCAGGTGATGTGAATATACAAACTGCTTACCTTTAAAATCCAACGTTGGCATAGGTATTCCTTAAATTCTTAATTAATTCTGTATCTTGGATGTAACACTTCGACGCTAATTGCGCTTTGCGTGCTCTATCCACTTTTCTAAGTCGTCTTTTTTAAAGCGCCAAGAGCCGCCAACCTTAAAGCCTGGTAGTTTGCCTTCGCTTGCAAGTCTATAAGCCGTTTTTTCAGCCACCTTTAGATAAGTGGCAACCTCTTTCAAGGTTAAAATTTGTTCAGTCATTTCAGTGTGTTAGCAATATCTGAATTGGAAGAAAAGTTTGATGATGAGAGAATAAGGGAAAATTGGGGAGTGAGCAATGAGCTGAGCATAGATATGCGATAGCCCTAGGCAGACTCATTCCAATGCCTTTTAACGGTTGCAATACCCAAACCGAGCACTTCCGCTGTTTTACGCTGTGATAACCCTTCTGCCTTTTTGGTCTGAACTGCGCTGGTGGTCCCGTAAGCTTTGGGTCTGCCCAGTTTCTTGCCTTGAGCTTGTGCTCGCATGAGCCCTTCTTTCGTGCGCTCTCTGATCCGGTTTCGCTCAAACTCTGCGAAAGCTGAAAACATCTGCAGCATCAACTTGCCCTCTGCACTAGAGAGGTCAGCCACCGGTAAATCCAGACAAACAACCTTGATGCCTTTGTCTGTCAGCAGATTAATGGTGTTTTGTACGTCAATGTTGTCTCGACCTAACCGGTCTAGCTTTAAGACCACCAGCATATCTCCGCTTTCCATCTGGTGGTTGATAAGCATCTTAAACTTTTCACGCTTCATCGCTTCAACAGAACCTGAAACCGTTTCGCTGATAACACGAGAATCACTCACCTCATACCCTTTTTGCCGAATAGCGAGGATTTGGTTTTCGGTGGTTTGCTCTGTTGTTGATACACGGCAGTAAGAAAAGGTACGCATAGATCATTCACTTTATAGAAGGTATCAAATATAGGGGTATCATATAGATAAAGCATCATCAAAGCAAAACCCTATCTTTATGATACCCATATTAAATTGGAAAGTCTGGTATCAATATACGAATGTTTATTGATACCAGATAATCAGGTTAATTTGACGGTTTTAGTTCTTCGCCATCATTTGTTGAAACTTCATAAATTGCTTAAATTGCTCTTCCATATCTGGTGAAGTATTTTCAGCAGGCAGCGCTAACTTACGCAATAACTCGGCTTGTTTATAATCAGGCACATCGCCATAACTATAAAAAGTGGTCAGCACACTTTCATGTCCTAGATTTTGGCTCCATGCTTTAAACTCTTCTGGTGTTCGGCACAGATTTTCACCAAGCCTAACTAACGTGTTACGGAAGCTATGAGGGTTAAAATAAGGCATACCCGCAGCCTTGAAGGCTTGTTTAAATATTTTTCGGATTGGGCCTGCTGTACTCCAATGCTCTTTAAGTAAATCAACAGCTTCAAATTGTTGGTTTTTGTTGTGTGCCAGCTTAGTTTTTGGAAAAAGTGGATCACCTTGCTCATATCCAAGCTCGTTAATCAAATACTCAATCCATTCAGTCAATATCTTCGATGGCAACTCTCCCACAGGAAAAAAGTAAGTGGCAAAGGTTTTACTAAACTTTGTATTTACCTCCCTTGCATCCTGATAAAAGCATTGCTCTGCAATATCAACATGTTTAATTTTTACTGAAGCAACAGCACCATCTCTTGCACCAGTTAAGAGAATAAAGGCTATTAATGCTCTATCTCGTATTTCCATCGATGTTGAGCATGGCATAATCTCTAAGAGTTGAATGAGCTGTTCAAGCTTCGCTATATTTTTCTTACGCTTAGCATAAGCAATGCGAGTATCTTTTTCAGACAAGTTAAAATATTCAATATCGCTGTAGTTAATTTTTGCTCGATAGCCTTTTTGAGTAACTAAATATTGAAAAAACATCTTCAAATGGCGAGTTGCAGTATGCACGGTAGCCTTACTTAATCTATCACCAGTCACCTTTGATTTTTGAGCAAGAAGTTGCTTTTTAAACTCAATGGCATGCTTTGCCTTAAACTTGCTGAAATCAAGATAATTCGTACATTCTTCAAAGCGATTAATGGACTTCATAGCGCCATCAATTGTCGAGTCATCTTGGCGTTTTGCATCTCTCAAATACTTGATGTAATCATGAAGAATTCGCGCATTATTCGTACTACTTTTTTTCATCATCAAATTCCTTAGCGAAAGGACAATTTAAGAGAGCATTTCCTCTCAGGATTAAGTGTTTTTCAGCTATCGGTAATTTCCCTCCCAGTTCAATCCAAATTTGGTTCACATTACGCCAAGAAACGTACTTATTAGCTTGGCATCCGCACTCATGGCAATACCCCGTCATTTGAGCCATTCCCGCAGGCTTAGCGATAAACTCAAGAGATTTGATATCAGGCATTTTTGGTTGCTTGCATTTAAAACAGTACATTTCGTTTGCTTCACACTTGAACATGTCTGCTTTACGCCTCCTTTTTAAATGAATTTTCAAGTCAACCCCATGTATTAAAAGAGGACGTTTTTCATCCACAACAGGCAGGCCAGCATGAATCCAATTACGTACGGTTTTTGGATGAACCCCCAATGTTTCACTAATTTCAATAACGGTATAGAAGCGGTGAATTTTGATGCGATTAGGATTATTACGACTACCCATTGTTAGCCGCCTTAGATGCAGCAATGCGCTCATCAAGCCACTGCTCAATATCTGCTTCAAGCCAACCAACTGCACGGTCACCTAATGAGATGCTTGCAGGGAATTCCCCTTTAGAAATACGTAAATAGATACTGCTACGAGATAGACCTGTTCGGCTCTTAACCTCAGGTAATCGCATGATTTTATTGGACATAAAAAAACCTTTTAGTCGTTTATAGAACGACGAAAAGGTTATTAGAATTGATGCTTTCAAAAACCGAATTCGGTTTTACGATTCCGAATTCGGTTTTTCGTTATCAGCTTCGAGCGTCGATTGCTGGGCCTATTTGCTTTAACACTTTACGGACAGTATCGTCAGTTACTGGCGCACCAATCAAGTCTGTCATCGCAACCAATGATGCACTGATGCCTCTTTGATTCCAATCCACGTTAGCTTCTTTACACAACGCACCGATTAGAACCAAGAGTGTATTCCTCTCTATATTATTCAATGGTTTAGATGTTGACTCATCCTCTAGCGATTGAATAAACCTTGTCACTTCAGCCGTCCTAACAACCAAAACAGCATCAAGCTCATCTAAATTAGTTGCGGGGTAAAACGATGGTAACCTTCTTGATCTCCTCAGCCTTAGTTCATCAGTTTGCTCATCTACCTCATCAATAGCAGACACTTCAGAAGTGGCATCATATTCACTTTCAGCTAAGTTTTTTTCTTTAACATGCAACTGATACGCGGTATCCCCCAGCTCCACATAGTGCCCAACTGCGATAGGTATTTTGACTGAAAGACCTGAGACTTCTTGCTGATATCTGTTCGATATGTCGGCTCTTTCAGCGCCTTTCATCGCCAAATCCCACACACCTCTCATCAAAATAACCTCGGGTTCTGTTTGTTCAACCCAGTAATTTTTTGATATTGGTATACTGCCGTTAATTGGAACGGAAATGCATTGACATTCAGGAAAGTTTGGCAATCCAACTGGCACAACCTTTCTATATTTCAAATTCTCAGTTTTAACAAATCTCGTCTTTTTAGCATACACGCCGTTCACAAAATAAGCGGACAGCTTTAAATTCCCGTCAAGCGCTAGTCTATAAATATCTGCTAATGTAATTGGTTCTCCAAGAACATTTGCAATATGCTTTACCACTTCATCCAGCGTTAACCATTCCTTTAACTTAAACAACTTGCTCATTATTTACTCTGCCGCCCAAGGTTAATACAGATTGCTTTCCTATGGATGCTCTGTTCATTCAATTGTGTCCAACAAGACACTTTAACCACTAAGGACGTCTATCCGACAGCAAATTGAGAAAAGGCTATTCTGTCAGGCTAAAAATGAAGCAAAGCAGATTCGGATAACAAGAAAATCTAACTTGAGGAAAAAAATTCAGGGATAGAATAATTTATGGGTACACAGCAGGGTACATGAACAAAACCCAATTAGATATTATAACCTTATTTATCAATAACTTAAAAGCGAAATTCAGATGACGCCGCCCCACCAAATAAAACAAGGACTTAGCAGAAATGCTAAGTCCTTTTTTCTTTTGAGTGGCGGCAAAATGGCGACAGCGAGATATTTCTGATTTGGTTTTTTGTCGTTCCCTGCTGCCGCTTTAACACTTAAGCCTGCTAAAATTCATTTCATTTTTTGATCTAGCTAAGGTGTTGATTTTACTTAACTAGATCTTTTTATTATTTTTCACAGCCAATTCAAAAACCTCACGAAATCCACGCAATAACTAATTAAATCAATAGTTAAGTTTTCCCGCGCACGTTTAAACGCGCTGTATAGAACTGTAAAACAGTGAAATAAACCGCGATCATTTCAGATCTTTGATCTTCTAAAAGCCCTAGGAATGGCGCTGGTTGCGCCTATGAACTGCAATAAACCAAAACTGAAAAAAAATTAAGATGCAAACCGCGCAGGAGGGTGAGGAAGAGTGCGGATTTCGTGGCTTAGTTTCTCTATTGCGCAGGTCTATGTACCTTACTGTGCTTGAGCAGTGTTTTGTCTGTGTGGTTTTTTATGGACACGGGTTCAATTCCTCATTATTGGAATTAAACACGCATTGATTTAGATGTGGTCACATAGCCGCACATGGGACTACTCAAGAGAGATATTTCGATTGGAAGGCGGTTTAGGCAGAAAGAGTGTAGCTCAAATCCAAACTGACTGCGGCCCCTAAAAATGGGCTCGGCCAGTTTAGAGCTGAGCGAGTACCTACATTATTGGCCCACATCGACACCATTTTGATAATGGTATTCGGATGAGGCTTCGCCGTTGAAGTAGTAAACCAACTTGCCGTGTAACTGGTTATCGACATACTCTTCGCTTCGCAGTAGGCTGCCGTCTTCATTGAAGCTGTAGCTTTTCCCTTGCAAAAGGCCCTTGTTATCGTACTGCATCGTCCCCAATAAGTGGCCGTTAGCGGACATGGCTCGCCACGGGCCCACTTCGTGCCCCGCTTGGTATTGGCCGTGCCATAACTTCACCTCACTGTAACTGCTCTCGTCTTGTACTAACCATTTACCTTCACGCTGGCCGTTAACATACTGGCCTTGGGCTTGCAGTTGTTTATCGAAGCCTCGCTGTACAAAAGCGCCATGCAACTTATCGTTTTTATAAAACGCTCGATACATTACCGTGCCGTCGGCGGCGATATCGCTCTGTTCGCCGTTGAGCTGCCCTTGCGAATTAAACTGTTCGATACGCGTCGAATCGGGATTTTGGCTCACCCACTTTCCGACCTTTACATCCGATTGATATTGCCCAGTGACAAAACTGCCATTTTCAGCGTTATCTTCACGATATGCGCCGTGCATTTTGCCTTTACGGTAATTTATCCGCCTGATAGAGCTATTCCAGCCTGCGTCAACATATACCCCTTCGTAGCTCCCCTTAACTCGCTCTTCTCGTTCAAGCAGCGAACCCGCCGCATTAAAACGCTGACGCAGACTCCAATCTTTTACGGTATCGCGCTGATATTGATAAGTTAACTTTCCACTCTCATCGAACCGCTGCTCGTTGGTAATATGGCCTTTAGCGAGATATTGGGTGTCTATTTGGGAGGTCACATGGCCCGCACTCGCATAGGTTATATCCTGAATTTCACGGCCATGAGTGTCGTATTTCTGCTGCTGCGTTAATCGCCCTTGCTGATCAAATCGTTGTTGGATACCCACCTGCTTATCATGCTGATAATGTTTAATCTCTCGAGGCACATCAGGAGCATGATAAACCAACACTTCACCATGTAATTTCCCCTTAAGATAAAACTCTTTAGTGAATAACCAGCCTTCTTTTGTCCAATACAGGCGCTCGCCTTCTCTTTTCCCCGCCACCATATTCACGGTTTGCTCTGGCTGACCATTGCTGTGGAAGCTTTCATATAAGCCTTCCATCCCCTTAGCGCCATAGGTTACCCGTGTTTGCAGCTGGCCATTGTCGAAATAACTTTGCGCTAATCCGGACTCCACACCATTCGCATAATATTGATGGTCGCGTAATTGGCCATTGGTGTGATAACGTTTTTGCTCACCATGGAGCCTGCCATTCAGATATTGGTACTCACCCGAGCGTGTTCCATCTTCCCAGTAATACAGATGCGTTCCCTGATAACGCCCTTGTGCATCGCTACGTCCCTTGCGAGAGAGTTGACCATTGGGGTGATAAAATTCGAAATCACCGACAATAGCACTCTCCGCTAAATTGGGGCCGTTGACTGTCCCTTTAAAAACGGGTTTATCTGTCTCTACATAAAAAAGCGCGACTGGCCACGCGCCCTCTTGCTCGGTCGCTAGCTGTTTCTGGTAGTAAATTGCTTCACTAGGCACCTCGCTAGGCTGCCATTGTTCGTCGAGTAAGATGCGATCAGCCAGCACATTACATGACAGAAATAGTGCAGATAATAGTAATAAGGCTCTCATATCAGTTCCTTAAGGCAAGGCAGGGAATGTAGTAACCCACTGTTTATTGACGGGCTCACCACTAACCTTCAGGTATTCAATCGCCTGCACTCGCCCTTGCAGCTCAAACCAACGGTCTTGATGAAGCACTTGCTGTAACGGCCGTTGATAAAAATAGTCGCGATCCCCTGGCATAAAAGGCGCGAGAGGAATGTTCTGCGCATTTAAAAAACGATAACGACGCATCACCTCGCCCACGGTTTGCGCGGTATCGAGTTCTGGCAATTGAGTGGTATCAATCAACCAACCTTGCTTAGGTTGATACGCAAGGGATTGCCATTCGGGTGTACCGCTACAGCTCAAGGCACTGCTGACTTTAATATCGTAAAAATTACGACGGATCCCATCGGCACTGGTGAGTTGATATAGAACAGTCCTATCAAGATGTTCCGCCATACTGTTTTCGGATTTGATCTGCGTCCATTGCAAGCTGTGGCCGTCAACTTGGGGCGCATCCACAACAGTTAACGAACACACGGCGGCTTGCTCGGCGCTTAACTGTAGGCTTATGCCATACTTAGCCACCATTTGGGGTTCGAGTAAGGCGGGAGCCGCAGCTAATGTCTCTTGCGGCGCTTCATTGTAGCGCGCATACATATCATCACGGTAAAGCGTGCGCTGATCCACTGGGGGATAAGCGACGTTCTTCATATAATCCATCATCGGAATAAAACGAACATTTTTAGTCAGCTCGCTACTCTCATCCGGTGTATTCACATAGATGGTTAGCGCCTGTGGCTCGGCCGGAAAACTAAAGAAGGTAGTGGGTTCAAATTGCATCGATGCAGCTAACCCCAACATATTCCGTTCGGCTGCGGTTAACCAAGCAGGCCCTTCTACCGACGGTGATTGGTACTTCATCATGGCACCTTCGGCACCGTCAAATCGACCCGCTAACCAAGATTTATGGGTTGGATCGCGTGATGTCAGCACATACGAAAAAGGCTTATCGGGGATGGGGGCAAATTCCAGCTGTAAATCTTTATACTGCAAAGACACCGTTTTGTTTGGATCGGGTGTTAATGCCAGTTTAACCAGCTTAGCACCCTGATAGTGGGCCTTAGCACGAAACTCAACAACTTGGGATAGCAGCTCTGAGGGTTCATTCCAACCGACGAGTAAATGTTGCTCTACGGATTTATAAAAACCATCCTTTTCAGCGAAATTAAAGCGATAAATTTTACTGAGTTGTAGCGGTAAAACGCTGCCATCGGCACTGTGCGCCGTAATATCGGTTAAACGAAACTCTCCCGATGCTTTTAAACCTGAAAAATCATGCTGATAGGTAAGGCTGAGTTGGTCATCAATAAAGTCAAAGTAACCCGCATCGTAGGCAAAAACCGCCTCTTGGGTTAAGGGTTTATTGGCCTCTTCTAATGATAATTCTGGCTGTTTTTCATACTCGCCCGGTGGGAAATCGTAATCAAAAGCCACTCGCTGCGACAGATCGCCCAGCTCACGCTCCTTAGGCACCATAATCACATTACTGCGCATCGTTCCCTTAAAGCCGTAACGCTCAAAGGGCACCTCAGCCACTAGCCCCATCTGCACAAGCCACCCGCGGTCGCGCTCAAGCATCAGTTGGCCATATATTTTGGCTTGCTCACCTTCGCTTTCCACTTGAGCTAGAACATGGGTGTCAGTGACCTTTAACACGGTAAGCTTTGAATTAGCATGGCCTTGATAGGCCGGAAGCATCACCACAGCCCCCACTTCAGCGGGGATCGAATTAATAAAAACCGATGAGCTAAAGAGCTTTTTAAGTTCCTGCTCAAGCTCAAGGCCGCGCTCTGCCAGCATGGCTTGCCAGGCGGGTTTATTTAATGCGCTAAATTCTTTAACGCTGCCATCGTCTAAATTTAATGAAAATTCAAAGCCCTGAGAGAAAATGGCATGCATTTCGGGATTTCGCTCAGCCCGTTCGCCGCTGCTCACGCCACTCCCTTGGCCATCTTGCATTTTCATATAATCGACGCGCACTTCGAAGCGGCTATTTTTACCCGTCTCGAGCACCTTATAACGCAGTAATTGATGGGATGTGGTGTTCACCGTTTCGGTACGCCCACCCGCTTCGACCGAGACGCGGGCAGTGCTATAGACTTGATACGCACGCTCATCGCCTTTTTGTGGCTTAAACTCCACATCGGCATCACCAAATGAGCAGGCTGATAATAGAAAACATGTAACTACGCTAACCAAATACTTCATGGTTATTCCCTGTAACTGAATATTAAAACGCCGCATTATGCCCGTTAATTTGGCATAAATACATTTTTGAGGCGATTTTTATCGGGGTCTCTATTTGAGCGAAGCATATTATTGATGGAAAGTGAGCACGATTTCGAATTCAATTTGCTCAGTGCTGCGGTAGGAATTCGACAGTAAAAATAGCTATACCAAGCATCCCAAAATAGGATTGCATCAACTTACGGATAATATTCGATTACGATGCTAGCAACTAAAACGATTGAACAAGGTAATAGAAAGGTTGCAAAAAAGAGAATGGCATATATTTTCTGAAATAATTTAAATACCAACCACAAGATCAATCTGCAGCCAATAATGGTAAAAACCATATAAAATCAAAATCATGTAAATCAATCTAAAATATTCATCTTGTAAGTATGCTTTTAGATTCCTTCCTTATCCAAGCATATTTACTAAGCAGTATCGATAAGCCTCTGGCTCTACATAATGAAATGCTGTTTATCGGTACCAATAATAGGCCATGGACGATATCGTATATGATTGCTGGCAGTAAAATAGCCACATTGATAACCAGAAATCTTATTCAGTCAAAAGTATTAACTTAATTAATATTAACCATGACTGTATGATTGAGCGAAAAACTCAATATTAATATTATTCCGCTTGATAGAACCCAGCCCTGATAGCCGCTAATAAAAAAGCACAACCCAATTAAGTTGTGCCTTTTAGATTAAATACTGAAGCGATATTGAGCCAATATCAGCTCTGCTTTTCGACCTTATTGATGCTGCCTTTGTAGCCTGTGGCATCGACGGCGGTAATCAACTTATCGAAGTTAAAATCATCGGCGACTGTGACCACAGCCTGCTCGGTTTTCAGGTTCGCCTTGGCTTTGAGCACCCCATCGGTTTTGCGCAGCGCCTGATTAACGACGGTAACGCACAGTGGGCAGGTCATGCCTTTAACATCGAGTGTCACCTGCACGTTATCCGCCCAAGTGAATGGCGTAAACCCCAGTGATGTGATGAGCAGAAGTCGTGCAATACGTGATAATGGCTTCATTCGAACACCTCAAGTAGCCAAGGTAAAACAAAGGGATACAGTTGGAACGCCAGCACAATAGGTACAGTTAACCAATAGGCTAATAACATTTGTCCTCGGCTAAATGTACCGGTACAAAGCGGCTTTTTAGCAAAGTACAAGCGCCAAAAACCCAGCAAAATTAGCCCAGTTGATAAGAGCAACATGGGCACTTGTAACCAAGCTAAGCTTGATAATCCCGACAGCCCCGCCGCAGACACGCCAAACACTAAATAGATTAAGGGCGCGATACAGCAAAGGCTAGAGGCAACCGCCGCAACAACGGCAGCGGTCATGGTCGCAAACAGCGGTTTAGCGCTGCTCGCTTGACTTGTAGTCATAGGCAAAGACTTTTGGCTCATAGTAATTGACAGGGTCGCCGTCCACTTCGGCATAGGGATAACCAAAATTGTTCAGTGGAGTCTGCTCCGCCACGGGGAATAAGTCAAAGTCGCGGCCATAATTAAAGCCAACCCAATTCATTTCCCAGTTACCAAACAGGTAATCATTCACCGCTTGCACCGCTGGGTCGCTATGCTCCTTCTTCTCGGTGAGGCGCATCTTAGTCACATCCGCAGGATCAGCGGGTAACCAGCCATAGCCAGCAAGGTAGAACATGGCACGGCAATGTTGACCACCCGTCACATCGGCAAAGCCCTTATCGTCGGCGCTGCCAAAGGCTTTTTTGGAATAATGGCCCATCTTGATGGCTTGACCTAAGCGAATACCAAACATTTCACGGGCAGGCACACCCACTGCGCGCATCAGTGCCACAAATACTGAGTTAATATCGGTACACTTGCCGCCGAGTTTGCCACTTTCAAGAATCGTGGCCACATCGCCGCTGCCACAACCTATGACATCGTTATCACGATACATGTTGGCGCTCACCCAGTTATAAATAAGCTGCGCTTGCTTAAGCGGCTCGGTTTCTTTACCCACAATCTTATCCGCCGTTTGCTTCACAATGCCATCAACCGGCATATGCTTGGTTGGCTTAAGGTAGATGGCGACGTCGGCAGGATACTCAGGCTTAGCTGGTGCACGGTAATGAGCTAACTCGCCACTTTTAACGGGTTCCCAATCCTGGGTTTCAATCACCAACTCTAGCGTTAGAGTCATCTTGCCCTTGGCATCGGGCCAAGTGGCAAACAGGGTTTTAGCGCCATAGTGGTTATTGGCAGTGATATAGGCATCTTGATAAGTGCCGCTAAAGTTAAGTTTTTCAACCTGTTGAAAGGAAGTGTTTTCGGGGAGCGGTACCCATAACTTCACCACGCCTGCAGAGCCTTCAGGCGCGACGAGCTGATAGGTATTGGTTAAGGTAAAACGGCGGCGACCACAGGTTTTATCGGCCATCGCATGGGCTTGGGTTGACGCCGCCAATACTGGCATCACGGTCCCCGCCGCCGACAGAATCGCTGCACTCTTCAAAAAATCACGTCTTTGCATTAGGCATTCCTTAGGTTGATAAGCATTAGAAAAAAAGATACCACTAAAGTAGTTGCCAAGGATTATAGGAACTTATCGATCAGGCACAATCACCAAATTTCATCCAGCGCGAACAGCATGACAAAAACCACTACCAGCGCACAGAGTACTCCATTGCCAAGGGGACGACTAAGACAATTTGTCCCAGCATAAGACAAAAAACAGGTACAACATGTATGCCATACCTGTTTTGCGTCAACGAGGATGAGGGACTAACTAAAGGCAAGCAGAGGAGAGATGCATAACAGTAAGCCAGTGATGATAATGATATACAGCGACACCCCTTTATATTTGTGCAGCGCAGGCACTCGATAGACCAAATAGGCAGGGATCAAGCATCCCACTAAACCAAAGATTGGACTGCAGATAGAGGTAAAACTCAGCACAGGGGCATTTAATACAATCGCGCCCCACGACAGCAAAATGGTAAAGATCATGATGCCGTAACCCACTAACGACTTATTGATCCGCTCCTCTGGCATCACCCGGCGCAGCATATTCATGGTCAATCCCTGACACGCCTCTCTAAACCCTAAATACACACCAAAATACGCCGTCATCACCGCAAAGATATTTAAGGTCAGACTAAGCAGTTTTAAGGTTTGTCCTGGCATGCCCTGGGCCACCATGGCTAAAGCAGAGATATTTTCATGGGAAGCGCGCACCGCCTGCTCATGCCCCATGGCGAGGGTAAAAGACACAGCGTAGAAAAACACCACCACAAACAACACCCCAAAGGCAATGTTCATCGCACGCATCGCCTTAAAGCGGGCAACGGCAAGGGATTTTTCCCGCGAGCGGTAAGAGATCACCATAGGGCTTAAACTTTGGATAAATAGAATAGATGTGAGCGTAAAAGGCAACATCACAATCGCATCCTTTAGCCAATCGCCCGTGCTGGGTACGCTACCGATATTATTGATATCCCACTTATCGACCATCATCAGCCCGAGTACCGCCACTACCCCAAGCTTAGTCAGCACCATAAAGGTGGAGATCTTAAATAACAGGTTTTCACCACGGGAGGCCAATGCGACTAAGCCACAGATCAATGCTAAGCCATAGAAGGGATTTTCAGACAACAATGATGTGGTCGCGCCAAAGCTTTGTAAAAAGGAGGCACTATCATTGGTGATAGCCGTGGAATACACAAACACCCAAATCACCAACATAATGAAATATAAGCCGCCGAGTAAGATGCCCCAGTTTTTGCCCAGATATCCCGAAATCACACTCGGATAATCCTTACACTCGGGTGACTCGGCCAAGGTATTAATAAACAAGCGTTGAAACAAATACATGGCAGGATAACCAATCACGCTTGAAAGCAAGAATACCCACAAGCCCATCAACCCCACCTGCACTGGCAAAAATACGATCCCGGCGCCAATCGCCATGCCAATACTCATAATGATCCAGCCCCAATCCGTACTGTCGAAGCGGGTATCCTCTTTCCATTGTGCTGCCGTTATGGTTGCATCCATATCTCATCCTAACCGAGTTGATGTTATTTTTTGCAAATATATTTGAACAAAACAAACTCAGCAAACAAAAAATTCAACTTTTGTTGAACAAAGTGTCGCCGCTCACAATTCAGTCTAAAACCCGTCAAAATACGCAAAAACTCGTCTATACGGCATGGTTCATTAAAAAATAATTGCAACTAAACAAAAATATGCAAATAATATTGCACATAGAAATTCGATAGCATTCAATTTTATTTGCAAGATTGGAGAGATAATGAAAAGCATCATTCATGCGGAACGTGCCCCAGCCGCTATTGGCCCTTATTCCCACGGTACTAGCTATGGCAACCTGATTTTTACCTCTGGACAACTTCCAGTTTGCAAAGAAAATGGTGGCGTTGTCGATGGCGGGATCAGCGAACAATCAGTGCAATGCCTTGAGAATCTGAAATACGTTATCGAAGCCGGCGGCGGTAGCCTAGAAACCGTGCTTAAAACCACTTGTTACTTAAGTGAGATCAGCGACTTTGCCGCCTTTAATGAAGTCTATAAAAGCTATTTCAAAACCGACTGCCCTGCGCGCAGCTGCTTTGCGGTAAAAGATCTTCCACTGGGTGTCAAAGTCGAAGTCGAAGCTATCGCCCACATTCACGCATAAATATTGGTAAGGTTGTAGCCCGATGAAACCTCAATGGCAGCAATACATTCAGATTATTAACCAAGTGGTTAAACCCGCCCTAGGCTGTACCGAGCCGATTGCCGCCGCCTATGCGGCGGCCGTGGCCCGTACATTATTGCCCGTAGAGCCAGAGTCAATTGCAGTACAAGTTTCAGATAATCTGTATAAAAACTCGATGGGCGTCTATGTCCCCGGCACAGGCAAAATCGGCCTTGCTATCGCTGCGGCTGCGGGCGCGCTTGCGGGCGATGCCGAAGCGGGACTCGAAGTCCTTGCCAACGTTACTCCGGAGCAAGTCACCAAGGCGCAAACCCTAATCGATGCGGGAAAAGTGAAGGTAGAGCGAACCGAGACTGACGAATTTATTTATTGCTGCGTGAGCTTAACCGCTGGTGAGCAAGAGGCCATGGTGAAAATCTGTGGCGGCCATACCTTAATTGCCGAGAAGCGTTTAAACGGTGAACTGGTGTTTACCGCAGATAACGCCCAAGCCAAGGCCACAGGCTCAATCTGCGATGGTATAGATATCAATATTGAGTCGATTTACCGCTTCGCCCAGGAAGTACCCTTCGAAGAAATCCAATTTATCCTTAAAGCCTCTGAATTAAATAGTAAATTATCCGATGAAGGCATGTCCAAACCCTATGGTTTGGAAGTTGGCCGTACCATGAAAAACGGCATTGCCGCTGGGATCATCGGTGAGGACTTACTCAATAAGATTGTGATGCTCACCGCGGCGGCTTCGGATGCGCGTATGGGCGGCGCTAATCTGCCCGCCATGAGCAATTTAGGCAGTGGTAACCAAGGGATTGCGGCGACGATTCCTGTGGTGATCACCGCCCAATGTTATAAGGTCAGCGAAGAGAAACTGGCTCGCGCGCTGATCATGAGCCACCTCGGGGCGATTTATATCAAATCCCACTACCCGCCGTTATCGGCATTCTGTGGCAATACGGTCACCAGTGCCGCAGCCTCTATGGCCATGGTGTATTTAGCGGGCGGCAGCTTCGAGCAATCCTGCTATGCGATTCAAAACGTCATCAGTGACAGCTCGGGCATGGTCTGTGACGGTGCCAAAGCCTCCTGCGCTATGAAGGTCAGTACCTCTTCGAGTGCGGCGGTACGTTCATTCTTAATGGCGCTAAGTAGCCAAAACGTGTCAGGCCAAGGCATCATAGCCAAAGATGTAGAGAAAACCATTAAGAACATAGGCAAAATGGTACTTAACGGCATGTCATCTACGGATGTCACCATCATTAATATCATGTCAGAATAAGACGATTATTCCTGATAAGCAGCTGAAAAAGGGTCAAAAGAGTGAAATTGCAAGACTTAACTCAAAGCGATCTGGATATACTCAAGTCCATCGAAAATATCGTCGATGGGATTGCTGCCATGTATGGCCAACACACTGAAGTGGTGCTGCACAGTTTGGATGCTAAGCACCCTTCGGTGATCAAAATTGCCAATGGCCATGTTACTGGCCGCGAGGTCGGTGCGCCCATTACCAACCTTGCCTTGCTCAAGCTTAAAACGGGTCAGGATATTTCCAACTCTTACCTGACTAAGTGCGCCAACGGTAAAACTTTACGCTCGATCACCACAGTGATCCGCAATCCCAAAAACCTGCCGATTGGGTTGCTGTGCATTAATAGCGATATGGATGCACCGCTGCAATCTGTGCTGCGCACTATGATGCCGGAGCAACTCCTTGGCAGCGAACTGACCAGTTCGCCCGAGGTGTTTGCGCGCAATATTGATGAGGCGCTGCACAGCACTATCGATAGTGTCAACCACGAGGTACGTGCGAATCCCGCGATTTCCCCTTCACAAAAGAGTCGCGAAATTGTCAATCAACTCCATGAGTTAGGGATTTTCGAACTCAAGGATAGCGCCCAAGTGGCCGCCGCTCGTTTGGGGATATCAGTGCATTCGATCTATCGCTATCTGCGTGAAATCAAAGCCAATCAAACCGAAAGCGAGAAAAGCCTCGCTTAAAAACAAAGGGCTAAGATGTTCATCTTAGCCCTTTGTTTTTTATTAGCTTGCTAGCTTCAAATGGGATTGCTCATTGGCTTAGAGCACATTGCTCGTTCTACCTGTTACATCCCAAGCCTGTACCGTGCCATCGTCCATTAGGGCAATCACATCCAGTAAATTACTGCGAATATCCCGCATGTGACTCAAATCAACGGCTTGCTTATCTAGCGTCACCGCGGGATCTTCCCGCATCCATACTGCAATCGAGCCATCTTGGCGTTTAACCGTAAAGCCTAACCCCGTAGGGAATATATCCGTTGCTTGACTAATGTCAGTTTTGGGGCCAAAGCGGCCATCAACCACAGTGCCATCTTGCTTTAAAAAGGCAAATTCACGTTCATAGGTCACCACTTTACTTACCTGAGTGACCTCTTGATAACGCGGCTGGTTTTCTGCCAATTCCCATCCTTCCCAAGCGATAGCCGTATTATCCCTACGTAGCGCGACAAATCCTTCATCAAAGGGATAAACCTTATGCACGCTTTGTAACTTATCCTTAAGGACTGACGTATCAGCACCATTGAATTTACTACCCCAAACGATAAGTTGACGACCTATGGTTAAGGCGGCAAACGCGTCATTATTGGCAAAAATATCAATCACTTTATTGGCGCGACTTGGACGAGATAAGCGGGCAGGAAATGGCACATCATACTCAGTTAACTCCCCTTCCCCCCACGCATAAACACTACCGTCAGCCAGTAACGCCGCAAAGCCATTTTTGGAAGCAACAACTTTCACGGCAGGCGCAAGCTGGCTAAGCTTTGCCACTTGCTCACGGCCTTTTTGATCCTCTCTTACCTTACCCCATGACACCAATCTGCCCGTCGCTGTCATCGCGGTAAAAGCATCATCATTAGCATAGAGTAGTTTCACATTGTTAAGCGCTGAGGCGACTTCGCGACTATCGCCACCATAATTAGCCTGCCCCCATGTCACTACTGTTCCATCCCGTTTTAAGGCGGCAAAAGCCCGATAGTTAACAGATACAGACACGACGTTAGTCATCGCAGGCGCGGCGTGCTTACCAGAGCTTAGCTCGGCAGTTGATGCATCTTCAAAAGACCAACTGACGACACTTCCATCTTGCTTAATGGCGGCATAGAGCCCCTTAGCCACCACAAAATCGCGCACATCATGCAGTACAGGTCTCACTCCTCGAGTCCAAGGCATAGTTTCATCGCCCATTCCCCAAGGGATCAGTTTGTGGTCATGGGTTAACGCGGCAAAGCCGCAGGTATCCTCTGCCGCATACAGCTGTTTTACATTAAGTAGAGGCTCGGCGGCGTTATTGCTATCGCCACCACACTCGCCATCACCCCATGTGACTACAGTACCGTCTCGTTTGAGCGCCGCAAATGCATTGAGATTGCTGTAGATTTGACTCACATCGGCTAATTCTGCAGGCATAGGGATTTTGGACGAAGTCTCAGCAATCTCAGGGGTGTTTGGCTCATGAATCAAGACATTATTCGCGAAAGCGGGTGTTCTGTGAGCCTGAATAGTGTCAGAAATTTGCTGCTTTAACTCTGGGGATATTTCAGAATCTTGCTTATCTATGATTAAGTTAACCACATGACCTAAGGCAAAAATGGCTAGCGCCACGCCAACCCAGGGGACCTGTTTTTTTTCCACAACTATATCCTTATCGTAACTGCAAACTCTCACTGAGTTTAAACGGATGCACAACATCGACTGCGTGCACTCTGAGGCGCGATTGTAACTTAACGGACCAGCAAAATAACATTGCCCAAAAGTCGAGTACATTCCATCGGCCTTAAAACATAAAAGCAGCGAATATCGCTGCTTTTATTTATATCATCCACAGGATTGTCTTAATCCCGTTTGCCGACCTTCTCTAAACCCCAAACTAAGGCGATGGCCGCCAACATACACACAACAGCTAACATCAGCTGTGAAGGTTGGCCCGTCACTTGTTCAAAATTCAGCGGCGAAATATTTTGCTCCAATAACGGCACTTGTTCACCGTGGGAGTTAGTACGCCAGGTTAAGGTTTGTTTCCAAGGCCAAATTTTACCTAAGGTGCCGAGCATCAAGCCCGTGAGAAATACTACGGTCGCATCATGGTATTTACGCAGCAAGGCCGAGAGTAAATGGCTAAAGCTTAAAATTCCCAGTAAAGCGCCAACGGCAAAACAGGCCAAGATATCGATTTGGATATTTTTTGCCGCCGCGAGTACCACTGGATATAAGCCGAGCAGTAATAAGATAAAACTGCCCGAAATCCCCGGTAATACCATGGCACAAATGGCAATCGCACCGCCGAAGAAAATATTTAAATAGCTGGCCTCGACCGATACAGGGTTCAGTACAGTGATCACCCAAGCAGCCAGAACCCCTAAGGCAAATAATCCCAAACGCGCCAGCGTAAAACCACTCACCTGTTTAAGCATGTGCACCACAGAGATGATGATGAGGCCAAAGAAGAATGACCAAATCGGAATGGGATGTGCCGCCAGCAACCAAGAAATCAGTTTAGCGAAGGTAAAAATACTGGTCAGGATGCCCGCTAATAGGCTCAGTAAAAATCCACCATTAATATGTTCAAACGCGCCTTTAATCCCCTGCGACTTAATCACGCCCCAAAGCGAAGGATTGATACGTTTAACGCTTTCGAGCAAGGTATCGAGAATACCGGTGATAAAGGCGATAGTGCCACCCGAAACCCCAGGCACCACATCGGCGGCCCCCATGGCCATTCCCTTAAAATAGGTCAGCAAATATTTCACTGTGAGTCCTTGTAGTTAAATCATTATGACGTGTCATTGATGACAAATTTGTCGTGATTATACGGTGTTAGCGTAAAAACCGCGAAATGAAGTTTACTTAATTCGGCCGACTGGCATTTAATGTTATCCCAATGTTACACTCATCCGACCAGAAAGAAACAGGCACGCCGCTAAGCATTAAAAATATCAGCGGCCCAAGACTAACACCTTAAGTTTGCACTCCGATGAAGGATAACCATGAGCCCTAACGCACAAACCCCAAACGCTAAGCCCAATAAGGTTCTCGCGCTCTACCATAAAACCCAAGGCTTACCCTTTGGCCAAAAAATCTTTTCCATCATGGTATCACGCATGGCGCCTTATTTTGGCACCATCAAACCACTGATCACTGAATTACGCCTTAACCGCTGCGCTTGCCTGATTAAAAAACGTCATGCCGTTCATAACCATATAAAAACCGTGCATGTTATCGCCATCTGTAACGGCTTAGAAATGGCGATGGGCGTGATGGCCGAAGCATCGATTCCAGCCCATCTGCGTTGGATCCCTAAGGGCATGAGCCTCGATTACACCGCCAAGGCGGGCAGTGATCTTTTATGTGTTGCCGAAGTCACGCCAGAGCAGTGGACGCCCGGCGATATGTTGGTGCCTGTAACCGCCTACGACACCCAAGGTGTTGTGGTCGTGAAGGGACATATCAAGTTATGGATTTCAGAAAAGCCACAGAAGTAAACCAAGCTTAATCATCAATCGAAATCACCACTTAGGTTGTCTTGCTCAACGCTTGCAGGCTGCTATGCTAAGCCAAACAACCTAAGATAGGGGATCGAAATGGATGAATTTTTACAGGCCGCCATTGATGAGGCAAAACAAGGATTAGCTGAAGGCGGGATCCCCATTGGCTCAGTATTAGTGATCGACGGAAAAATTGTCGCCCGCGGCCATAACAAACGCGTGCAACAAGGCAGCGCCGTGCTGCACGCCGAAATGGATTGCCTCGAAAATGCCGGCAGACTAACCGCCGCCGATTATCAAAAGGCCACACTTTATTCGACTCTCTCCCCCTGCGATATGTGTAGTGGGGCAATATTACTCTACGGCATCCCTAAGGTGGTGGTCGGTGAAAATGTCACCTTTCAAGGGCCTGAAGCCTATGTGCAGTCCCGCGGAGTTGAGGTGACAGTGGTAGACAATCACGAGTGCAAACAGTTAATGCGCGATTTTATCGCCGCCAAGCCACAGCTGTGGAACGAAGATATTGGCGAATAGCCAATATCTTTCAAAGCGGTTCACGCACCCAACGCTTTATGTCGTTGAGTGTTCTTTGGTTTGAGTGCCTGTTAAGCTAGCGCCTTGTATTATCAACTCAATCTCACCGAGCTGACTCGGTTAATTATCCCCAATAGCAAAAGGATGCCTGCTATCAAACCTATCACTCAAGCTGCCAAGGATCCTTGGGGAAATCCCGTCGATGCGACTCACACGCCCCATCAGCCTATCCCAACTGAACGTAATGCCAACCTCGATGCCATACGTGGGCTAGCGGTATTGGGGATATTTTTTATGAATATCTATTTTATGGGGATAAGCTTTTATGGCTATGCGCCCCATCAAATCCAATTACTCTCAGACCAAGTGCTCGAAGCCTTCAGCAATTTCTTTATTGAAGGGCGCTTTATCAGCTTGTTTTCCATCTTATTTGGCGTTGGGCTTTATATTCAGTACCAACGATTTAGCGATAAAGGCTTTGCGGCCTATTCGCTGCTGCGCTCACGCTTGAAATGGTTGATTGTCTTTGGCCTGATCCACGGCATCATTATATGGCCCGGTGATATTTTACTGACCTATGGGATCAGCGGCTTTTTAGCGCTCTGCTATCGAGATGCCAGCATCGCCGAGTTAAAACGTAAGGCCAATATTTTTATTTTCAGCTCGTTAGTGGTTATCTGCTTAATCAGCATCATGGGCAGTGACGAACTCTTTACCCGCGAATCGCCCTTATTCGCCGAGCAATACAGCGTTTGGACAGCAAGTTACCCTAACCAACTGCTGCTGCATGTCATGCAGGTCGGCTACATGGCGCTGGTCATTCCCTTCACGCTAATGTGGTTCACGGGTGGCTTGATGCTGCTCGGTATGGCGCTCTATCGCCAAGGTAGCTTCGAGCAGGGGTTTGAGCGAAACACCTTAATCAAGCTGGTTTTAGCCAGCTTAGTGCTCTCCGCCCTAGATACCCTGCTGGGATTAACTCAAAACCCGACATTGGTGATGTTTTCGGACATCATAGTCATGCTAAGTGCAATCCCGACTGCACTGATTTACATCCATATATTGGTTAAAATCTGCCAAAATCGCTCGACAGTGCTAAGGCCTTTGCAAAATGTCGGCAAACTCGCCTTTAGCCTGTATATATTGCAATCCATTGTCGGGGTGTTTATCTTTCGCCACTTTGCCCCCGAGTTACTATTAACGCTCGACAGGGGCGGTTATATGGCGATGGCGCTGGGTTACTCGCTGCTACAATTGCTACTGGCAAGCTTGTATTTACGCTACTTTCACCAAGGGCCACTCGAAAAACTCTGGCGCCAGCTCGCCTTTAAGTCCATCAACGCTAGTAGCCATTTGAACTCGAACAATGAACAACAAAAGAGCCAATAAAACGCCGTCCGCTCCAGTACATGAACGAAAAGCGACTCAAAGAAGAGTGACTCAATCTAGAACCACAAAATCAAGAGCCGCGCGATCACGTCAGAGTTCGATGCCTTTATTATTAGCACTGGTTTTTCTGGCGATGTTAATCGGCGCCGCTTGGTGGCATATGCTGCCCCTCGCGATTGTGGGTTTATATCTGCTGCTGAGTTTATCCACCTTTATCGCCTACGCCTTCGACAAATCGGCGGCGCGTAAAGGCCGCTGGCGCACCAAGGAAAGCACCCTGCATCTAATGTCTCTCCTCGGTGGTTGGCCCGGCGCACTGTTTGCCCAGCAGCTACTACGGCATAAATCGGTCAAAGCCGCCTTTCGCCAACTGTTTTGGCTCACGGTCGTGACCAACTTAGCCCTGCTGGGTTATGGGATCCAAACGGGCTTCATGGATAGATTGATTTAACCGTCACGCTAATTCGTTTCTATTTCAATCAATTGCTCGATAGCTTTTAACGCTTGCATGGCAGCACCTGTGTCGCCGCGCAGCTGCGCCGACACTATGGCGCCTTCCTTCAATAGGCATAGGGTATCGACAAGATAAGCCGCTTTTGCCTCGGACAAGCCCAAGGCCGCCACTTGCTGACCCATTAAATCTGCCACCCGCTGTTTATGCTCGGCGCACAAACGATGCACGGGATGGCTGGCATCGGTAAATTCGGCACTCGCATTGATAAAAAAACAGCCCCGAAACTCACACAGCTGCGGCACTCTTTGATTAAACCAGTCATCGAGCGCCATAAATAACGCGCGGATCCCCGCCTTACCCGTCTCGGCCGCCTGCACTCGCTCGCTTAACCATTGATAAAACACGTGGTCGCGGTACAGCACCACTGCTTCGACCAACTCATCCTTACTGGCAAAATGATGGTACAAGGTTTTTTTGGCAATCGCCGACTCCTGCAAAATCTGGTTAATGCCTACCCCATGTACGCTCTGAAAATAAAACAGTTTAAATGCCGTGCTGATGAGCTGTTGACGTTTATCTAAGGGCATATCTGACAACACTTCGGGTTGCGGCATATCGCCTTCCTCTGCAATTAGGATTTAAACGTATCTTCTCACAGGTAGACAACTCAGTCTACTCATGCAATGATACTAGGTAGACAGACTGGTCTACCCATTAAAGATTCAACACAATTAAGTGCAACGCGGCCACTGGGATAGAGTCAACGGGCAACTCAACACTGCCCTCCCAAAGCCGCAGCCATTGATATTCACCATATAAACCATAGCCCTTGCGCGATAGCCAAGTTGGGTTCAAAGGACAGATAATGAAAGTGATAAGCCAACAGCAATTAAAACCGGCACTGCTCGCAGGCATAGGTGCAATGTTATGTATCAGTGCCTTAGCAAGCTTAGAGCAAATGAGTTCGCACCTGTTGTGGCTGATGGCACCCTTTGGCGCCACTATGGTGATTTTATTTGCCCTTCCCGATAGCCCATTGGCGCAGCCAAGAAACATTGTCTGCGGCCACCTACTCACTAGTCTGATGGGACTTATCATCCTCCACAGTGTGGGCGTCACGCCGCTGAGCTTAGGATTGGCCGTAGGGGCGGGAATCGCATTGATGATGCTGACCCACACAGTGCATCCTCCTGCAGGAGCAAACCCGCTAGTTATTATGCTGACCGCGCAAGAGTGGGACTTTTTATATTCGCCGGTCGCCAGTGGTCTAGTGCTGATCCTATCCTTTGGCTGGCTGTATCATAATCTGCTGTGTCGACGCCCCTATCCGCAGAAATGGTTTTAAGCTGCGTCAAAACACTAAAACCTTAACGTGTTAACACATTCAGGCGTGAAGTGGCTAAAAAAGAGAATAAAGAAGAGGATAAAAATAAAGGGCAAGTTGATTGCCCTTTATCAAAACTGCTCACTTTAAACTTAAAACCAGCTGAGGGCGATACTGATAATCCCCCCGGTGATCAGCAACTGCATTAAACAGAACCCCATGATATCCCTCGCCTTTAATCCGGCGATTGCCAGCACTGGCAGCGCCCAGAAAGGCTGAATAAGATTGGTCCACGCATCACCCCAAGCCACTGCCATAGCAACACGTGCTACATCGGCGCCCAAGGCTTCGGCGGCGGGTAACATAATTGGCGCCTGCACCGCCCATTGTCCGCCCCCCGAAGGCACGAAAATATTCACAATCCCTGCACTGATAAAGCTCCAAAATGGTAGACTTTCGGCACTGGCGATGGCCACAAAACCTTCGGAAATACTCTGGGCTAACCCCGATTGCACCATCACCGCCATAATCCCAGCGTAAAAAGGAAACTGGATGACGATACCCGCGCCGCCTTTAATGGCCTCGTTGAGACTCAGTAATAAACTGCGTGGCGTTTGATGTAGCACTATGGCGAGGAATAAAAATAAGAAGTTGACTAGGTTAAGGTTTAAGCTGCCGCCCTGCACCGCAAAGTAATAGCCTAAGTAAACGAGTCCCGCGCCGCCGACACTCCAACCGAGCAAGCGACTGTTTTCTAATTTATCCGCAGGGCGAGTCGTATTGGCCGTTAACTGTACCGCTTTATCGTCTGCGCCCCCATCCTCCAGCGCCTTAGGATCAACATAAATGCAGTCTTTATCTTCTGGCAACATAAAGCGGTTCACCAGTGGCATCACCACAAACAAAATCAGTACTAACAGCAGGTTAAAGCTAGCGAAGATGGTCTCGCTGGTGGGGATAATACCGATTTGTGATTCTGAGAAATGCCCAGCAGTGGCAATAGTTAACGGAATCGAGCCCGCTAAGCCGCCATGCCAAACCACAAATCCCGAGTAAGCACTGGCGACCAATAAACGGTAATCCACACGCACTTTACGCGCTAAGGCCTTAGCGAATAAGGCGCCGACCACTAAGCCAAATCCCCAGTTAATCCAACTGGCGGCGAGGGAAACCAAGGTCACTAAGATAATGGCCTGAGGCGCCGACTTGGCAAATCCTGCGATGCCATCGAGTAATTTCTTAATCGGTGGCGAGCTGGCGAGCATAAATCCCGCCACCAGCACTAATAGCATCTGCATCGAAAAACTCAGCAGCGCCCAAAAGCCATCGCCCCAGTAATTGATGACTTCGAGTGGGGTTTTCTGCTCGGCTACCACGGCCGAAATCAGCACCACTAAGGTTAAGAGCAAGACAAAGATATAAGGATCGGGTAAATATCGGTCGACGAGCTTGACCAGAGGTTTTGCCGCTTTGGTTAACATAAGACTGTCCTTGTTTATTCTTCTTATCTGTTTTTATTGAGTTTTTGTAGAGTCTAATGTCACAGGTTAAGCGATCTCTAAAACGGGATAAAGCCTTTAACCATTTTAAAAAAGTGAGAAAATGTAACGCGAATCATCCAACACCGCGCCCAACCGAGGCGCTAGCCACTTCGGCTAAAAAACTGATAACATGACCAAAATTGACTGAGGTGCTCCTTAAAATGAAAATGTTACTTGCCGTTGTTGTGATTGCTGGGGTGATTTTTTACTTCTTTACCTCGATGAATAACCAAAAAGCGGCCCAAGAAAATATCCGTTTAGGTAATGAGTTTTTAGCGCAAAACAAAACCCAAGAAGGAGTGAAAACCACCGCCTCTGGATTGCAATATCAAGTGTTAAAGCAAGGCACTGGCACTGTTCATCCTAAGGCGAGTGATACAGTGACTGTGCATTACCACGGCACCTTAATTGATGGCACAGTGTTCGATAGCTCGGTAGAGCGCGGCGAACCCATTGCCTTCCCATTAAATCGTGTTATTCCAGGTTGGACTGAAGGCGTGCAACTGATGGTCGAGGGCGACAAGTATCGCTTCTTTATTCCTAGCGAACTGGCCTATGGCAACCGCAGTACTGGTAAAATTGGCGGCGGTTCAGTACTGATTTTTGATGTTGAGCTGCTGAAGGTAAATTAATTTCAATATTAAAAACAAAGCCATGCACTGCATGGCTTTGTTCTATTTAGGCGCTCTATCTATCCTTTACGGGCACGTTGCTGCACCAATATCAGTCCAAACGGACGCGACACCGGGAACATCTCCCTTAGTCCAGTATTTGGCCTGCCACTGACGACCGTTGTAGTTAGTAGTTGCACCACCGCTGTAGGCAACACCCGCATCCCAACCCAGCTCGACCTGACTCAACAATTGCCATTGGTCAGCCGTTCTTGAAGGTGTGTCACCTTGAGTCCAGTATTTCGCCTTCCAAACCAGCTGGTTATAACTCACTGTATCACCCGTGTTGTAAATGCTTGTCGTATTCCACGCCGGATAATTGGCCGCATTAGGGTCAGTGGCATCACATTGACCACCCGTTGCCTTAGGCGTCACGGTTAAAGTCAATGCGGCACTAGCATCTAAGGAGCCATCGGAGACTAATACACTCAAACTGTATTGGGTAGATTGAGTAACAGCTGGCGCCGTCACCACCAGTGTGGCACTGTTTTGTCCACTCGCCGCCACGCCGCTTGGCACTGTCCATGCGTAGGTAAGACTGTCGCCATCGGCGTCGGTCGCCGTCGCGTTGATACTGACTGATTGCCCCGCTTCAACCGTCACACTCGCTGGCACAGTCACTACAGGCGCTTGGTTTACGGTCTCGGCCTTATGGGTGAGAGTCACTGTATCGGTTGAGGATAAGCCTTCAGGATCGGTAACTCGAAGGCTAAACACATACACCACATCCGACGCCGTCGCGCTCAGCTGCACCACAGCATTGGCCATATCCGCATTAGTGATACTCAAGCTTGGGCCCGAGACTTGACTCCATTGATAACTTAAAGCTGCGTTTTCAGGATCCCGCGACGCGCTGCCGTTTAGCGTCACATCCAACGTGCCCGTTACGGTGACATCCGTCCCCGCATTGGCAATCGGCGCTTTATTCGCTGGTGGCGTTGTGCCCTCTCCATGACCTAGACCTTCGTGCATGGCATTGAGAATGTCACCATTATCGGCATCAATTTCCCAGGCGAACAGACCACCGAGCTGATTGGCCAGCACGTATTGGCCCTTGGCTTTAACAGAACGAGCATCGTCGAAGGTAATTAAATCACCCGTTGATGCATTAAAGACAGATGGTGCTTCGGCAGTTTCATCATAGGCATAGCTCCAGCCTGCGCCCATATAATCCTTGGCGATCTGGCGATAATCCACCACGCCCGCTTCCCAAGTGCCCTTCACTTTGCCCGTTGCAGTGCCCGTGAAAGGATTGTTACCGCTATAGCCATTCACCCCAGTCCAGCCGCGGCCGTACATAGCAGCACCGACCACAATCTTACCCGGAGTCACCCCTTGAGAGAGCAGGGCTTTTACGCCTTTGTCCGTGGTGTAACGGGTATTAGGATCCCAGCTCGCCTCATAGAGATTGGTTTGATGCCCAAGCTCTGTATTGGTCCAGCCGCCATTAAAGTCGTAACTCATCAGGAAGATGTAATCCATATATTGCTGCGCCGCCTGATAATCGACCTTAGCAATCTTATCGCCGCCCGCACTGATGGCCGACGTTAGCTCATAGGTGCGTCCGGTTTCGGCGCTGAGTTCATCGAGCATCGCCCGCAATTCACGCATCAGAGTGACATAGGTTTCTCCGTCATTGGCATTACCTAAGCTTGGGTTAGCACCACTGCCGCCGGGAAATTCCCAGTCGATATCAACACCATCAAAGAATTTCCAAGTTTGTAAAAACTCCTTCACCGAGGCCACAAAGGTGTCACGCTTGGTTTTATCCCCTAAAAAGTAGAAGGGATCCGAGAGCGTCCAGCCGCCAACGGAGGGGAGGATCTTCAGATCGGGATAGGCTTGTTTTAACGCCATCAATTGGCCGAAGTTGCCTTTGTAAGGGTCGGAATAATCACTCACACCCGCCTGCGGCTTTTGAATCGCAGCCCAAGGGTCATGAATTGCAACTTTAAAATCGGCACGGCCAGCACAGGCACGTTGCAATGCCTCAAAGCTGCCTTCGATTTCTTTTAGGCTGTCGTTGATGCCATTGCCGCCACATATAGGAGTAAAGCCATATAAAATGTGGGTTAAGTTTTGTGCTGGCACCATATCGACGGGGAACTTACGGCCATAAACTCCCCACTCCACAAAATAACCCCCGACTACTTTGCCGGATTTATTCGCATAGGGACGATTGTTTTCTTTCAAAGGCGCATTCAGTGGCGCTAAGTGACTACCATCAGTATCTGCCACGAGGATTTGTTTAGCATCACTCGCCGTACAACCGTCACTGTTACACAATTGCACTTGCATTTGATAACGGCCGCCCTTGTTCACCTTAAAATTAGCGACCCCATTGGCGCTGGCGGGTCCTTCCCAAACCAGATTGCCATCGAGCAACACTTGGGCTTTGTTGCCAATATCGCCATTATTCAGGTTCCAATTTACCGACACGTCGGCAGCATCCTTAACCGTCACTAACTGGTTATAGGCTGAGGCGGCTTGATTCACCTCGATAATAGCAAACTTGGTTTCTCCCCAACCTAAGGTAGGTTTTCCTGGGAGCGCGGCAAATGCTTGAAAACTGGCGACGGATGCCAGCACCGAAGCCACCAGCATCGCAGTGGTGGAGATTTGAGTCTTAAACATGAAAATTCCCTATTGAGTAAGTTATGCATCAATAAGGCAAACAAAGCATAGACAGGATACAACACTCTTAAAACCATGTGCGTACAACGGCAACATGAAGAACAACCTGCGGTATCCCCGCTATCATAGGTACAAACGACCCTTAGACCGGAGGCTTTGCGTCCCAATCTTTCAATTGGTTTGCCTTTCACAATAATGACAACGTTGTCATTACGTTATTTAGCATATGTCGCAACCCAACCAAATTGCAACCAAATATTAACAGCTAGGCTGTTATACCGATTGCTATCGCCGTATCATTCGTAAAAATAGGCACATAAATTCATTATAAAATGATATTAAATCATTGTGTTTAAATAAAATTATATGAAAACCGCCTCTCATCATCGGCTGTTGGCGTTAGCTGGATAGCGCACAGAAAAATAAGTCGAAAGTATTAATATCGACACGGAATAGGGTGCGGTATAAGGAGTGCGAATAAAAATACGGCCATTGAATCGGTGCGCTTCAATACAGAAGCACTCTTACCCAATGACCGCATGATTTTTATCTTTATTTTGTGACCACATAATAGCTGAGGTTGAATTGTGGTCGAACTTATGACGCCTCAACCTCGGCTTATTCTAACTTAGCCGAATGCCGCTAAGCAGCGCTCTTCGAGTAATCCCTTGCCAAGATCACCGACAAACCTCGGCAAACCAAGGTTTCCATATCATCGACACGATTAATCTTCATTTCGGCTAACGGTGCACTTAGGGCCATGCGTCTTAAACTATCGAGACAACCCTTGTAGTAAGGCGCGCTGTTCATCATGCCGCCCGCTAACCAAATCCGATTTGGATTAAACAGATTGACCGCCCACGCTAGCCCCATCCCCAGATAAGTGCCGGCGAGATATAAATCATCGGCGGTAGAAATCTTGCGGCTGCGGATAGAATCGCCACTGGCGAGTTGTTCGAGACTAAATTCCCCCGATTCTGTCATCACTCGGCAATGTCCTAGCTCCCCCGCAACCCCAGTCGCGCCAGTAAAAGCCTTGCCGCTCAACGCGATCGACATGCCAATCCCAGTGCCACACATGACTAACAACTCACAGGCATATTTTTCGTCACAGGTTGCCTGCATACCAGCGTCGATATCATTGCAGATAAACTTAAGTTCCCCTTGGGTTTTCAAGGTTTCAAAGCTTAGCCCATTGAGACCGGGCAAAGACTTACAGGAGACCAAACGATTCTGTTGTACGAGTCCAGGTACAGCAATCGCTAAATGGTAATTCTGTAAATCATAATCCCGTTCAAGCGCCGCGATTTGATCATTTAAATCTTCAATTTTAAAGCCTTCACCCGTGGGGATTTTATATTGTTCTGTATGCCCCTTGAGTTGAAGTTCGAACAGGGCTTTGCTACCGCCCACGTCTATTGTTAATGTTTGCATCGCCAACTCCACTGATACATGTGCTCCCCTCTGACCCCGAGCGGAGATGGCGAATGTTAGCATAATGGGTAAATATTAGCGATTGAATAAAACTTAAGTGGCTAATTTGTAAGAATTAGTCGGAGGAACTGAGTGATAAAGATAACATTTCAATTTAAGAATTAGCCTAAGATCACAGCCCTCGTTATCGTAAAATGACAGCTAAAAAACAAAATTGTATACAAAATCCTTTATTCCATCCCCTTGCATCTTAGCCATTGAGCTTGCGATAATCGCCGCCAATTCGCATCCTTTTCGCCAGCATTACGCATTATAATTTGGCCGCCTACGTCAGCCGCCAATGCCAATATTTGGAGCCCCTATGTCGTTATCATCATCGTCACAATCCCTACAGCCTAATAAGATTGCTAACCGTCTTGCCGCCATTCGTAGTGAACTTGCCAGTGCCAATTTAGATGCCTTTATCATCCCGCGCGCGGACGAATACTTAGGCGAATATGTGCCAGAGCATAATGAGCGTTTGTACTGGGCAACGGATTTTACCGGCTCAGCGGGTATGGCTATTGTCTTAAAAGACAAAGCCGCCATCTTTACCGATGGTCGTTATACGGTGCAAGTACGTCTGCAGGTGGATGCGAATCTCTTTAGTTATGAAAGCCTGACCGACACACCGCAAATCGAATGGCTATGCGATACGCTTGCCGCAGGTTCACGTGTGGGCTTCGATGCCCGTTTACACACTTTAGCTTGGTTTGAAAACGCCAAAGCGATGTTAGCGAAAGCCCAAATTGAATTGGTTGCCGTTGAACAGAATCCGATTGATAAGCACTGGCAAAATCGACCTGCACCGTCGAGCGCGGCTATCACGTTATTTAGTAATGAGAGTGCGGGTAAGACCAGCCTGCAAAAACGGACCGAGATTGGCGCACTAGTCAAAAAAGCCGGCGCCGATGTCGCGTTAATCGCCGCTTTAGACTCCTTCTGCTGGCTACTCAATATCCGTGGTAATGACGTACCGCGTCTGCCAGTCGTGCTCGGCTGCGGGCTACTTCACGCCAATGGCGATATGCAGCTGTTTACCGATTTAAACAAACTCCCTGAAGGCATTGAGGAACATGTTGGAGCGGGTGTGAGCTTTAAGAGCGAAGCTTCCCTTGCCGATACCTTGGCAAGCTTACAGGGCGTGAAACTGCTCGCCGATCCCAATTCTGCTAACGCTTGGGCACAAAATATCGCCCGCGATGCAGGCGCCAAGTTAATTGCCGGTATCGACCCGGTCTCCCTGCCTAAGGCACAGAAAAATGCCGCCGAATTAGCGGGCATGCGCGCCAGCCATATCCGTGATGGTGTGGCCGTGAGTCGTTTCCTCGCTTGGCTCGATGCCGAGGTCGCAGCCAATCGTCTGCACGATGAAGCCACCCTCGCCGACAAGTTGGAAAGCTTCCGCCTCGAAGATCCACAATATCGAGAGCCAAGTTTTGATACTATTTCCGCCGCTGGCGCCAATGCGGCCATGTGCCACTACAACCATAACAATGGCACGCCAGCCATGATGACGATGAACAGCATCTACCTTGTGGATTCTGGCGCTCAGTATCTGGACGGCACCACAGATGTCACCCGTACCATCGCCATTGGTAACGTGACCGATGAACAGAAGAAAATGGTCACCTTGGTATTAAAAGGCCATATCGCTTTAGATCAGGCCCGCTATCCGAAAGGCACGACAGGGCAGCAACTCGATGCCTTCGCCCGTCAATATCTGTGGCAACATGGCTTTGATTACGACCACGGCACAGGCCACGGCGTTGGTCATTTCCTCAGCGTGCACGAAGGTCCGCAGCGCATCGGTAAAAACCTCAATGCCATCGCCTTAATGCCAGGCATGGTGTTATCTAACGAGCCAGGGTATTACCGCGCCGACAGTTTTGGGATCCGCTTAGAAAACCTAGTGGTAGTCCAACACTGCGAAGCCTTAAAGGGCGCCGAGCGTGAAATGTATGAATTCGATGCCTTAACGCTGATCCCAATGGATGCTCGCCTTATCGATAAGAGCCTGTTAACCCAAGGCGAAATCGACTGGTTTAATGCTTACCATCAGAAAGTGTTTAACACCTTATCGCCATTAATGTCGGGCAGTGAGCTTAAGTGGCTGACACAGGCGACAAAAGCCATCTAACACTCGTTCAACACGAAAACCCAAGCCCCAGCGCTTGGGTTTTTATTAGAAGCAGCCTCAAAGCAAATTGAGCGGAATCTGTCCCCCATATATCTGCTCAACAACGACATTAGTCCAATAGGCACGCTTAGGTTTTTCATCTAAGCTGCGGCCATGTTTTTAACCTTATCAGCTAATAGCGGTATATGCCCCATAAGCGAGAAACTGACCCTATATAAAACTCTGAAATTTGCTTTTTAACAGGATAAACACTCGTTTGAAAGCGAATTAAAAACGTAATGTTTAAAAACACGAATGAAATTTAAAAATCATTACTTTTATTGAGGTTAAAGCTAAAAACCTCTCTCCAATAACCCCACAAAAATGATACCATTATCACATAACAAGCCGGCTCCAATGAGAGCTGGCACTCGTTTTACCCGTTACATTTACCCCAATGTCGTTTCGGCCCTGAATGGACACACTAAATGAGCCAGAGTAACCCTAGCCACAATAAAATTAGTCATATCCACAGCAACGCCCAAGAAGTCCGCCTCACACCACAAGACGAATTGATTTCCACAACGGATACCCGCGGGATCATTACCTATGTCAACCAACGTTTTGCCGAGGTGTCGGGCTACAGTGCTGAAGAATTAATCGGCCATCCCCACAACAAAGTACGTCATCCCGATATGCCCAGCGCCGCCTTCAAAGAGATGTGGGAAAAGCTGAAATCCGGCCAATCCTGGCGAGGCATAGTCAAAAACCGCTGCAAGAATGGCGGTTTTTACTGGGTCGATGCCTTCGTCTCTCCGCTGTTTGAGAATGGGACTATCGTCGGCTATCAGTCGGTGCGTATCCAGCCGCAGGCGGCCTATGTCAGCAAAGCAACGGAGATTTACCGCAGGCTAATGCAGAACAAACCCATTCCTAAGCCGCTGAGTTTAATGCAAAAGCGATTTGTGTCTGCCGTGGTGGCCACCACGGGTTTACTGATTGCAGGTTACTTTTGGGGCTGGGGCGTGATTTTCGCTGGGGCGATGTTAATGAGCCTCAATCTGGCGATTTTCTACGATGAAGCTTTTCGCATTCCAGCCAAATTGATTGAAATGCAAGAGAAATATGACTCTATCAGCCGCTATATCTATTCGGGCGCCGATACCTCATCGATTCTCGATTTCCAATTGATCCTATTGCAAGCCAAGATGAACGGCGTGCTTGGTCGTACCCAAGATCAGGCCCACCACTTACATGCGATTGCCGATCAGCTGGTGGTGACCACAGAACAAACCTATGTCAGCCTAGACCAAGAGAAAAACCAGCTAGAACAACTCGCCAGCGCGATGGAAGAAATGAGCTCAACCATTGCCGAGGTTGCACAAAATACCCAACTGACCTCGACCAGCATCAACACCGCCTACGATCTCTGCCTGAAAAGCAGCGCCAATATGAAGGCCAACACCCAAAAAGTTGAGCAATTAGCCAAATCCGTGGCCGATGCCGCCAATAATGCTCATCAACTCAATAAAGAAGCCGAACGGGTAGCCAGTGCTATGGGCGAGATTGACTCGATTGCCGAGCAGACTAACCTGCTCGCCCTCAATGCCGCGATTGAGGCCGCCCGCGCAGGAGAACAAGGCCGCGGGTTTGCGGTTGTCGCCGACGAAGTACGCGCGCTGTCGAGCCGTACCCAGTTATCGACCAACAGCATTTCCCAAAGCGTCGACAAGATGTTCAGCATGTTAAATGCCTGGGCCAAGGAGATGGAACAGAGCCGACAACATGCCGAGGTGTGTGCTAACGACATTCAAACCTCCGCCGAAAATGTAAATACCATTTACCAAGAGGTGAGTGAGATCCACACCTTTGCTCAGCAAAACGCGGTGGCCGCCGATCAGCAGCGTCAAGTGGTGCATGAAATCACTAACAACATTCACTCCATCACCCAAACCAGCAGCGAAAACCTCGCGGCAACCCATCAAATTGGTGATGCAGCTAATCACCTCAAGCAAAACGCCGAAAAGGCACTCGGCCTGCGCCGCGCCTTTGGCTAATCGTCCAGTCGCGCCATTGTCTGTTTGGACAATGGCGCAAGACTCGCTGTCCACATCGGCCCTTCAAACCTTTTATCCACACCAAAACCCGTTTACGCTTTGTCTTAAAATCTCAAAGGCTTAAAAAGTACAGGTTTTAACCGAAAATTTTGCTATACTCCGCGCCCGCCATTTTTCTGCTCGCAATGTAGGAAAATACAGGCTGGAGAAATGCGTAACCAAGTGCATATTCTGTAACAGACCCTGTGCACAACGGGCTGAATCGCCTTTCTACTGCGCACAATGCGCTTGAGAGATTGAATAAGTGAACAACAGGAATCCAAAATGAGATTTGAATCTTTTAGTTTTTGCCCCGAGATTTTACGCGCTATCTCAGATTGCGGTTATCAAAAAATGACACCTATTCAGCAGCAAGCGATCCCCGCCATCCGCCGCGGGCAAGATGTGCTCGCCAGCGCGCAAACGGGCACTGGTAAAACGGCGGCATTCGCATTACCTATACTGCAAAAGATGGCAGAAAATCCCAGCGAGACCTTAAAATCGAACGCGCGGGTATTAATCTTAACGCCGACTCGCGAGCTCGCAGCTCAAGTTGCCGACAACGTTGAAGCCTACAGCAAGTATTTAAATTTCAGCGTGTTAACCATTTACGGCGGTGTAAAGGTTGAGACTCAGGCGCAAAAACTTAAACGCGGTGCCGATATTATTGTCGCGACGCCAGGGCGTTTGCTCGAGCACCTTACCGCCTGTAATTTAAGTCTCTCTAGCATCGACTTTTTAGTGCTCGATGAAGCCGACCGTATGTTAGACATGGGCTTTAATGCGGATATTCAAAAAATCCTCCAAGCGGTGAATAAGAAGCGTCAAAACCTATTGTTCTCGGCCACCTTCTCCAGCGCGGTGAAAAAACTGGCCAACGAGATGATGGTCAAGCCTCAAGTCATCAGCGCCGATAAGCAAAACACCACCGCAGATACCGTGAGCCAAGTGGTGTATCCGGTTGAGCAGCGCCGTAAGCGCGAACTCTTATCCGAACTGATTGGTAAGAAGAACTGGCAACAAGTGTTGGTCTTTACCGCGACGCGTGATGCGGCCGACACCTTAGTGAAAGAATTGAATTTAGACGGCATTCCGTCTGAAGTGGTGCACGGAGAGAAGGCGCAAGGTAGCCGTCGCCGCGCACTGCGTGAGTTTATGTCGGGTAAGGTACGCGTCTTAGTCGCGACCGAAGTCGCCGCCCGCGGCTTAGATATTCCCAGCCTTGAGTATGTGGTCAACTTCGACTTACCCTTCCTCGCCGAAGACTATGTACACCGTATTGGCCGTACCGGTCGCGCGGGTAAATCTGGGGTCGCGATTTCATTTGTGAGCCGTGAAGAAGAGCGCACCTTAGCGGATATTGAAAAGCTTATCGGCCAAAAAATTCGTCGTATTACCGTTCCCGGATACGAAGTTGGTAGCCGCGACTTGCTGTTAAAGCAGCTACAAACCCGTCGCAGTTTTGCCAAGAAACAACAGCGACTCGACAACGTCAGCGAGCAGATTGTCGCCGAGAAAAGCATGCAGGGCCGCCGCGTGAAAATGAAAGTTGGCCAAGCCCCAAGCAAGGCGAAAAAGCTGAAATAACTCCCGACATAGGCAACACAGCCTCGCCTGTCGGTCTCGTTATAAAAAGCAAAAAAGCGTCCTAAGGGACGCTTTTTTTATTGAGCCGAAACAATGGGTGACAAGCCATAGGCTATAAGAGTGACTCGCTCTCAAAGATGGCTTATCTCAGTCCAACCTCTAAACGTACACAATCGGCAAGTTATCCCCTACCTCATTTGCACAATACTTAACCCACTGAACTGAGGCTGATCACTTATTCGAAAAAACACCAAATAACTGCTTAAGCCTTTGCTCATCAATGGGATTTTCGCCGCGCCACCCTGCTAGCGGTAAGATGATGTCGGAGCGAATACTGCCGGGATATTTGATATTGCAGATCGCTTCAAATGGCGTAAATGCCTCATAAAGCGGCGCAACATAGGGATTTGGCATGATGCCAAGCTCAGCTAACACCATCAGTTGGCCACGGAAACTGTACTTATTAAATTGGGGGATAATCTTGGCTTTCTTCACCCTTTGCTCGAGTTTTCCGGGTGTTTCATCTAAAGGAGCCTGACGGATAGCTTCAATTAAAGCACTAAAGATGGCCACATCCTCGGCACTAGGTTTACAAGGCGATAGCGTACAAAATTCTTGTAATTCTATGAGGTTGTGCGCCCAGCGCTCGTTCCACACACTGCCAGCGTAACAGGAAAAGATTTTTTGCCCCTGCTCAATCCAGTTAACGCGCTTGATGGAACACATAGGACAAATGTCACTATCGGTTGCCATCGAATGTTCTGGTAGCGCCTTCGCAAACAGATAGCTGAGTATTGGCTGTCGACCGCGCGGGAAGCTTGAAAAACCACATAAATAGGCTGCCAGTAAATTTTCGAAGGAAAGATTCGGCTGCTTTAGTATCGCTTTATAGCCGAGAACCACATCATCATGACTCAGCTTAACCCTGTCGTTGACGGGATAGCCACTCTGTTCAATCAATGTGATTTCGGCATCAGATAGTCCTTGATAGGAGTAGATATAGGTTCCCGTATCGACATCAAACACATCACCATTATCGATTCTTTGTTGGTAACCATGCTCGTCTTTGCGGTACGACTTTTTAACATAGACTTTCTTTAACGCCTTAAATAATCCCTTATCCATTTACCACTTTCCTATTGAAAAACTTAATAAAATTTAGCCGTTGCCCCCACGGCGCGAGCCATAGTACCACTCCAAGGTTCACAACCCCACCATTGGCTCACGCTAGACTCACACTAAGCGCAAAACCATCAAGTAGGAGTTGCTCCACATCCCTTAAAAAACGTCGAAAAATCGTGATTAACGCTGCAATAAATTGAGCCAATAACCGTTCTTATATCCGTCACCACAACCTATTTCTGTTTGACAAGCGTACAAGCTAGAGGCAATCGCTTGAGTTAACAAAAAACATAACATGGAGAGATTATCTATGCAGTCCCTATTACAGCGCTTTTTACTGACAACCACCCTATTGCTCGGCAGTTTTGTCAGTCAGGCCGACCCTATCGCCAAGGATGAATATTCCGTTAGCCCACTGCTAAACGGCGAGCAAATCCCCACAATCACTTTGCAAGATATGAATGGGCAAAGCGTTGATTTAGCAAAATTAACGGCACAAAAACCAACCATTTTCTTCTTTTACCGTGGCGGCTGGTGCCCCTTTTGCAACAACCAAATGGGGCAGCTAAAAGCCATCGAGCCTAAACTTATCGACATGGGCTTTCAATTAGTCGGTATTTCGCCGGATACGCCCGCACAGCTAAAATCATCGGCCGCTAAAAACGAGCTTAAATACCAGCTGCTTTCCGATGAAAAAATGCTGGCATCACAAGCCTTTGGACTCGCCTTTTACACCAGCAAACAAGTCACTGATACTTATTTGAGTCGCTTAAAACTGGATAACCCACTGTGGACCACGCCCGAAGGCGACAAAAGATTAGTGCTGCCAGTGCCAGCTATCTATATCACCGACACAAAAGGGTTAATCCATTTCCAATATGTAAATCCCAACTACAAGGTGAGACCCGCGCCTAAGTTAATTCTGACCGCAGCAAGCCTTGTCAGTGCCCCAGAATAAGCCTAGATAAACCATCGCAGCCAGTAAGAATCGTTATCGATTTATTGGCTGCTTTGCTAAACTAGTTCCGCCGCAATTCAAACGCATAGTTCCATTAGATCAATCCCTTTAGCCCGCGGCGGAGCCAGAATGAATTCTCAAACCTATAACCAAGCCGTACTCGAACTCGCTCGCGCGGGTCTTGCCGATTTAATCGCCTCAGCCCAAGCTAAAAAAGCCCAACGCACGCCTGCGCAAGAGAGTCATTTTTTGTGTAACTGGATGGTCGAGGCGCTCAAAGAAAAGCGTTTCTCTAAACTGGTGGCCGACGATCTCACTGCATGGATCCGTATGGCTCGCAGCCAAGGTGCTGGTGCCGAACTTAAGCGGTTATTGGAGAGAATTGTTCAACAGTATCAAAGCGTTGAAAACTCTCACGTCGAATTAGGTACGGCGTTAAATGCTATGATTGCCGAGTTAACTCAGCTCGAATGGCTAGTGTTTACTGACACCGAAATTAACACCAAACTTAAGCTGGACGCCGATGGTCAATCTAGCTTAGTGATTGATATGAAAGAGTTTACTCAACATATCAGAGATAATCAGCTCATCAAACCCATCAACTTATATGTCCGCGCCGATGAGCAGCAGTTGACTCAAATCGCCCTCTCCCACGGGCTGCTTATCAGCCAAGGTAATAAAAAAACCAGCCTGATTAAGCACCATAAAACCTATCAAATTTATCCTCATAATCAGCTACCTGCGTTGTGCCAACTCTTGGCTTAATGACAAAAAACTGCTTGAATAGGAAAACTGCGTTACAGCTAACAATTTTTTCACAATGACAAGATAAAATGTAGCGCAGTCACTGCGAAGCTCGTTCAACCAAGGAGTGAAGGACAAGATGCGTAAAGCTGGTATTTCCTATCGTTGGCGAGTAAACGCCATTTTGTTACTGCTACTCTTTGCTCCCTCTTCCTTTGCCCAATTACTCAAGTACAACATCACCGGCTCTTATTCTTGGTACCCCTATTTTATTGCCAATCAGCCAGAGGCGCCGGGAATGATTACCGAATTAATTCCGCTGATTTTATCCTTAGCCAATATCGAGGGAGAAAATCTCTCCTTGCCGCCCAAACGGACGAACAACGCCCTTGAAACGGGCCAGTTAGACTTTGATGTGGTGAGCCCAAGTTGGTTTGCAGATCAAGACTTTGGCCCCTTATTCGTTAAATCCGATCCCATTATGCCCATCACTGAGTACATAGTGACAAGGCCCGAACATGTCGAATCATTTAAGGAAATTTCCGAAATCAAAGGCAAGCAAATCGGGACTGTTCGAGGATATTTGTACCACGATGACAAGGAGTTTATCCGTGTCGATTTTACTTCAGAGCAAGAGCTGATTAAGGCATTAGATAAACACCGCATCACTGCCATTATCTCAGGTAACTATCCCGCTTTGTACTGGTCGAACAAACTTAAGATCCCCGTTGGATTGGCCGCGGTGCATTCCGATGGCGTATTGGTGCTAAGGCTACGTAAGGAGCATGCCGATCTACTGCCCGCACTCAATCACGCGATAGCGCAGCTTAAAGCCGATGGAAAGGTGGAGCAGATTATCCAGAAATACACCCAAGCCTTTGCCAGCTAAATCAATATAGGCTGATGTATCCAAGCTTATTGCAACCATAAGCTTGCCAGCCAAGAAGGCGGCTAAGTTTAGTTTCCGCAAATAGTAAGAATGACATGCGCCTTAGTGTTTAAGAGGATGTCGCGTTTAGCTCAACCTTAGGTTTTAACACCAAACGCTGCCCTTGGTTAAGATGGGTGGTGCAAGCAACGCGCAGCAAAGAGGCAAAGTTAGCCACCTCACCGTGACGAGTTAACACCTCACGGTAAATACGGGTCAAAAATACCGCCACACTCAGCTCGGCATCCTCGGCAATCTCTTCAATAATCTGCCAGAAAATCGCCTCGAGCCGCACGCTCGTCACGACACCATCGATTCGAATAGAACGGGTTTTGAGTTCAAACAGTTCGGGTTCGGCACCGGAATAGATTTCACACACAATATCACTCCCCAGCTATTGCGCTTAGCTTAAGTCCACAGCGGATATTCAACTTAAGCCTCTACCCGAACTGTTATGCCATAAATAAGGCAGGATGAATATCGTTAATTCAATAACTTGTTGAACTGCGCCAACCATGCTGGATGCGCAGGCCAAGCGGGCGCGGTCACTAACTTGCCATCGGTAATCGCCGCCGTCACCTCAATATCACAGTACTCGGCGCCCGCTTGTTTCACTTCGGGCGCGCAAGCAGGATACGCGGATACTTTCTTACCGCGAACCACATCGGCCGCCGTCAGTAGCTGCGCCCCATGGCAAACGGCTGCAATGGGTTTATCTTGGGCGGCAAACCCCGCCACCAAGGCAATCACCGCAGGGTTTAGACGTAAATACTCAGGCGCACGGCCTCCGGGAAGCAGCAGCGCATCGAAATCGCTCGCATTCGTGCCGGCAAAGTTGCCATTTAAGGCAAATAAGTGTCCCGGTTTTTCGGTATAGGTTTGATCACCTTCAAAGTCATGGATAGCGGTCTTAATAGTTTGCCCCGCCACTTTATCAGGGCAAACAACCGTCACATTGTGTCCCACCATTTGTAGGGCTTGAAACGGCACCATTAACTCATAATCTTCAACAAAATCACCGGCGATAATCAAAATATTGGCCATAAGAAACTCCTTTTATTCGATAAGGGAAAACGCGACATCGGATTTCACTCTACTCCGACCATTAAATTTAGGGTAATAGTGGAATACTACAAATCGATGCAGCGGTTTCAGGCATAAAAAAAGCGCCCGCAGGCGCTTTAATCTAAACCATTAAGATCAATTACTTATCTTTGGTTCAATCGCAGCATGTTGCTGACTATAACCATTTAATCCGGTATTTGCAGATTTCACTACATTTAAGGCTTCAGCGGTTAAGGCATTATTGCCATTGAGTAAGTCATTTAAGGTGCCAGACTCCGATTGCACTAAGCCTAACTCTCGCAGCATGGCATCCACCACTGGCGCATTGGCGCGGTAGTTTAACGCGGCGCTGGTGACTTGCTCGGCGATGCCACCTTGATTCACTGCTGCGCCATCAGCTCCCGATGCCAATTGATTACCAGCGCCATAACCTTGAAGAATTTTAATGCCTTCGATATTTTCCAGCGGTTTAACCGCCTGCGCGACAATCTCAGGCAGTGCTTTTAAGATAGCGAGGGATTTTTGCAGCGCAATCTGCTCATCACGCAACACGTTTTCGGCTTCATACAGAGCTTGTTTACCCGCCGCTTCAACGGCATAGACCTTCTCGTCGGCCTCGGCTTGCAGTTTCTTGGCATCTGCACTGGCGCGGGCTTCAATCAGAATCGCGCTCGATCTGTCTTCGGCGGCACGTTTTTCCGCCTCAGCTTGTACTGTCACGCCTACCGCATCGCGCTCCGCTTCTTTGCGTGCATCGATGACTTCAATCTCTTTACGACGATTCGCCTCAGCCACTTGGCGCACCGTAATAACCGCTTCTTCTTTCTCTACCTTGGTTTTTTCCGCTTCGGCGGCGCGGGCACGGGCGGCAGACTCTTCTTCCGACTTCGCGGCTACCGCGATGTGTTTTTCCTGCTCGGCAACTTCGATATCACGTTGCTGTTGAATACGGGCCTGTTCGATAGATTTGCGCTTTTCAATCTCGCGGGTCTCGATATCTTTAGTCTTTTCGATTTCAGCGGTTTCGATTGCGCGCTCTTTGGCAATCTCAGCTTCGCGTTCTTCACGGGCCTTGTTTTCTTTTTGCTTAATAATTTCCGCTTTTTGCTCGGCACGTTTAAATTCGAGCGACTGCTGCTGAATAAGGCGCGCTTCTTCTTCGGCCTTTTCAATCTCCAGCGATTCTTTTTCCGCCTCTAGGTTACGCTGCTCGATTTTGATGCGGTTTTCCTGCTGGATATCGTTGGTCTCTTTACGTTTTTCTTCGATGATCTTGGCTAAACGTGCACGACCTTCGGCATCGAATGCATTGTTTTCATTAAAGAATTGCAGATCAGTCTGGTCAAAACCCGTTAACGAAACGGATTCGAGTTCTAACCCGTTTTTCTCGAGATCGTTGGCAACGTTATTCTGTACCCGCTGGACGAAATCGGCGCGCTGCTCGTGCATTTCAGTCATGGTCATTTCTGCCGCGACCGCACGTAACACGTCAACAAACTTAGATTCCATCAGCTTTTTCAGCTCTTCCACGCGTGTGGTACGGGTACCTAAGGTTTGTGCCGCCATTGAAATACCTTCGGCATTGGGCGCCACACGCAGATAGAAGTCGGCCTTCACATCGACACGCATTCTATCCTTAGTGATAAGCGCATCTTTTTGGGTTTTCTCCACTTCGATACGCAGGGTATTCATATTTACCGCTATGGTTTCATGCAGCACGGGTAAGACGATTGCGCCGCCGTCCTTAATAATTTTTTCACCACCAAACCCCGTACGTACAAAAGCCATTTCCTTCGTCGCACGTTTATATAACTTGGCGAAAATCAGACCAATCACAATCAGGCCAATCAATACCATTCCGGCAACTAACAACACGAAGTTGCTCGAACTGGTTACGTCGTTTAACACATCCATTTGCTTTCCTTTTTCGTTAATGGCTTTGGAAAATTAATTATCAAAGCGAGTCGCAGACCAGACTCTTCCTTCTCGTTTTAGCAGCACCACTTGCGTGCCACTGGCAAACTCGATACCCGAGGTTTCGGGTTCGACTAATACATAATGTTTTTGTTGATGTTTATCGCGCACCACAGCTTCCGAAGGCATGCCCTTCATGGCGCAGCCTAAGGTGATAGTACCAACATAACCACTTAAATCATCAAGGGATATGGCGGTGGACTCATTTTTGGGGAGTAAATCGGCCAAGATCCGCCCGAGATAGCGACAGGCAAACGCACTGCCAACCACAGCAATCGGTAAGGTGAAGAGTTGCGGTAACAAAACGCCCGTGAATAGCAGGCTCAGGTAATTTGCAATATAACCGACTATTGCAAAGCTGGTCAGTGCCAGCACAAACCAGATAAGTAAGGGTAATCGATTCAGACATAGCCAGCCCGCAATCCCCGTCAGGCCAGTACCACCAATATCGGCATCATAATCCACATCGGCGGGCACCCATTGGTCGAGCGCACTCATCATGCTTAGCCCTATGACTAGGGCTAAGGCTTCAAACACACCAAGGACAAGCACGCAGGCGAAGGCAATAGTGTAAGGTAGGTTAGGCTGTTCAACTAAAAACGCCCACATAGTCATCTCCTTGAACGATACAGCATTCCATTTACTTCACTGTAATTATCAACTTACGAGTGACAGAATAGCAAGGCGAGCCTAGTTTCCAAACAAAAAATTTACCCTAAAACGGATTTTGACTAAATCCTTGCTGCGCCAGAATCGCATGGGCCGTCATCGCAGACAGGGCCATATCGACGCCCGGTAACAAAGAGGCATTGTGTAAGTCAAAATAAGCGGCGCTCTGACCACAGATATAAAACTTCACCCCATGGGCCACTAAGGTTTTCACTAAGGCTTTATTGGGGTTTTGCGCCCCGTTGTGCTGCTTGGCATAAAAACTATCATCGGCTAAATCGCCAACGGCACTGCCATGCACCACCATCGCTAGCTCAATATCGCTTTCTTTCACGCCAGCCGCCACGTGCATATTAATAAAACGGGCAAGGCTGTCGAGCTGACGATTCACTTGGCCGACATCGGCCGCCTTGCTCATATCGAATGCCACCTTAAACTTCATCCCCGCAGGGATCGCAAGGTTGCTTTCGACCTTAGCCACTTGACCAAATTCGGGGATAGCGGTTCCAGGCGCAAAGCTCTCGGCTCCGGCATGGGCGGCACTGGATAAGCCAGCCAACAGCGCCATGGTCATGACTTTAAGGGTTTTAGTGTGATGTGATTTTGGCTGCATGATATTATCATCCTGTTATTGTTATTTTTTCGTGCTAATAGATAACGACAGCACCTTAAGATTGAGTCTATGGATACCGCTATGAACACCAAAGAACCTACGCAAAGTTACGATAAACTCACGGCCCATTTCCAGAAAATTTCACATTTTGAACATTTTAGTGCGCTTGGTGATTGGGATCAGGCCGCCATGATGCCCCTCGGTGGCGGCAGCGAGCGTGGCGATGCGATGGCAGAACTGGCGTTACATATCCACAGCCTTAAAACGGCGCCAGAGCTTGGCGATAACCTCGCACAAGCCTCGCAAGAGGCGCTGAGCCCAGAGCAACAGGCCAATCTGAGGGAAATGCAATATCAGTATCAACAGGCGACCTTAGTGCCGGGTGAGCTAGTACAGGCCAAAACGAAAATGGCCTACCAATGTGAGAATGCCTGGCGCGAGCAACGCAAAAACAATGATTGGCAAGGTTTTAAACCGAATCTAAAAGCGGTGATTGCCCTCGCGAGGGAAGAAGCCTTAATTCGCGCGCAGGCCCTTAACATCTCCCCCTATGATGCCCTGCTCGATAAATTTGAGCCCGGCATGACCACGGCAAAGCTTGAGCAGACCTTTGGTGACTTAAAAACGTGGTTACCCAGTTTTATCCAAGATGTACTGGCAAAACAAGCCAGTGAACCCAAGCTTACCCTTAACGGCCCCTTCGAAATCAAGGCACAGCAAGCCCTAGGCCAAGCGGTGATGGCCTATTTAGGGTTTGATTTTAACCATGGCAGGCTCGATATCAGCAGCCACCCATTTTGTGGTGGAGTGCCAAGCGATGTACGCATCACGACGCGTTATAATGAAGCCGATTTTAGCAGTGCTATCATGGGCATAGTGCATGAAACTGGCCACGCCCGTTATGAACAGGGCTTACCGAAACAATGGCGCGGTCAGCCCGCAGGATTGGCTCGCTCCATGGGCGTCCATGAGAGCCAAAGCTTATTTTGTGAAATGCAGCTCGGTGCCAATCCCGCGTTTTTACGCCAATTACAACCACTGATTAAACAGCATTTGGGCTGTGAGTTTAGCGCCCAAGACTTGGCAAGACACTATACCCGCGTCAATCCCGGGCTTATCCGTGTCGATGCCGATGAAGTCACTTACCCTTGCCATATTCTATTGCGCTTTGAAGCCGAAAAAGCCTTTATCGACGGTAGCCTGAGTGTGGATGATCTCCCTGATTTTTGGTCAAGCCAGATGCAACAACTGCTCGGGATCAATACCGATGGAAACTATCGCGATGGTTGTATGCAGGATATCCATTGGGCCGTAGGTGAATTGGGGTATTTTCCAAGTTATACCTTAGGCGCCATGTATGCCGCCCAATGCCGTTTTGCGCTGGAGCGAAGCTTAGGCCCGATTGAAAACCTCATCGATAATGGGCAGTTATCCCAAGTATTTGACTGGCTTGGCACTCATATTTGGTCCAAAGGCTCATTACTGACAACGGATGAACTCATCATTCAAGCCACAGGAGAGCCGCTCAATAGCCAATATCTAGCCAAACATTTGAAGCAACGTTATTTGGAGTAAACGCCGTAAGCAGCCGAGATAATCGCAGCACAGGCGAGTTTCAAAGCTTTTGCTGCGATTTGGGTATATAATCCCCAACTTATTTATTCACACTGTTTTGGACAGAAAAAGGTCGACCATGTTACTGCGTGCAATCACCCCAGAGGATTGGGATGCTATTTTACAGATCCAGGAAGAATGTTACTCCCAACTGGATCCTGAACCCCTGCATGTATTGCAAAGCAAGTGGCACGTTTCACCTCAATCCTGCTTTGTGTTTGAGGTGAATGAGGCTGTGGTGGGCTATTGCCTCGCCCACCCTTGGACCACCAATATGCCTCCCGCACTGTATGAGCCCATCACTCAGTTACCTAAGGCTGATACCTTGTATCTACACGATATTGCCATCTCGGTAAAGGCCCAAGGTTTAGGCGCAGGCTCCAAAGCCCTAATGCGCTTAAAGCAACTCGCGGATCGCTTTAACTTGAGCTCCCTCTCTCTGGTCGCGGTACAAGGTGCCGATAGCTACTGGCGTAAAATGGGCTTTAAACCTAAAGCCATTGAGAAATGCCTTGGCAGCTATACCGACGATGCAATGTATATGATTTATAAGCTTAATCATCGAGAAGAATGATGAACCCCACCCTAACGACTATTGGTTTACTCTGTCTTAGCAATATTTTTATGACCTTTGCATGGTATGGGCATTTAAAATCCTTAGGCTCAAAGCCTTGGATTATTGCCGCCTTAGTCAGTTGGGGCATCGCCTTATTTGAATACCTACTGCAAGTGCCCGCTAACCGCATCGGCTACACAGTGATGAATGTCGGCCAATTAAAAATCCTGCAGGAAGTCATCACCTTAAGCTTGTTTGTGCCCTTCGCCTATTTCTACATGAAGGAACCGCTCAAACTCGACTATCTCTGGGCGGGCCTGTGTATCCTCGGGGCGGTGTATTTTATTTTTAGAAGCGAATTTAACTAATTCCAGACTTATTTCAGGACTTTTTCAGGAGAAAACCATGGCGCGTCAAGTGACTTACACCTTCAAAGGTGAGACGAAAACCATCGCCTTTAGTTATGATAAACACCGCGATTTATACGAAGCCGTGGCCGAAGCCGAAGGCATAGACTTAACCAGGTTTCTCGCGATGGAACAACAAATTGCCATGACCTCACGCAAAGGCGCCAAGGCTGAAAAAGACTATCGCAAGGTCGAATTTGCGCGCTTTGGGTTTAGCAATATCCACTTTGTACGCGATGAAGAACCCGAGGCCTAAGCCTTATCGTCATTTATCCATTTAGAATTAGGATTGCAGATGTTAAATGCTGAACATGCTAACTTTCCCCGTGCAGGATTCTTCCGTCGCTTAGGGGCAATGATCTATGATCTGCTGCTCGCAGTAGCCGTGTATATGTTTGCTGGCGCCATCGGCTTTGGTATTTTCTTCGGACTCACATCCTCCGGCCTGATTAGCATGAATGGCTTTGAACATGTGTCCGACGCTCTCAATGGCACACCGATTTACCATGGGATTTATCAACTCTGGTTAGTGCTCTGCGTTGGTACTTTTTATGCGCTTTTTTGGAGTAAGGGCGGTCAAACCCTCGGGATGCGCGCTTGGCGCCTTAAGATCCAACATCCTAATGGCCAAAACCTAAGCCTTATCACCGCCTATGCACGCATCGTCTGGTCATTACTCGGCATTGGTAATCTGTGGGTGCTGATCAACGACGATAAACTCGCACTACAGGATATGATGACCCGCTCTGAAGTGGTTGTGTTATCCAAGGAAGCCAACCAAATGCGCAATTGGCATGGTGCATAAGTAGTCAAAAGTTTAATTTAAAAAAGATAGAACTAAATAAGGATATACTTTGATAAATACAATGGATAAAAAATTTAGCTCTCATCTACTAATTATTCTGGCAACGTTCTTTATAGCTATAGCGTTAATTAGTTTAGGTTGGATTTTTGGAAAATATATTAACTCATCTATCCTAATCGAAAAGTTATTAGGCTGGTTTGAGCAGATTGCAACCATTGTAGGTGGATGCGCTACTGTACTTGCTGCATTTATAGCCGTAAAAGCTTTGAGTACATGGAGAACACAATTCGAACATTCTGAACGATATAAAGCTATAGTGGATTTAGAAAAGTCTTATAGACAATACATAGATAGTTTTGAGATTTATCTTGATGCCCATATCAATTCTTGTAGATTGAAAGAGGGAGTTATACTTTCTCCTAAAAATAGAGATATTGCTTTAAAAGTCGACGATTACAGAGCCTCATGGGAACAAACAAATGACCAACTTCAGAAATCATATCAATGGGCTAGAACATTTTTAATTGCAGAAGATATTGAAAATTTAGAAGGGTATAGATATCAAAAGAATGAGCGCGAAGGAACTTCCTATTTTGAGAATACAACCATTCTGATGCAAGAAATAATACAATTACCATCGAAACAACATTGTGAAAACTTTAAAATTTATTCATCTGAACTAATGAAAGAATTACTCGTATTAAGAAAAAAATGAACAAATAAAACGTAATAAAAAACGACGCCTTATGGCGTCGTTTTTTATTATCCGCGTTTGATCACCGCCGGATAAAGTAGAAGGCAATGCCAGTAAACAGCAGACTCGGCGCGATAGCCCCCACGTAGGCCGGCAACTCATATACCATACTCATGGGGCCAAAGATCTCGTTACTGATATAGAAGCTAAACCCTGCCACCACACCGAGCAACACCCGCGCCCCCATAGTGACTGTCCGCAGCGGCCCAAACACAAAGGATAAGGCCACCAGCATCATCACCCCGACCGTCACAGGCTGCATCACCTTGCGCCACAGGGCTAATTCGTAACGGCTTGGGTCTTGGCTGTTATTTTTAAGGTAATCTAAATAACCCATTAAGCCGCGAATCGATAAGGCCTCGGGCTTGACCGATACTACGCTAAGCTTGTCGGGCGTGAGACTTGAGCGCCAAATGTCTTCATCTAAGTGTTCGAGCTTCACTTCTTCGTAGCTTAGGTCGGTACGCTTTACATCCATAAGATGCCAGCTGTCCTTACTGAACAAGGCACTCTTGGCATGCACAACGTTCGTAAGCTTTAACTCACTGTTAAACTTATACAAAGTAATATTATTTAGCTTATCAATATCGGCGACTTCGCCAATATTCACGAACAAATCACCATCCTTTGCCCAAATGCCTCGGTGGGATTTAATCAAACTGCCGCCGGAGAGTTTAATGGCTTGGAGTTCATTGGCCTTTTGCTCGGCCACTGGTGCGCCCCACTCTCCCAAGGCCATCACCATCAACATCAATGGCACTGCGGTTTTCATCGCCGATAACGTGATTTGCAACCGCGACATGCCCGAGGCTTGCATCACCACCAGCTCAGAGTTCGAGGCCAGCATCCCCATGCCGATCAGCGCGCCTAACAGCACCGCCATCGGGAAAAACATTTCAATATCGCGAGGCACGAGGAATAACACATAAATGCCCGCATCCATCATGGAGTAGGAACCACGACCGACTAAGCGCAGCTGGTCAACCCACTTGATGATGCCCGACAGGCCCGTCAGCACCAGCAAACACAGCGCCGAAGTGCTTAATAAAACTCTGGCGATATAAAGGTCTAAAATCTTCATGCGGCCACCTTTTTACGCGCCATTGCCGTCGATAAACGAGCAAATAAGGGTCTGTCTTTTCCTAGGAGTAAAATCCCCATAATGAGTGCCGACAAATGGATCCACCACATGCCTAAATACTGTGGAATAACACCATCCTGCAACGCTTTACGTCCCGCGACCATCAGGCCAAAGTAGCCAAGATATAACAGTACCGCGGGGAGCATTTTGGCAAACTTACCCTGGCGCACATTGACTCGCGCCAGCGGCACGGCAATGAGAGTCATGATAGGAATCGCCAGCGGAATAGCTAAACGCCAATGGAACTCGGCCACGGCTTCTGGCCCTTCAACTTTCATCAACTCTGTCAGCGGTAAGGCTGAGAGTTTACGACGACGCTCATCGACCTGTTGCTCTTTGATTTGCATCTTATAACCACCGAATTCAATCATTTGGTAGTCTTTCTGTTGTGGGCTGCCCTGATAGCGCACCCCATCATTGAGCTGTAACTGCTGCGAGCCGTTCTGATCTTCCAGTACCCGCCCGCCTTTAGCCACGACCACGTTGGTTAAACCAATTTCGTCATTTGGGTCAGGCAACTGGGCCACAAACACTTTATCAAGATCGTTATCCTTGCCGATACGCTCGACAAACAGCACTGCACGGCCGTTAGGACTCGCCTGAAAACGCCCCTGCACTAATGCGGCAAGACCCGCCTCGGATTGGGCTTTCTCGAGCACTTGGTTTTGTTGCTCCTCGGCCCAAGGTGCAACATAGAGGGATAAATAGCCAGTAAACAACATGTTGATCACGGCGAGGATCAAAGTTACTCGGGTAACATACCATTCACTTACGCCAACACCGTGGAGAATGACCATTTCATTCTCGGCATACATGCGGCCGTGGGCCATGAGGATCCCAAGGAACAAACTTAAAGGTAAAACGAGAACAACAAGATAGGGTAAGTTGAGGCCTATCAAGGTGGCGATAAGAGAAGCAGGAAATTCACCGTCTGAGGCGTCGGCCAATATGCGCACGAAATGCTGGCTAATAAAAATAGTTAACAGTACGAAAAGTACTGCAATTTGCGCCTTTAAAACTTCTCGAATAAGGTATCTAAATACAATCACAGGTAGGATCCGGTCTCTAAACTTATCTTTTTGCTGGTAACAGACTAACTTTCATGTAAACTGTTTACTTTTGATAGTTTTCTGACCAGCTTCAGGGGTTCCTGGCAAACAATAAATGTCACGGATTTTTCACAAAAACGTGACTCAAGTGCCGAGAATAAATCACCTTTGGAGTAATAACTTAGGCCCTTTTCGGGACAAGCAGACATTATCCAATAAATATAAAAATTTGTCTTTAAGAATCTAGGAGTGCTCATGGAGTTTAGCGTAAAGAGCGGTAGCCCCGAAAAACAACGCTCAGCCTGCATCGTTGTCGGTGTTTATGAACCCCGCCGTCTATCCGGCATCGCCGAGCAATTAGACAAGATTAGCGAAGGTTATATCAGTAATCTACTGCGTCGCGGCGATTTAGAAGGTAAGCCAGGCCAAATGTTATTACTGCACCACGTTCCTAACGTATTGAGTGAACGAGTGCTGTTAGTCGGTTGCGGCAAAGAACGAGAACTAGACGAACGCCAGTACAAGCAGATCATCACTAAAACCATCAACACCTTAAATGAAACAGGTTCAATGGAAGCCGTGTGCTTCTTGACCGAGTTACACGTAAAAGGTCGCGATACCTATTGGAAAGTTCGCCAAGCGGTAGAAACGACCAATAGCAGTTTATATAGCTTCGATGCGCTCAAAACCCGTAAAGGTGAAACCCGTCGTCCGCTACGCAAGTTAGTGTTTAATGTTCCAACTCGCCGCGAACTGACCTTAGGTGAGCGTGCGATTGAGCACGGCATGGCTGTTTCTGCCGGTATGCATTTATGTCGCGATGTGGCTAACATGCCGCCAAATATCTGTAATCCAGCCTATTTAGCCTCTCAAGCTCGCCAATTGGCCGAAGTTCACGAAAACCTGCATGTCACGACTGTGGGCGAAGAGCAAATGGCAAAACTCGGCATGAACTCTTATCTTGCCGTCGGCCGCGCCAGTGCCAATGAATCCATTATGACCGTAATGGAATACAAGGGTGCCGTTGACAGCACAGAGAAACCTATCGTATTGATTGGTAAAGGCTTAACCTTCGACTCAGGCGGTATTTCATTAAAACCAGGCGAAGCCATGGACGAAATGAAATACGACATGGGCGGCGCAGCAGGTGTTATCGGCACCATGAAAGCCATCAGTGAGATGAAGCTGCCAGTCAACGTCGTTGGTATTCTCGCGGGCTGTGAAAACATGCCATCGGGCAATGCTTACCGACCAGGTGACATTTTAACCACAATGTCGGGTCAGACCGTTGAAGTGCTCAACACCGACGCCGAAGGCCGTCTGGTACTGTGTGACGTATTAACCTATGTTGAGCGTTTCGACCCAGAGCTGGTTATCGACACGGCGACACTGACAGGCGCCTGTGTGATTGCCTTAGGTAAACATGCCTCAGGCCTGTTCTCCTCACACAATCCTCTGGCACACGAGCTGCTCAATGCTGGTGAGCAGAGTGGTGACCGCGCATGGCGTATGCCACTGTGGGATGAGTACCAAGATATGCTCGATAGCCCATTTGCCGATATGACCAACTTAGGTGGTCGTCCAGCGGGCGCGATTACTGCGGCTTGTTTCCTGTCTCGCTTCGCCAAGAAGTACAACTGGGCTCACTTAGACGTGGCCGGTACTGCCTGGAACAGCGGCGCGAATAAAGGTTCAACCGGCCGCCCTGTGCCAATTTTGACTCAGTTCCTGATCAATCGCGCAGGCGTAGAATTAGGCGAGTAATCACTAACAACACTGAAAAGGCGAAGAATTTCTTCGCCTTTTTTATTTGGCTCGAAGGCTAAATGACGATTGGCTGAGGAATAATTGCAGCCTAGCAACGCGAAGAGGAAAGAAAATCGCGATTGAATAATTTTTGATTGACAGCCACGCCCTCGCCCTTTAGTTTTACTCCCTATGAAAACAAATACCGCAGCTTTTTTTACTTTCTTTTTTACACCCCCACTCTAGGAGGCGGATTTACTGTGTAAAAACGAAAGTAAAAATCCAAAGCCTCCCACTGGGAGGCTTTTTCGTCTTAAACGCTCGATAATACGGTGGCAAATGAGGTCAGAATGCAAAAACCACAGCCTTTAAATCAAACGCGAGAACAAATTACTCACCTCGACAATGAGCTTCTCTCGTTACTCGCCGAACGTCGACGCCTAAGCCTTGAAGTGGCCCGCAGTAAAGAAGTGGATGTGAGACCCATTCGCGACACCCAAAGGGAAAAAGAACTGCTGGCAAGATTAGTCACAGCTGGCCGAGAAAAAGGCTTAGATGCCCATTACGTGATCTCACTGTATCAAAGCATTATCGAAGACTCAGTTCTCAATCAACAGGCTTATCTCCACGGCCGTGCTAATCCAGAAACCCAAAAACAGCAGTACTGTATTGCTTACCTTGGCGCCCGCGGTTCCTACTCTTACCTTGCCGCCTCTCGCTATTGCCAACGTCGTCAAGTTGAGATGCTCGACTTAGGCTGCCAAAGTTTCGATGAGATTGTCCAAGCCGTTGAGTCAGGCCACGCCGACTATGGCTTTTTGCCGATTGAAAACACTTCGTCCGGCTCTATCAACGAAGTATATGACGTGCTGCAACATACGAGTCTGTCCATCGTAGGCGAGACTACTATCGAAGTCAGCCATTGCCTGTTGGGCAAACCGGGCAGCAAACTGAGCGATATCAAAACTGTTTATGCTCATCCGCAGCCAATTAGTCAGTGCAGCCGTTATCTGAGCCAGCACAAGGACTTAAGACTGGAATATTGCTCAAGCAGCGCCGAAGCGATGGAGAAGGTCAATCAATCTGCCGACAATAGCGCCGCTGCGATTGGCAGCACCGAAGGTGGCGCGCTTTACCAACTCGAGTCGATTGAGTCAGGCCTTGCCAATCAAAAGATTAACCAGAGCCGCTTTATCGTGGTGGCTCGAAAAGCCGTAGCAGTACCCGAGCAATTACCCGCTAAAACCACCCTGATCATGGCCACTGGCCAAAAGGCGGGGGCGTTGGTAGAAGCCCTGTTGGTGCTCAAAGCGCATCAGCTCAATATGAGCAAACTCGAATCTCGCCCCATTCCAGGCACGCCGTGGGAAGAAATGTTCTATCTGGATATCGATGCCAATATCTCCAGTGAAGCCATGCAGCAAGGTCTTAAGCAACTCGAGAGGATCACGCGGTTTATCAAAGTATTAGGTTGTTACCCCTGCGAAACCGTCAAACCGACGCAACTCAGTAATAGCCAATTACTCATTGAGCCGAACACCTCAAAAGCTGAGGTGATAAGCACGGTGAGCCTTGACCCGTCGCCCTATCGCTTCAGTAAGGCGTACAAGGCGCAGGCGAGTGAAATTCACTGCGGCCCCTTTACCATTGGCGCAGGCCATATTGGTGCCATTGCCAAAATCACGCTGAGCAAAAGCCTACTGCAGCAAGAGTCGTCGCAGGCCGCCTTATCCGCCTTTGAGCGCAGAGTAAAACAGCTAAAAGAAGCGGGTTTCCAAGCAGTGATTTTAGACGGATGTAACTCACTCGCCTCGGCCGAAGCCATCATCCCTAAGCTGCGCCAAACCCTACATCAGTATGATTTGCTCTGTGTCATAGCCATCGAACAGGCGACGGATATGCCATTGGCGACAGGTCATGCCGATATGCTGTTCTTAACGGGCAAACAAATGTTTAATCAATCCTTGCTGACTCAGGCAGGCACCTTGCCGATTCCGCTATTCCTCGAACGTAACGATATGGCAAGTTATGATGAATTTATGGCGGCCACGGAGACGATTTTAAGTCAAGGTAACCAACAGCTTATCCTATGTGACTCTGGCATTCGTACCTATAACAATGCCAACTTACCCACCTTGGATTTAGCAAGCCTCATTCAAATAAAGGCCAACAGTCATCTCCCCATAGTGATTAACCCTTGTTATGCCATCAGCGAAGATGCACTGCCACTGCAAACTCAAGGAATTAAGCAGCTGAAAGCCGATGGCCTAATGCTGAATTGCTCCCTCGAAGAAGATAAAGCACATGACTCATTGGCGCTGATGAGCGAGGTCGTAAGGGAGTTATACCGCTAATTTGCGTGTATAAGGATACTGAAGAACATACAGCCACGAATATCGTGGCTGTATTGTTTAGGACTTAGGATTTAAGACTGTAGATCTAGGGCTGCGGATTTAGCGCTTAGAGTTTGGATTTTACCCCTAATTAAACCCAGCGGGTCTAGGTTCGCTCAGTTGCAATCTGATGATTAGCCTCTGTTGTCACCGCATTACTGCGGCGAATTAACCCCGTCATACTCGAGCCTTGCACAAGGATTGAAAACACCACTACGGCATATGTCATCACGAGCACAAGCTCTCGCAGCTCGGCACCACTTTGAGAATCGATAATCACACCCTCGGGTAAACTCATCGCCATAGCTAAGGCTAGCCCGCCCCTGAGCCCGCCCCAAATGAGTATCGACTCGGCATAAGGATTGTAAGACTTAACCAACCTAAACCCGATATAAGGCAGCAACACACTCACCGCCCGCGCCGTTAACACGAGTGGAATAGCCACTAACATAAACCACCATAATGGCGCCTTAAAGGTGACGAGCAGGAGTAATAATCCGAGCAAGAGGAACAGCAGCGCATTGAAGAAGGATTCAATCAGCGACCAAAAAGTATAGAGCTTTACCCGCTCTTGACGCGCAAAATACTTAGGCACGCTGTAGTTACCGATAATCATCCCCGCACTGACCATCGCCAGCGGCCCCGACACCCCTAACACTTCGGCGATGACATAACCGGCCGTCGGGATCAGTAAAGTGACCAACATCAGCTGGGTTTCTTCCTCACAGTAGCGAAAGAAATGGTGCAGCAATACGCCGAGCACGGCGCCATAAACGACGCCCCCGAGCGCCTCTTGGATGAACAATAGCGAGATTTGCGAGAAGGTCAGCGGCTCAGTTGAAAAGGCCAGATGGGAGATGGCCACAAAAATCACCAACCCTATACCATCATTAAAGAGCGACTCCCCTTCTACCTGAATGGCAATATCTTCGGGCGCGCCCATCTTCTTCAGAATGGCTAACACGGCAATCGGATCTGTGGGTGAAATCAAGGCACCAAAGAGCAAACAATGGCTTAAGGCCAAGGGCAATCCCAGCATGGGAGCAATGTAGTAAAGCAAACCACCGACGATAAAAGTCGAGAGCAAGGTACTAACAAAGGCAAGGATGAGAATTTCCCATTTCTGATGCCTTAAGATTTTTAAGCGGATCTGTAATGCCCCAGCAAACAAGAGAAAACCCAACATGCCGTTGAGTAAAAGGGCCTGAAAGTCGAGCTTCTCCAGCCCCGCGACAAAGTAACCATAAACATGGCCGCCAAGCGCTTTACCACCCAGTAAGAGTAACAGGCTCATGCCCAACGCCAATGCGGTAATGGCAACGGTTTCTTGCAGCTTATGCAAACGAGAGGATGCCACAGACGTGACTAAGGCTAACGCACAAAGAATACAGAGAATTTGATAACTAGTCATAAGAGTCTCTAATCACCCTAAGATGAAGAGACTCTAGCACAAGTTTTAGACTTCTAAACCATCCAACAGACTTAACCAGCCTTTAATAATCCGATGGCAAAACCAAATGATACCAAAGAGATAAATCGAAAGACTGAGCCAAGTGATGGGCAGGCAATAGCCCAACACTAACAGACCGAGAAATATCACATTGGAATGACGTTGCCAGCGTAAATGCGAGGCCAGCAAGGCATTACCTTGCGTATGCCGTTGAGACAAGTTGATAAATAGACTCAACAACACTGGCAGCAGTAACAGCGGAAAGCCTGACATTAAGGCGTAAAGCAAATGGCCTAAGCTGCGATCTTCAATTTTTGCGGCATATGTGGTTGTCGTTGTCATTGAGAGACTCCAGCCAGACGATGGGACAGGGCGTTACTCCGCCCTCGTCTTTAACCTTACGTTCTCGCAGACATAATCGCAACTAAGGCGCAAAAATATTTCCGCGCGAGATCTTTTAAATCATCGATGTTTTGAATCGACCAATGCCCTTCGCTGGCAAGTATCAGGTCAAAGACAGGGTCACATCCGATTTGAGTTTTGTCGAGCAAGCTAACACATATCCGGCTTCGATTTCGGCAGGTGTTAAGGTCATGCTACTTGTGGACTCGGTTTCCCCTTCGAGCACCTTGCATTTGCACGCGCCGCATACGCCCGAACGGCAAGCCGCAATAATCGGTAAGCCTTCGGCTTCAATCCCCTCAAGCAAGGTTTGCTCGGCCGTTAAAGCCCGCTTTTTATCGCCAATGGATAACATAAAGCTGTTACTGCCACTCACAGGATCTTCAGTCTGCATTTCAGCCTGTTTTACGCGGCTATGCGCCTCTTTCACCGCTGTGGCAAAGCTCTCGTGATACAACTGAGTCATATCGAAGTTAAGCTCAGCCAGAATCGTTTTGACCGCCTGCATATAGGGCTCAGGTCCACATAAAAACACGGTTCGCTCTGAAAAATCGGGGACTAAATCTCGTAGATTATCAGCACTTAAACGGCCGATATCATGCAATACCGCCTCGGGATGCCAAGCCGTGTCAGCCGTGACATCCTCCACAAGGTAACGCAGCTTAAAATCTCGATGGCGCGTAGCCATGGTCTCTAATGAGGTTTTAAAAATAATATCGGCCTGGGTGCGAGCGCTGTGCACAAAAGCAATGTCGGCATTCATTTGGCTGTCGGTTAAATAACGCGACATCGAATACATGGGCGTGATCCCACAGCCAGCACTCAAAAATAGGTATTTTTTGGCAGGAATATCAAACAGATTAAATTGACCCGTTGGCGGTAATACGCGGACCGTCTGCCCCGGCTGTAAATGATCAATCAAGTAATTCGACACCAGTCCGCCATCGACTCGCTTAATGGTTAACATTAAGGAATAAGGTCTTGATGGGGTTGAGGATAAGGTGTAACTGCGACAAGCCTGCTCACCGTTGATCTCTAGCACTAAGGTCATAAATTGCCCCGGCTTATAATCAAACTTCATCGGCTCACCAGCTTGAAAGCGAAAACTCACCACATCGGTGGTTTCGTTCCAGCGCTCCACACACACTAGTTGACTAAATCCCACAAGACCTGCGGGGGCAGAAGCTAAAGAAATATTTGGCATAGTACTGATATTCATCGTCTTTGTATCCATAGCACCGCGGCTTTACAACGAAAGCCGCAGTGACCCATGCGTCAATCGGCCTATGCCACGTTCAGCATGGTTTTAAGATCGGCTTCAACTGTGGTGGTGTTACGCAGGCCAAATTTTTCTTCCAAAATTTTGGCAAGATTAGCCGTTAAAAACGCTGGCGGCGTCGGGCCGGTACGGATATTTTTCACCCCAAGCGACAATAGCGTCAGCAGCACGACAATGGCTTTCTGCTCAAACCATGAAAGCACGAGGTTCAATGGTAATTCATTGATATCGCATTCAAAAATTTGTGATAGCGCGATAGCCAACTGAATAGCCGAATAGGCATCGTTACATTGGCCAATATCGAGTAAGCGCGGAATACCGTTGATATCGCCAAATTCCAGCTTGTTGAATTTGTACTTACCACAACCTAAGGTCAGGATAACGGAATCCTTTGGCGCCGATTTCGCTAAGTCAGTGAAATAACTCCGCTCAGACTTATCGCCATCACAGCCACCGACTAAGAAGAAGTGTTTGATAGAACCGTTTTTCACGTTTTCAACCACAGTCGGTGCCGCAGCCATTAAGGCATTACGGGCAAAACCGATAGTGATATTGTGTGGGATTTCATCGTATTGGAAGCCATCAAGAGCGAGCGCCTTGTCGATCACAACTGAAAAATCGTCCCCAACCACATGGGTTACACCAGGCCAACCCACGATACTGCGGGTAAAGATACGGTCGCTGTATTGGCCCACATTCGGGTCAATAATACAGTTTGAGGTCATCACTACGGCGCCAGGGAAATTAGCAAATTCTTTTTGCTGGTTCTGCCATGCACTGCCGTAGTTACCCACTAAATGAGCATATTTTTTAAAGGCGGGATACGCCAGCGCGGGGAGCATTTCGCCATGGGTATAAACATTAATGCCTTTACCCGCCGTTTGCTCGAGGATAAGCTCTAAATCCTTCATATCATGGCCAGAAACCAGAATCGCTTTGCCTTTAACCGCTTTAGTGTTGACGACAGTCGGTTCCGGATGACCGAAGGCTTCGGTCTCGCCCGCATCGAGCATCGCCATGATGCGGTAGTTCAGTTGACCAATATCCATGGCTGTTATGAACAGTTTATCGGCATCGACGCTCGGCTCACCGAGAAACGCCATAATCTCATGGAAGCGACCAGCAATCTCAGCGTCGGTTTTACCTAATACACGGGCGTGCTCCATGTAAGCCGCCGCACCTTTAAGGCCATATAAGCACAGTAGTCTCAGCCCAAGGATATCTTCGTGGATATCATTTTTATCTTTATTGAGTAAGGCGACTGGCGCTTGAGACAACATTTCGGGCTTACTGGTACCCAGTACAAATTGCGCCACAGGAGGGAGCGATTCAGCCGATTTACCCGCAGCTTCACACGCCGCTTCATAGGCATTTTTTAAACTTTCACGGTACTCAGCCGCCTGCTTGGCATAGGCGATGATGCGTTCATCATCGAAGTTAACGTTGGTTAAGGTCGAGAAAAAAGCTTTAGGAACAAAGGTATCCACCTCAGGGTCAACGACGCCCAGTTCACGAGCCTTAGTCGCATACACTGAAACACCCTGCAGCATGTAGATTAACAAGTCTTGCAGATCCGAGGTCGCGGCCAATTTGCCACACATACCTTGGGCATAGCTACAACCGTTGCCGGCGGGGGTACGAATAGTTTGCTCACACTGAATACAAAACATGGATAGACTCCTAATTTAAATTCATGCTTTATTTTTGCATGTTTAAAATTAGTCTACCGAAACCGAAAATAAGCGACAGTGTTTTCTCACCTTGAATGCCAAATCTTAGAGGGAGATCACCTTAAGCAATTACTAATTAACACAGTGGAATCAGCCTGAAAAACCTAAAAAAAATACCCATCAAAGATGGGCATTTTTGTTTCTAAGTCTTTTATTATCAGTTCGTTTTCATATCACTGACCGATTGCAGCATCATGCGACTTTCACGCTGAAACTGAGGAGCAAAATCACCAAACCATTTTGCTACCGTTTGGAACTGGCTGATAAACGCGTCCCTATCGCCCCGCTTTAATAGCTCTAATGCTTCGCGATAGTTATCCAAATAATCGCCAATCGCATGCTGGCTATCCTGCTGGGCAAAAATAATATCGGCATAAAGCTCCGGGCTTTGGGCAAACAAGCGCCCGACCATGGCGAGTTCTAAGCGATAGATAGGTGAGCTAAATTGCAGCAGGGTTTCAATATCCGCTTCTTCTTTGCAAAGGTTCAAGCCATACACAAAGGTCGAGAAGTGGCGCATCGCCTGTACCAATTGCATCGCATTGTCGTGACGTTCAGGCTCAGCTTCTACAATCCGTGCGCCCCAAATTCCAATTTGCTCGAGCAACCATTGGTATTTATCGGCTTCGCGGCCATGGCACACCACCACCACCTGCTTAGCCAAACTGCCGACATCTGGGCCAAACATGGGATGAAAGCCGACAACAGGCCCCTTGTGAGCGGCCAACATGGCATTCATAGGTTCAGTCTTGATTGAGGTTAAGTCGGCTAAGATACATTCCTGCGGTAATTGGGTCAGTTTCTCACGGATAATGTCGCAGGTGATGGCGATAGGCACAGTCACCAGTACCAATCCGGCGTCGGCAAATAAGGTTTCCGCCTGCTGCCAGTCGTCTTTATCAAGCACTTTAACCTGATAACCCGAGAGCGTCAGCATTTGTTGGAACAGTCCACCAAGCTGACCCTTACCACCAACAATCACGACTGAACCGAGATCGTTTTTTACTTGCTTAAAGCCGACATCCTTCTCGTTGAGATAGGATTCACGCATCAAGCGGCGCAAAATATCTTCAATCAGTTGTGGCGCTATGCCCATGTTCTTGGCTTCTTCGCGGCGTTTTGCCAGCATAGCCGCTTCGCGTTGCGGCGCATAAATTGGCAGGCCTGCGGCGTGTTTTACCGTTCCCACCTGAGCGACTAAATCTAAGCGTTTACGTAGTAAATGCAGCAATTGTTGGTCGACACCATCGATGAGACCTCGAAGGTGTTCTAATTCAGTTGTGGTTTTTTCGTTCATCTTATCAGTCCACTACACACCTAAAATAAGGTGTTTAAACATTCGGCTCTTAAGATTGACTCTTAAGCATTGGCCACTTTGAGCATATCGAAACGGGTTGCTAATACCGAAGATAACTTCGATGCGCCCGCACGTAAAACGCTTTCGGTTTTTTCCCAATTAATACAGGAGTCTGTCACAGAAACCCCATAGGCCAATTCGCTCAATGGTTTATCACAACTCTGATTACCTTCATTTAAATGGCTTTCTAACATCACGCCAATGATGGATTTATTGCCGTTGTAAATCTGGGCAAATACATCTTCACACACAGGGACTTGCCTTGTGTAGTCCTTAGACGAATTACCGTGGCTACAATCGATAATAAGGCGAGCATTGAGTTTGGCTTTATGTAACTGCGCTTCACACTCGGCAACGCTCTTTGCATCGTAGTTTGGCGTGGCGCCGCCACGCAGGATCACATGTCCATCGGGATTTCCCGCGGTTTGCAATAACGCCACTTGGCCCTGCTGGTTAATCCCCATAAATCTGTGGCTGCTGGCCGCCGATTTCAGCGCGTTAATCGCTACATCGAGCTTTCCATCTGTGCCATTTTTAAAGCCGACGGGCATAGATAAACCCGACGCCATTTCCCTGTGGGTTTGCGACTCAGTCGTGCGAGCACCAATGGCCGACCAAGTGACTAATTCCGAGATGTACTGTGGGCTGATCGGATCGAGCGCTTCGGTTGCCACAGGCAGTTCGAGTTCGGCCAACCAAATCATCAGCTCACGGGCCATCTTTAAACCCTTCTCAACATCGAAGGACTCGTCCATATCAGGATCGTTAATCATCCCCTTCCAACCCACTGTGGTACGTGGCTTCTCAAAGTAGACTCGCATCAGGATGTAAAACTCATCGCTGAGTTCATCGTGTAGTTTTTTAAGCTTTAAGGCGTATTCCTTGGCGGCATCGATATCATGGATAGAACAAGGTCCAGTGACGATAAGCACGCGGTTATCGCGCTTATGGACAATATCCGCCACTGTTTTGCGTGCATTGAGGATATAACGATACGCATGCTCAGAGAGTGGCAGGGCCGCTTTTAGCTCCTGCGGTGTAATAAGAACTTTCTCTGAACTGATGTGTACGTTATTGATCGTATCCTGTTGCATGCTTACCACCTAAAACTGAAGTCATATCCCCACATTATCAGGAGTCTGGATCTCAAACTGCTGCGGGGAAGAATAAATAGCCGAGGCCACCACGTAACACTGTAATGCTACACCATTACAGCGAGCGACCAATATGCCTATTAATTGGCAGAAGATCAAGGAAGAATTTAACAAATTCAGCATTTATACCCATCGTATCAGGGCGTGTTGACGTTTCAGGGTTATTTTTGCAGCAGTTTGGCAGGCTTTTATGCAAGGCAAAGTCCGTGCTGTGCAGTTATTCTACATAAACGGACGATAACGCCGCAGAAAAGCCAGACAAATGCTGCCCGAAGGGTTCGTCTGGCAAGCCCTTGCACTTTGTCACTCGTCATTTGAGTAGAATAACTACACATCATTCCTCGTTTCGCGAGCACGTACTTGCCAGAACGAACAAAATCTAATCTCGAAACGTCAACACGCCCTAAATATCTGTTCATTCAGCGGGAGTTAAACCCGCTTTAGACAAGGCGAAGGCTTGAAGGAATAGCGGTTCTCTGTCGAAAGCCGTATTAACCCGAAACGCACTCAATACGGCTAAAAAGAAAAACGTCAGGCAACAAAAAACCGCCACGAGGGCGGTTTTCTGTGCGAACACTACGTCTTGTTTTCTGTAGCGGGTACTATTACTTAGTAGCCAGCTTTTCACGGATACGCGCAGATTTACCTGAACGATCACGTAAGTAGTACAGTTTGGCGCGACGAACGCGGCCACGACGCTTAACTTCAATGCTAGCGATCAGAGGGCTGTGCGTTTGGAATGCACGCTCAACACCTTCGCCATTAGAGATTTTACGTACTGTGAATGCAGAGTGCAGACCACGGTTACGCTTAGCAATTACAACGCCTTCGAAAGCCTGTAAACGCTCTTTATCACCTTCTTTAACACGAACCTGAACTACTACTGTATCACCAGCACCAAACGCAGGTACGTCTTGTTTCATTTGCTCATCGTTGAGCATTTTAATGATGTTGTTCATAACTTACTCCGTTCTAGAATTAACTGAGCTACGACTAAGCATTCTTGTCCATTGCTTCAACGAACTGCGCTAAAAGAGTCGATTGTTCGTCAGTCAGAGCTAGATTTTCAAATAATTCTGGCCGTCTTAGAAAAGTCCTACCAAGGCTTTGCTGCAAACGCCAGAGTCTAATTTGTTCGTGGTTGCCACTTAGCAGTACTGCGGGTACATCGAGTCCATCTAAGCTTTCAGGGCGCGTGTAATGAGGACAGTCCAGTAAACCGTCGGAGAAAGAATCTTGCTCCGCCGAAGCTTGTTTTCCTAGCACGCCAGGAACCAATCTCGATACTGCATCTATCAAGGTCATTGCAGGTAATTCGCCGCCCGAAAGCACGTAATCCCCAACCGACCATTCTTCATCCACTTCCGTTTGAATAATGCGTTCATCAATACCTTCGTATCGACCACACACCAGAATCAACCGGGATGATTCAGCCAACTCAGTGACGCCTTGCTGATCCAGCTTGCGTCCTTGAGGTGACAAGTAAATCACCTTCGCCTCTTCGCCTGCCGCCGCTTTCGCAGCATGAATGGCATCGCGTAAGGGTTGCACCATCATCAACATACCGGGACCACCGCCGTAAGGCCTGTCATCTACCGTACTGTGTCTATCATGGGTGAAATCGCGAGGATTCCACGTGTGCAACTCAAGCAGACCGTTTTTCACGGCACGACCCGTAACCCCAAAGTCTGTTACGGCACGAAACATTTCTGGGAACAGGGTTATTACCCCTAACCACATATGTTGTACCTCGACTTAAAAGTCAGGATCCCAATCCACTAAAATCTGTTTACCTTGGATATCCACCTTTAAGATGAATTGTCCTGGAACAAAGGGAAGCATACGCTCCACTTTGCCGAAGCTATCTTTCGCGTTGGCTTTCACTAAGAGCACATCGTTCGAACCGGTTTCCACGATTTGATCGACAACACCCATGTTATAGCCATTAGTATTAATCACTTCACAACCGATGAGGTCACGCCAATAGAACTCGTCTTCTGGCAATGCGTTCATCTGCTCTGGCAGGATCCCAATTTCGCAATTGGTGAGCATTTGTGCTCGCTCCCGCGTGGTGACACCTTCAAGCTCGGCGACAACCGCTTTGCCTTGGTAACGCCACTGAATGACTTTTACTTCACGCCATTCACCATTTTCTTTAATAAGCCAAGGTGAATAGTCAAAGATCCCTTCAACAGAATCGGTATAGGCGGTGATTTTCAGCCAACCTTTAATGCCATGACAGGAGCCTAATTTCCCCAGTACGACTGGCTGTTGGTTACTGCTCATCAATCTATACCTTAACGCTATTAAGCAGCAGCTTTAGCGTCTTTGATCAATTTTGCTACGCGATCAGTTGTCGCAGCGCCGTTAGAAACCCAGTGCTCAACGCGAGCTAGGTCTAAACGTAAAGTTTCTTCTTGGCCACGAGCCAATGGGTTGAAGAAACCAACACGCTCAATGAAACGACCGTCACGAGCGTTACGGCTGTCAGCAACAACGATGTTGTAAAATGGACGCTTTTTAGCGCCACCACGAGCTAAACGAATGGTAACCATGCGTTTTCAATCCTCTAATGATTTGCTTGAAGCAAAAATAAAAACTGGAACCCCGTGTTCGCGAAGAGTCCCAGATAGAAAGCCGGAAGATTTTACCTGACTTTTCAACGAATGCAACCAAATCTGGCGATTATTAAACCTGCCTTAGGATTGCCCGCCTCATTTCAAATAGAATCAACCAACTGATAAAACATCAACTTTGATGAAAATCGCTGGAATTAACGGCCAGGAAATTTCATCCCGCCAGGCATCATGCCACGCATTCCGCGCATCATCTTCTGGATGCCGCCCTTGGCAGACATCTTTTTCATCATCTTTTGCATTTGGGTAAACTGTTTCAATAAACGGTTCACGTCTTGAATTTGCGTACCAGAACCCGCAGCGATACGACGCTTACGTGAGCCCTTGATTAAATCGGGGTTTTTACGCTCTTTCGCCGTCATTGAGTTAATGATGGCTTCCATTTGACGGGTCATTTTACCGTCTTGGATTTGCGCTAAGGCATCCGGTGGCAACTGACCCACACCGGGCAGCTTTTCAATCATGCTCATCATGCCGCCCATGTTTTTCATCTGCTGTAGCTGCTCGCGGAAATCTTCAAGATCAAAACTGCCGCCCTGCTTCACTTTGGAAGCCAGCTTCATCGCCTTATCTTTATCGACACCGCGCTCAACTTCTTCGATAAGCGATAATACGTCGCCCATGCCGAGAATACGTGAGGCGATACGGTCTGGATGGAAAGGCTCTAGGGCATCGGTCTTCTCGCCGACACCGAGGAATTTAATCGGCTTGCCTGTAATGTGGCGAATCGATAATGCCGCACCACCGCGCGCATCACCGTCGACCTTAGTTAAAATAACACCGGTGAGCGGCAGCGCTTCGTTAAAGGCTTTGGCCGTGTTTGCCGCGTCTTGACCTGTCATGGCATCGACTACGAACAGTGTCTCAATCGGCTTAACCGCCGCGTGCAGCGCCTTGATCTCATCCATCATGGCTTCATCGACGTGCAGACGACCCGCGGTATCGAGGATCACCACATCGATAAATTTGAGTTTGGCGTGGGCAATGGCCGCCTTGGCGATATCGATTGGCTTTTGGCTCACATCCGATGGGAAGAACTCCACATCGACTTCGGTCGCTAAAGTTTCAAGCTGTTTAATCGCCGCAGGACGATAAACGTCAGCACTGACAACTAATACCGATTTTTTATGGCGCGTACGCAGCAGCTTACCCAGTTTGGCAACGCTGGTCGTTTTACCCGCACCTTGAAGACCCGCCATCATCACCACGGCTGGCGGCTGAGTGGCTAAATCCAGAGCTTGGTTTGCCTCGCCCATGGATTTTTCAAGTTCACTTTGAACAATCTTAATAAAGGCTTGACCAGGACTTAAGCTCTTCGCCACTTCCTGACCAACGGCACGTTCTTTTACATTGTTAACGAATTCACGCACCACAGGCAGGGCAACATCGGCCTCCAGCAGCGCCATACGCACTTCGCGCAGGGTTTCCTTAACGTTTTCTTCGGTTAAGCGACCACGGCCACTGATATTTTTCAGCGTGCGTGACAGTCTGTCGGTTAGATTCTCAAACATCGTCCTGCTCTATACCTTTAGGATCTCGATTAATGGGCTGTATTATAACGATGCGGGCGCATTATGCTACTGCTATGCCCTACTTGCGTTAACTTCGGCAACTAACCTGCTTTAGGTCATATTTTGCGATTCGCCTACGACTATTTACGTCTAACAATAAGAATCTGCTAAATTTTGCAACTTATGTCACTGCCCATTTGCCGACGGCTCATGTTATTCTAGGCAAAATATTGATCTGTATGCCCCGTTTTTAAGGCACCATTAACAACACGAATAGGTTAATTACCCATGGTCATTTTTTCTGCCTCAGCCATGTTTTTTTATTGCATCGCATTGGTATTAGTGACAAGTCGACTGTTCCACCCTGAAGGTCCTAATCGAAAGGCCGTTGCTGGTGTCGCCGCCATCGCCGTGATTTTGCACGCTGCCGCCCTTTCTCAAGCGATGTTTACGACCGATGGACAAAACTTCAGCCTCACTAATGTGATCTCGTTAGTGAACTGGATCATCGCCTTCACCTTTACCGTGATGATGTTTAGGCTAAAAGTGATTGTGGTTGTACCCGTGGTTTACGCCTGCTCTGTGCTCTCTGTAGCCCTACTCTGGTTATTGCCGCCTAAATTTATTACTCACTTTGAGCTGTACCCTGAGGTTTTGGCCCACGTTGTGCTCTCTCTCATGGCATACAGCGCCCTGATGATCGCCGCCCTGTACGCGATTCAGCTGGCGATGATCCAAAATAAACTCAAAAAGAAACAATTAATGTTGAGCCCAGGCATTCCACCGTTGATGACGGTAGAAAAGCAGCTCTATCATCTTGTGATTATTGGGGTGATTTTATTGAGTTTATCCCTCGCCACTGGCTTTATCTTCCTCGATGATATGTTTGCCGATGGCAAAGGCCATAAGGCGATTCTGTCAATCATCGCGTGGTTTGTGTATATCGCCATGCTATGGCAGCAGTATTGGGTCGGTTGTAAAATTCGCACCGCGGTCATTTACACCTTAACCGGCGCGACCTTGTTATCCTTAGCTTATTTCGGCGCTCGCATTGTCAAAGAGTTAATTCTTAGTTAATAATTTCAAGTCAGCTTAGGCGCTTATTCCCTAAGCTGACTTGACACTCCGTGTATTTCTCGGTATCAACTTAAACTTATCGGCCTGATTGGAGCCTATTTTTGGACGCTATATCGACAAGCGCACTCCTCATTTTCTTACTAGTGCTTATTCTTTGTTCTGCCTACTTTTCAGGTTCTGAAACCGCCATGATGACCCTTAACCGCTATCGGTTAAGACATCTCGCCTCAAACGGCCATAAAGGTGCCATTCGTGCCCTCAAGTTGCTCGAACGTCCAGACCGCTTAATTGGCTTAATTCTGATTGGCAATAACCTGGTTAATATTCTTGCCTCGGCCATTGCCACCATTGTTGGTATGCGCCTTTGGGGCGATTTAGGCGTCGCGATAGCCACAGGTGTGCTGACCTTGGTCGTATTGGTCTTTGCCGAAGTCACACCCAAAACCATCGCCGCCTTGAACCCTGAGCGAATTGCCTTCCCATCGAGTATTTTACTCATTGGTTTATCAACAATTTTTGCCTATGTCGTTACCAGCGTTAACTGGATAACCACAGGTATGCTGCGTCTCTTTGGCATCAAAACCATCAGCAGCAGTGATGCACTCAGCCAAGAAGAATTAAGGACGGTAGTCCATGAGGCTGGCGCCTTGATCCCCCAACGCCACCAAGAGATGTTGTTATCAATCTTGGATTTAGAGAAGGTCACCGTAGAGGACATCATGGTGCCGCGCTCGGATATTTACGCCATTAACGTCAACGATGATTTTAAGTATATCAACCGTCAAGTGATCCAAAGTCCACATACTCGTGTACTGGTTTACCGCGATACCATTGACGATGCCGTCGGCTTTATTCATCTGCGTGACGCGCTGCGCCTGCAATCGAAAGAGCAGTTCAGTAAGTCCTCATTGCTACGTGCTGTCAAAGAACTCTACTTTATTCCCGAAGGTACACCGCTCAATGTGCAATTAGCCAACTTTCAGCACAATAAAGAACGTATCGGCCTAGTAGTCGATGAATACGGTGATATCCAAGGATTAGTGACACTCGAAGATATTCTCGAAGAAATTGTCGGTGACTTCACCACCTCTATGCTGGCCACACCGAGTGAAGACATTACCGCCCAGCAGGATGGAAGCTACTTAGTCGATGCCAGTATCACTATCCGTGATTTGAATAAAGAAATGAAATGGGACTTCCCAACCGATGGCCCCAAAACCCTCAATGGCCTGATCTTAGAGTATTTAGAGGATATCCCCGCAGAAAACACTAGCCTTCGCCTAGCCGGTTATCCATTAGAAGTCATTGAAGTCGCAGACAATATGGTCAAAACCGTACGTATCATTCCACAGCATTATCAGTCTCCACGCTAACGTCCCCATATAAAAAATCGGCTGAATCCAAATGGAATCAGCCGATTTCCTTCTCCCCCAAGAAATTATTTAACGCTTCGCGTCTTGAGACGTGCTTCGAGCGTCCGGCGCTTCTCGATAGCGATAGGTGTAATCTCGGCATCTAACGCCTTTTCTAACCCCAAGATAAAATACACTTCGGCCATCAAGAAAAATGGGCCTATTAGCAGTTGATTTAAATCGTCCACAAAAGCGGGTTTAGCCTTCTCGTATTGATGGCCAATCAACTGAAAAATCCATCCCACGATAAAGACCGATATAGCCAACCAGAAGGCGTTGGGAGAGTCAGCCATTAGCTCTGTGGTATAAACGACGGGGGCGATAAATAAAGCTAGGCCAATCGCTAACTTTGCATGTAAGCGAAAGTAATAAACCAGCACTCCTGCCCCTAAAATCACACCTAAACTCACATCAACCGCACTGCCAAGTGGAATACGGATAGTCGCCAGCAATAGGAAAGCAGACCATATAATCAATGGAATACCAACGAAATGGGTAAGTATGTTGCGCTGATTTAAATGCACACTCTTATAGGTTGATAGCTGCTCTACGGCGGATTTCATCTGGGGCTCCTTTTGCTGTGTCCCTGCACATTAGTGTCTAGATACCACTTTTGACCTAACCTAGCCCAAAAATGCGAAACTGAACAGAAAAAAGTAACAAAAATGTTGCCACGCATTTTACGCAGTAAAGAATCCGCCTTCTTAGAAGGCGGCTTTGATTTGCCCCTGGAAGGGGCTATTTCCTTACACCTACTTCATCTGTAGCGACAATTGAGCATCATGCTCTAGATCTTGCTTATCTTGATGGCGAACATAGCGTCTTATGATTTCCTCATTTACGCCTACCGTATCAACAAAATAACCCCTCGCCCAAAAGCTATTTCCCCATAACTTCTTACGAACATGAGGGAATTTGTTAAAAAGCCTTATTGCGCTCCTACCCTTCAATATCCCCATTAATGTGGATACTGACAACTTTGGGTGAATTATCACGACTAGATGCACATGATCTATCTGGACGTTTAATTCTAAGACCTCACAACTTTTCATATTGCATAGAATATAAATCGACCTGTAGAGCTCTTTACCAAGATTACCTTTTAGAATTTTGAATCTGTACTTAGGCGTCCAAACGATATGATATTTACAACGCCAGTAAACATGTGATGAACTTCTGTAATCGCCCATGTTTCTCGTTTCCTCTTACTTGTGGTGAATAAGAAGGTCTCTTTTAACATGGGCGTTATTCAGGCTATAGCCTTAAGGGACAATCACCACCGCCAGAGGCGGTGGTTTTGGGATGACAATAAAAAAGGGAGCTAAGGCTCCCTTTGTGCTAATGGGTTAGAAACTAGCGCGATTCGAGGATAACCGTCGCAATGGCGTAGGATTTTTCATCGGCGATTGAAATGTGTCCAACCACGCCGTTGAGCAAAGCTAAACGCTGCTGTGCCCCTTGTGTAAAATCAATCGTCGGCGCACCATCGGGCGTATTCCCAATATGGATATGCTGAAAAGATACTCCTCGACCAATCCCCGTCCCCAGGGCTTTTGCTGCAGCCTCTTTGGCGGCAAAACGTTTAGCCAAATAACGGCTCGGTTGGCTATGCTGTTGATAGATATCGAACTCAGCCTCCGTGAGTACACGTTTAGCCAGCTTATCGCCGGAACGTGCCACATGAGCAGTGATGCGCTCGATTTCAACTATATCAGTGCCAAGCCCAACGATTGCCATTATTCGCCTCGACGACCTTCTAACATCAGTGCTTTCATGTCTTTAACCGCTGTCGCTAAGCCATCAATGGCCGCACGCGCGACAATGGCATGGCCAATGTTGAGTTCATACAGCTCAGGGATCGCCGCAATCGGCTTAACATTGTGGTAATGCAGCCCGTGGCCCGCATTCACGACTAAGCCCTTACCGTGGGCGTATTTAGCCATTTCGCTGATACGCGCAAGCTCTTTGGCCTCTTCCTCAGCTGTTTTAGCATCGGCATAGCAACCGGTATGGATTTCGATAAGTGGCGCGCCAGATTCGACTGCGGCATCGATTTGCGTCTTATCGGCATCAATAAACAGTGACACTTGAATACCATTGGCGGCTAAACGGCTTACCGCTGCAGTGATTTTATCTAATTGACCAGCCACATCTAAACCGCCTTCAGTCGTCACTTCTTGACGTTTTTCAGGGACTAAACAAACGTAGGTTGGTTTGACTTCGCAGGCGATGTTGAGCATTTCTTCAGTCACTGCACACTCAAAGTTCATCCGCGTCTTTAAGGTTTTTGCCAGCAGATACACATCGCGGTCGATAATATGGCGTCTGTCTTCCCGTAAATGAATCGTGATACCGTCGGCACCCGCATGCTCGGCAACCGCCGCCGCATGGACAGGATCGGGATAACTGGTGCCGCGAGCCTGACGCAGGGTCGCAATGTGGTCGATATTAACACCCAATAAGATACGGCTCATCGGGAACTCCTTTATGTTTGTAAGGCTAGAATTAACGCTGATTTGCGCCCTATTGTACTGGGACAGACAGTAAAAAACAGGAGCTAGGGCTAATTATTCCCATCTCTGATAGAGGCTGTCGCTTGAATAAACAACTGCCTGCTCACCAGCGGCTTATTTCCGAGCAGGGGTTGCAGCATAGAGCGCATCAACCGTTTAGCCTCTAAAAACTGCTCTTGCAACAATTGATTATCGTTAAGCGCGGTTAACATCGCGCCTTGATAGGTATGCTTTGCCCTGCTGTTCAACACAAATTGAAAACCCAGTTCTGGCACAAGCTGATAGTAATGTTCAGGGATCAGCGGTTCACCTTGGGTATCGCGAATAAGGGATGGCATGGCCCCAAGCTCCCGCAAGAGCGCCAGCTCAAGGTACCGCAGCTTCGACTCACAAAACTGCGCCGCAAGTCCTACTAAGGCTTGGTGGTAGATGAGAAATAACGCCTCGGCATTATGGTGGACCGACAAGGTTCGCATCAGCAACTCATTGATATACATGCCGGCATACAGGCTATAACCCGATAAAGGCACGGCTGGCGCGGCCGCTTCAATTTGGCTGATGTTTTTGAGTTCAGATTTACCGCTAAATTCAAAAATCAGCGGCTGAAAGGGCTGGAGGATACTTTTGATGGAGCGTTTACCGCTCCCGACTCGCGCGATGGCATCGACACGACCAATACCGTCAACCAAGAGATTGACCAGCGCGCTAGACTCCCGGTAGGGGCGATGATGCAAAACATACCCCCGTTTCATCGGTCTGCGCGCTCGTTCATGGTCAGGCTCGGCCTATTATCAGTAACGATTAATCGTCACCGTAACCTAAGCTTCGCAGGGCGCGTTCATCATCGGCCCAACCGGATTTGACCTTCACCCACACCTCGAGGAACACTTTGTTATCAAACAAGGTTTCCATATCGAGGCGCGCTTGCGTGGCGATGGTACGAATGCGCTCACCTTTGCTACCAATCACCATCCGCTTTTGGCCTTCGCGCTCGACAAGGATCAGGGCGTTGATTTGATAAACACCGTTTTCCATCATCTTAAACTGCTCGATTTCAACCGTCGCATCGTAGGGTAATTCATCACCTAAAAAGCGCATCAGTTTTTCGCGGACAATTTCAGAAGCCATAAAACGCTGCGAGCGGTCGGTCACATAATCTTCTGGGAAGAAGAAGGGATTCTCGGGCAGAGACTCCGCCGCCATCTCTAAAATGCGCTTAACGTTAGTGCCCTTACTGGCTGAAATCGGCAGGATCTCATCGAAGGGATACTTCTTGGCCACTTCTTCCAAATAAGGGAAAAGGGCTTCTTTGTCTTTGATATTATCGACTTTATTGATAGCTAAAACGGTTTTACGCTCTTCACCGCCACGGCGAAGTTTGCTTAATACCATCTCATCATCGGCGGTCCATGTCATACCATCGACCACAAAAATCACCATAGACACATCGGCAAGTGAGCTCGCCGCCGCACGGTTCATCAGACGGTTAATCGCACGCTGCTCTTCAATATGCAGACCCGGTGTGTCGATAAACACGATTTGGCGTGGACCATCGGTATGGATACCCATGATGCGATGACGCGTCGTTTGCGGCTTTTTCGAGGTAATACTGATCTTTTGCCCAAGCAAACGGTTCAGCAGGGTCGATTTCCCCACGTTAGGGCGCCCAATAATGGCCACCATGCCACAGTAGGTCACATCATAGTGAACAGACGGCGCCGCCGCGCTCGCTGCATTCATCCTTGCCAGTAATTCATCTAAGCTAGGCTCATTGCTCGCGTTAGCGGCATCGACAGCTGGCAAGTCTGTTTTTTTGGTCATTTCTTCAGTAACTCCAATACTTGAGCCGCGGCAATCTGCTCGGCTTTACGGCGCGAACTCGCTACGCCAATCACGCTTTCGCTCAAGTCATCTATACGACATTCAACAGTGAATGTTTGATCGTGGGCATCGCCTTCTATATTGATTACTTGGTAATCGGGTAGCGGCTTCTTTAACCCTTGTAAATATTCTTGCAGTAAGGTTTTAGCGTCTTTTTGATTCACGCCGGGTTGGATCTCGGCCAAACGCTCGGCGTACCAATGCAGTAACAATTTACGGCACACTTCGAGATCGGAATCTAAGTAGATTGCGCCGATAATCGCCTCGACCGCATCGGCCAAGATAGACTCACGTCTAAAACCACCGCTTTTTAACTCACCAGGGCCTAAGAATAAATAATCCCCAAGCTTAAAGGCCTTAGCAATCAAGGTGAGCGTATCACCACGCACTAAGGTGGCGCGCATCCGGCTCAAATCACCCTCAGTCGCCTTAGGAAACTGATGGTATAAGGCGTCTGAAATCACAATAGATAAAATCGAATCGCCTAAAAACTCTAAACGCTCGTTGTGCTTATTTGCCGCACTTCTGTGGGTCAACGCTTGGGTAAGAAGCTCAATATTCTTGAACTCATAACCCAAAGTACGACACAAACGTGGCAAATTTTTAATCGGTTCCATACTAGTGAATTCCACCTACTCGTTCAAAACGTACTCCACTTGGCACCCAAGTTGGCAGGAAGTCGGCTTTAGAACGGTCAAACTCAAAACTAATCCAGATAGCGACCGCTTTGCCGACAAGATTTTCTTCAGGGACAAAGCCCCAGAAACGGCTGTCGGTACTGTTATCGCGGTTGTCACCCATCGCAAAATAATGACCTTCTGGTACAAGGAACTCACCCGCGGGTAAGTTAGCTTCACGCTTGAAGTATCCCAGCATATCGGGGCGGCTTGGATTGATTAAAATATCGTGGGCCACTTCACCGAGTTGCTCTTTAAAACGAATTAATGGCACACCATCTTGGCTGAAATCACCACGGCTGATTTCGGTACGCGCCACCAGTTCTGGCTCTGGGCAATGGGTTTGCTCTGCGCCGCAGGCTTTTTGGATCATCAACTGCTTGTTGCGGTAAATAATCCGATCGCCCGGTAAACCCACCACGCGCTTGATGTAGTCAATCTGAGGATTCTCAGGATATTTAAACACAATCACATCGCCACGTTTCGGCTCGCCCGTTTCAATCAGTTTAGTGCGCCATACGGGATCTTTTAGGCCATAGCTAAACTTTTCCACCAGAATAAAGTCACCCACTAACAGGGTTGGCATCATAGAGCCTGAGGGAATTTGGAATGGTTCATAAATAAACGAGCGCAGGATCAACACGAAGGCAATCACAGGGAAGATGGAATGCGCGGTTTCAACCACTGTGGGTTCGCGGATGATGTTATATTCGGCTTCCTCGGTTAAATTAGCCTGCGAAGCCTTGGCTAAGGCTAAGCTTTCGCGGCGTTTAGGCGCAAATACCAGCACATCGATTAACCAGATCAGCCCTGAAATCAGGGTGACTAGCACTAAAATAATGGAAAAATAGGCTGCCATTGCTTATTGAACTCCTGCCTTGAAATGTAAAGATCCAAACTCAGCGACTATTGTATTTCGACTCGCGAACTTTAGTTAACTTACCGTATTTCTAAAAAAACACCACAAAACATACGATAAGCTAAGTAAAGCGCCGCAAACTGCGGCGCAATAATAGCTAAATTGTGTTATCTCGAGTGTTACTCGTTTAGCTTAAGTACCGCTAAGAACGCCTCTTGCGGCACCTCAACGTTACCCACTTGTTTCATCCGTTTCTTACCCTCTTTTTGTTTATTCAAGAGTTTCTTCTTACGGGAAACGTCACCACCGTAGCACTTCGCCGTTACGTCTTTACGTAGGGCTTTTACGGTAGAACGGGCAATAATTTGGCTGCCAACAGCGGCTTGAATCGCGATATCGAACATCTGACGTGGGATCAGCTCTTTCATCTTCTCAACCAACGCTAAACCACGGTGACGAATGTTTGAACGGTGAATAATCATCGCCAATGCGTCTACGCGGTCGCCGTTGATCAGAATGTCTAAGCGCACCATGTCCGCAGGATCGAAGCGAATGAAGTTGTATTCTAACGATGCATAACCACGGCTAGTCGATTTTAAGCGGTCGAAGAAGTCCATCACCACTTCAGCCATCGGCAGATGGTAAGTCACGGCCACTTGATTACCGTGGTAAACCATGTTCACTTGGGTACCACGTTTTTCGATACACAATGTAATCACGTTACCTAAGTATTCTTTTGGCACCAGAATGTTAGCTTCAACGATTGGCTCACGCATCTCTTCAATGTTGTTAATCGCTGGCAAGTCTGCTGGGTTATCAACATAGACGGTTTCACCACTGGTCAACAGCACCTCATACACTACGGTTGGTGCCGTCGTGATAAGGTCAAGATCGTATTCACGCTCTAAACGCTCTTGAATGATTTCCATGTGGAGCAGGCCTAAATAGCCAATACGGAAACCAAAACCCAGGGCCGATGAACTTTCAGGTTCGAAGAACAATGACGCATCGTTTAGGCTGAGTTTGTTCAGCGCATCGCGGAAGTTTTCATATTCATCGGTCGAAATTGGGAACACACCAGCGTAAACCTGAGGCTTCACTTTCTTAAAGCCGGGTAATGGCTTTTCAGCGCCATGCTTAGCCAGCGTCAAGGTATCACCCACTGGTGCACCGTGAATTTCTTTAATACCCGCGATAACGAAACCTACTTCACCGGTTTTCAGCTCGGTTTTATCGGTTTGTTTAGGCGTGAAAATACCCACGCGGTCTGCGGTGTGGTTTTGTCCAGTAGACATTACCTTAAACTTGTCGCCTTTCTTCAGCACGCCGTTTTTAATACGTACGAGAGAAACAACGCCTAAGTAGCTATCAAACCAAGAGTCGATGATCAGCGCTTGTAGCGGCGCCTCTGGGTCGCCTTCTGGCGGCGGAATTTGCTCAACGATGACTTCTAACACTTCGTCAATGCCCACGCCGGTTTTGGCCGAGCAACGCACAGCATTCATCGCATCGATACCCACGATGTCTTCAATCTCAGCGGCTACGCGCTCAGGATCGGCTTGGGGTAAGTCGATTTTGTTTAGAATAGGCACCACGTCCAGATTCATATCCAGCGCGGTGTAACAGTTTGCGAGCGTCTGAGCTTCAACGCCTTGACCCGCATCCACCACGAGCAGCGCGCCCTCACAGGCGGCTAATGAACGAGATACTTCATAGGAAAAGTCAACGTGGCCTGGGGTATCAATAAAGTTAAGTTGGTAAGTTTCGCCATTTTTGGCTTTGTATTCCAACGTGACGCTCTGCGCCTTAATCGTGATACCGCGCTCACGTTCTAGATCCATAGAATCAAGAACTTGCGCATCCATTTCACGGTCGCTTAACCCGCCACAAACCTGAATAAGACGATCCGATAGCGTCGATTTACCATGGTCGATATGGGCAATAATTGAGAAGTTTCTAATGTGTTTCATTATGCTGCTATGACTAATACTGAAAAATGGATACGGTTCAAAGGTGCGAAATTGTACCTGATTGCGGTTTCAATACCAATCAGATTCACTCATCCTTCTCTTTAAGTCGAAAAATGCGGCTCTCAGCGGAAGTTTATTGCCAGATTAAAATCAATAACAATATGAAATTAAACGGGTAATTTTTCTAAACTGATCCCTGAGCCTAAATAAGCCAAAATGACAGGTTGCGAATCCACTTCGAGTTGTTTTGCCTTGTGCTTTCCAAAGAACCAAGCGGCTATCGCCCCTAAGGCGGCAAACACTATCGCACTGAGATCCGAATTGATTTCAAACAAACCTGCGAAAAACTGGCCAAATACCGCGCCAGCAAATAAACCAAGCAGCGGCATCAAATAAACTAAGGCGGCCGCTTTCAGGATCACGCTCTCAGGCAAACCGAGCTTTAGCAGTTCGCCAACCTCGCAGGTTCGTTCACTTTGAATGGAGAATTGTTGTGTCTTTGCCGAAAAAGCCTGAGCTACCGCCGACGTACCACAAGACTCGCTACTACTGCAGCTCTTACAGGTACTTTTAAGCTCTACCTCGACGGTCAGCCAACCTTGATTATCGCAGGCGACAACCCGCGCCACTTCTTCCATCATGATAAGAGGCCTTATTCTAACATCAGACTTTTCGCGATACGGGCTAGGGTTTCGGTCGGTACTTTACCTACGGCAACTACTTCGGCATTACCCACTTTTTCAGATACCAAAGACAAACCATTACGAGTGATTAACTCTTCGGGTAATGGCGTGGAGCCCGCCCGTGCTACATAGACAGAAATATTGGCTAAGCCATCGGTTAACGCAATATATTCAACCGCCTCGTGACTGCCAATCAAACGGTGATGATCACGCACCACAACGCTAAATCCTGCTGGCAACCAAGAAAACTGCCAATTTTGTCCATCTTGGCGTTCAGCCTGGTCGATAACCGCTGGCCATTCTTGCTTATAGGCTTCCTGCAGAATCGATGGCGGCTCATTTAACTCAATCAGCTCAATCACCATCAACTGTTCAAGTAATTGTTTATCTTGAGTCAGCATGTCGTATCTGAGGGGCAGGTAGGTGTCCATATCCAGCCAAATTTGGAAACCGTAACGGTACTCATCATTTGGCAATAAACGGATCATTTGACCGGGACGTCCCGCAATACGCGTACGACCACCGAGTACAAACTGATAACCCACTTCTAAATCACTCATCTTTGACGAGAAAGCCGCAGGCCATACGCCCTGAATATGATTAGAAAGGATGCTATAGGCGGGTTGATCGTGTTCGATAAAGGTGACTCGATTGCCCACTCTGACCGCATTTTTGGGCGGGCCATTGAGGTACTCAAGAAACGCAACTTCCTGATTATTCACCTTTCCGTGAAGATAAACCAAAGGCCGAATATGGTCGGCCTGAAGTTGTATAATCGATGCTTTAAATTCTTTCTCTTGTAAAGCCTGGCTCATTTTTTCAAGCCAGACTTTAGCAGGCATATCTTCCTGCGCCACTGCAGGGAATACCAAGGCTACTAAAGCCAACAGGATTAGACGCAAGCTAACTCCTTACTACTGATTGACAGGAACGGGAATAACCTCGCTATTGTCTTCTACAACGGCACCTGTATTCAATCGTTGTTGCAACATATGGTCCTGAATATAAGTATTAATTCGGCGACGTTGCTCATTCATTTGGTCATTCGTGTAGCTCTGATTTTGCTGCACTGGACCTGTCTGTAAGCTCACTGGCGACGCACTACCAATCAACGGACGGGTAATGAGCACAGGCGATGGCGAAGCTGCATCATCGGCAGTTTGGTTAAAGTTCTGTACGCCTACGATAGCGAACATGGCCACAGTTGCGGCAATCGCATACTGACCAAACTGCTTGAATAAGGGCACAACACGGCTTTGTCCAGCATTGACGGCGACTTGTTGTGGAGCCGCTGTAACTTCAGGTGCGTTTACTTGAGGCGAGACAATGGCAGGCTCAAGCTCGATTGCAGCCGCAATACTGGCGGAAAGGTCTAACGCCATAGTCTGGGGCAACTCACCCCGCATAGCATCACCTATCACATGATAGTTACGCCATTTATTATGTGAATGCGTATCGGCAGCGAGTTCTGCCATAGTCTGCAGATCTGTCTCTCCATCGACAGCGGCAGATACCCATTCTTGACCTAATTTATCCATTGTTCACCTGTCTAAATTTAAGGGTGTTACTCTTCCAGCAATGGCTGGAGTTTTTTGTCGATTGCTTCACGGGCACGAAAGATACGAGATCTTACAGTCCCCACAGGGCAATCCATGATGATGGCAATATCCTCGTAACTCATCCCATCGAGTTCACGTAGCGAAATCGCCATACGTAATTCTTCCGGCAAGGTTTCTAATGTCTCGAAAACCACTTTTTTGATTTCGTCCGATAACATTAGTCGCTCTGGGGAGGCAAACTCCTTTAGCGCATCACTGCCTTCATAGTATTCGGCATCCTCGGCATCCACATCATTTGCAGGCGCTCTGCGCCCCTGTGACACGAGATAATTCTTAGCCGTGTTTACGGCTATGCGGTACAACCAGGTATAAAACGCACTTTCTCCACGAAAGTTTGGCAAAGCTCGATAAGCTTTGATAAACGCTTCCTGTGCCACATCGGTAACGTCGGCTTGGTTACGCACATAGCGTGAAATCAAGCTCACCACTTTACTCTGATATTTAAGCACCAACAGGTTAAAAGCGTTTTTATCTCCCCGTTGTACGCGCTCAACTAATTGTTGATCACTTATTTGTCCACTCATCCGAGCCGACTTCTCCCAAATCTAAAATGCTGATTTCTCAGTCGCTCGAATCACATTCACTTATGTAGACTAGCGTGCTTTGAAAAAGTTCTAAGAATTATACAAAAAAAGTAAGGTTAAAAGGAAAGTACCCATAATCGGTGAGTTGGTTTACCATAGATGGCACTCTCAGTCATAGCATGATACCCGATGAAACAAGTAGTTGAACACCAATCTGACATATTAGTCATAGGTAGCGGTGCCGCAGGTCTGACACTAGCTTTGCATCTTGCTGAAAAAGCAAACGTAATTCTGCTCTCAAAAGGCCCACTCTCCGAAGGGTCGACATACTACGCCCAAGGCGGTATCGCCTCCGTGTTCGATGAAAGTGATACCATCGAATCCCATGTGGCCGATACGTTAGTGGCCGGTGCCGGCTTGTGCGATAAAGAAGTGGTAACTTTTACCGCTGAAAACGCCAAGAGCGCCATGCAATGGTTAATTGAATGTGGCGTGGCATTCGATAAAGAAGAAACCGCTGGCGATAATGCCAAAGACGCACCTTATCATTTAACCCGCGAAGGCGGCCACAGCCATAGACGCATTCTGCATGCCGCAGATGCGACGGGCAAAGAAGTGCAAACCACGCTGCAAGAACGCGCCCTCGCCCACCCCAATATTCAAGTTTTAGAACGTTACAACGCCATCGACCTCATCACCACCCGTAAATTAAATCGCCCCGGCAATCGCGTGCTAGGCGCTTATGTGTGGAACCGTAATGCCGAGCAGGTCGAAACCATTAAGGCAAAATTTGTCGCATTAGCTACAGGTGGTAGCTCTAAAGTCTACCAATACACCTCAAACCCCGATGTGGCGAGTGGCGATGGCATTGCCATGGCGTGGCGCGCAGGTTGCCGTGTGGCCAACATGGAATTTAATCAATTCCATCCAACCTGCCTTTACCATGCCGATGCCCGTAACTTCCTGCTGACCGAAGCCCTGCGCGGTGAAGGTGCTTATTTGCGCCGCCCCGATGGCAGTCGCTTTATGCCAGACTTTGACGAACGCGCCGAACTCGCACCTCGCGATATCGTAGCCCGAGCCATCGACTACGAAATGAAACGCTTAGGTGCCGATTGCGTCTATTTAGATATCAGCCATAAAGACAGCGACTTTGTCATCAAGCATTTCCCGACGATCTACAGTCGCTGCTTAGAGCTGGGGATCGATATCACCAAAGATGCCATTCCTGTGGTGCCTGCTGCCCACTATACCTGTGGTGGTGTAATGACGGACTTGCATGGCCAAACCGACCTCAACGGCCTCTACGCCATAGGTGAGGTAGCTTATACCGGCTTACATGGTGCGAACCGCTTGGCAAGCAACTCGCTGCTGGAGTGCTTGGTATTTGCCCGCGCCGCGTCGCAGGATATTGAGAGCCAAATGCACAAAATCCCATTACCGGGGCAAATTCCAGCGTGGGACGAGAGTAAAGTCTCCAACTCCGATGAAGAAGTGGTGATTGCCCACAACTGGCACGAACTGCGCCTCTTTATGTGGGACTATGTGGGAATCGTACGCTCGGATAAACGCTTGGAGCGCGCACTGCGCCGCTGCTTGATGTTGCAGCAGGAAATCCAAGAGTATTACAGCAACTTCAGAGTCAGTAATAATCTGCTGGAACTGCGTAACTTAGTGCAAGTAGCCGAGCTTATTATCCGCTGCGCGATGGAGCGCAAGGAAAGCCGTGGTTTGCACTACAATATCGACCATCCCGAAAAGGTTGACTCTCCGCAACCGACGATTCTGCAGCCTGAAAAATAATCGAGTTGCATAACGTAAATATTAAGCGGGCTAAATCTACTCAGATTTAGCCCGCTTTGTTTAGTCAAACTAAAATGGGATAAAACCTAACTATTGTTCATTGTTCAGATTTAGATTAAAAATGTTCGCTTTGGCTCGCAGCCTGAGTTTTAACCTTAAGCAATAGCCGGCACAAGTGGCGGTAATCCGTATCGCTAAACATATCGGCCCAAAGGGGTAAAAGATGCAACTTATCGGCGGACTGATAGTAAACTAAGCAAACAAAGGGCGTTACCCAAGTTCTGGGGAGCACATGGAACGCCTCCCCCGTCGAGAGCCAGCCTTTCCCTTTCCCATTGAGCTCAAAACGGCAATGCCAAGTCCTCAGTCGCCATAACTGATAGCCCAAGAATCCGAGGATTAAAACGGCGAATACCAACTTAAGCACAAGCCAAAATACGACATCTGTTTCAGGCCAGATCAGTAAAGAGGTACCGCAGACACAAACAAAAACGACCAACGAGAGTCGCTGGTCGAAGGAGGCTTTTACACTAAAACTATGGCGCCGCTCTGCCACGGACTTGCACTACCATACGGGCAAGCTCAGGATCTGGGCAGGCTTCATGACCCATAAACCAGGCAAATAATTCAGGATCTTCGCACTCGAGTAAACGTATAAACAGGGCCTTGTCTTCATCTGACAAGTCCTGATAAACATTTTCGACGAAAGGCTGGAACAAGACGTCTAATTCGAGCATTCCGCGGCGACATGCCCAGCGGACCCGTGCAATGTTCATTAACTCCAAGTTAATCTCTCCCAAAACAAAATTCGCCTTAGTCTACCAGTTCACGCCGTAGAGTGTCGATGCAAGCAGTGCTGAAACTCGGTTTAGCACTGCTGGACTTGGCTGTCTAATCCGGCAAATAAATCACTGAAATCCGTCTCTAATAGACGCTTCACCGCCGGATGTTGGATCATCCGCTCTGCGAACATGACATGGTATTCCTCTTTAACATCAAGAGTTTCACCGAGTAAATGCATGCCGTGGGAAATCACTTCTTGGGGATAAATCGACGGCGTAACGAAGATTCCACGTTTAAGGTAGCCAAAGGCCTTCATCATGGCCGCATCATCAAATTCGCCTAAGATACTGACCTTAAGATTTTGCTCATCGAACCAACGGTATAATTGTTGCCCAAGCGATGTTCTACGACCTGGGATCAGCAATTGTCCTTGCTCTAAACAAGCAGGGAAATCGGCGCTGTAGGTTTCTGCAGAAAAAAAACTCACGCCACACTCACCCAGCTTTTTCGATAAAATTTCGGGATATTTCAATGACTCACCCGCACAGTCTGAGAGGATCATATCCAATTTATGCTCGCGTAAACGGGTCATTAAACTTTCGTGAGTCGCCTCATAACAAGCAAGGTGCATGGAACCGTCATTAGGTACCACAGAAAGTAATACTCGACTCGCCAGGGCTTTAGACAAGGCATCGGCAATACCAACTTCAAACAAAATCGCATCATCTTTTTGATAGTTCAGTAAATCGAGCATCTCATAACTGAGGGAAAACATCTTATCGGCATAGCGAAACACCAGTTCCCCAAGTTCAGTCGCTTCTAAATTTCGTCCGACACGTTTGAATAAACTACCATTTAACCTGTCTTCTAGGGCGCGAATTTGGCCTGTGATGGTTTGTGGCGCTAAACAAAGAGCTTCTGCGGCCTTAGCCACTGAACCCTTCTTCTTGATCATCCAGAAATAATAAAGATGGTTGTAATTAAGATGCAGCATCGCCAATAAGCTTCCTCTAAGGGATGCCGCAACCCTTAAGGCTGCGGCATGTCGGATCGCAATGACTCAGCTTACCAAATGATGAGTCTGTAGCGCTATTTTAAACGCTGACAATCCAATAAGTTAATGACAATTCCTTGCAGCTGGTCTAAATCGGCTGCCGTGCCCGTGCTAACCGCCTCCGTCACCCCAGAGACTAAACTGTCTCTATCCGGAATACGGTTGGCACAATAGGTGCGATTCGCCTCCTGGAAACGTTTACCGCCGCGGTACTTGAGTGCTCTAGACTCATAACCATTGGTTTCAAGCCTTGCACCTAATGCCTCAGATTTAAACATTAGTGCGCCATCGACTATACCCTCAAGGTAGCTTTGACAGGTTTGTGATGCGACATCCTTGTTACACGCATCAATCTGCGAAGCCATCGCACTTGAAGAGACTGTTAATAGTGCTGCCACTCCTACTAATTTCAAATTTATCATAGTTATACTCCTTGTTTTGGTAACACTTTTGATAACCAGAAATACCCGATCAAGGCCGCAAGAATCGAGCCGATCAAGGTGCCAAGGCGTGCTAAGTCGCCGTACATAGGGTCTGCTTGCTCAAATGCCAACGAAGCAATAAACATCGACATAGTAAAACCAATACCACACATAGCCGCTACTGGCGCAATCTGCTTCCAACCAATTCCATTAGGCAATTGCGCCAATCTTAGTTTGACGGCCGCGTAACTAAACAGCATCACACCAATCGGCTTACCTAACATGAGTCCCAATGCAATACCAACTGGCACAGGGGAGATCAGTGTATTTAGGCTCATGTTTCCTAAGGCCACCCCCGCATTCGCAAACGCAAATACTGGCAGGATCAGAAAGGTGCTCCAAGGGTGCAAGCTATGCTCTAAGTGCTCAGAAGGTGAGCTTCCGTCTTTTGCACGCAGCGGAATACAGAAGGCAATAATCACCCCGGCTAAAGTCGCGTGTACTCCAGACTTTAATACCGCCACCCACAGAACGAGTCCTAATACCCCATAGGGGGCTAATGCGGTCACGCCTTTACGGTTTAAGGCAACTAAACCAACAATCGCAATGCTGGCAATAATCAGGCTAATGGTCGAGAGATCGGTGCTGTAGAAGAGCGCAATAATCACAATCACGCCTAAGTCATCGATGATGGCGAGCGCCAACAGGAAGACCTTCAATGCCACAGGCACACGGCTACCCAGCAGCGCCATGATACCCAAGGCAAAAGCGATATCGGTAGCCGCAGGAATCGCCCAGCCCGCTTGTGTCACAGGATCGCCATAGTTAAATAGCAGATAAATGCCTGCTGGTACTAACATGCCACCAATCGCTGCGAAGGTTGGCAGCGAAGCCTGTGCGACACTCGATAGAGCACCTTCCAACAGTTCACGCTTAACCTCTAAACCAATCAGTAAGAAAAACAATGCCATTAGGCCATCGTTAATCCACAACAACAGCGGTTTATGCAGATCGAGTGCACCAACACGGACTTGTACTTCAGTACCGAGAAATCCTTGATAGAGCCCCGCGAGAGGAGAATTGGCCATCAGCATGGCTAAGGCAACAGCAACTAATAATAGGATGCCACCAGCCGATTCTTGGCTCAGAAAATTTCTAATTGCTTTTTCCATCTTGCACTCCAAAAAATCATAATGAATTGAGTGTAGACGAAGAAAAAGGACAAGTATAATCGATAGTTTCGACAAAACACCTCGTTAATTCCGAGGTGTTAGTCGATTATTTCGCCATCAAACGGCGACAGGCGCTTTGATATGCGGGTGCGGATCGTAGTTGGTCAGCTCGAAATCTTCGAATTGATAATCGAAAATAGAGGCCGGTTTACGCAGGATAGTCATAGTAGGCAAAGGTCTTGGCTCGCGGCTTAACTGCAACGCCGTTTGTTCCATATGGTTGGAGTACAAGTGGGTGTCGCCGCCCGTCCACACAAAGTCACCCAAAGCTAAATCGCATTGCTGTGCCACCATCATGGTCAGCAGCGCATAACTGGCGATATTGAAAGGTAAGCCTAAGAACACATCACAGCTACGCTGGTACAGCTGGCAAGATAATTTACCGTCGGCAACATAGAATTGGAAAAAGGCATGGCAAGGTGCCAACGCCATTTTATCCAGCTCGCCCACGTTCCACGCCGAGACAATCAAACGACGCGAGTCAGGTTGAGATTTGATTTGTGCGATCACCTGAGCGATTTGGTCGATAGCATCGCCACTTTGGGTCGGCCAGCTGCGCCACTGCGCGCCATAGACAGGGCCTAAATCGCCGTTTTCATCGGCCCATTCGTCCCAAATACTGACCTTATTATCACGCAGATAAGCAATATTGGTATCACCCTTCAGGAACCACAATAGCTCATGAATAATTGAACGCATATGACACTTCTTGGTGGTCACTAAGGGGAAGCCCTTACTCAAATCGAAACGCATTTGATAGCCAAACACCGAGCGAGTGCCGGTACCTGTACGGTCTGATTTATCCACACCTTCGGCTAAGATGTGCTTCATCAAGTCTAAATACTGTTGCATTACTGCTTACCCTCTGGACGAAGAATGAGATATAAACCGAAGAGGACCATCGGCACAGATAGGATCTGACCCATCGTCATAAAGCCCCAGTAGAGACCTAACTGCGCATCAGGTTGTCTTACGGTTTCAACAATCACACGGAAAATCCCGTATCCGAGTAAGAACATGCCCGACACGGCGCCGACTTTCTTCGTTCGTTTACTGAACCAATAGAGGAGCAGGAATAAGGCTACCCCTTCAAGGGCGAATTGATAGAGTTGTGATGGATGACGAGGTTCTGGTCCACCACTTGGGAACACCATGGCCCAAGGGACATCGGTGACTCGGCCCCATAACTCACCGTTAATAAAGTTACCGATACGGCCCGCACCTAAGCCGATAGGCACCACGGGCGCCACCATATCTGCGACCGCAAAGAAGGTACGCTTTTGCTTCCAGGCGATATAAATCATGGCGGTAATAACCCCCATCAGACCGCCGTGAAAAGACATACCACCTTCTGAAATCTTAAACAAATACATTGGGCTAGCGAGGAAATAATCGAAATGATAGAAGAGCACGTAGCCGATGCGGCCACCTAAAATCACCCCTAAAAAGCCATAAAACAGCAAATCGGAAACCTGTTCCCTCGACCATAAACCATTGGAGCGGTCAGCCTGACGATTGAGTAACCACATGGCGGCGACAAAGCCAACTAAGTAAGTAAATCCATACCAACGTAGGGCGGGTTCAAAGGTTTGTCCAAAAATATCAAAGGGGCCAAACTTCACGATCACAGGATCGATATTAGGAAAATTCAATGCCATAACTTATCCATCAACAGCCTCAAATTGAGGGCTAAATACTAAAAATCAGCTCAGAATTAATTTGAGACCGACACACAGGAGTAAAAGTGCAAATATTTTTTTAAGGACCGAGGTAGGCCAAGTGCTTGCCGCCTTAACGCCTACTGGAGCCATTAAAATAGAGGTTATGATTAAGCCAAACAGCGCGGGTAAATAGATATACCCTAAGGTTCCCTCGGGGAGATCCGGCGCGTTAAAGCCCGCGATTATATACCCTAAGCTGCCCGACAAGGAGATTAATAATCCGGTTGCGGCAGAAAATCCCACCGCAAGGCGCATCTGCAAACCAAAATAGGTTAAAAACGGCACTAACAAGACGCCACCGCCAATTCCCATTAACCCTGCTATAACGGCAACAATCATGGCCACCACAAACAAAATCGCCGAGTTTGGTAGCTCTCGGTTCGATTCGGTTTTAAAGGGATAAGCCATTTGAATCGCCATTAACATCACAAATACCGCAAACCCTTGTCTGAGGGTCGCCGCAGGGATTTGTTCGGCAATAAAGCCGGACATCAAGGCGCCGAGAATAATCCCCGGGAACATGGTTCGAAACAATCCCCAGGGCACATTACCGCGTTTATGGTGCGCTCTTGCAGAAGAAATCGAGGTTAAAATAATCGCCGCAAGGGATGTGGCAATCGCAATATGGGGTAACTGAGCCGAAGTGATACCGACAGAAGGTAAGATATAAAGCAGTGCGGGCACGACAATTAAGCCACCACCAATGCCCAATAACCCCGCCATAAAACCGACAAATGCGCCTAAAGCCAAGCAAATAAAGAACACCGACAGCAAACTATCCACACGGGTACCTACAGCGTGATTAAGTGAAGCCTTAGCTTAAAGCAAAAGGCGCGATTAGTTAATTAAGAATTGTGGCCAATCCCTGCTGTGTTAAATATTCTTTAACCAACTCACGCACTTGGAAACCATTTGATAGGCTCAAAGCCTGCGACAAGAGTTGCGTCAAATCGGCGCGAGACACACGGCGCAGCAGGTAATTTATCCGGGCTAAACTGCCTTGGTTCATACTCAAATGCTGATATCCCATCGCCACCAACAGAATCGCCCCCATGGGTTCCCCCGCCAGCTCGCCACAGATACTAATATCGAGTTCATGGTAGTCACAATCGAGCCGAGCCTGGTGCAGCGCCCGAAGAATGCCTGGATGATAACTATCAAACAGGGAACTCACCCTTGGGTTGTTACGATCTACTGCGAGTAAATATTGGGTCAAATCGTTACTGCCGACCGACACAAAATCGACGCGTTTTGCGACTTCATCTAACTGATATAATAGCGCAGGAACTTCGAGCATAATGCCAATGCGCGGCATTTCAATCTGGCTGTTCACATCGTTCTTGAGTTCAACATAGGCCTGCTCTAAATAGGCCAAGGATTGATCAATTTCATCTAAGTTACTGACCATAGGCAGTAAAATACTGAGCTGCTTGCCCTCTCCGCCCGCTTGCAACATAGCTCTTAGCTGTACGAGGAACAGCTCGGGATGATCCAATGATAAGCGGATACCGCGCCAGCCTAGGAAGGGGTTATCTTCTTTGATCGGGAAATAAGGCAGCGGCTTATCGCCCCCCACGTCTAAGGTACGCATCACCACAGGGCGAGCCGATGCCGCCGATAACACCTGTTGATAGACTTTTACCTGCTCGGACTCACTCGGAAAACGCTGCTGTAGCATAAAGGGAATTTCGGTGCGATAGAGCCCGATACCATCGGCGCCTTCGGCGATTTCAGAGGCGACGCCACTGAGTAAGCCAGCGTTAAGATATAAACGAATACGCGTACCATCGAGCATGACTGACGGCAGGGCTAACTCCTGCGCGTATTGGCGTTGCAACGCCTTTTGCGCCGAAATCAAACTGCGATATTCGCTCACAATGGCGGGCGATGGCGACACCATCAATTGCCCACGGCTGGCATTGACCACTAATAACTTCTGGTCAATATCGGCCGACAACAATTGCTCAACGCCGGTAATGGCGGGCACGCCTAGTGCGCGCGCTAAAATGGCCGCATGGGAGTTAACGCCCCCCAGTTCAGTGACAATACCGGCTAATTTTTGTCGAGGGAATTCCGCCAGCAATGTGGCATCCGCTTCACGGGTAACGAGAATCACCGGCTTATCGGGTTCAAGCTCTAAACGCTCGGGTTCGATTAACTGCCTTAATACCTTTTGCCCAAGGTCACGAATATCACTCGCCCGCTCCTTCAGGTAGGGATCTTCCATCGCTAAAAACTGTTGAATATAACGCAGCGAAACTCGGCTGACCGCCGATTCGGCTTCCCAGCCCTGCTGCACTTCACGGGCATATTCACCACCTAGGCTGGCATCATCGAGCAGCAGCTGCAAGGCATTGAATATCGAGGCTACTTCTTCATCCTGCTCACGGTCGAAACGTTGAGATAAGGCGCCGATTGCCTCTTTACAACGCCCCATTGCCGCCACTAATCGGCTGGATTCGAGGGCAATATCCTCGCAGCGTACATCGGGCTGCTCGAGGGAAATTTCGCCACCGAGCACTAAGGCATGGGCAATAGCGATACCGCTTGATGCTGAGGTGCCCTGGAATAAAATCTGTTGATGCAGCGAACTGACTTGTGCCTTTTGCTTTAATCCTCTAATCGCCATCGCGAGCTGCGCGGCCAAGGTCATTAAGAAGGCTTCTTCCCCTTCGCTAAACTGCCGCGCGCTGGCCTGCTGCACCACAATCACGCCAACTACGGCTTTTTGATAAATAATGGGGACGGCTAAAAAGGCACGGTATTCTTCTTCAGCGACTTCGGGGAAGAGTTTAAAGCGTGGATGCAAACGCGCATCGGCGAGGTTTACGGCTTCTTCGCGTTCAGCGGCCAAGCCAACCAAACCTTGGGTTAACGGCATGCGTACACGCCCAACGGCACTCTTTTCGAGGCCATCGGTGGCTGATAATACGAGTTCTTGCTGATCTAGGATGTAGACCGAGCAACATTGGGTTTCCATCGCCGCTTTGGTCGATGAAACTAGGACTTCTAATGCGGTTTCTAAGCTGTGGGCGGACGCCACAGCTTGAGTAATATCCCTGAGCGTATTTAACACTGTTTTCAATCCTCTTTTGAAAATCAGCCCGTTGTTCTTTGTCTTACCCGCTTCCTCGGAATTTCCTGGGTTTGGAATGACAATGCCGTTACCGCAAATTCTTTCATGACCTTACGATAAACATCACGCTTAAATGAGACAACTTGCCGCACAGGATACCAATAACTTACCCAACGCCAATCGTCAAACTCAGGGTGGCCTGAAGAACTTAAATTAATCGCACTATCTTGGCTTTTGAGTTGTAACAGAAACCATTTTTGTTTTTGGCCGATACACACAGGCTTGCTGTCCTGCCTCACTAAACGTTTAGGTAAACGATATCTCAACCAAGAACGGGTCGAGGTTAATATAGTGACATGCTCAGGTCTTAAGCCTACTTCCTCATACAATTCACGGTACATCGCCTCTTCGGCCGTCTCACCATCATCGACGCCGCCCTGAGGAAATTGCCATGAATGTTGTCCGAATCGTCTGGCCCACATGACTTGGCCGTATCTATTACAAATTATTATGCCCACATTTGCGCGAAAGCCGTCGCTATCAATCACATGGACTCCAAATAAGGATAACTTTTAATAAACCGATTGTTTCACAAAGCCAGTCTCTCAGCAAACCTCTATTTACAGCTATTTTTTGGATAAATACCCTCAACTTACTACTTTATCAACAATCCAAGGGTTTCAACCTTGGGGATATCCACATTTTCTGTGGATATCTCTGTTTGAAACTAGGGTAAACTAGGTATATCGTTCAAAAAACATCAAATATCGTTCATGACAGTCTGCTTATTTAAATAAAATAAAAAATTTAAAATCATAAAGTTACATATAATCAGCGTAAGAATATGTGACTTAAAAACTAAAAAGCTCACTTTTTGACCTAATGCAAATTATGCGATTTCATCCGAGTAACACCTAAATGTTATACACAGAGCTCTCCCAAAATTACCCACACTCCCGAGGAAAAATGCCCCTTTTAGCCATTGACTCACGATTTTCAATCGGTTAAAGCCCACTGCATTGTGAGTTATCCATAATATCTGTGGATAAATATGTGAGAAACGCAAGGGAAAACCGAGAGTAACTTTGAACACTTTCGCAGGCATTGGATTGCAAACTGACAACCAATATTAAAATCATGCACTTACAGATTTCTCTATGAGTACAATCTTATCCTTTTTTGAGTGCTTAATTTTTAACCTCTGTTGCTAAGCACCTATTTTCCAGTAAAATTCGCCCTATGAAACCGATAATCCCCCCTCAAAATCTGAGCGAACTGCTCGAACGTGCCAATATGATGGCCGGCATCTCTTTGGCCCAAATAGCAGCTCACCGCGGGATTACTGTGCCTAAGGATCTGAAGCGAGATAAGGGCTGGGTCGGACAACTCATTGAAATGGAGTTAGGTGCAACAGCTGGCTCAAAACCCGAGCAAGACTTTCTCCACCTCGGTGTTGAGCTAAAAACCATTCCCATCGATAGCAAAGGCAAACCACTGGAAACCACCTATGTGTGTGTGGCGCCGCTAACCAATATCGAAGGCTTAACTTGGCAAGACAGCTTAGTGTGTCACAAGTTACAGCGTGTGCTCTGGGTACCCGTTGAGGGCGAGCGGCATATTCCTGTGGGAGATCGTCGAGTCGGCACCCCCATATTGTGGGAGCCTGATCTCCAAGAGCAAAGGTTACTGCAACAGGATTGGGAGGAGATAATGGAACTTATCGCCTTAGGTAAAGTGGAAAAACTCACCGCAAGGCATGGCGAAGTGTTGCAACTGCGCCCTAAAGCCGCCAACAGTAAGGCGCTGACCCAGAGCATTGCCGAGGACGGTAGCCTGAAAATGACCAATCCACGGGGTTTCTATTTAAAGACCGCTTTTACCGCCATGCTATTAAATAAGGTATTTGGTTAAATTTTCGTAGCTATATAGCGTTGGATTGATCCAGATCACAAATATCACTGGCACTCTAGTGATGATTTTCTATAAACTACGGCATTCTGAAATATATGGCCGTATTCGGATACAAAACCCGTAGTGAGAGCACGTAGACAAGCGAAAAAACTTCTTTTTGCGATATTAGCTTGGGCGATAGCCATGGCTGCTTTCGTGTTTTTCCGATATGCCCAGTCGCCAGAGTTACCGCAATGGGCTGTGGGTTCGGCCGATCTCGCGACGCTTGCCGTCTACATGGGTATCATTTTTGGCAGCCTTCATTGGATGTCTAATTTGATCGCCGACTTTAGTGCAATCAATCGTCTTCCTTATGTCTTCTCGGTGATTTTTAAAGGTTTGTTCCTGTTGCTCGGAGCGACGACCTTAGCCTATATGACCCAATTTTTGAATATGTGGGCCATTGAAAACCATATGTCGACCCTAAGACAAATGCTCACGGCACATATTCTCTATAGTCCTTCCTTCCAAGCGCTGATCGTCTACTTAGTCGTTGTGCGAGTCAGCTTAGCCTTTGTCGAACAAATGGCACTCTTGGTTGGGCCACGCATTTTGCTCAATATTGGTTTAGGCAAGTACCATAAGCCGAGATACGAACAGCGTTTATTCCTATACTTAGATATGGTTGCATCGACAACCCATGCTGAATCCCTCGGGGATTATCGTTTTAGTCGCCTGATCCAAGATAGTTTTAGCCTGCTGTCGGATACTGTGAGCAATAACGAAGCGGAAATTTATCGCTATATGGGCGATGCCGTCTTGATCCACTGGCCGTTAGAAGAAGGCGTAGTACACGACCGCTGCATGAATATCTATTTTGAATTTAGCCAGCAATTAAATTGGCAGCGACGTTACTTTGAAGAGCACTATGGTTTTGTGCCTAAATTTAAGGCAGCGGCCCACTGTGGACAAGTAGTTGCAGCGGTTGTTGGCGTGCAAAAACAAGAAATTAGCTTCTTTAGTGATGTGCTAAATACCTTAGCCAGACTTCAAGATCAGTGTAACCCACTGGGGCAACGCATGCTGATTTCTGGTGCGTTGGCGGGCCGACTCGACAATCCCAATAGCGAATACCGCTTAACTAATTTGGGTCCAGTCAAACTAAAGGGGAAACAACACTCGATTGAAGTGTTTGGCGTTTCCCCTCTCTAATTTCAACTCACTGAACGTACAGCCATTATTCCATGTCTTTGGTTAACAGCTTTTGGATAAGCAAACCTAAGGTACGGAAGGTCAAAATTCGGCTGGTTGTTTGTCGCCAGACTAAACCGATATCGCGGTAAGGCGCTTCACCGGGCGGAGTCATCACCACCAGATCGGTATCGTTTAAAATACCAGCATCGATCGCCATTTGCGGTAAGAAAGTCGTGCCCAGTTTGCTATTCACCATTTGCACTAGGGTATGCAGACTGGTCGCCGCAAAGGGATTCACCTTCGCACTGTCACCTAACTGACAAGCGGTAATCGCATGCCCCGTAATGCAGTGTTCACTCTGCAGCAGGAAGATACTCTCATCGGGCAATGTTTGGTAATCGATAGGCTGATGAATGCCGCCTGCCAAGTCTTTATGGATCACCATCTTAAAGGGATCTATCCCCACTTTCATGCTGTGATAACCACTGGTATCCACGGGCAAGGCAAGGATCAGTAAATCCAACTCCCCCTTACCTAAGGCATCGAGCAAACGCTCCGTCGTGTCCTCTTTGAGCAATAAACTCATCGCCGGATAAGCTTGCTGACATTGCTTAACCACGCGGCTTAATAAAAATGGCGCAATCGTTGGAATACAGCCTAAGCGAATATCCCCCGTCATTGGTTCGCCCTGGTTTTTAACCAGTTCGACTAAATCATCCACATCCGTGAGGATTTTACGGGAGCGTTGCACGACTTCTTCACCAATTGCGGTGAACATAAAGGATTTATGATCACGTTCAATCAATTGATGACCAAGCTGTTCTTCAAGATTCTGGATCCCACTCGACAGCGTTGATTGGCTAACAAAGCACACCTTAGCGGCGCGGTTAAAATTCTGTTCTTGGTGAAGATTCACCAAATAGAATAAATTCTTGAGGCTAGGTAAATTTTTCATTTAATCGATTGCCACTAAGGTTATGAATTAATAAATTTAATCAACTCTAGCATAAGTTATCAACTAAAACGCGGCTGAATTACTCAATAGTGTGAGCAAAATCGATTTTCAATCAAAGGAAAATGCACTAGGTGACTTATAGACGACAAACGGATGGAATGAAGGCAGGAAATGAGACTATCGAGGTGCAACCTGAAGCTGCACCTCTAGGCGACAAACTAGGCTTTAGCCTGTAGGAATTGCTTTAACTGCTGCAGATCGGCACTTGCAAATTCAACAATTTGCGCGACCCAAGTTGCATGTTCTGTTTCCCAACGAGCTTCTTCACCATGTTGGAGTAACTGGGCAATTTGCTGAATACGTTTTAAACCCACCGATCCAGCCGCACCTTTAAACTTATGGGCTTCGGAGCATAAAGTGTCCTTATCCGCAGCTTCGTTAGCCTTTACCAGATTCCCAACATACTCAGGCATTAATTGCTCAAATAATACCACGCTCTTTAGTAGAGTTCCGGCACCAATCGCGCTGCAATACTGTTCTAACGTATTGAGATCCAGGATTGTTTCTAATTCAACTGTGGCCATCTAGGCCTCCCTTAAGTAGTCCAATGCTTAAAACACGTTTATGACATGATACCCACTAAAATTGTCAGTGCAACTTATAGCAGCATTTGTGGTCAAAAGGCGTTTAGTTTAACAAAAAATCAACCATTTCAAACACTCTCAGCGATGAGCCTATATTGAACGGGCCTCTCTAACGCATATCCTATTATGGTCGCGCTAATGCAGCCCCTTGTCCACCCTTACACGCAAGATCCTCAACAATTGCCACTAAACCATTCCAGCGATAGCCACACCAATCGGGCGCGAGTAGTATCGGTTTTTTCGCATAGGCGGTCACCCGATGAAAAATCACCTCTTTCGGTGTATGCCGAACCAATTCGCCGACACAAGCCGCATACTCCTCAATACTGAGCAAAGGTAAGCGCCCTGCGCGCCAAGCTTTCGCCATCGTACTGCCCTCCACCACATGTAATGGATGTAACTTTAAGCCATCGACGCCCTGCGCCAGCACCGCCTGCAGTGTCGCCATATAATCGAGGTGAGTTTCACCGGGTAAGCCTAAGATAAGGTGGGTACAGACTTTTACCCCTCGACTTCTGGCCCGTGCAACTGTATCGCAATAACAGGCAAAATCGTGCCCACGGTTAATCTTATGCAAGGTGCTATCATTGGCGGTTTGCAATCCAAGCTCCAGCCAAACATCGACGCCCTTTTGCTGATAACTCGCTAATAAATCTAACACATTGTCTGGCACACAGTCAGGACGAGTGCCGACACACAGGCCCACAATCTCACTGTCCTTGACCGCTTCATCGTATTTAGCCATCAACATTTGATACTCATCATAGGTGCTCGTATAGGCTTGAAAATAGGCGATAAATTTATCTGCGTTCAGCTTAGGTTTCGCCTCTTTATAACGGGCTTTCCCCTGCCGTAATTGCTCACTAATGCTGAGCGTTTCCGCCTGCTGATAACTAAAGGAGGCCACATTGCAAAAGGTACAACCGCCACGTCCCAGAGTGCCATCACGGTTAGGGCAAGTGAATTTTGCATCTATGGTGAGCTTACGTAATCGCTCGCCGTATTTAGCCTTACACACGGCACCAAATGTGTTTACGTATGCATCGAGCCCCATTAGCTCGCCCGCCAAATTTCATGTCGTTTCATTAAAAATAACCAAGATAAAATCATAAAAAAGAAGGAGTAAAGACGTGTGTTTAGATGAAAAAACTCATGATAAACAAAGCGAGCACACATTTCTTGGTGGTAAATCAAACTCCCATAATATTCACCCAGACCCAGCTCAAAACCTGAGCCATTGCTCACAGTGTCTTTACACTCCGTGATTTCGCTCACAAGCAAAAAGAATAACAATTCACTTATTTCATATTTTTATACAAACACTGTATTTGCAATAAAAATCACTATTTCTAAATCAAAAACAATCCTTATTTATGTTGCATTTTAGTAACTACTGAGTTTTGCAATTTTTAAAATTCTTTTTATTCATAACGTTATACAGCATTTTAGTCAGTTAACGTTAACGTCAAGCAATTGTGTTTTGTGTATGAAACATGAATTTATACCCATATTTTATGCAAAATTTTGGTTTGACCTTTAGTTAATCTCAGGATAATTTGGGTGGTTCGGGTGCATATCTATAGAAAGTCTTTACATTTCTCCCGAGTAGTAATTTCGTTGAGGTCAAGGGAGGTTTTTGTATGAGCTTATATCATCCCAGTTTTGAGCGGGACAATTGTGGTTTTGGCTTGATTGCACAAATGGATGGCGAAGCCAGCCATCGTATCGTGCGCACCGCCATCCATGGCCTCGATCGCATGAAACACCGTGGCGGTATCGCCTCTGACGGTCGAACTGGGGACGGCTGTGGTTTATTAATGCAGCTACCATTGCAATTCTTTGAAGCCATTGCCGCGGAAAATGACTGGCACCTGAGCCGTAAATTCGCCGTTGGCATGTTGTTTTTAAGCCAAGATGAAGAACTGGCCGACCAAGCCAAGTTTATTCTCGAACGCGAACTCGAGCGTGAAACCTTAAGCATTGCCGGTTGGCGTAAAGTCCCCGTCAATCCAGAGGTATTGGGTGAGATTGGTAAATCGAGCCTGCCGCAAATCTATCAAGTCCTGATCAACGCCCCAATTGGCTGGCGTGAGAAAGATCTTGAGCGTCGCCTCTACATGGCTCGCCGCCGTTTAGAGCAACAAATTACTGACGATAAAGACTTTTATGTCGCGAGTCTTTCAGGCCAAGTCATAGTCTACAAAGGCTTGATGATGCCTGCCGACTTGCCCGCATTCTATCCTGACCTTGCCGACATCCGGTTGAAGAGCTCTATTTGTTTATTCCATCAACGCTTTTCAACCAATACTTCACCTAAATGGCCACTCGCTCAGCCCTTTAGATATCTTGCCCATAACGGCGAGATCAACACTATTACCGGTAACCGCCAATGGGCCCGTGCACGTGCCTACAAATTTAATTCGCCGCTGCTGCCCGATTTACAACAGGCGGCACCCTTTGTGAATGAAACGGGCTCAGATTCATCCTCCCTCGACAATATGCTCGAGATGCTGCTCTCAGGCGGTATGGACCTATACCGCGCCATGCGTTTGCTTATTCCGCCAGCGTGGCAAAGTAACCCAGAGATGGATGACGAGCTAAAAGCCTTTTATGACTTTAACTCCATGCATATGGAACCCTGGGACGGCCCAGCGGGTATCGTCATGACCAACGGTCGCCACGCCGCTTGCGCAGTGGATCGTAACGGTCTTCGTCCATCACGTTATGTGATCACCAAAGATCGTATCCTCACCCTCGCCTCCGAAGTGGGCATTTGGGACTACGCCGCCGATGAAGTGATTGAAAAAGGCCGCGTCGGCCCGGGTGAACTGTTAGTGTTAGATACTCTCAATGGTCGTCTGTACCAGTCATTCGAAATCGATAACGATCTTAAGCGTCGCCACCCCTATAAAGAGTGGATGGCGAAAAACAGCCGTACTCTAATCCCAGCAGAGCAGTTGGCAACGGAGCAACATGGCGCCAGCGAATTAAGCGCTGAGCAACTGCTGCAATACCAAAAGCAATTTGGTTACACCCGCGAAGAGCTTGAACAAGTAATTTGGGTGCTGGCAAAACAAGGCGAAGAAGCGACAGGTTCCATGGGCGACGATACACCAATGGCCGTATTGTCGAAAAAGTCACGCTCGCTCTATGACTATTTCCGACAGAAATTCGCTCAAGTCACTAACCCGCCTATCGATCCGCTGCGTGAAAAGCACGTGATGTCTCTGGCGACCTGTATCGGCCGCGAGCAAAACCTCTTCAACGAAACCACTGGCCATGCTTATCGAGTGATGTTCAACTCACCGATATTATTATTCAGTGATTTCAATCAATTACTCGGATTAGATAGCACTTACTATCGCGCCAATATCGTCGATTTAAATTACGATCCGAAGGAAGGCTTAGAACACGCTATCCGCCGCATCACCTCGGAAGCCGAACGTTTAGCTCGCAGTGGCACCACGCTGCTGATTTTATCCGACCGCGCGATTGATAAATCGGCGCAGGTGATCCCGGCGGCCATGGCGGTTGGCGCTGTACAACAAATGCTGGTGAGCAAGAGCCTGCGCTGCGATACCAACATCATTGTTGAGACCGCATCGGCGCGGGATCCGCACCACTTTGCGGTGCTGCTCGGTTTTGGTGCCACGGCGATTTATCCGTATCTAGTGTATGAATCAATCTCAGATCTGGCGAAACGCCATCAACTGACCGATACCACGGCGCTGATGCTGAACTTCCGCTACGGCATAGAGAAAGGCCTGCGTAAGATCATGTCGAAGATGGGGATCAGCACCGTCGGCTCCTACCGTTGTAGCCAACAGTTTGAGGCCATTGGTATTGCCAGCGATGTAATTGAACTCTGCTTTAAAGGGGTAGTGAGCCGCATCGAAGGCGCCAGCTTTGAGGATATCGCTCAAGATCAAGCGCTGCTGCATAAGGCCGCTTACCGCGCCCATGTGCCGCTGCCACAAGGCGGTTTACTCAAATACGTTGATGGCGGTGAGTACCACTGCTTCAACCCAGATGTGGTCAACACGCTGCAAGCATCCTTAATCGACAAGAATTTTGCGACCTATAAGAAGTTCGCCGAATTAGTCGATAACCGCCCAGTCGCCACCCTAAGGGATTTGATTGGCATTAAGGCTGACCAAGCCGCGATTGAACTGGATAAGGTCGAGGCTGCCAGCCACTTATTCCCACGCTTTGACAGCGCGGCCATGAGTATCGGCGCCCTAAGCCCCGAGGCCCATGAGGCATTAGCCATCGCCATGAACCGTTTAGGTGGCCGCTCTAACTCGGGCGAAGGTGGTGAAGATGCTCGCCGTTTTAATACCGAACGTAACTCGGCGATTAAACAAATTGCGTCGGCACGTTTTGGCGTAACCGCCCATTACCTAGTCAATGCCGATGTGCTGCAGATTAAAGTTGCACAGGGCGCAAAACCCGGTGAAGGCGGACAACTGCCAGGCCATAAGGTGAGTGTGGAAATTGCAGGGCTGCGCCACGCGCGCCCAGGTGTAACCTTGATTTCACCACCACCACACCATGATATTTACTCTATCGAAGACTTAGCACAGCTGATTTTCGACTTAAAACAAATCAATACCAAGGCACTGATCTCCGTGAAGTTAGTGTCTGAGCCTGGTGTCGGCACTATCGCCACGGGTGTGGCAAAAGCCTACGCCGATATGATCACTATTTCTGGCTACGATGGCGGCACGGGCGCAAGCCCTATCACCTCGGTGAAATACGCCGGCAGCCCATGGGAACTCGGCCTTGCCGAAGTGCATCAATCTCTGGTGGAAAATGGTCTGCGCCATAAGATCCGCTTGCAGGTCGATGGCGGCCTAAAAACCGGTACCGATGTTATCAAGGCGGCCTTACTCGGCGCCGAGAGCTTCGGATTCGGGACTGTGCCCATGATTGCCTTAGGTTGTAAGTACCTGCGTATTTGCCACCTGAACAACTGCGCAACCGGTGTCGCGACTCAGGACAAGAAACTGCGCGATAACCACTACCACGGCTTACCAGAGCGAGTGATGACTTACTTTGAGTTTGTCGCCGAGGAAGTGCGCGAATGGATGGCAACGCTAGGGGTCAGCAAGTTCGAAGACTTAGTCGGCCGCAGTGAGTGGCTACATACCTTGGAAGGCCAGACCGATAAGCAACGTGGACTCGATTTAGCGCCGATCCTGTATCAGCCAAAGGTCAGAGCCAGCACCTCGCGCACTTGGCAGGAAACCAATCCACCAGCGGATTTAGGCTTACTCAACCAACATCTGCTCAACGAGTGCCAGAATGCGGTCGATAAGGGCGAGTGTTTCGATGCCGCATACAGTATCAACAATACTGACCGCTCAGTGGGCGCACGCCTATCGGGCTATATCGCCAGCACCCTTGGCGTTAAAGGCACTAAGGCCCCGATTAAACTCAGCTTTAATGGCAGTGCCGGCCAAAGCTTTGGGGTATGGAACAGCCCAGGTCTTGAACTCAAGCTCTGCGGTGATGCCAACGACTACGTCGGTAAAGGCATGTCGGGCGGCAAGATTGTGATTTATCCACCGCTAGGGAGCCCGTTCCAGAGCGAGCGCAGCGCGATTGTCGGTAACACTTGTCTGTATGGCGCGACTGGCGGACGCTTCTTCGCAGCGGGTCAAGCGGGTGAACGCTTCGCGGTACGTAACTCGGGCGCCATCGCCGTAGTTGAAGGCTTAGGCGATAACGGCTGCGAATACATGACCAGCGGTATCGTTGTTGTGCTCGGCAAAACCGGGGTTAACTTCGGCGCAGGGATGACGGGCGGTTTTGCCTATGTCTTCGACCAATTTGGCCGCTTTAACCGCCGCGTGAATAACGAGCTTGTCGATACCCAAAAACTCGAGTCTCCTATCCATCAACAGCATTTGAAAGGCTTGATTGAAGAGCATGTGGCCGAGACCGGCAGTGAGCACGCGAAGATGATCTTAAGCGACTTTGCCAACTGGTTAGATTGCTTTGTTTTAGTGAAACCGAAAAATATCGCCGTTGCAGATCTGCTCAAATTAGAGCAATCGAGCCCGGAACTAGCAGTTAAAGCGGGGTAATAGCAGATGAGTAACGATTTTCAATTTATTGAAGTGGGTCGTAAAGACCCAACTAAACACCCTGCAGCAAAGCGTTCGACTCAGTTTATTGAGATTTATCAGCCCTTTGCTCAAGCTCAGGTGACTGAACAGGCGGACCGTTGTCTGGATTGCGGTAACCCTTATTGTGAGTGGAAATGCCCGCTGCACAACTATATTCCCAACTGGCTAAAGCTGGCACAGCAGGGCCGGATCATGGAGGCGGCGGACTTAGTCCATGAAACCAATACCCTGCCCGAGATCTGCGGCCGCGTCTGTCCACAGGACAGACTCTGTGAAGGGGCTTGTACCCTAAACGCCGACTTTGGCGCCGTGACTATCGGTAATGTCGAGAAATACATTACCGATACCGCCATCGCCCAAGGCTGGCGTCCGGATATGAGCAAGGTCACGCCGCGCAAGGAAAAGGTCGCGATTGTGGGCGCTGGCCCTGCAGGTTTAGGCTGCGCCGATATTCTTGCCCGTAATGGGGTTAAGGCTGTGGTGTTTGATAAGTATCCCCAGATTGGTGGCCTGCTGACCTACGGTATTCCCTCCTTTAAACTGGATAAAGCCGTGATGGCAACTCGCCGCACTGTGTTAGAAGGCATGGGCATCGAGTTCAAGCTGGGCGTCACTGTGGGTAAGGACGTCGCCTTTAACCAGCTGCTTGAGGAATACGATGCTGTCTTCCTCGGTATGGGGACCTACACCGCCATGAAAGCGGGCCTTGAGGGCGAAGACGCCCAAGGCGTGTACCAAGCCCTGCCCTACTTGATTGGCAATACCCATCACCTGATGGGCAGCAGTAATCCAGACACCCCTTACCTCAACCTTGCCGGTAAGCGCGTCGTGGTACTCGGTGGTGGTGATACCGCCATGGACTGTGTTCGCACCGCTGTTCGCCAAGGAGCCAGCAGTGTGATTTGTGCCTATCGCCGTGATGAAGCCAACATGCCGGGTTCACGCCGCGAAGTGCAAAACGCCCGTGAAGAGGGAGTGAACTTCCTGTTTAACCGTCAACCCGTGGCGATTAAAACCCAGGACGGTAAAGTGGTGGGTGTGGAATGCGTTGAAACCCAAATGGGTAAAGCCGATGCGAGTGGCCGTCAACGTGCCGAAGCGATTGAAGGCAGTGAGCAGTTACTCGATGCCGATGCGGTGATTATCGCCTTCGGTTTCCAACCTAGCCCTGCGCCTTGGTTTGCCGATTACGGCATTGAACTCGACCAATGGGGCCGAGTGAAAGCCAGTAAACAGGCCGATAACCCATTCCAAACTACCAATCCGAAGGTATTTGCTGGCGGGGATATGGTCCGTGGCTCGGATCTGGTTGTGACCGCAATTGCCGAAGGACGTGATGCCGCGCAAGGCATTCTTAACTACTTAGATTAATTGTTTTTTGTTGTACCGCTGTACCTGTGAGTCTCGGACTCGTACCCACGAGTCCACCATTTGCTTGTGAATTTTGGCGCACCTTAGGGTGCGCATTTTTTTACCTTCCGCGCGTTTTATCCCACCCCAATCAAGCAATCGCAATCCCACAATAACGTCAAAGCATAACTGTGGTATATTAGCCGCCATTCTGTTATCCCACTCTTTTAGTGGCATCACACATTCAGTTGAATCAAAAGGGTCTCCCATGAAAATTGGTATTATTGGCGCAATGGAGCCAGAAGTTGCCCATCTTATTGCGGCTATGACAAACGCCTCATCACAAACGATCGCGGGTATTGAATTTATCGCAGGCACCTTAGCGGGCAAAGACGTAGTAGTGACACGCTCTGGTATTGGTAAAGTCGCTGCCAGTATCGCAACCACACTGCTGATTGAGAAATACGCCCCCGATGCGGTAATCAACACAGGTTCTGCGGGCGGTTTTGTCGATTCACTGTCGATTGGCGATATCGTGATTTCATCCGAAGTGCGCCACCACGATGTGGATGTCACCGCATTTGGTTACGAAATTGGCCAAATGGCGCAGCAACCCGCGGCGTTTATTCCGGCGCCATACTTAGTCGAAGCGGCCAATAAGGCCATCAAACAATTAGGTGAAGTGAAAGCCATTGAAGGCTTAATCTGCACTGGCGATAGCTTTATTTGCGATCCAGTACGTACCAAGACCATGCTGGAACACTTCCCGACTATGGCAGCCTGTGAGATGGAAGGCGCGGCGATTGCTCAAGTGTGTCATCAGTTTGGCGTGCCATTTGTGGTGATCCGCTCACTCTCAGACAACGCTAACAATGACTCTCCAGTCGACTTCGATTCTTACATTGTAAAGGCTGGCTACCATTCGGCACTGATGGTGATGTTACTGCTTGAGCAATTAGATCCAAATTCAGTAAAGTAATTGGCTAAAGCATGATCGTGGAAAGTACCTGATGCACAGCTCTTCTTTTTATCAACAACTTGTCGAAATTGATGGCGCTTTGTTTGAGGGCTTCTTGGTACTTTTCTTTGCTTTACTGCTGGCGCGTTTAGCGCCATTACCTAGGGAAATGCAGCCGCTGATTTGGTTTAGTCACTTAGCCAAACAGCTCGCCGCCAAAGTTAATCGCCCCGGACGCGCCCCCAGCCAACAGGCAACCGCAGGCTTTTTAGCCATGTTGCTGTTGGTGTTTCCCTTCTGGGCGATTATCACTTTTTTGCTCGAACTTGCCGCCTTCCCTTGGTTCTTTGAGTTTTTGGTCCTGTATCTGTGTTTGACGGATGCAGGCTTTAGCCAAGTCGCCGACGAAATTTCTAAGGCATTGAAACGCCAGGATAATGCCAGCGCAAAAAAGCTATTACAGCCGTGGGTTGTCCGAGATACGGATAATCTGTCGGAAGTCGGCTTAACCAAGGCCACGATAGAAAAGCTTGCTACCGCGCCGATTTACGGCACAGCATCGACTATCTTTTTCTTTGCGATCGCAGGCGCCCCTATGGTGCTGGCGGTCAGAATGATTAAACAACTCGAACTCAGTTGGCCGCCCATTCAACCTAAGTACCAACAGTTTTGCAGTTCAGTGCACCTTATCTCCACGGCGCTGCTGGCAATCCCCGCCTGGTTATGGAGCCTATCAATTGCGATTCAGGGCGGTCCAAAAGCCTTAGCATTGCTGTTTCGCACCTCTAAAAATCATCCTGCCCTGCGGGGTTATGTGATGAGCGTGTCCTTAGTCGCGAATATTTTACGCATTGAATTGGCAGGGCCGCAGAAATTTTCGGGACAACGTATTGATGTAGCAAAGATTGCCTATGGGCCGCAGCCGCACCAAGAGATGATTGCTCCCGCGGTGAAACTCACCTCACGTGCCTGCGCTATCTGGTTTAGCTTTATTACCCTGATCCCCATCATTTGGGCAGGTTTACGCTGGCTACAAACCCTGTGATATGATGCCTTTAATCTTAACATTAGGTTAAAGGCTGACTATCTTGTTCGAAAACATGCATGTTTCATTAACAACTCCCGCCTTACTATTTCCGGCAATCTCGCTGTTATTGCTCGCGTATACCAACCGATTCTTTGCGCTGGCGGCACTGATACGTCAGCTCAGTAACGGCGATAAACCCGTGCATAAGGATCAGATTAAAAACTTAAGCCAGCGGATCCGGATTATTCGCCGCATGCAGGAGGCTGGCGTATCCAGCTTTGCCCTGTGCGTGCTCTGTATGATTTTCATTTATATCGGTTTTAATAAGACGGGCTCAGTAATCTTCGGTGCCAGCTTATTACTGCTACTCTATTCACTGATTTTATCTGTGATAGAAATTCGTATCTCTGTGGACGCGCTAAACATCCACATCAAAGAGATGAGTAAATGAGTCACTGGATTTACTTCTTCGATTTATGTGGCACAGCGGTATTTGCCCTTTCCGGCGCTTTAGCCGCAGGGCGTCACCGTATGGATCCCTTTGGCGTTATCGTGCTGGCCTCGGTGACTGCGGTCGGCGGTGGCAGTATTCGCGATGCGCTGATTGGCGCGACGCCCGTGTTTTGGATCCGCGACCCAAACTACATCATTGTCATACTCGCCACAGTCCTAGCTTGTTTGCTGTTGGTGCGCCGCCCCCGCAAGATGCCGCAATACACGCTACCGGTCGCCGATGCCTTAGGTTTAGCCCTGTTTACCGTGATTGGTGCCGAAAAAGCCCTCAATATGGGACTCAGTGGCATGATTGCCGTCGTGATGGGCTTGATCACGGGCGTGGGAGGAGGCATTATTCGAGACTTACTGTGCAGACAAATCCCTATGGTGTTACGCACAGAAATCTATGCCACGGCTTCGATTATTGGCGGCATAGGTTATACCGTAAGCTTAGCCTTCGGTATGGGCGAAAAAACGGCGCTGTTTTTATCCATGGCCAGTGCCCTAATCATTCGTTTAAGCGCCATCAAATGGCATTTGTCGTTACCCGCCTTTGATCTCAAAACCAAGAGGGAATAGTTTGCGAATATTGTGTCTTTTAGTCTGTCTTATTTTTGTTCCGGCCTTGTATCCTACGTCTGCACACGCCAACTCGGGGGAAATGCCAGAAGAACAGCAGTTAGCCGTAAAATACATGAATGCGCTAACCGAGCACGACTATCAAACACTCGGCAAATTCTATAACCGTGATACCGTCTTCTTCGATAAAACCGCCAATCGTAAATACACGGGTGGACGATTTATTATCGACTTCCTCGAGCGCGCCCACGAAGGTGTACTCGAATATGATTTCAATATTGAGCATATGTATAACGCTGGCTCCCTGGTGGTGATGATTGGTAACTATCACTTTAAGGGACCCGGCGAGCAGTTTGGCAAACCCGGAAAAATTATTGATGTCGCCATTCCAGGGGTCACCAGCCTTAAGCTCGATATGCGTAATCACAGGGTCACAGAGCATGTGGATCTGATTGATTACCAGACCATGTCAGACCAATTAGCGATGCAGTAGTCACAAAATTTAGCTTTGATTGAAACTTGAGCTCTAAAAAGGAGTCGAAACCTGCAATGAGTCAATACGACCGAAGGCGCGGCATCTGATGCCCCAAGGTTCGTTTCGTTTCAATGAGGTTTGTATGAAGTTGTTTGGACTGATTGCCCTACTCGCCCTTAATGGCCTAATGCTCGCGCCCCACGCACAGGCGCAGCAACCAATTATCGTTTCCTACGCGGTGCAACCCGTTAGCCATTTCAATCAGCAGTTGCGAGTAGCCCAGGAGCAACATCAAGCCTGGAGTGAAGATCCCAAAGCTATCAGCAGCCAATATGCGGGTAAAAAATTCACCCTTGTCCGTACTCAGTCAACCAAGAATGGGATATTTACCTATCAAGTGAGCGAGTTGTCGCAGCAGCACCCACAAATGCTGTTAATTTTGTCGCTTAAGAAGAGTGCCCAGCGCTGGCAAGTGGATTCCGCCCAACTGGCGTGGAAGTGTCGCGACGGCCAGCATTTCGGTACCGACAGATGCAATATCGGCGAGCATGAGGCAAGCACAGCACCTTAAGCACAGTTTCTTAAGCACAGCCTCTTAAGCTATCGAGATAAAATGCAGTTATAAAAAGAGCGCCCTTAGGCGCTCTTTTTACTGCTTGGTAAGTACTTATTAACCGTTTAAGCACTCACTGGCTGTAGTCACATGGTGACATCCGATTCAGCTTAAACCAGAGTCACTTTCGCGAACTTACGCTTACCGACTTGGAATACGGCAACCGTGCCAGCGCTTAAGGTCATACGGCTATCGTCAACCTTCTCACCGTCCATCTTCACCGCGCTTTGCTTGATCATACGCATCGCATCGGAAGTCGAACCCACTAAGTCGGCATCTTTAAGTAAGTTAGCAATCGCTAAGCCTTCACCCGCAGCTAATTCAACCTCAGGGATATCATCTGGGATAGCGCCCTTTTGGAAACGGTCGATAAAGGCTTGATGGGCACTCTCGGCCGCCGCTTGGTCGTGGAAGCGCGCGATAATTTCCTTCGCGAGCGCAATCTTGGTATCACGCGGGTTAGCACCGTTGGCGATATCTTGTTTGAACTGTTCAATCTCGGCCAAAGGACGGAATGACAGCAGCTCAAAGTAACGCCACATTAATTCGTCAGAAATCGACATGATCTTGCCAAACATTTCATTGGCGGGCTCACTCACACCAATGTAGTTGTGCGCCGATTTAGACATTTTCTTCACGCCGTCTAAACCTTCGAGCAGTGGCATCATGATCACGGCTTGTGGTTTTTGGCCTTCGGCTTTTTGTAACTCACGGCCCATCAACAGGTTGAACTTCTGGTCGGTTCCGCCTAATTCAACGTCGGCCTTCAGGGCTACTGAGTCATAACCCTGTAAAAGTGGGTACATAAATTCGTGGATAGCGATCGACTGACCCGAAGCATAGCGCTTCTTAAAGTCGTCACGTTCCATCATACGAGCAACGGTTTGCTGCGAGGCTAAACGGATCATCCCCGCTGCGCCTAATGGCTCTAACCAGCTCGAGTTGAACTCAATACGGGTTTTTGCAGGATCCAGAATTTTATAGACCTGCTCTTTATAGGTCTCAGCGTTGGCTAATACTTGCTCACGGGTGAGGGGTGGACGCGTGCTGTTTTTACCACTTGGATCACCCACCATACCGGTAAAGTCACCAATTAAGAAAATGACTTCATGACCTAACTCTTGGAATAATCTTAATTTATTTAAAATTACTGTGTGTCCAAGATGGATATCCGGTGCGGTAGGATCAGCGCCTAACTTGATACGAAGTGGACGTCCTTCTTTGAGTTTTTCCAGCAGATCCGATTCGAGTAGGATCTCATCGGTACCACGTCTAATTTCTGCTAATACTTGGTCTAAATCAGCCATCTCGGCGGGGACTCCTAAGGCCATGATCATAAAATGAGGAGACTTATGTTACTTGTTAGCCACCACAATTGAAAGTGTGTACACTAACGGGATTATTCAAGCCTTAGGTAATCGGTATCGGCGTCACATGGGAAAGGTTATAACGTTATTTAAATTGCTGCCTAAAAAGCATCAAATTCTCCTCAGCATTCTTTCTGTTATCACTACGATAACCCTGCTCTTTCCCTCTGAAGAAGCGCAAGCTTCAAGACAAACTCAAGGTGTCGCAGACCAAGCTCAAGTCAATACCCGTTACGATGTTCCCTTAGCCTTTCGCTCACCAGAGCGTCCAGAAGGTGTTGAGGGCCAATCGCAAGATGCATCCACCAACGCCACGCCGTTATCTTCGGCCGACGCCTTAGCCGCTGGCAATGTGTCAGCCAGTGAAACCTTAGAGAGCGCCCACCATAGGGACGTAGAACATTTTAATGTGAAAAATGGCGATACCTTAGCCGCAGTATTTGAGCGCGCGGGACTCACCAGCAAAGATGTGTATGAAATTACCCAGTTGCCACTCGCCAAACAGAATCTGTTAAAAATCATCCCAGGCGAAGAAATCGTGATTTCAAAGAATGCTAAGGGCGATTTAACCGAAGTCCGCTACCGTGTCGATGCGGTATCGACTTTAGTGATCACTAAGGATCAGGATAAGTATTCCGAGAAAATCTCCGAAAAGGACATTGAAATACGCACCCAATTCACCAGTGCGAAAATCAAGAGTAACTTCTGGAATGCCGCCGTCGATGCGGGTTTAAACGCAAACCAAATTATGCAGCTCTCGACCGTGTTTGGCTGGGATATCGACTTTGCCTTGGATTTACGCGAAGGCGATAGCTTCGCCATTATCTATGAGCAGGAATATGCCGAAGGTGAGTTTTTACGTAACGGCAATATCCTCGCCGCCGAGTTTATCAACCAAGATGAACGTTACACCGCGATTCGTTATACCGACGGCAACTATTACTCCGAAAACGGCACCAGCATGCGTAAGGCCTTCCTGCGCTCACCGGTCGACTTTAAATACGTCAGCTCCAACTTCAACCCGAAACGTCTACACCCTGTGACGGGGCAAGTTAAGGCTCACCGCGGCGTTGACTATGTTGCCGCCATTGGCACCCCCATTAAGTCGGCGGGTAATGGCCGAGTTATCGAATCCGGCTACAATCAATTTAACGGTAACTATGTGTTCATTAAGCACAACGATACCTACACGACTAAGTATTTGCATTTGACCAAACGCAACGTCAGTAAAGGGGCCAGCGTTAAGCAGGGGCAAATTATCGGCACCTTAGGTAAAACAGGACGCGTCACCGGCGCTCACCTACACTATGAATTTATCGTTAATGGCGTGCACCGTAACCCAAGAACGGTTGATTTACCTAAGGCCGAATCGATTGCCCGTAAAGAAAAGCCACAATTCGATGCGCTCAGCAAACAGTTGATGGCCAGCATTTCACAGAACAAGCAAACCCAATTGGCGATGCAATAACGACGGACGGATCCCCTACATGAACAAGGCTTATTATATTGGACTGATGTCTGGCACCAGTATGGACGGCGTCGATGCGGTGTTAGTCGATTTTGCGGGCGAGCAGCCACAACTTATCGCAACGCACACCGAGGCGATTCCAAGCCATTTGCTAAAGGGATTGCAGCGCCTGTGTCTGCCTGGCAATGATGAAATCAACCGCCTTGGTCGCCTTGACCGCAGTGTGGGTAAATTATTTGCCCTCGCCGTCAACAACTTGCTCGCCAAAGCCCAGATAGCCAAAGAAGATATCATTGCCATTGGTAGCCATGGCCAAACCGTGCGCCACATGCCAAATCTTGAGGTAGGTTTTACCCTGCAAATTGGTGACCCAAATACCATTGCAACCGAGACTGGCATCGATGTGATTGCCGATTTTCGTCGTAAAGACATTGCCTTAGGTGGCCAAGGCGCGCCGCTAGTGCCCGCCTTCCACCAGCAAACCTTTGCACAAGTGGGTAAAAAGCGCGTGATCCTCAATATTGGCGGCATTGCCAATATCACCTATCTGACCGGGAATCGTGAAGAGGTTTTAGGCTTCGACACAGGGCCTGGCAATACGCTGATTGATGCCTGGATCCAGCAAGTGAAAAATGAGCCCTATGACAAAGACGGCGAATGGGCCGCTTCTGGCAACACCGACCAACAGCTATTGGCGCAATTGCTGTCGCACCCTTATTTCTCCCTCGCCTATCCCAAGAGCACGGGGCGTGAATTGTTTAATCAGGCTTGGTTAGAACAGCAATTATCAGAGTTTAATCAATTGGATGAAGAAGATATCCAATCGACATTACTCGATTTAACCTGCCACAGTATCGCCCGTGATATCCTTAAACTTGCCCCAGTGGGAGAGTTATTTGTCTGCGGTGGAGGTGCCTTTAATACCGAGTTAATGCAGCGCTTAGCGGCGCTACTACCGGATTATCACATCGATACCACCTCCGCACTCGGTGTCGACCCTAAATGGGCCGAAGGCATCGCCTTTGCGTGGCTCGCAATGCGCCACAATTTAGGTTTGCCCGCTAACCTACCTGCAGTGACAGGCGCCTCGCGCGAAGCCGTATTAGGCGGACGCTTTAGCGCTAAGTAAAACTCAAACCTACTTAAGTAGCTTGTGTTTAAGCAGTATGATGTCCCGCTGCGGGAAGCCATCGAGTGTCATCACTAAGCGGTTTGACTCCGGAATATAGGTCATGGAGCCAAAGCCGCTTAGGCTAGAGCGGGGAACCCTTAGGAGTGATGTCAGCTGCTGACTGCTCGCCTCCCAAAAATTCAGCCGCTGCTCGTTACCATTGCTCGATTTAAAATACACTCCGTGTGCAGTAAGCACCCAGTTATTGCCCGCACGAAACACCTTCCCCGGGATAATCTCTTGCACCTGTTCGGGCTGCGTGAGATCAATCTGCCAAAGACCATTTACCCCATAGCGACTAAATACAAATTCGTTAGCCGATTTCGCAAAACCCACCGCCATAGTCAGAGGACTGATCACCCTTGGTGTACTGTTGTCTAAATAAAACTCCGTGATGCCATCAGTGGTCGATGCCAACACCGCCGTCCCCTGCCAATTCCAGCTGGGGCGACCATGATTGTGATAACTCGAGGCTAAGGCTGTAATATTTTTACTGGCTAAATCTAAAATAAAAATACGATTACCTTCATTGCTGTCATCGGGGGCGATAAAGGCGATTTTAGCGCCATCGGGAGACCAACGCGGGTAAGCTACGCGCGACTTGAGATGAGTATGTTGCTCAAGTTTTTTGCCGTTTATATCTGACGTCCAAATCTCGTTATAGCCCGTATCGCTGGAGACAAATACAATCCGTTTCGCCTCAGGGGAATAATCGGGATTGCGGTGGCTAATGCCGGAATACAGCAATGGAAACAAGCTGCCGGGCACGGATTCACCGAGGGAAAAATACGCCATCTGGAATTGACGACGATACTGATGATAAACCAGCTCGCCCTCATCGGATACGCTACTGGGATAGCTCATGCCCTCCACATCGAGTGGGCGAATATGGGCCGTTTCAATATCGATAGTAAAGCCGTTGCGACTACCAGAGTCTTCCGTAGCAAAAACCAGCGACTGGCTATCAGGCGTCCAACTCAAGCCGCGAATATCTTCTAGCCCATGGGTTAAACGTGTTTCATTGGCACTGGCTAAGTCGCGAATAAAAATATCCTCAGAGATATTACTAAAGCGCCTCGCTATTGCCAGCCAACGACCATCTGGACTGAAAGCTAAATCCCGGTCCTCATAGTTACAGTGCGCTTCGCAGGATAATCTTTCAGCCTTGGCGTCGGGTTGCACCAAAGACAAGCGGTAGATGCCACCCACCTTCCCCGCCTCATGGGAGGAGACATAGGCAAGATATTGGCCGTCAGCAGAAATATCTATCGCCGCCATATCGGTCGTGCAAGGCGCTAAGGCGAGGGTTTCATTGGTCGCAAGGGTCAACTGAGTGATGTGGCACTCCCTTGTACCCTGGGTGCGGGAGGCAAAAAACAGCTTAGTATCGTCTAAACTCCACACCGCTCGCAGCTCTGCAGACGAGAGAGGAGTTAACTGACGGGCGGGGATATCTTCACGTTTAAAATCTTTCAGATACAGGCTAGAAGTCACTCCAGGGCGACTCGCACCATACACTAACCAACGTCTATCGTGGGATAACCTAGGATAACGCTCCGACCCCGGATCTCGGGTCAGCACTGTCATTTGGGTCTCCGTCATCCGCTGCTTATCTTGGTACAGATGCACGCCAATCAATAGACCTGCAATTAAGATAACCGCCCCCACCAATATCGCCATCAAATGCAGTCGTTGCGTCGTATGTTGTAACTTCGCCTCAGTGGTTTGCAGTTTATCGATGTCGGCATCATCAGAATTATCATAGATAGGGGGCAATAACAGGCGGTAGCCCGCCTTTCGAACCGTTTCAATTACCCCGCCCTCCTGCTCGAGGGGCGATAATTGCTGTCGTAAATGCCAAATTGCATTGGTGAGAGCCTTAGTACCTACGTAAACATTGCCCTCCCACACTTTTTCGATCAACTCATCACGGGTCACCACATGAGGATGACGCAGGGCAAGATAGCTAAGCACTTCAATAAACTTAGGTTGAAGTGACACCTTAGCGGTTTCATGTTGGGACGTTTCATCCCCCTGCGTTTGAAATGAAATTGAGTTATCAGAAGGGTCAATGCGACAACTTCCTAAGCAAAAACTCAACTTACTCTTATCCTTCATTTTTCTCACACCTGAGTTATTGATCTTTTTATGGTTAGGGTAATGAGTACAACATCTTGGCTAGATACTACCTAAGACTTAGCCCAGTTAGCAAACGAATGACTTAAATTAACTATATAAAATTCAAAATATTAGCTTGTATAAAATCTAAAATAGAGATTTAAACAATATAGAATCGAGCCTAGGCGGATTGCGGCAAAGCAACAGATTGCTTACAACTGCATGACCAATAACAACATATGCGTCAACGTCTTACTCCTGTTACAAATTATCTGTGCGGGAGTTATTCACTTTGTTAGGGACCCAAATATGCTTCGTTTAGCCTTGATTTGCATCGGGATGATGTTATGTCCGATTTTTACCCCACAGACCTTAGCACAAGACTACCAAAAACCTTCCTCTGCGTTGCAGCAAACCATTAACCACAGTACCAGCCTCACGACTCGGCTTTCAAACGATCACCAATGGTTGGCATTGCTCAGCCCTATTTCGGCTCCCAGTATTACTACGTTGGCCATACCAGAGCAGAAACTCGCCGGGTTACGTATCGCGGCAGAGCAATATTTACCCAGCCGTATTAGCAAACGCTATCACCAACTCAGGCTAATTCATATTCAAAACAATCAGCAGCGAATGATTAGCTTGCCCGGCGGCCATGATATTACTGAGCTACAGTTTTCCCCCGACAGTCGCTATCTGTCCTATGTGAGCCTAACGCCAGAGGGCGGTTACTTATATGTTTACGACATCGTTAAAGGTCAGCATAAGCGTCTCTCGGATGAGCGCCTTAATGGCACCATAAGTCTTGACTATCAATGGGCTAACAATACCACCCTGCTCGCGCGTTTCGTGATAGCACCCGAGATCAACACGGTTGAGACTCAAGCTTCCATCGCCCCAAAAACTAAGGAAACCTCGGGTAAAAATAGTCCGCAGCGCACCTATCAAGATCTACTGAAAACCGCCGCGGATAAACAACGCTTTAACCAACTGACCACCAGTCAACTGGCAAGGGTAGATTTAGATGGCAAACTGACGAACATCGCCACACCGAGCATTATTAAGGAGTTTTCGGTGTCGCCCGATGGTCAATATATCTTAACGAGTCAGCTCACCACGCCCTTCTCGACTCAAGTAAAGTATTATGATTTCCCAATCTTAACAGAGATCTACAAACTTAACGGCCAACGAATTACTCAGTTACACCAAAGCCAGAGTGGAGAATCTAAGCCCCAAGGACGAGACTCAGTTTTGCCCGGCCCGCGGATGTTCCATTGGGTTCAAGGGCAAGCCGCCACCTTAGCCTTTACCGAAGCTCTAGATCAGGGCGATAGCCAGCAGGAGGCGCCGCTACGGGACAGTCTATGGCAACTCGATGCCCCCTTTGCCCAAAAAGCCAAACTGATCGCCAAAACCCCATGGCGGATCCTCGATATCGATTGGGCGGAAAACAACATCGCCTTAGTGACGCAGCGCAATAGCAAAGCACAGTTACTACGACTCAGCAGCCTAGACTCAAGTATTGGACAAAGCTCGTTACATACCTTGAACGAACGCAATCTGCGCGATAAATATCAAGAACTTGGCTCATTCCCAAGGCTATATTCCCAAGGTAAAGGGCAAGTGGTTCGCCTGCAGCAGCAAGCACAAACCACAGAGCTACTCCACTACGGCCAAGGGGCGTCCCCTCAGGGCGATAAGCCATTTTTAAAACGCACCTCACTCGCTACAGGCGAATCATCACTGTTATGGCAGTCTGCAACTAACCAATTGGAGTCAGTGCGCTATGTGCTCAATCTTGAGCCATTACAAATAATTATTAACCGTGAAAGCCCTACGGAGCCTCCGAGTCTTGTCTTAATCAATGGCACGAAGGAAAGCCTGCTATACCAACAAACCGATGGACTGAGTGCATATCGGGGCATGCAAAAGCAACTTGTCACCTACAACAGAGCCGATGGTGTTCCCCTATCTGGCACACTCTACTTACCCGCCAATTACACTAAGGCGCAAGGTACCTTACCCGTGTTGATGTGGGCTTATCCGCGGGAATTTAACGATCCCGATGTTGCTGGCCAAATTAGTTTTAGCGCCAATCAATATCCCACTATCAGCCCTAGAGGCCCGATCCCGCTTGTTGCCGAAGGCTTTGCGGTGTTTGATAAAGTCTCTATGCCCATCATAGCCCTTGGGGATAAAGAGCCCAATGATAGCTTTCGCGAACAACTCGTTGCCAACGCCCAAGCGGCTATCGATACCTTGGTCGATTTAGGCATTGCCGATCGCAAACAAATCGCGGTGGGCGGACATTCCTATGGGGCCTTTATGGTCGCAAATTTGCTCGCACATACGGATTTGTTTTATGCCGGTATTGCCCGTAGCGGGGCTTACAACCGCAGTCTCACTCCTTTTGGTTTCCAAAATGAGGAGCGTTATTACTGGCAAGCCAATGATATATATCAGCAAATGTCTCCATTTAATTATGCTGATAAAATCAAATCGCCTTTACTCTTGGTTCACGGTGAGATGGATCAAAACTCAGGCACTTTCCCGCTGCAATCTGAACGCCTATTCGATGCAATGCAAGGGCTTGGCGGTAAAGCAAGGTTAGTTGTTCTGCCCTTTGAAGGACACAGTTATGCGGCTAAGGAATCCCTAGAACATTTGCTATGGGAACAAAGCCAGTTCTTAAAGACAAATCTGCCCATACGCTAATCTACAAACCAATGCGCTTGGTAAGCGCTTAACATTTCACAAGAACACATCTCAGGCCATTGGCGGCATAACGAGCCGCCAATGGCCTAACAAGTTACTGTCATCGCCAGTCCCAAGACCCAGTGTTAATACTAGATTCTTGAGAATATCCCTCACTTACGCACTTAGCCTTTGCCTCTGTTAACCTTTTTCTGCTTCCTGTCCGTTAGCCGACTTACTTCTAGCATATTTATACACTGACCCAAGGAGCGACTAATATCAGTAGCCTATGCTAGGAGCTAATATTTAGAACTAGTGCTAAGTATTGATGTTAAGTGCTTAAGTTAAACACGGCAGTCCAGATGAGTATCAAAGATTAGTTTCGCCTATACCGTTATAGGCTTGATGCGTGCATCGAACCTATTGCGACGAACCCTTGATGTACGCGTCTAACGGTTATCGGCAATAAAAAAACCGCATGCAGGGAGCCACATGCGGTTGAGCAAACTTAAGTTAATAGTATCAATTCAGTGATATTAGAACTTAAGCTCTGCACCTAGGTAAGCATAACGTCCCACACCACCGCCATAGGCGCTGTTGTAGTTACCATTGCCCGTTTCGTCTAAATCACCGGTATCAGCAACCCAAGGACCTTGATTGTCGAAGATGTTGCGCACACCACCGTATAAACGTAATTCAGCCTTGCTCACATCCATAGTGTAAGACACGGATAAATCGTGGGTGATATACGAGCTGTAGAATAGGAATGCTGGCGTTTCTGGATTGGCCACAGCAGTATCATCACCTGCGTCAAGTTTTGCCTGGTTCTTTGCCTTCAGCACGTTCCACTCTTCGACTCTCTCGTGGCTATCGACCATGGCACTCTTATACTTAGCGCTCCAACGTACACGCCAATCATCGTTTCTCCAAGTCAATGAAATTGCGCCTCTGTCTTCAAAAATGCCACTGTCAAGCTCACCTACATAGTCATCTTCTACTAGGCCATCGGCACCATAATAACTTGAGCTAAATTCCAACACATGGGTCCAGTTGGTTTTTAAGCTTAGCTCACCGTAACCATCCAGCTGCCACTCGTAGGCCATGGCAATATCAACACCGCGAGTGACGATATCATTCAGGTTAAGCTCCTGTTGGATAATTTGAGTGATTTGCCCTTCAGTATCACGAGTGATGACCTGGCAGTATTCGTTATCGGCACCATAGGGGTTACTGGAGTTGTAACATTCGGCCAGAATATCTTCGTTGCTTAATGAACCAATGGCATCGGCAACCTTAATATCGTAATAATCGACCGCCAGATTAAAACCTTCTAGGAAGGCGGGCGCCATGGTAAAGCCAAGGGTATAGGTATCCGCCGTCTCTTCGGTCAGATTTTCATTACCAGCATTGGGTGAATACTTAGAACCGCTTTCCGCCTCAAAACTACCAGTGCTAGCTATGACCGCAGCGATACCCGGATCGAGTCGACAACTATCATGCCCAGCCCCTGTTGAAGTTGCCGTTACTCCATCACAAATATCGCGAATACTGTCGTAATCCCCACGGGGTGGAGAAATCAGTTCGGTAATATTCGGTGCACGTTGCGAGCGAGAGTAATTAGCACGTAGGGCATAGTTTGCGATAGGCTCCCACAAGATACCCGCGCGATAACTCGACATTAAGTCAATGTTTTTCTGGCTATAATCAGCAAGACGCAATGACAAATCTAGGTCAAGCTTATGGGCGAAAGACTCATCCCTTAACAAGGGAAGATTCGCTTCACCAAAGGTTTCCCATACTGTCACATCCCCTTCGAATGGCGGTACGTCGTTAAAGGTAATCGCATCGCCACGCATCGCTTTATCGGTATCGACGGCTTGGGTATCACGGCGATATTCAATACCGAACGCAGATTGCACGCCACCTGCGGGTAATTCGAACAATTCCCCGGAGATAAATCCTAGGGCATTAAATTGCGTGATATCTGTGTTGATGTAGGGATTGGCGCGGATATAGTCAGCCCCTTCTTTGCTGATTGAACCTTCCCCAAAGATATTCACTGGGACGCAGCCCTCGGCTCTAGCCTCTTCGCTGGCGCATTGGATAGTCGTGCCATCGGCGGCATATTCGGCATCGAGGGCATATTTCAGACGACGAATACTGATCTCATTGCTGCGGCGTTGACGCTGTTCGAACTTACCGTAACCAATCGAGGCATCCCAGGTCCAAGTATCAAATAAATAGCCCTGTAATCCTGCCCAAGTACGTAGGGTTGTGCGCTCGTTATCGCTCTCGACTGGCCCCACTTCTTGGAAACGGCGATCCCAGCTAATACTCTTTCCGGCAGTTGCGGCAATTTCGGCAGGCACATAAGGATTATTTGGTGAAATGCTGCCAGCAGCAATGGATCCTGGCAAGCCAGTCTCAGGATCGATGTAAAGCTCGGAATCGTTATAATCTTGGCCTTCGGCATCGGTACGACGAAACGCAGTATTGCGGCTAAATTGTACTTGCACATTGGCACGCACATCGTCGCTAAGGTCATAGTTCATTTTGACCGCTGCGGCTAAGGTATCCTCAGGAACCTTTAGCAGACCAGTAGTGTAGCCGTTGTAACCGTCACGCTCTTCTTTAAAGTCGGTCTTAAGCTCAGTGCCATCGTACCACCAAGAATTTGACTTAAAGCGACCGCCAACGATGTCGTTGCTGCGCTCGCGCCAATCGTCTCGGGTTATATCACGCATACACTGATCGCCATCGACCGTGTTCATGGCATTACACATTTGCTTTTTATCGTAGGCAAAACTTGACTCATACAGGGCTCTTTCCCTGTCGGTTGCAAATAATCCATGTTGCTTATCGTAAGTGGCGCTGGCGAAGATATAACCTTTATCACCATTAAAATCAGCGCCATAGCCCATATCCACTGTGGTTTCGCGGCCACCACCTTCGGTGGTTTCGCCGCCACGGGCATTTATCTCAAAGCCAGTCTTATTCTGCTGAGTAATAATGTTCACCACACCGGCAATCGCATCCGAGCCATAGACGGCCGACGCACCGCCAGTGATGATTTCGACCTTATCGACCATAGCCGCGGGAATAGTGCTTAGACTGATGTAGTTACCGCTGTAACTGTTTGATACCACACGGCGACCATCGATCAAGGTCAGAGTGCGGTCTGTACCTAAGTTACGTAAATCAATGGTTGAAAGACCCGTATTTTGTACGCTCGATTGGCTATTTGTGCTGCTAACGCCTTCTGCTAATGCAGGAATTTGGTCAACTAAAATATCCGCCAATGAGCCGATACCGCTATCGGCGATGTCTTTAGCATCTAACCCCTGTAGTGGGGTACTAAGGGAAAAGCTGTCACGCTTAATGCGCGACCCTGTTACTGTGACTTTTTCAATAGCTTCTTGCTTATCTGCGACCTCAATTTCAATTCGATTGGCACTCTCATTCACCGTATTCACTTCAATCGGATCGGTAGCCCAGGCTACCGAAGGGGCAATACCAAACATTGATGCTTGTATTGCTAAGGTCAATAGTTTCTTCTTCATCCTTCCCACCTTCACTTTTAGACATCGCAAACCATTTTTGTTGTTATTTGGCTCTGTTACTTGAATTAATCCAAAAACCTTAGTCAGCGATTTTTCTTCAAGGACTTTGGTCTAATCATGGTTAGCAACACGGCAAACACATAATTAACATTTAAGTAACCCAGTCCTTTTACTTTGCCTAGTAAAGAGCGGCAACGAAATACCCCTCGTTTATTTCCCCGTTTTATATCTATTAAACATCTATTCTTTTATTTTCATAAACTTAAAAACATTAAAGAAGAATAATCAGACAATTAAATGCGCAAGTTATTTGGGAGGAAAACTCCCTAAATCACTGGATTGCCCTCTGTACGGCATAGGCAAATAACAGACAAAAATGGCTAATATCCCGAGAAAAAGCTGTTGATTGGTACAATAAGCCATGATCAAAAATGCACAATATAAAAACCCATCTATGCTTGATCACAGTTGTGTCATCTAAACTCGCTAAAGTGATTGTTAACTAAGCAGTAAATACACAACTCTCTAGTTGTAAGGGTCAACTTAGGTCTGAGCAATATGGAGGCGCAACACTTCAATTAAGGGAATGGTTATTTATCTAGCTCAACTTAACCAGCAAGATAAACAAGGATTTATGCAATAAGCGCTAAGCACATGTCGGCATAAATCGACTGAATAGGAAATCAATCAATGAATATGTCACAAAAAATGGCGGCAGAATTTTTGGGCACTCTGTGGCTGGTTCTCGGCGGCTGCGGCAGCGCAGTGCTTGCAGCAGCTTTTCCTGAGGTGGGGATAGGCTTACTCGGAGTGTCACTTGCCTTTGGTTTAACGGTTCTGACAATGGCCTTTGCGATTGGTCATATCTCAGGTTGTCATCTGAATCCAGCGGTATCCTTTGGACTTTGGGCTGGCGGACGTTTTCCCGCATCGGAACTCCTGCCTTATATCATTGCCCAAGTGGCGGGCGGTATTGTCGGTGCTGGCGCATTGTACGCAATCGCCTCAGGGCAAGAAGGTTTTAGTCTAGCGGCGGGCTTTGCTTCTAACGGCTTTGGCGAACATTCGCCCGGCGGTTACAGCATGATGTCGGTGCTGATCTGCGAAATCGTGATGACCTTGTTCTTTTTATTAGTGATTTTAGGGGCGACCGACGAGCGTGCGCCTAAAGGCTTTGCACCGATTGCGATTGGTCTGTGTTTAACCCTTATTCACTTAATCAGCATTCCCGTGTCAAATACCTCGGTCAATCCGGCCCGCAGTACCGGCCCTGCGCTTTTTGTTGGCGATTGGGCAGTATCGCAACTGTGGATTTTCTGGGTTGCCCCCATAGTTGGTGCGATTATCGCGGGCGTGATTTACCGTTATTTCAACGCCGCTAAGTAATTCCCCGCTAGCAACAGCGCCCTCGCGGCGCTGTTGTGCTTTTTCAAACCCCGCTCTAATGTTACCATCTTGCCAACTGGTGAGTTTGCTGTGCCTGCGTTTGTACGTTAGTGGCACGACAGGCTTCGCCCTATTCACGCATAAGAGATATTTTCATGAGCAAGACTGTTAAAACCTTTGCAGAAGCCGCTGGCATGACTCCAGAAGGTCGTTACGATTACCTCGTTGAACAAGTTAAACAACACAAAGTGTTATGGACGCTACAGGACCAAGATGGTTGCGTCATGCTGACCACAGAAGATGAAGATTGCATCCCAATGTGGCCAACCGAAGAAGCGGCCGAGTCTTGGGCAGTCGATGACTGGAGCGAATGCCAAACCTTAGCGATTCCCTATGATGAATGGCATGACAGATGGGTTCCTGGCATGGAAGAAGACGACCTGTTCGTTGCCGTATTCCCAGTACAGGATGACTTAGGTGTGGTGATCCCACCCTATGAATTAGATCAACGTTTAGTTACTAAACAAAGCCACTAATCAAAAGGGCAAACCACAATGTCGCTGAGCGAGCAAGAATCCTCTTTGGCAACTCAGGCTACGCCGTCCTTGGCGAAAGCCCGTTTACCTAAACGCTTAATTGCCTTGCTGCTACTCTATGTTGCGGCATCGGTTAGCGGCTTAATTGCCAAACAAGGGGTGCTTTTCTGCCTGTTAACCCTATTGATGGTGCTTGGGATTATCGGTCGCCAAAAGGCTGGACTGATTATGTTAAGGGGTTACACCTTAGTGCAATTGGCGCTAGTCAGCATGTTGCCTGTGATCCTTTATGATCCCGACAACCTAGTGGCCGGGCCAACCACAGTGCATCTTGGCGAGTGGCAAGAAAAGCTGCCCGATTACGTGATTTTTATCGTGTTGATTGTCTTATCTTTATTGCAGGTGTGGGTGGCATTCGATAAGAAAGTGAAGGCTTGGTTTAAACCTAAGCTTAATCTGAATATTATGAATTAACTCCAATGCAACGCGATTACGCCTTGCTTTGCCAATAACTTGCAACCCTTGAAAGACCAACAAAAAAGCCGTCATCTCGACGGCTTTTTTTATCTTCTATATCAGCTCACTACATGCGTAGAACAAACTTATACAGAGAAACTTGCACCACAACCACAGGTGGTTGTCGCATTCGGGTTCTTCACAAAGAAACGCGAACCTTCGAGGCCAGAAGTGTAATCCACTTCACCGCCAACGAGGTATTGTAAGCTCATTGGATCGACGACCAATTGGACGCCTTGCTTCTCAACGGTGAAGTCGCCTTCGTTGACCTTTTCATCAAAGGTAAAGCCGTACTGAAATCCAGAACAACCACCACCCGTCACGTACACACGTAGCTTAAGTGCAGGATTTTGCTCTTCTTCCAACAAGCCCTTTACCTTAGCGGCTGCCGCATCGGTAAATTTGATAGGCATTGCTGCGTCAGCTTGATCAGTCATTACTACCTCTTACATCAGTTTTCTGGGGCAAATTATCCGTTACCTGACTATTTTGTTCAAGTATTACCCGCGGTTCTTTTTCACCCTGTAATAGTTCAGGGACACTATAGACATGTTCTGTCTGTGAATTTTTGGTCCAGCGGCTCGAAGGCACCACAACTTTGACTTTGACCTGCACCAGATTAAACCCCGCAGGCACTGTGACTTTGGTATCTATGACCTGAAAATAGCGAAAATCAAATTCGAGCTTAGAACCCGTGAGTTTGTTCACACTTAACTCAACGGATTTTCCATCTTGCACACCGATTAGGGTGATTTCGGTGCGGCCTTGAATCGCCTGTTTACGCTTTTGGAGTTGAGTCAAAATCAGCTTGAAATTATATTCATCCGCTAAGGCGCCCGGCGTCATTTCTAAACCGTGAATGGCCACCCCTTCGGCATTGTCATCCGGCGACATAATACTGCGATAAAAAGCTAATTCGTGCTCCAGCTCTTTTTGTTTTTTCATCTGCTGCGCAAACATATCCTGCATTTGCGCATTGGCTTCACGCTCGACAGATAATTCTAAATTACGTGTCGCAAGTTCCTGGGTTTGCGCCTCAAGTTCCGCGGTGACACGTTGCAGTTTACCGCCGCCAATATGCTTTACGACGGGCTCGTCACTGTTGAGCACAATAAAGCTTACCCAAGCACCTAACAGAAATGCCACTAAGACTAAGGACAATAAATACTTGGTCGATGGACGATACTTTAGATCCATGACTTGCAGCCGATCTAGCCAACGATGATAATTTGGCATTAGGTAACAGCCCCTTATATAAAATACAATCAACTCAAGAACGAGTTCGATACAATACAACTCAGGCCAATGCAGTGCAATTAACGATAAATAAAGCCGCGATTCAAGACGCCATCAGCACAGCTAAAAAGTACTTAACTAACGAGCTGCGTGATCATTTATCCCAAGCCAAGATCAGTGCGCAGTTGTGCTTACTGGCCTTGCTATTCGCCATCTTCGCCTCCTGCGTGATCCTGTTGTTTCGACTCTTACTCCTGTGGGCGAACCATTACACCCAAATCGAGACGCTGGATTTTACGGGTAACATCGCCGACTGGCGAGCACTGTTGCCACTTTTTGGCGCCTTGTTGATCTGGATTGTGGCCAAACTCGGCTCCAAACGTTACAAACGCATGGGAATTGCCTATGTATTACATAGGGTTAAATTGCACTATGGCAAAATCCCGTTGCAATCTGCCGCGGGGCAATTTTTTCAAGCGCTGTTTGCCTTAGGGACTAACTTCTCGGTAGGACGCGAAGGCCCCGCCATTCACCTTGGCGCCGTAAGTGCCAGCGTGTTGGCCGAAAAATTTAATCTTCCCGACAATAGCGTGCGAATTATGTGCGCCAGTGGGATTGCCGCAGGGATAGCAGCAACCTTTAACGCCCCGCTAGCGGCAGTAATATTTGTACTCGAAGTGATAGTGCGCGAGTACAAGGTGCATTACTTCTTCCCGATTATGCTGTCCGCGATTTGTGGTGCGGTTTCCAGCCAGCTGGTTTTTGGTAATGTGCACGAGTTTGATCGTATTCAAGTAATCCATATTCCATTGGATCACTATCCCATTTTAGCCTTGGGCGGCATTGCACTGGGCTGCGCGGCCGCCTTCTTCAACTACGCGCTCCTTAAAGTCACTGCCACTGGGCAAAACTGGCCACTGATTTATCGGCTCTTGCTGGCGGGCAGTATCACTACGCTGATTGGCTTAATCTTGCCCCAAGCCCTCGGCACTGGGGATTTAGCCATCAGCGAAGCCATTAGCGAGCACCCTAGTTTATTGCTACTCATCGCCCTGCTTGCGGCAAAGATTATCGCCACGATTGCGGCAATCGGACTTGGGATCCCAGGCGGTTTGATTGGTCCACTCTATGGTATCGGCGCCTTAATAGGTGCCATCTTAGCCTTAGTTAGCGCCATTCTATTCCCTTCGATTGCGCCTTACGTTGGTCTCTATACGGTTATTGGCATGACGGCCATGATGGGCGTTTGCCTCAGTGCGCCGCTCGCCGCCTTAGTGGCACTGCTTGAGATGACTAACGATGCCAGTATTATTCTGCCGGCGATGTTTGTAACTATTCCCGCCTTCTTGATTGCCTATCAAGGGTTTAAAACCAACTCCATCTTCTTCAAGCAGTTAGAAATTATGGGTCTAGGCTATAAAGTCGCCCCAGTGAATTTGGCGCTACAGAAAAAAGGCGTGCGCGCCCTGATGGATAAACGCTTCGTTATAGTCAACAACAACGACGAGCTGCTGCTCGAAGTGTTAAAACGCGCCGAAGGTCGTCCAGTGTTAGTGCGTAACGCCGATGGGGTGATCGAAATGCTCAGCCTCGAGATGCAATCCTACGATGACAACATCACCCTCTCGCGCCATCCAATGCAGGGGCTGAGTGACACTAAAACCCTCGATGAGGTGTATAACTTGTTGTCGCCCAGACGCAGCGGTGAGGTGTTTATCTATCAAGATACGCCTGACAATGTAGTGGGCGTAGTGAGTTGGTCGAACCTACAGCAGGAAATTCGCTCGGGCCAAGTCTAAGCCCTGCAAAGATGGGCTTGGATTCACAAAATCCTGTATTAGCTCCCTAAAAAATCCATGCGAGGGCGCGGCGACTATTTCGCTGCCCCTGTGCATCTGCTACAATCGCGCCTCAGCCACCCTACACAACATCAGGGCACGGAGCGCAATCTTGCACTTTAACGCCCCCTAGCAATTGGAAAACAGGCTGATGAACCAGTTCGAAGGATCTCATATCCTCTCCGTAAACCAGTTAGATCTTGATTCAATCCAAACTATTTTTAATGTTGCCAATCGTATGATGCCCTATGCACTTCGTGAGAAGCGCACTAAGGTGCTCGAAGGCGCCATTTTAGGTAACCTGTTTTTCGAGCCAAGTACCCGTACCCGCGTGAGTTTTGGCTGTGCCTTTAACTTACTCGGCGGCCATGTGCGTGAAACCACAGGCATGGCTTCATCGTCCTTGTCTAAGGGCGAGTCCCTGTACGATACCGCACGTGTACTCTCGACCTATTCCGATGTGATTGCGATGCGCCACCCAGACTCTTATTCAGTGAAAGAGTTTGCTGAAGGTAGCCGCGTGCCGGTGATCAACGGTGGTGATGGTTCGAACGAGCACCCGACTCAAGCGCTGCTCGATCTGTTCACCATTCAAAAAGAATTAAGCCATGCTGGCCGTGGTATCGATGGCATGCATATCGCTATGGTGGGCGACTTAAAATTTGGCCGAACCGTTCATTCCCTGTCGCGCCTGCTGTGCATGTACAAGAACATCAGCTTCACGCTGATTTCGCCTGCTGAGTTAGCAATGCCTGACTATGTGATCTCCGACATTGAAAATGCTGGCCATAGCATCAAAATAACAGACCAGCTTGAAGGCCACTTAGATAAAGCCGACATTCTTTATCTAACCCGCATTCAAGAAGAGCGCTTCCCATCCCAGGAAGAAGCGAACAAATACCGCGGTAAGTTCCGTTTGAATCGCAGTATTTATACCCAACATTGCAAATCTAACACTGTGATCATGCACCCGCTGCCACGGGATTCGCGTGCGCAAGCTAATGAGTTAGATAATGATTTGAACAGCCATCCTAATCTCGCTATCTTCAGACAGGCGGACAATGGACTGCTAATTCGTATGGCACTGTTTGCATTGACACTCGGGGTTGACTCGCAACTCGAAAAATATGAGTGTCCCGTTAATTGGTATTCACGTAAAGCCGATCGCTAATCGGCTACTTACTTTAAGGACTTAACATGACCCGTTCCGAAGCGCTATTTGAACAGGCTAAAAAAACCATCCCCGGCGGTGTTAACTCTCCGGTTCGTGCATTTAACGGTGTAGGTGGTTCGCCGCTGTTTATTGAAAAAGCCGATGGCGCTTATATTTACGATGCCGATGGTAAAGCTTATATCGACTATGTTGGCTCTTGGGGCCCGATGATCCTCGGCCACAACCATCCAAAGATCCGTGAAGCCGTATTAGCTGCGGTGCACAATGGTCTGTCTTTTGGCGCGCCAACCGAACTTGAAGTGCAAATGGCCGAGAAAGTCATCGCCATGGTGCCTTCAATTGAGCAAGTGCGTATGGTGAGCTCAGGCACTGAAGCCACCATGAGTGCAATCCGTTTAGCGCGCGGTTTTACCAATCGTGACAAGATCTTAAAGTTTGAAGGCTGCTACCATGGCCACGCAGACTGCCTATTAGTTAAGGCAGGTTCTGGTGCTCTAACTTTAGGTCAACCAAGCTCTCCTGGTATTCCTGAAGATTTCGCTAAGCACACCTTAACGGCTGTGTATAACGATCTCGATTCTGTTCGTACGCTGTTCGAGCAATATCCAATTGAGATTGCATGTATCATCATCGAGCCTGTGGCAGGCAACATGAACTGTATCCCACCTATCCCAGGCTTCCTCGAAGGTCTGCGCACTATGTGTGATGAGTTCGGTGCGCTGCTCATTATCGACGAAGTGATGACGGGTTTCCGTGTATCACGAAGCGGTGCGCAAGGCCACTATGGCGTTACACCAGACTTAACCACACTAGGTAAAGTCATCGGTGGCGGCATGCCTGTGGGTGCATTTGGCGGCCGTAAAGACGTGATGCAGTTTATCGCTCCAACAGGTCCTGTGTACCAAGCGGGTACCCTGTCAGGTAACCCAATTGCGATGTCAGCAGGTCTAGCGCAAATGGAAGCCCTGTGTGAAGAAGGTCTATACGAAGCGCTGAGCGCGAAAACCAAACGTATCGCCGAAGGCTTTAAAGCGGCGGCCGACAAACACGGCATCCCAATGGCCATCAACTATGTCGGTGGCATGTTCGGCTTCTTCTTTACCGAGCAAGAGCAGATCACGCGCTTCGACCAAGTGACTAAGTGCAATATTGAACACTTCCGTACTTTCTATCACGGCATGTTAGATGAAGGCGTTTACTTAGCGCCGAGTGCCTATGAAGCTGGCTTCCTGTCGATGGCCCATGGCGAAGAAGAACTGCGCCTCACGCTAGAAGCGGCGGATCGCGTATTAGCTCGTATGAAAGCGGCTATGTAAGCGATAGCTTAAAACACTAAGGGACGCATGAGCGTCCCTTTTTATTGCTTGGCGTTTGCGTTGGTTATTGCGTGAGCCTTGACCCCATCAATAGCTATCGGAACGTTTAGAACCTAAGGCTGATTTAAATACAACCGCCGCGACGAGGACCTGTAAGGTCAAAGTGATATGGTCAACCATCAGACTAGGATTATGTAATATTCCTAACGAAATCAGCTGCTTGCCACTATATGTTAACCACACTAAAGAGCCTAACAACAGGAGACTCCGGAGCACAAATGTCATTTTGCATTATCCTTAAGATACAACATCCAGTGTCTTAACTACTAAAGAGGCACAAGATACAGCTCACTTTCTGCCCAGTCAATATTTTGACCTGGTCATTTTTGTGACACAGCTAAAGGATCCCGCACTCAGCACCGTAAACAGCACAAAATCCGATCCTTTAGTTGAATGACTGCATTTTCGTTCAATATTTCCTTCATAAAGAAAAATTAATTGCGGGATCGGCAAAATAACTGCTTAGACTTTAATCGTAGATCTTACTTTACAGTCCTCCGGCAATCTCCACCAAACAAGATAATTAACTACTCATTAAAAATAAAATAGTGTTTAACGCTAAAAACCTATCGCTTTCACTGAGACCAATATCACAAAATGACGCAAATCCGAGTTACAGCTAACAGTTGCGTTATTCACCCCATTATGTTCTGATCCGCACGCATTAACACGGCAAGCTTAATTTAGCCTTGATAATGCCACTCAATAGCTCGCCTTTGGCTTGCCACGACATTAAAACAGCAGTTGGAATTGCAGTTATGTTATATACCTTTCTGATCATACTGGCGGTGCTCGCATTGCTCAGTATTATTTTCGAAGAAGTCACCCACCTTAATAAAGCAAAAACCACCTTATTCTTTGGCTGTATTTCCTGGGTAGCACTGTTTATGGCTGCCGGAGACGCCAACCATGAGAAACTGGTTGCCCATCAACTCAATGAAAACTTGCTCGAAATTGCCACCCTGTGGCTGTTTTTGATGTCGACAATGACCTTTGTGGCCTATCTAAACGCCAAAGGTATGATCCAAATTATGGTGCAGAAGCTGTTCCCGCAGAAGGTTTCTGTGCGTTTGTTGATGATCCAAGTGGCCTTATTCGCGCTTATCCTGTCGGCTTTCTGTGATAACGTCACCGCGACCTTAGTGTCTTTAGGCTTGTTAACGACCTTTAAGCTCGAAAAGCAAATGCGCCGCAGAATGGCTGTGTTGATTATTTTCGCCGTGAACTCTGGCGGTGTCGCCCTGATCACCGGTGACGTCACCACTTTAATGATCTTCTTAGGCGGCCACGTACACATCTCCGAACTGTTGATGCTGTTTATCCCATCTGCCGTGAGTGTGATTTTACTGGCGACGTTGTTCTCATTGAAGGCTGAAGGCGTGGTGTCCACCACCCCAATTAAACACAGCTATCAAACCGTGGATCTGCTCATTGCCTTAGTGTTCTTCTGCACGATTCTGATGACCATGCTGCTGAACATTCTGTTTGGTATTCCACCGGTACTGACCTTCTTAACCGGTCTGTCGATTATGTTCCTTATCGGCCACACGACCCGCAGTGATAAAGAAGAAATCAAGATCCTCGAATATATTCGCCAAGTCGAATACGACACCCTGTTGTTCTTCTTAGGGATTTTACTGCTGGTTGGTATGCTTAAAGAAATCGGCACCTTAGATATGCTGACCGAAGCTTACAGCCTGTTTAATCCAAACATCTCTAACTTCGTTACTGGTATGGGTTCTGCCCTTATCGATAACGTGCCATTGACGGCTGCGCTGCTTAAAGCAGAGCCAGTACTCAACACCCCAGAATGGTTAGGGTTAACCTACAGTGTGGGCGTGGGTGGTTCATTGTTAGTGATTGGTTCGGCTGCGGGTATCGTCGCCATGAGCAAAGTGAAAGAACTGACTTTCGTAAGCTATCTGAAATATGTGCCAGCCCTGTTCCTGTGCTATAGCATTGGTTACGCCCTGACCTTATTCCTGGCATACAATTTCTTTGCTTGACCTTTGATTTTAATCGATAAAAAAGGCGCCATTCGGCGCCTTTTTTGTTTGCTACAGCACAGTTAAATAGCAGGCACCCTAAACTGCGTACCTTGAATTTCGAGCACCACATCCCGTGGGCGAATCGCAATAATCTTTAACTTGCCTCCAATCTGGTCGCCTTCCTGTAACTCGGCGCCATCGACATTCAACCAACGCTGACTCGCATCCGTCGAATAAACGTGGGCAACAATATTAAATTCAGGTACTTGGAGTTGTAACCCTGCAGGCAGTTGCCCATATTTAGGAATATCGTCGTTTTCGACCTTAGGAATAGGATCAAGCTTGGGCTCAGTTACCGGCGTCTTAGCCGCCTTTACATATTCCACATCCTTGAGCGCATCCTGAAAATTCGCGACTAACTCATCCTCTTTGCGGCTCTGCGCCGTCTCTAAGCCCACATCGGCCGCAGCGGCATTGACTTGCTCACGCAGTGCCTCGAGTGTCGCTAAGCCCTGACGATTTGCATTAGCACCCAACATAATAGGCTCAGACTCACTCGTCTCCTGTGGCGCAATGTCTTCAACTGAGGGTTGCTGTGTTCGAGTCGTTTCATCTAAGGCGGCAGACGTCGCCAGATAGTCATCGTAGCTAGGATCCGCACTCGCAGAAGCGGATGCTGTGGTAGATAGAGCCGAACTCATGTTGGGATACTGATAAGACTGCACGTTTGCAGGCGCCTCATTTAATACCTGCTCCCTCGGCAATGCCACTTTGCCCGCTAACCTAAATCCAGAGGATTCTACTGTCATTTGCGTCGATAAATCATCTTGCAAGGAAGCGCTTGTAGCATTACCAGCAGACGCGTTGGTCCCTTCTGGCTTCGACTGCTGAAGCGTCGTTAATAGGGCTGAGCCTGTCTGTGATGCCTTTTCAGCGATAAGATTACTCGCATTCGCCTGGCTTGAATTACTGGAGCCTGCAGGCACCTCATATGCCTTCACAATTAACTGTGAATGTTGCTGTTGCCAATTCGCCACACCCCACGCCACACCCACCCCCAGCGCCACCGCGACGGCAAGCAAGGATAACTTAGCCACAGGAAACGCCGATTTACGCGCCGAAGGATAACTTGCCCTCGGCGTTAATACCGCATCGGGTAAGGGTGAAGTTTGTTGCTGCTTATTACGGGTTACCGCATCGAGTAAAATGGACATTAACTCTGCGCTCCATTATCGGTGAGGCGCGGTCCCTGATCGCTTAAATACAAATTCAGTCTCACTAAGGTTTGATTACCTGCAATACCATCGGCCTTTAAACCATGCTGGCTTTGGAAGGCTTTAAGATCGTTCTCTAATTTCAGATCAAATTGAGACACCCGGCGCGAAGGTCGGTTAGCCACATGGGCAAGGGCATTTTCAAGCCATTGTAATTGTCCAGGACTCGACTTATGGCTGATTTCCAGCATAGGCAAATTAGGTGCCTGCCAGAGAATTTCAAAGGTGCCGCTAAAGTGTTGATTGAACCAGGCTCTATCGACCCAAAGCTGCTGCTCGCCCAACTGCATTAATAGCTGCTCACCATCGACAGCAATCACAGCGCCATAAAAATCTTGTTGGTTGTCATCCACTAAATACACAACCGCGGGATAATTGAGCCTTGTGAGCGACATCCAATTGCCCTGCTGTTGATAGCATGAAAGCCCCTGCTCCAGCGCCGACTGGCACGCGGTTAGGCCTTTAAAGGGGACCTTACCCCACACATTAAAGAGGCCTGCAAAGGCGGTATCGATACTGCGACTTTGTTTGATGGCCTCCTGCAACACCCGCACACTCGGATCCGGCGCCGCAAGCGTTTGCGGCTCGCTAGCCACTGGCGCACTCTGGGTCGCTGCCTGTGTTTGCTCCGGCTGAATACTATTAGCTTGAGTCGCTGCTTGAGTTGCAGCTGGTGTCGTTTGGCTCGCTTGTGTCACAGGCGAATTGACCACATTGGCAACCGCTGGACTTTCGGTAAATAACCAATAAGACACGCCGAAAGCCACAACTAATGCCGCCGCAATAGCACTCGGCCACAAGAGTTTATTTTGCTGTGGTTCTTCTTCGCCTAATACTTCAGCCGCCGCTTGTCTCACCATATGGTGATCGATTGGCACCTTAGATTGTGCGTAACCCGCCATCAGCGCACGCTCACACAACAAGTTAATTAACCGCGGAATACCGCCACTGTATTTGTGCAGCACTTTAATTGCTTTACGGGTAAAAAGCGGTTCGAAACGACCCGCCACCTGTAAACGGTGCAACACATAGAGTGCGATTTCATCTTCATTAAGAGGTAATAGATGATAGCGGGCAGTAATACGCTGAGCTAACTGTCTAAGCTCTTGACGTTTAAGTAGCAATTGCAGCTCTGGCTGACCAATTAAGATCACCTGCAGCAGTTTTTTGGTGTCGGTCTCGAGATTGGTGAGCAGCCTTAATTGCTCTAATACTTCGGCACGCAGATGCTGCGCCTCATCGATAATGAGTACGGTATTGCGGCCTTTCTCATGATTGGCCAGCAAAAAACGGCTCAGATGATCGGTTAACTGTTTAAGGGTTGGGTTTTCACCATAGCTAATCTTCAATTCATCACAGAGTGTGGCGAGGAGTTCCAACTCAGTCAGCGAAGGATTTAAAATAAATGCCGTGTCGGTATGGTCGGGCAATTGCCCAAGTAAACAACGAGATACTGTCGTTTTACCCGTACCAACCTCCCCCGTCAATAACACAAATCCCCCAGTCTCACCTAGTCCATAGGTCAAATGAGCTAAGGCTTCTCTGTGTCTGTCACTCAAGAATAAATAATGAGGATTGGGTGCAATCGAAAAAGGGTTATCACTGAGTCCATAAAAGGCCTTGTACATACCACCAATCATCCTAAGCTAAAAATAACGCCCCACGTTAAAACGTCCCAATGATATTGTCAAAACATCCGCAACATGGATGTGACATCCCAATAAATATCTGCATCCAAATTCGACTCGCCATCGCCTCATCATGTTAAGCTAGCTTTATGACACACTAGCTAAAATATTCCTGTGAAAATTTATTTAGTGGGCGGAGCTGTACGAGACAGTCTGCTCAATCTCCCAATAAAAGATAAAGATTTTATGGTTGTTGGCGCCACTCCGGAGCAAATGCTGCAATTAGGCTATCGCCAGGTGGGTAAAGACTTCCCAGTCTTTTTGCACCCTAAAACCCAACAAGAATATGCTTTAGCGCGAACGGAGCGCAAAGTCGGCCTAGGCTATGGCGGTTTTAGCTGTTATGCCAGTCCGGAGGTCACCCTAGAGCAAGACCTACTGAGACGTGATTTAACCATTAATGCCATAGCTCAAGATGAGGCGGGTAATTTACACGATCCTTTTCATGGTATCGCGGACATAGAGGCACGACAGCTGCGGCATGTTTCGGCAGCCTTTTCAGAAGATCCACTGAGAGTATTACGGGTTGCCCGTTTTGCCGCACGTTTTCATGGATTAGGTTTCGAGATTGCCCCAGAAACCATGGCGTTAATGCAGCACATGAGTCAAACCGAAGAGTTAACCGCACTCACGCCTGAACGCGTCTGGCAAGAAGTCGATAAGAGTCTTGGCGGTCCTCACCCAGAAGTCTTCTTCGAAGTGCTACGCCAATGTGGCGCCTTGAAAGTCCTCTTTCCCGAGATTGATGCGCTGTTTGGCGTCCCTCAGCCTGAAAAATGGCACCCAGAAATAGATACGGGTTTGCACACTATGATGGTATTAGCCCAGTCCTCATCCATGACAGAGGAAAAAGCCGTGCGCTTCGCCGCCTTAGTGCACGATCTAGGTAAAGCATTAAGCCCCAAAGAACACTGGCCTAAACACCATGGCCATGGGCAAAAAGGACTGCCAGTGATTAAAAGCCTGTGTGAACGGCTGCGCGTGCCCAATGAGTATCGGGATCTAGCGCTTTTGGTAAGCGATCAACATCAGAATGTGCACCAAGCTTTTGAGTTAAGGAGCGAAACCATCATTAAACTGTTCGATAAAGCCGATTTTTGGCGTAAACCCGAACGACTAAAGCAACTTCTATTAGCCTGTATCGCCGATATGCGTGGTCGAACGGGATTCGAACATCAACCTTACCCACAGAGCGACTACCTCAATGCGTGTTTTTTAGCCGCCAATAATGTTGATGTAAAGGCAATCATTGCTGCAGGTTTTCAAGGTGCCCAGATAAAAGAGGTAGTCAATTCGAAGCGAATTGAAATGGTCGCTCAGGTAAAACAACATTGGCCAGGAGCACAGGCTAAAGAGACGCCATAAATTTGTAATAATTTTGTAAATACGACCACACTTTCTGGTAAATACTGTGCCGTTTTTCGATGAAAAAGGCCGATATAACCGAGAAAAAACGCTTTTAAAAAAAATTTATATGTCTATAGTGGTTAAACGCATTAATATTCGTAGCAAATTAAAATAGCTATGTCATAATTAGGCAGTTTCGATTCCAAAGTGACGAAACATTCAAATCCAACCTATTTTAAGGGATTTTTTACAATGAACAAAAAAGTACTGATGATTGCTGGTTTAGCAATGACTGCCCTACTAGGTGGTTGTGCAAACACTACTGCTCTGGAAGAAAGCGTTGCAACTCTGGGCAACAAAGTTGATCAATTATCAGCTGATGTTAGCTCTCTGAAATCAGAGCAAAGCAAACTGTCTGCAGACGTTAAAGATGCTAAAGCAGCAGCTATGGACGCACAAGCAGAAGCTAAGCGCGCTAACGACCGTCTAGACAACGTTGCTTCTCGTTACAAGAAGTAATGATAAGTAATTAACCTGCAATTCAGCGGGTTAGGATAAAAGGCTTGTGAGAGATGAAAGCGAATAGCACATCTATCCAGGCCTTTTTTTATGGCTCGAGTTTACCCTTGTGCCAGAATTCTCCTTATAAGTAACACTAAACTCAACCCCAAACTTTCTTGGTTCATTTTCCCTTTACACTTCCCTGCACTTTAAAACTCACTCGCCTTAACGACAATCTAAGTTCGAAGCTGAAGCCGTCCACTGATTTGTTTTAAGCGGATTTGATTTTTAATCTCATCCATAAACTGAGTTTTTAAGTTTTCTTAATCCTCGCGAATACTTTTACTTAAAACTTTATTTTTGCCCCAATGCTATCGCTGACATTTTAAAGAAACTGCAACGCGACAAACTGAGGCTATTAGGGAAACAAAGGCAATAACGTGGTAATAATTGTGATAGACAAAAGCGTAATAAAGATAAAGTTTAAGCCACGCGGTTTTGCATTTACATTAAAACAACATAAAAAGCTCGATTAGTATCATATACTTGCGCAAATGGCCCTGTTCAAACATCAATAAACGCATTCCATAAGCCAATGAATAGATTAAAAAACATCCTATCGGATTTTGTATTTTAGGCTGTTAAGACCCAATTAAAGACTTTTGCGCCAAGACTAAAACAAAGTCAATTTCGAGAGCATCGAACGTTCGCGTCCGAATTAGCCGTTTGACCTGCTCAGAGGCACGCCACGCATAGGGTGTCATATCGAGTAAGACCAAAGCTTGTTCGCCCGTTACCGACAAGCTGAATTGCAATCGGTGTTGGTCTTTGACTATTAATGCTGAAGGTAAATTTATTTGAACAGTTTTTTCAGTCAGTTCCGGATAAATACACTCCCTTATTTGCCACAAATGACGAGCGCCGGGGATCACCTGTAAGATGAATCCCTGCTCCTTGAGCACTCGCACACATTCTTTCCCCTTCATCGGCTTATCGATCACTGTGATCACATCGATACAATTATCGGCAAAAGGCAGCACTTTTGAGGTGCTTAAGCACAGTGTTGCAGGGGTTTGCGCTTTGGCCGCAGCAAAAATAGTATTTTCTGCGTCCGCTACGCCACTGTACTGGACGTTTAATCCATTTGTAAGCCTAGGTAGCACCGAAGCTAAAGCGCGCAAGTAGAAGCCCTCAGCGCACTCGTAATCCAACAGGCAATCATCTGCCTTGAGATGAGTAGCAATCATCGCGCCCATTTTTTCGATCAAAGGTGCAAAAATCCCTGACTCAAGCAGGAATCGCTTCGCCCTTACTTGTTGGCGAGAGTCGCCAGTCGGCTTTTGCCGTGCCGGTTTAGTAAAAATCCAATATCCCGCCTCGTTTTTATCAAAATGATGCTTATTCGCACAGTAAAAACCTTGGGATGCCTGATGCTGCATCAGTGCCGAACCACAGGTAGGACATTGAAATTGAAGGTCCATAACTTACTCCGTTAACGAAAATCCGCGCCTAAAAACACAAAAATCGGGTACTAGACCCGATTTTTTAGCCATGGCGCCTCTGTATTATAGGAAGATAAATCCACATAACACAGCACCGAGGATGAGGCGGTAAATCACAAATGGCGTCATACCCATACGGCTGATGATTTTTAAGAAATAGTGAATACAAAGATAAGCGGCTACAAATGAAATCACAGTACCGAGTGTCAGTGCTTGAAAATCAATGGGCAGTGGGCTCTCAGCTAAATCTTTACCCACTAAAATGGCAGCGCCTAAGCTAACGGGCACAGACATAAGGAAGGAGAAACGCGCAGCCGCATCGCGGCTAAGGCCTAACATGAGCGCGGCGGTCATGGTTGCGCCCGAGCGAGAAGTACCAGGAATTAATGCCAGCGCCTGCGCAAAACCGATTAACAACGCCTTGCGCCACCCAGTTTGATACACAGTTAAATCACGGCGCGACATCTTATCTGCCCACCAGAGCAATAAACCAAAGACGATAGTGGTCACGGCAATCACGCCTGCACTGCGCAAATGGGTTTCGATAAAGTCTTTGGCGATAAAACCAAAAAAGACTGCGGGTAAAGTGGCAAGAATGATCCACCACGCCAACTTACTGTCATCGGAATGTTGACCTTTCACCATGCTGGCAATCCAGGCCTTGAACATGGCCCAGAGTTCATTGCGAAAATAAATCACTACGGCGAATAATGACCCAGTGTTCACGGCGACGTCGAAGGACAAGCCTTGGTCTTCCCAGCCTAGAAGCTGTGCGGGTAGGATAAGGTGCGCCGAACTAGAAATGGGGAGGAACTCTGTTAACCCTTGAATTAAAGCTAAAATAATTACCTGAAACGTATCCATGACAATCCTATCAATCAATTAAAAAGTGAGCCCATGAGGCCATTCAAAGGCTACAGGCCACAGCTTTTGCGATGCTTTATCATATTCATCCCACATTGCGGCATAGGTTTTCTGCTGCAATGGGTGAACCAAATTGGGGGCGATTTCCGCTAAAGGCCAAAGCACAAAAGCATTAGTAACAATTTCGGCGCGGGGCAGTACCACAGGGGTCTGACAAACGACATCATCGTAAAGCAATAGGTCAATATCTAAGGTTCTTGGACTAAACTTTTTGGCCCCCACCAACCGGCCGTGATTTTGCTCGATTTGCTTAAACTGCGCAACTACCTCAGCAATATTCAGGCTCGTTTGTGCACAGGCCACCATATTTAAAAAGTTAGTACCATCAAACCCTACGGCTTCACTCTCATACATAGAGGAAAGCTGCAGTGGACCAAAGTGCTCCCGTAATGACAGCAAGCCCGCCTTCAGATAGCGAGAAGGTTCTATATTACTGCCTAAACTAATGTATATACGTGCCATATCCATGTCCGAACCGTCAGTCTAGCGAAGCTAAAACGCGAATCTACAGATTCAAATTAACGCGAGCGCTCAATCTCGACCCCAACAGCAGAGGCTGAAGGCACTGCTCCGGGTTTCATCACCACCACTTTGACCCAACTCACCTTAAACTCACTGAGTAAGCACTCGGCGACCCGCTCGGCAACGGTTTCGATTAACTCGATAGGCTTTTCGGTGACAAGTTGAGTCAGGCGATTAGATACCGTCTCATAGCAGAGGGCGTATTGATAGTCGTCGGTTGCCGCGGCGGCCTTATTATCCCAAGCCATGTCGAGATCCAAAAACAGGCTTTGCTGGATTTTCTTTTCCCATTCATAGACGCCAATCACAGTATCAATACGTAATTGTCGAATAAGCACTTTATCCATACTAATTCCTACTCACTCATGCCAATGAGGTCTGATAAGCTAAACGCGATAGAGTCTGTATAATCCGCCGTTCAATGGAACGACTAATTTACTTTCTACTCGGAGCAATCCGAAGTAGGATAACGCCCAAATGGATTTGTTCGTTCAGAAACTATCGCCATCGCTTATGACTGAATGCTTGCCAAGTGGCTGTTAAATTGTGGCGCGATAATACCTTAAGACGTGTAAGGAAACCAATGTGAGTCAATTAACACTGACACTTTTGATGATTGTGGCCGCCTATTTAGCCGGTTCTGTCTCAAGTGCTGTGCTAGTGTGTAGGATGAGAGGCCTACCCGACCCCAGATCACAGGGTTCTGGCAACCCCGGAGCCACCAATGTGCTGCGCATCGGCGGTGCAAGCTCGGCTGCCATGGTGTTATTTTTCGATATGCTTAAGGGCGCCTTGCCCACTTATCTTGCCTATTTAATGGGAATTGACGCCATATCCCTCGGTCTGATCGCAATCGCCGCCTGTCTTGGCCATATCTATCCGATATTTTTTGGTTTTAAAGGGGGCAAAGGTGTGGCGACCGCTTTTGGTGCCATGGCGCCGATTGGCGATGACTTGGCCATTTGCTTGATGGCTTCTTGGGTCGTCTTAGTCCTGATCAGCCGCTACTCTTCCCTCGCCGCGATTATCACTGCCCTGCTGGCGCCACTTTATACTTGGTGGCTGGACGACAGATTTACCATTCCCGTCGCCATGCTCTCGACGCTGATTATCATCCGCCATAAAGAAAATATTCAACGGCTGCTGAAAGGTGAAGAGTCTAAAGTGTCACGTAAAAAGCGTCCTAAAACACCTTAGGCAAGCAACACCTTGGTCGCGCAACATCGTAGTGATTCAACACAATTGCAACGCCGAGAAATGGCTTAATAACTCATTCGAAAAACCAATATTTGAGTGACTAATCCAAGAAAACAATAAAAAAAACAGCGCATCATGCGCTGTTTTTTATTGTTCTTATTTGGCTAGCGATAACTCACGCAACTGGCGGTAAGGTATCGAGCGGCCATCTCGGTTGACCTTTGACCGCTAAGTCTTCCTGCTGCCCCGCCTTTAAACGCTGCAGGCCAGCGAAAGCAATCATGGCGCCGTTGTCAGTACAAAACTCGCCGCGAGGATAATAAACTCGGCCACCGATAGAGGTCATCATCTCGGCCAAGGTTTCCCGTAAGCGTGTGTTGGCGCTCACGCCACCCGCGATCACTAAACGGTTATAGCCCGTTTGTTTTAACGCGCGGCGACATTTTATCGCGAGGGTATCCACAACCGCTTCTTCAAAGGCTCGGGCGATGTTGGCGCGGGTTTGCTCATCATCTGGCTCGGCGGCAATGGTATTGGCGGTAAAGGTTTTCAGGCCTGAGAAGCTAAAATCGAGCCCGGGTCTATCGGTCATTGGCCGCGGAAATTGATAACCTGCAGGCTCACCTTTGGCGGCCAGTTTCGCAAGCCGTGGACCGCCGGGGTAATCCAGCCCCATTAGCTTAGCGGTTTTGTCGAAGGCTTCACCGGCGGCATCATCCACCGACTCACCTAAAACTTCATAAAGGCCGATGCCATCAACCTTTACTAACATAGAGTGGCCACCTGATACTAATAGTGCAACAAAGGGAAACTCAGGCGCATCGTCTTCCAGCATTGGCGCCAGCAGATGCCCTTCCATATGATGCACACCGATGGCGGGCTTGTTCCAAGCAAAGGCAAGTGAGCGGCCAACACAAGCGCCCACTAATAAAGCACCGATAAGGCCAGGGCCTTTGGTGTAGGCAATGCCATCTAAATCGGCAATCTCGGTATTGGCGTTTTTCAACGCTTGGCGGATCAGCGGGACAATTTTGCGCACATGGTCGCGGGAAGCCAGTTCAGGCACTACCCCACCATAATCCGCATGCAACTTAACCTGACTATATAAAGCATGGGAGAGTAACCCCAGCTTATCGTCATAGACGGCAATACCTGTCTCGTCACAAGATGTCTCAATACCTAGAACCCGCATGGTGCCTCATATTCAAATTACCAAAGGGCGCTAATTCTACCTGTATGATGACAATTACTCCAGTCGCCGATCATCATATACCCATGGCCAACCCCGACTCAAAGGATTAGGGCTTTACAAGCCTAGTTGTCTCGGTATAAAATTCCGCACCATTTTAAATACACTTGGTTCAAGCAATTGAACCACACAACCTACACCTAAGGGGTGATGGCGTATGCCAATTATTAAAGTACGTGAAAACGAACCATTCGACGTAGCTCTGCGTCGTTTCAAGCGCTCTTGTGAAAAAGCTGGTATTTTAGCCGACGTGCGTGCTCGTGAATTCTACGAGAAGCCAACTACTGCACGTAAGCGCGCAAAAGCAGCTGCAGTTAAACGTTTAGCTAAAAAGCTTTCTCGCGAAAACGCACGTCGCGTACGTTTATACTAATCTCTTATGAGCCTAATTGATCAGCTAAAAGACCATATGAAACAGGCCATGATCGCCAAAGAGAAGGCGAGATTGGGCACTATTCGTATGGCACTTGCAGCCATTAAACAGATTGAAGTGGATACCCGCGAAACTCTGAATGATGAGCAGGTTATAGCTGTCTTAACCAAAATGGTGAAACAACGTCGCGATTCGATTGCTCAATATGAAGCAGCGGGTCGTAACGAGTTGGCCGCAGCAGAAGCAGAAGAGATTCAAGTCATTGAAACTTTCCTGCCAACTCCCCTCTCTGAGGCGGAAATTGCCGCGTTCATCGATGCCGCTATTGCTGAAATAGGCGCATCCTCCATGGCGGATATGGGCAAAGTAATGGGAGCATTAAAACCTAAAGTTCAAGGACGTGCAGACATGGGCGCTATCGGCGCTATGATCCGTGCAAAATTGCAATAATTAGCGTTTCAATGTATGAACAAGCCGTGCCTATGCGCGGCTTGTTTGTTTAAATTCGCGCAAGGCGAGATTTTAAGCACTCAATGGCAATACCTCGTGATTTTATCAATGAGCTAATCGCTCGCACCGACATTGTCGAACTTATCGACCGCAAGGTGCCCTTGAAAAAGGCGGGTAAAAACTACTCGGCCTGTTGTCCTTTTCATAGCGAAAAATCACCTTCGTTTACCGTTAGCCGCGATAAACAGTTTTATCATTGTTTTGGCTGCGGAGCCCACGGCAACGCCATCGATTTTGTGATGGAGTACGACAGACTCGACTTTGTCGATGCCATCGAAGATCTTGCCGGACAACTGGGCTTAGAAGTCCCAAGGGAACAAGGCTCGGGTAAACGCCAAGACGATGGCCTAAGCCGTGATCTATACCGATTAATGGAAGAAGCGAGCCGCTTTTTTCAAACTCAATTAAGACAACACCAAGATAAACAAAAAGTTATCGACTACCTCACCTATCGCGGATTATCCGATGATATTGTTGAGCATTTTGGGATTGGTTTTGCGCCCGACGGTTGGGATGGCTTATTAAGCCGCTACCGACACAGTCAAGATGCACAGGATAAACTCCTGACCACAGGCATGCTGATCAGTAATGACAGCGGTAAAAGATACGACAGATTCCGTGACCGCCTGATGTTTCCTATTCGCGACCGCCGTGGTCGTGTGATTGGATTTGGTGGCAGAGTATTGGGAGATGGCACCCCCAAGTACTTGAATTCGCCAGAAACGCCCATATTTCATAAGGGCAATGAACTCTATGGCCTGTACGAGCTAAAGCAACGTCATCGCGATCCCGATAAGGTACTGATCGTCGAAGGCTATATGGACGTGGTTGCCCTCGCTCAATATGGCGTGGATTTCGCGGTCGCCTCCCTTGGCACTTCGACAACGGCGGAACAATTCCAATTGCTGCTGCGTAGTGCAAAGGAAGTGATTTGTTGTTATGACGGCGATAGAGCCGGTAATGAGGCCGCCTGGCGCGCCTTAGAAACCGCTTTACCCCTACTAAAACCTGGGGACAAAGTGCGTTTTATGTTTTTACCTCAATCAGAAGATCCGGATTCAATGGTTCGTAAGATTGGTAAAGACGCCTTCGAGCAAATGATGGAAAGTGCCATCACGCTGCCCGAATTTTTGTTTGATACATTAGCGACGAAATTTGGTACCGATAAAGGTAACTTAGCCAAACAAGCCTTTGGCCTAATTGAAAAAATTCAAGATACTGTGCTGCAAAACCTACTGCTTGAGAACTTAGCTCACAAATTAGGCATGAACAGCTCAGACGATATGAAGAAAAAACTGGGTTTTAGTGTCAAACAAACTAAGCCCACTACATCAACGGGACTCAAAGGACGCGGTACGCCATTGCGACTTGCCATCGCCTTGTTAGTACAGCATCCCGAGCTAGGAGTGGGATTATCCCCACAACCGGCATTAAACCATCTGCAAATGCCAGGCATCGACTTGCTGCCATTGCTGTTGGAATTAACACGAGAGCATAGGTTAAACAGCGCACAACTACTTGAGCAATTCAGAGACAGCCCCCACAGCGGGACGCTGCATAAATTAGCCCAATGGGACCATCAAGTGGCGGATGAAAACCTGCTCGAAAAGTTTAAACAGACCCTGGTTTGGTTGAACAATCAATATATTGAACAACGATATCAGGAATTGAGTCTAAAACAGACCCATACTAAGGAAGAGAAGATCCAGCTGCAGAAGCTGATCTCAGTCATGAAAGGACTAAACTGAGGCAAAAATGTCCTCATTCAGTATCCCAGTGACTAGCACAGGTAAGTGCACATGGCTATAATTGACGATTTGCGCGGCACTTAGCACGAGCTAACTGTCCGTCGTTGTAACAGTTTCCCAACTTGGATGATATCTATGGATCATACTCCGCAGTCGCAACTCAAGCTGTTGCTTGCCAAAGGTAAAGAGCAAGGTTACTTAACCTATGCAGAAGTGAACGATCACTTACCTGCAGACATGGTCGATTCTGACCAGATCGAAGATATTATCCAGATGATAAATGACATGGGTATTCGGGTGTTTGAAGAAGCGCCAGATGCCGATGACATGATGATGTCGGAAGACAACACAGACGAAGATGCAGCGGAAGAAGCCGCAGCCGCCCTTGCCACAGTAGAAAGTGAGCTAGGCCGTACCACAGACCCTGTGCGTATGTACATGCGCGAAATGGGTACCGTTGAACTGCTGACCCGTGAAGGCGAAATTGTTATCGCCAAACGCATCGAAGAAGGCATCAACACAGTTCAAAGCTCTGTCGCAGAATACCCACAAGCGATCGCCATGATCCTTGAACAGTACGACCAATACGAAGCCGACGAACTGCGCCTGTCTGATATTATCTCTGGATTTGTTAACCCGGACGAAGAAGACCTAGGCCCAACCGCAACCCATATCGGCTCTGAATTATCGGAAGAAGATCTTGATGATGAAGATGACGATGAAGAAGATGAAGACGAAGACGGTGATGGCGACGGCGATGACGATGGCAACAAGGGTCCCGATCCTGAAGAGGCGCGTGAACGCTTTGGCCAATTAAGAACGGCCTACGAAAATGCCCTTAAAATCATCGAAGCCAAAGGTCGTGAACATCCTGAATCGATCAAAGCACTGTTTGAAATCGGTGAGATTTTCAAAGAGTTCCGCCTAGTACCCAAGCAGTTCGACCGCTTAGTAAAAAGCATGCGTTCTATGATGGACCGTGTTCGTGTACAAGAGCGTCTGCTGATGAAGCTCTGTGTCGAACAGGCCAAGATGCCGAAGAAGAATTTTGTTAAGTTCTTCACCGGTAACGAAACCAATTTAGATTGGTTCGATGCTGAAAAGAACTCGAACAAGCCTTATGCCGAAGGCTTAAAAATGGTTGAAGAAGACGTTCAGCGTTGCCGTAGCAAGCTGGCCGCCATCGAAGAAGAAACTGGCTTAGTCATTGCTGCCATTAAAGACATCAACCGTCGTATGTCAATCGGTGAAGCCAAGGCTCGCCGTGCGAAGAAAGAGATGGTTGAGGCAAACTTACGTCTGGTAATTTCTATCGCGAAGAAATACACCAACCGTGGTCTGCAATTCTTGGACTTAATTCAAGAAGGTAACATCGGTTTGATGAAGGCAGTTGATAAGTTCGAATACCGTCGTGGTTACAAGTTTTCGACCTATGCGACTTGGTGGATCCGTCAGGCAATCACCCGCTCAATCGCGGACCAAGCCCGTACAATCCGTATTCCAGTACACATGATCGAAACCATCAACAAGCTGAACCGTATCTCTCGCCAAATGTTACAGGAAATGGGTCGTGAGCCTTCTCCTGAAGAACTGGCAGAGCGTATGATGATGCCGGAAGATAAGATCCGTAAGGTACTGAAAATCGCTAAAGAACCTATCTCCATGGAAACCCCAATAGGTGACGATGAAGATTCGCATTTAGGTGATTTTATCGAGGATACTACCCTCGAATTACCACTGGACAGCGCCACTAGCGAAAGCCTGAAGAGCGCGACCCATGAGGTATTAGCTGGCCTAACAGCCCGTGAAGCGAAAGTACTGCGTATGCGTTTTGGTATCGACATGAATACCGACCACACGCTGGAAGAAGTGGGTAAACAATTTGACGTGACCCGTGAACGTATCCGTCAAATTGAGGCGAAAGCCCTGCGTAAACTACGCCACCCTTCACGCTCGGAAATCTTAAAGTCATTCTTAGACGAATAGTCAACCCAAGCTTAATCCCCAAGCCCCGCCTAGCGGGGCTTTTTATTAGTGCTCACAAGCTAAACATAAAATTCAGACCAATTTGCCATCGTCCTTCAAGATCAAATGGTTATAAATCAAACTCCGAATCCAATCACTTCAAGTAACCAAAGCCAAAACCACAGTTGATTAACAGATAACCACTTGAATCAATTCGGTGAATTTCATCAAAAAACACGGGTGACAAGCGCAAACAAGCTTAGTATACTGCCACTCGCTTTAGGTAATGACGATTACCTTTAGTCGGCCCCTTAGCTCAGTTGGTTAGAGCACACGACTCATAATCGTTAGGTCCACGGTTCAAGTCCGTGAGGGGCCACCACCCAATTCAACAAAAAAGCCCATTTAAAAATGGGCTTTTTTGTATCTGCAATCTATCTATTTTATCCAATGCCTAGCGCGACTTATCACCCGATAAGAGTGAAACGTATATTCGATTTATCAGAACCAGAAAAAATAAAGGCACTAAGCGGGATCCACTTAGCACCTTGTTATCACTTATATCTGCCTCGCCATAAACTGCGCGATAGCAATTAGTTTAATTAGGTCTTCAGCTTACCTAACTGCTGATGTTGTTGTTTCACCAGTTCGGCGAGGACCACACTGCTTTGCTGCGCTTCACCCGCAAGGCGCGCCAGCTCCGAGGCCGAATCGGAAATGCCTGTAATATTGCGGTTCACCTCTTCGGTTACGGCGCTTTGTTCCTCCGCCGCGGCGGCGATATGTGTCACCTGAGAAGAGATCTCCTCAATTTGACTGACCATAGAGTTGAGCGACGTGAGTGCTTGCTCGGTTTGCGACACGGCCATCTGCGCACGCTCAGCACCTTTATCAATAATGCCAGACGCACTGTGGACTTCTTTTTGTAAAGCATCGATAAGTACACTGATATCATCGGTCGAGCTTTGAGTTTTAGAAGCCAGTGCCCTCACCTCATCGGCCACTACGGCAAAACCCCGACCTTGTTCACCGGCCCGCGCCGCCTCAATCGCAGCGTTTAGGGCGAGCAAGTTGGTTTGCGCGGCAATAGAACTAATCACCTCGAGAATACGACTGATATTAGTGCTGCTTTCCGCCACTTTGCTCACCGCAACTTTAGCCTGCATCGACTCCTGCGACATAGTGGTCACATACTCCATCGCTTTAGTCAGGTTCTCTTCACTGAGGCGTACATTGCGCGACATAGCTTCGGTTTCAGCAGCAGTTTGTTCAGAGGCTTTCGCTACTTCAAGCGCCGTGGCACTCATCTCATTGACCGCGGTTACCACGCTCTCAATTTCGCCGTACTGACGATGGACGCTATCTCGGGTCAACTCCGCAATTTGTGCCGAGGAGAGACTTTCCTCCTGAGTGCGTCCCGCGAGCGTTTTTAACTCGCTGATCAAGTCTTTTAACTTATGGATAAAGGAGTTAAAGCCTTTACCCAGCGCGATCAATTCCGCATGGGCATCCACCACAATGGATTGCGTCAAATCCCCATCGGCACTGGCAAGGTGTTCCACACGACCCTGGATCATTTTCAGCGGAGCGATAATACTGCGGATCACTATGCTAATCGTCACGACAGCGAGTAAAGAAACGGTTAATCCCACAACTAACAAGATGCTACCAAGGGAGGTCGCCATTTCATCCATTTTATCGTTCAACTCAATTGAGCTCTTAAAGGCCTGTGCTTTAGGAACTTGAATTGCCAGAGACCATTCCGCCTTAGCCAGTGGAATTTTTATCGGATAGGCCACGATAATCTCATCATCGCTCGCCATATAGCCGCCATTCTTATGTAAGCTAATAATTTGTGAGGCTAATTTAGGATCGATAGACTCACCCAAAGGACGCGCCTTTTTACTACCATGGCTGGCAGCAACCACTAATCCACGGGTACTGAGTAAAGTGACTTTAGCTTGACCGCCATAAAGGCTTTTAGAGAGTTTATCAATTAAGGCTTGAAATACAGGCAAGTTCACATCTATGCCTACAACCCCAATAAACTTCTTATGTTTCACCACAGGTACAGTTAACGATGTCATCAATGCCGTATTACCGGGGCTGATTTCATAGAGATAGGGCTCCATCAAACAAGGTTTTAAGGTTTCCATGGCGCATAAGTACCATTCGGCTTCTCGGATCCCAAACTCGTTTAAGGTGGCGACATATTTTTCTGCTGAATCATCCACTTGGTGATGTTCGACCGTGCCATCGTCATTACGAGTGTAATACACCTCTAATGATCCTGATGACGCGACGCTATGACTAACCTCGACATTTAAAAACTCACTGTCGAGGCCATCGTAACCATTAGGCTCAAATTGCGCATACATTGAGGATATCTGAGTGTTTTTCTTTAACACCGCCGCAATGGCTAACTCTAGACGGTCACGCTTTAATGGCAGCTCTTCCGCGGTACTTTCTAACATGCCAGAAAAGGAATAAGGGATACGATAAGCTTCGTTGATAAAGCCCGCCACCATCTCGCCATATTCGCCAGCACGAGCCTCGAGTTTGTCACGGGTTTCGGTTTGTAATGTTTCTTGCACCTGATTGGACAGCTCAGTGTTTTGGTCTGAGAGGGTCCACCAGAGACTGATAGAAAGGATGGCAACTATTGAGAGAAATAGAGCGGAAGTGATCCACAACAACTTAGTACTGATGGACAAATGCTTCATCGAATAAACTCCAAAAGATTGAAGGTCAAGAGCCTAATTATTTTGATCTAGTTCATTTTTCTTTTTGCTTCTTAGTTTAAAAAATAGCATCCAGTCACGAGATTACCAGCCTTTAAGATAGTGAATTGTTAACTATAAGTAAAACTTTCTACTGATGTAGTTGAAGCCTATCGCGGTAATTTTTCGATACGGAGAGAATTTGATATTTATCGGGAAATGCCACACGACGACATGACCTAACTCACAATAAGCTTCCGCGGACTGGCTACCATTTTTTTACAAAAATTAATTCCAGATTAAAAATGCCCATTTCATTTGTAACAAAGTCTATTCTGTCGCGTTGTGGCATTGGTTTGCACAGACTCTCGCCTTATACTCTTGACCTCTAACACAAAACAACAATAACGGAAGCAAGCTTTATGACTCTTGGTACCAATCAGGTAAGCAAGACACATTCATTTATGACTGTGTCACTTATCGAATTATGGGAACGTTTTGGTTATTACGGCATGCAGGCGCTGATCGTGTACTTTATGGTGCAGCGTCTTGGCTTTGATGACTCCCGTGCAAACTTAGTTTGGAGTGCCTGTGCGGCGCTGATTTACGTGTCGCCAGCCATTGGTGGTTGGGTTGGGGATAAAATTCTCGGCACCAAACGCACCATGCTGCTCGGTGCAGGCATTTTATCTGTCGGCTATGCCCTAATGACAGTGCCAACTGAAAACACTTGGTTTATGTTCTCCGCACTTGGGGTAATTGTGGTCGGTAACGGCCTGTTTAAGCCCAATGCCGGTAACTTAGTCCGTAAGATTTACGAAGGCGACGATTCTAAAATCGACAGCGCCTTTACCATCTATTACATGGCGGTAAACGTAGGCTCGACCTTCTCTATGCTGCTAACGCCTTGGATTAAGGACTATGTAAATGCCCAATACGGTAACGAGTTTGGCTGGCACGCAGCCTTTGCCATGTGTTGTGTGGGCTTAATCGTCGGCTTAGGTAACTATGCACTGATGTACAAGAGCCTCGCCAACTATGGTTCAGAGCCAGATACTCGCCCAGTTAATAAGAAGAACTTGGCGATCGTCTTGGTATTAGCGGCGCTTTCGGTTGTTGCTTCAGCCATTATTCTTGAATATGAAGATGTTGCCCGTGTATTCGTATATGCGGCTGGTGTCGCGGTATTAGGGATTTTCTTCCATTTAATTCGTACCAGTGAGCCAAGTGAGCGTGCAGGCCTTATCGCGGCGCTTATCCTCACAGTGCAGACCGTCTTCTTCTTTATCTTCTATCAACAAATGTCGACCTCACTGGCCCTGTTTGCGCTGCGTAACGTCGATTGGGATTTCCAAGTCTTTGGTACCCATTTATGGACTTGGTCTCCTGCACAGTTCCAAGCACTGAATCCAATCTGGATCATGGTGTTAAGCCCAGTTTTGGCCTGGAGTTATTCTTGGGCGGGCCGCAATAATAAGGACTTTTCGATTGCCGCTAAGTTCGCCTTAGGTTTTGCGGTTGTCGCTATTGGCTTCTTTATCTACGGTTTTGCAGGCCAATTTGCCGTTGAGGGTAAAACCTCTTCTTGGGTGATGATTTGGGGTTATGCCTCATACTCTCTGGGCGAACTGCTGGTGAGCGGTCTTGGTTTAGCCATGATCGCCCGCTACGTGCCTGCACGCATGGGCGGCTTTATGATGGGCGCGTATTTCGTGGCATCGGGGATTTCCCAGTACTTAGGCGGCGTTGTAGCCAACTTTGCTAGCGTGCCACAGGACTTAGTCGATCCGCTGCAAACTCTGCCCGTTTATACCAATTTATTCAATAAATTAGGTATTGCGGCCGTGGTCTGTACTTTTATCGCCTTAGCCGTATTGCCGCTGATGCGCCGTTTAACAGAAAGCCATCATGCCCATAACAGTATTGAAGATAATGCTTCGGCCTCACTGCGTGATGTGAAAGCCGAGCAATAATCCTTCACTCGCATAAACGATTTGTGAGCGATAAAAACTGCCGACAAGCCTTGCTTGCGGCAGTTTTTTATACCTATGCGTTACAGCTCATCACTAAACAGTCTGATATTTTTTTCGCAGATTTTCCACGTATCCCCTTGGGGTAAGGCTTTCAGCCTTGTTCGCGAAAACAAGATGTTCGGTTCCAGTTTTAGAGCGGTTTGAGCCTAAGTTTTAACCTTGTTTATGGATTAAGCATCACCATATCCTAGGGTAAGACTCCATCAGCACTTGGCTGACTATTTAGCTAAACTCCCATGACCTAATCAATGGGAGCCAAGCATAAGGTATTCCGCCACAGAGCTGACTCACCCATAAGGCGCTTAATTTATGTCTATATCATCCACTTCAACATCAGCAGCCCCCATATCTCAGGCAAAGTCTCCCCTGGCGGATATTCCCTTTTCACTCTTAGAACTCGCCCCCGTACGTCAAGGCGCCAGCATCGGAGACACGCTACGCGCAAGCCTGCAATACGCTAAGGTTGCCGATGAGTTAGGTTTTAATCGATTCTGGTTTGCCGAGCACCACAATATGCTCGGTATCGCCAGCGCCGCGACATCGGTATTAATTGGCTATATTGCCGAGAATACTAAGCGCATTCGCGTCGGCGCGGGTGGGATTATGCTGCCCAACCATGCGCCCTTAGTGGTTGCCGAGCAGTTTGGTACGCTCGAAAGTCTTTATCCTGGGCGTATCGATTTAGGGCTTGGCCGCGCTCCTGGGAGCGATCAAATCACCAGCCGCGCCCTTAACCGCGATATGAGCCGCGCGGAGCAATTTCCCGCCGAGGTGAGCGAGTTACAAACTTTGCTCGGCGACTACAGTGGCCATCATCCCGTAAGAGCGATTCCCGGCGAAGGCACCCATGTACCGATTTGGCTACTCGGCTCTAGCCTGTTTAGCGCCCAGCTTGCGGCACAGCGCGGCTTACCCTATGTCTTTGCAGGGCATTTTGCGCCAAGATTCCTCTACGATGCGATTGAGATTTACCGCCGCGACTTTAAGCCATCTAAGGTGTTGGATAAGCCCTATGTTATGCTTGGCCTGCCGCTAATCGCTGCCGAGACGGACGCCGAAGCCGAATACCTGAGCACCACCTCCAAGCAACGGGTACTTGCGCTGATCCGTGGTGAGGCTCTGTGGTTAAAACCGCCCGTGAACAGCATGGATGGCCTGTGGAGCGAGCAGGAAAAAACCTATGTCGATAACTTCTTAGGCTTATCCGTCACTGGTGGCCCCACCGCCATCAAGCACCGCTTAGAGATGATAGTGAAAGAGCTGGGTGTCGATGAGTTTATCTTTACCAACGATTTGTATGATCAGGACAAACGTGAGCGTGCACTGCAAATCCTGATGGAGATAAAAGGCTCTTAAGCGTTAAACCACGCCATAAAAAATCCCGCCTAAGCGGGATTTTTTATGGCTATTAACCTTTTAACACGGCATCGAAGCAGGCTTTAAGAATCCCCAGCCCCGCACCGAGCTGCTCGTCTGGCACTGTCAATGGCACCAAAATACGCAGCACGTTTCCGTAGGTACCGCAGGAGAGGAGGATCAATCCTCGGTTTCTGGCCTCGGCTAAGATTTGGGCACAGTACTGAGGCGCGGGTTTACCATCCTCCATCAACTCAATGGCGATCATCGCCCCTAGACCACGCACATCGGCGATTTGAGGATGTTCAACCTGCATAGTATTTAGCGCCGACTTAATGCGCTCGCCAATTGCATTGGCACGTTCAAGCAGCTTTTCCTCTTCAAACACCTCAAGTACGGCGAGCGCCGCCGCACAGGCCAGCGGATTACCGCCGTAGGTGCCACCAAGGCCACCGGGACCGATGGCATCCATGACTTCAGCTTTACCCGTAATACCAGAAAGAGGGAAACCACCGGCAATGGATTTAGCAAAGGTGGTGATATCGGCGCTCACACCCATTTGCTCCATGGCGAAGAAGGTCCCGGTACGACCCGCACCCGTTTGCACTTCATCGGCAATCAACATAATACCTTCACGGTCGCAAAGCGCGCGTAAACGCTGCATAAAGGCTGGCGATGCGGCATAGAATCCACCTTCACCCTGCACAGGCTCGAGGATGATGGCCGCGATATCGCTCGGCTCGGCATCATTTTTAAAGATACGTTCGATAGAGGCCATCGCATCATCATCTGACACGCCGTGCAGCGCACAGGGGAACTCGGCGCGGAACACATTGGCCGACATTAATCCCATCCCTTTACTGTAAGGCGCGACCTTTCCCGTTAACGCCAGTGCCGCCATAGTGCGACCATGGTAACCCGAGGTAAAGGCAATCACGCCCGCCCGCTTAGTGTATGCACGAGCCACTTTAACTGCGTTTTCAACCGCTTCTGAGCCGCTGGTGAATAAGGCCGTCTTCTTGGCAAAATCCCCCGGCACTAACTGATTCAGTTTTTCACAGACTTGAATATAACTTTCATAGCCAAGCACCATAAAACAGGTGTGGGAAAAGTCCTCAAGCTGCGCCGCAACGGCCGCCTTCACCTTAGGATGTAAATGCCCAGTGTTGAGCACAGCAATACCACCCGCAAAATCGATAAACTCTCGACCTTCAACATCCCACACGGTCGCGTTTTCGGCGCGAGCAGTAAAAACAGGATGAATTTGACCAACACCGCCTGCGACTGCGGCTTGGCGACGTGCCATCAATGAATCATTGGTTGTGCTCATTTAGTATTCCTTGCTCGCGTGCCTAACTTGGCTATACACAAATGTCGATAACAATGCCTATGCCCAAAGGGCTACCACTGGCGGTCTATTCCAAACTGATGCTTAAACAGACATACAGATATATTTGATTTCTAAATATTCTTCGATGCCGAACTTAGAGCCTTCTCGGCCAAGCCCTGAGGATTTCATTCCGCCAAACGGCGCGACTTCGGTGGAAATCAACCCAGTGTTGACGCCCACCATGCCGTATTCCAATGCCTCGGCCACTTTCCACACGAGTGAGATATCACGGCCATAAAAATAAGCCGCCAAGCCAAACTCGGTATCATTGGCTTGCTTAATCACATCGTCCACATCGGTAAACTTAAACAGCGGCGCCAGTGGGCCAAAGGTTTCTTCACGGGCGACACGCATACTGCTATCGACATGTGTCAGTACCGTGGGCTCGAAGAAGTTGCCACCTAAGCTATGGGGCTTGCCTCCCGCAACCACCGATGCCCCTTTGCTGAGCGCATCCTCAAGATGGCTCTGGACTTTTTCGACCGCCGCGCGATTAATGAGGGGGCCCGTAGTGACGCCTTCAGTAATCCCCTCACCCACCTTTAATTTGCCCACGGCAATACTGAGCTTGCGGGCAAATTCGTCATACACGCCCGCCTGAACATAAATACGGTTAGCACAGACACAGGTTTGCCCCGCATTGCGATACTTAGCGATCATGGCGCCTTCAACCGCCGCATCGATATTGGCATCGTCGAATACGATAAATGGCGCGTTACCGCCTAATTCTAAAGATAATTTTTTCAGAGTCGGCGCGCATTGCTCCATTAACTTAATGCCCACTTGGGTCGAGCCAGTGAAAGACAACTTACGCACAGTTGGGTTGCTACACATCTCATTACCAATGCCGATAGCATCACCAGTGATCACGCTGAACACTCCTGCAGGGATCCCGGCGCGCTCGGCAAGCACGGCTAAGGCTAATGCGGTAAAAGGCGTTTGCGGCGCAGGTTTCACCACCATAGTGCAACCTGCCGCCAGTGCTGGCGCGGCTTTGCGGGTGATCATCGCCGCAGGGAAGTTCCAAGGAGTAATGGCCGCAGTCACGCCCACGGGCTGCTTGATCACCATGATGCGTTTATCGCCCTGATGCCCAGGAATCGTATCGCCATAGACGCGCTTCGCCTCTTCGGCGAACCATTCGATAAAGGAGGCGGCGTAGGTGACTTCTCCCTTAGCTTCGGCGAGGGGTTTACCCTGCTCACTGGTCATCATTAGCGCTAAGTCATCACTGTTTTCATTGAGTAATTCAAACCAGCGGCGCAGCTTGGCACCACGCTCTTTTGCGGTAAGCGCCCGCCATGCGGGCAAGGCCACTTCGGCTGCCGCAATTGCCGCTTGAGTTTCGGCTTGCCCCATCACAGGGACACTGGCGATCACCACGCCCGTCGCGGGATTGGCGATAGCGACAGTTTCTTTTGACTGTGCATCGCACCACTGACCATTGATATAACATTGCTGACGCAGCAGACTCGGGTCTTTTAACAACACAGGAAATTCCTCTCGCGGCGAGGTAATGCCTTACCTCGTATAAAAATTCAAATAAATTAGATACCTAACTTGTCTCTTAGACTGTAATACCATGCCCCCAGCGCACTAAAAGGCACACGTAAGGCGTGACCACCGGGGAAAGGATAATGGGGCAGCGCTGCAAAAGCATCGAAACGCGTGGCTTGACCATTGAGCATTTCGGCAATTAACTTGCCTGCCAAGTGGGTATAAGTGACGCCATGGCCACTACAACCCTGTGAATAATAGATATTTTTACCAATACGGCCGACCTGTGGCAAACGCGATAAGGTCAATAAAAAGTTACCAGTCCAGGCATAATCAACCTTAACCCCTTTTAACTGAGGGAAGGTTTTGAGCATATTCGGGATAATCAGGGATTCGATATCCGCAGGGTCGCGGGCACCATAAACAACACCACCACCGTAGATCAGACGCTTATCGCCAGACAGCCTGAAATAATCCAGCAGATAGTTACAATCTTCGACGCAGTAGTCTTGGGGTAATAGACTTGCAGCCAACTCTTCGTCCAAGGGCTCTGTGGTGATCACTTGAGTGCCACAGGGCATAGACTTGGCTTGCAATTCAGGCATGAGTTTACCGAGGTAAGCGTTACCCGCCACCACCACAAACTTGGCTTTTACACTGCCCTTAGCGGTGTGCACCACTGGACTATCGCCTTCATCGACTCGCAGCACCGCTGAGTCTTCAAAAATCTTTCCGCCGAGGGATTCTACCGCGCGGGCTTCACCCAAGGCTAAATTCAGCGGATGAATATGGCCGCCGCTCTTATCTAACATACCGCCGACATAGCGCTCAGTATTTACCACAGAACGAATGCTGTTTGCATCGAGCAGCTCAAGCTTGCCCATGTGGCCATGGCTTTCCCATAACTGCTTTTGATGGCGTAAATGGCCCATCTGCTTTTCGTTCATCGCCGCAAATACGCCGCCATCCTTTAGATCGCAGTCAATGTTGTACTTAGCAATACGTTCACGGATGATGCGTCCGCCCTCGAAGGCCATTTGTCCAAAGAGCTTGGCTTGTTCTTTGCCAACGGTTTTTTCAATGGTATCAATGTCACGGCTATAGCTGTTGACGATTTGTCCGCCATTACGCCCCGAGGCGCCCCAGCCAATTCGCGCCGCTTCGAGCACCACCACACTAAAACCCGATTCGAGTAAATGCAGTGCGGCAGACAGGCCTGTGTACCCCGCGCCAATCACACAAACATCGGCTTCAATCGATTCCTGTAAACGCGCGCGCTCAACCTTATCGTTGGCCGATGCCGCATAATATGATCCAGTGTGAGGTATGGCTGACATGATGTTCCCTTGATTTTTATGTTCATTATTTTAAACAACTATCACATCCTACACCTTCAAATCGGGAAACACTAGCCATAAAAGCACAATAATTTACACAATGTTTGATATTTCAAACAAAGTGTCCTTGATGCCTTAACGGATTCGAAAATTACTGTGGAGGTACAGATAAGAAGACTTGGAGGGCTGAGAGATGGATGGCCTTGGCGATCAAGGCCATCCTTTTAGCGAGAGAAGACAACTCAGTGTTTGTTCGCTCTGTGTTGTATCACCACTTATTAGTTAAGCGGCATACGCTCACGTTTTTCGGCGCGTCTTGCCATATACCAAGACAAGAAGGCGATTAACGATACACATAGAATGATCAGTGTTGCCAAGGCGTTGATCTTAGGCGATACCCCCAAACGCACCGAGGAGAACACCACCATAGGTAAAGTGGTCGCGCCTGGGCCTGAGGCAAAGCTTGCGATCACTAAGTCATCGAGTGATAGACTAAAGGATAACAACCAGCCCGCCACTAATGCCGGTGAAATCATGGGCACAGTGATCAGGAAGAAGGTCTTAAGCGGCGTTGCACCTAAATCCATTGCCGCCTCTTCGATTGACATGTCTAACTCACGCAATCTTGACGACACCACCACAGCCACATAGGCCGCGCAGAAGGTCGAGTGGGCAATCCAAACGGTCACCATGCCGCGCTCTTTCGGCCAACCTAAGAGATCCGCCATATGCACAAATAACAGTAGCAATGACAGACCCGTGATCACCTCAGGCATAACCAAAGGCGCGGTGATCATGTTCGACAAAGTGAGCTTGGCCCAAGAGCGCTTAAATCGCGTCATCACAAAGGCGGCCATAGTGCCGATAATCACCGCCATGGTTGAGCTGTAAAACGCAATCCTAAGGCTGGTCCACACCGCATCGAGAATTTGCTGATCGGCAAATAACTCGCCGTACCATTTAGGTGAAAACCCGCCCCACACTGTCACTAACTTAGATTCGTTAAAAGAATAAATCACTAGGATCAACATAGGTGCGTACAAGAAGAACAAGCCGAACCACAGCATCACCGAAGAAAAACTCAGCTTTTTCATAGGTCTTTCTCCAAACTACGCGCCTGATAGCGATGGAATAAGGTAATAGGAATAATCAAGAGTGCCAGCATCACAATCGCCAGAGATGAGGCCACAGGCCAGTCACGGTTATTGAAGAACTCCTGCCACAGCACTTTACCTATCATCAGAGAATCTGGGCCGCCGAGCAACTCAGGGATCACAAACTCCCCTACCGCAGGAATAAACACCAGCATAGAACCTGCAATCACCCCGCTCTTCGATAACGGGAAAGTGATTTTCCAGAAGGTATTTAAACGGCTCGACCCTAAGTCAGATGCAGCCTCAATCAGGCTCATATCTAACTTCACTAAGGTCGCGTACAGCGGCAAAATCATAAAGGGCAAATAGGCGTAGATAATCCCGATATAAACGGCGATGTTAGTGTTTAAGATTTGCAATGGCTCAGAAATGACTCCTAACCACATCAATGTGTTATTGATAATCCCCGTGTTACTTAAGATCCCCATCCAGGCATAAACGCGGATTAAGAACGAGGTCCAAGAAGGTAACATCACCAATAACAACAGCACGGTTTGCAACCTTGCTGGCGCACGGGCAATGGCATAGGCCATGGGATAACCAATGATCAAACAGCCAATGGTCGAAATAAGCGCCATTTTTAATGAACTGAGATACGCGGTGTAATACAGCGAATCATCAAGTAACATCAAATAGTTACCTAAATGCAGGAAGATGTTTAATACATCATCCGCATATTGGAAGGTCGCCTCGTAGGGCGGAATCGAAATCGCCGCCGTCGAAAAACTGATCTTAAGGACAATGGCAAAGGGCAAGGCGAAGAACAACAACAGCCAAGCGTAGGGGAAGCTAATCGTCCAGAAACGTCCCTTAAGCCATTTTAGTTTTGACTTCATCTTCATGATCTTAACACCACGCCACTGGTGTCCTCCCAGCTGATGAACACTTCATCATCCCATGTCGCATGGTCGGCACGGCGTTCACGGTTGGTCATACTGCATTGCACTATTTGGCCGTTTTCGAGGCGAATGTAGTACACCGAAATGCCACCTAAGTAGGCGATGTCATGCACAATGCCCTTGGCCCAGTTGTACTCGCCCTCGGGTTGCTCGCGGCTGATAATGGTTTTTTCGGGGCGTACCGCTAACCACACATGCTTTTCTTCGGCGCTGGTCGTTACGCCGTAACCCACATAGAAGGGCTGGGCTAAATCATTGGGTTTAATGATGAGGTGGTCGACTTCGTCCACTTCAATCTCGCCGCCAAAGAGGTTCACTGAACCGATAAATTCGGCAATCATGCGGCTGTTAGGACTCTCGTAAATGTCCATAGGTGAGCCAGTTTGGGCAATCCAACCGTCGCTCATAATCGAAATGCGGCCCGCCATGGTCATGGCCTCTTCCTGATCATGGGTCACCATTACACAGGTCACGCCAACACGTTCAAGAATCTCAACCACTTCTAACTGCATTTGAGTACGCAGCTTTTTATCCAGTGCGCCCATAGGCTCATCGAGCAGCAATAATTTAGGACGTTTCGCGAGGGAGCGGGCTAACGCCACCCGTTGACGTTGACCACCGGAAAGCTGATGCGGCTTACGTTTGCCATATTGCTCCATATGCACCAACTTGAGCATTTCTTGCACCCTTTGCTCAATTTCCGCTTTGGGTAACTTATCTTGCTTTAAACCGAAGGCGATATTTTGCGCGACCGTCATATGGGGAAAGAGCGCATAAGACTGGAACATCATGTTGATGGGACGTTCGTAGGGTGGCAAATCGGTAATATCTTCACCATCGAGAAAAATCCGTCCAGAGGTCGGTCTCTCGAACCCCGCGAGCATACGTAATAAGGTCGACTTACCCGAGCCAGAGCCCCCAAGTAAAGCAAAAATCTCACCTTTATTAATCGTCAATGATACGTCGTCAACCGCGCGTACATCGTCGAACAATTTACTGACCCGCTCAATCTTAAGCAGGACTTTTTCTTGCGTCTTTGTAGTGGGTTTGTTGGTGACGCCCGAGGTGCTTGCCATAGTACTTCTCCACCCGAGTATTGATGCGACAAGGCGTTCAATACTTGAGATTTACACAATGAATTAATGAATAGAGATAAAATCTGTAGGCCGAATGCTCAAGGAGCAAGGCAATGTCTGTGCGATTAAAAGGGGCAAGCAATGCTTGCCCCATCTCGATTATTGGCCAGACTTCACTTTGGTCCAGACGCGGGTTAATACGCGTTGGATTTTCAATGGACGGATTTCGCCAATATACAATTTATCCAACACTTCTTTTGGCGGATAAATCGCAGGGTCATTGCGAATCGCTTCATCAACTAAAGGCTGTGCTGGGTCGTTAGGGTTCGCATAAGCCACATAGTTAGAGATAGGCGCAATCACTTCTGGACGAAGTAAGTAGTTGATAAGTTTATGAGCATTTTCAACGTTAGCCGCATCCGCAGGGATAGCTAACATATCGAACCACAGGTTCGCGCCTTCTTTTGGAATCGAGTAACCAATCTTATTACCGTTACCCGCTTCATCGGCACGGGCCGCAGCTTGGAATACGTCACCTGAGAAGCCGAACGCCACACAGATATCCCCGTTTGCGAGATCAGAGATATAGCGTGATGAGTGGAAATAAGTCACGTAAGGGCGAATTTTTTCGAGTAATTCACCTGCTTTTTCATAGTCTTCGGCTTTCGTGCTGTTAGGGTCAAGACCTAGGTAGATCATCGCCTGTGGCACCATATCATCGGCCGAATCCAGCATAGCAAAGCCACACTTAGAGATTTTTTCAGCATATTTTGGGTTAAAGATCAGCTCCATTGAATCAAATGGCGCATCTTCACCTACCGCGGCTTTCACTTTATCGATGTTGTAACCGATACCATTGGTACCCCAAAGGTAAGGCACGGCATATTGGTTACCAGGATCAGCCTTCTCTAACTGTTTCATCAGATCGGCATTGAGGTTTTTAAAGTTGCTGAGTTTAGAGCGGTCTAGCGGCTTGAATGCGCCAGCCTTAATTTGTTTAGCGAGGAAATGGTTAGATGGAACCACGATGTCGTAACCACTGCGGCCAGACAGTAACTTGGCTTCCAGCACTTCGTTACTATCAAACACATCGTAAATCACCCGAATGCCCGTCTCTTTCTTGAAGTTTTCTAAGGTATCTTCGGCGATATAATCAGACCAGTTATATACGCGCACTACTTCTTCAGCTTGAGCAGCAACGCTTGCGAGGGCGCCCGCGGTTACTAAAGCCAAAGTCGTCATCTTATTAAATAGCTTCATGCTTTCTCCTTTCTCGGGTAGCAGAATTGCCTTTAACAATTCTGAAATTGTGTCACCGACCATCTGCTCGGTTATTGTTGTTATTCTCGACCAATGCTACACCTTAAAAACCGCATCGGCAGTCTCTACAGCACCATAATGCCTTCATCTCTAGGTGGCTGCAATGAATGGGAGTATCAGATTTCATGCCAAATTTGTCGATTTACCCACTTGCATTAACAAGCACAAAAAAAGACTAGATATTTGTACGCCCTACATCTTGCAACATTCAGGCAAATGCCTCAAGCCCCTAGAAAAACCGCTGAAACCATCTCAGGAAAACTCTTTTAAACCTTAACTAACAGCGAGTTACAAATCGCTTCATTCAAATGAATTTATGTATTGGCAACCAATGTACAAAATTATCATCGCTTTGAGTTCATTGAATGAGATTTCACAGCACGACTCAGTTACCGTAAAGCATACGTAAGCATTTCAATTTAAAAGCACTCTGCACCAAAGTTAAGCAAACTCACCGAATTGGTGCAGAGTATTTTTACTGATTGTTCAAATATTCCCGCTATCTTGACCCTAAATCCGTTAAGGCCGTGACAGTTTTGAACAAAAACAGTGCAAATTACACACTGAGTAACAGGAACTCACGCTCCCACGAACTCACGACACGGCGGAAGTTTTCAAGCTCGGCCTGTTTGACCGCCACAAAGCCGGTAGTAAAGGCTTCACCTAAATATTCCTTACAGGCATCACTCTCTTCCATCGCCGCTAACGCTTCTTCTAAGGTCAACGGCAGGCAATGTGGATTGTTGCTACGGCTTTCGTTCGATTTACCCTGTACTGGTGTCGAAGGTTTTAACCCTTCCACCATACCGATGTAACCGCAGAGTAAGCTCGCCGCGATGGCTAAATAGCAGTTTGCATCCGCCCCAGGAATACGGTTTTCAATGCGGCGGTTTTGCGGTGAAGACTCAGGAATACGCAGGCCGCAGGTTCTGTTCTCAACGCCCCATTCCAAGTTTACTGGCGCAGAGGTGCCCGGTAAGAAACGGCGGAACGAGTTGGCATTAGGAGCCATCAACGGCAAGAGTTCAGGAATAAACTTCTGTAAACCAGCGATATAGCTCAGGAATAATGGGCTTTGAGTACCGTCTTCATTGGTGAAGATGTTTTTGCCTGTTTCCTTATTAATCACGCTTTGATGAATGTGCATGGCACTGCCAGGCTCATCGGTCACAGGTTTAGCCATAAAGGTGGCGCACACATTGTGCTTTAATGCCGCCTCACGCAGGGTACGCTTGAATACAAACACCTGATCCGCAAGAGATAATGGATTACCATGGCTGAAGTTAATCTCCATTTGCGCTGGGCCGTCTTCGTGGATCAGCGTATCGATATCTAAACCTTGCAGCTCGCACCAGTCGTACATATCTTCGAAAAGCGGGTCGTATTCGTTAGCCGCATCAATCGAGAAAGACTGACGTCCCGCTTCGGGTCTGCCCGAGCGACCAATAGGTGGCTTAAGGGGTAAATCGTGGTCATCGCTACGGCTGGTGAGATAAAACTCCATCTCAGGTGCAATAACTGGCTCCCAGCCTTTTTGCTCGTATAGCGAAAGCACTTTCTTCAACACGTTACGTGGCGATAATTCGATGGGATTGCCCATTCTGTCGTAGCAATCGTGGATCACTTGAGCTGTGGCTTCAATGGTCCAAGGCAGCATAAACACGGCATTTTCATCGGGGACACAGACAAAATCGATGTCGGCGTCGTCGAGCAAACTGTAATAAATATCATCGTCAACAAAGTCACCGGTCACGGTTTGCAGCAACACGCTTTCGGGTAAACGCATGCCTTTTTCATCGAGGAATTTATCCACTGGGGCAATTTTTCCGCGGGCGATACCTGTCATATCGCTGATAACACATTCGACTTCTGTGATTTTTCGTTCTTTTAAAAAAGCGATTAGCTTATTCATTTTATTTCACTCGAGTTGTAGCCCTACGACGGCATGCATCACCAAAGGCATTGAATATAGAGAGGAAAAATGGGTTTTCGCTCACCTTCCATTCAGGATGCCATTGCACACCGAGGGCAAATTCATTTGCGTCTATAACGGAGAAGGCCTCCACTAGACCATCTGGAGCATAAGCTTCTGGCCGCAACCCAATCCCAAGACGCTCCACGCCCTGGGTATGTACAGAGTTTACCTCTGCCGAGTTACGGCCCCAGGCCTCGTAAATGACCCCCCCAGGCTCCACAGTAATACTGTGGGATGGCCCATATTGCACCTCTAACGAGGCCTCTTTATCTTCTCTGTGTTCAATAAAACCGCCCACTTCGTGCAACTTCTGATGCAGACTGCCACCAAAAGCGACGTTCATCTCTTGAAAGCCACGACAAATCCCAAGCACAGGCACACCCGCCGCAATGGCCGCACGGATCAGCGGTAAGGTGGTAGCATCGCGTTTGGGATCGTGGTGAGTACCGACTTCACTCGGTTCACCCGCATAGAGATGGGGTTCAACATTCGAAGGCGAACCAGTAAAGAGAATGCCATCGAGACTTGCCAGAATCGCCTCAATAGGTTGTTCAGCACCTAATGAGGGGATCACTAAGGGCCAGCCCTTAGCACCATTCACTACACCTAAGAGGTATTTTTCACCAACAATATTAAAGGGATGTGATCCCAATTGTTGATTACACGCAATAACACCAATAAGGGGCAACTCGACAGACATAACTCACCTTCACCTTGAATGACTGCATAATGAACATGTTAAGTTTTAATGTTCATTTTTTCACACAGTACACCGAATTTTAACCTCAGGCAAGAGGTTAAACACTTGTTAATGATCGTTTAGTTGCAAGACAGCATTTTGGGATGTAATACAGGAAATTAGGGGGCATTGTGTTGCCTAAGGGTAACAGAATCGGCTTATAGCGGTTGTTTATGATGAAAACTAGGCAAAGATAATCAGAGCTGATTTAGAGTCATTTGAAAAATATTATTTACACTTTGAAAAATATTTTGTAATCCAAAGCCAGTTTGATGCGAGGTAGATAAGGGGGAAATCTCAAGATGGCGCCATCCTAGACAATCTAGGACAGCGCTCTGCGACTAGCTATGCGATTAGAAATTCGCTGGCGTTGTTGCACTGACCAGTCGACAGGGTTCATCGAAAGGGTTACGAAATCTATGGGGTAATTCACTGTTAAAATAGTAACTATCACCCGCTTCTAAGATATAAACCTCATCGCCAACGGTCAGTTCGAATTTGCCTTCGATCACCATGGCCGCCTCTTCACCTTCGTGTTTCAGCATTTCCTCGCCCGTATCCGAACCCGGTGGGTAGGTTTCACTCATCACCGACATGGCACGATTGGGAAAGTCGCGGCCAATCAACTTAAATTCTAACGGCCCTGTACCTATATCGAGGAGTTCATCGGAGCGATAAACTACTTTTTGCTCACTCTCAATCGAGGCTTCAATCGAGAAAAAATCCACTAAAGACATAGGGATACCCGACAATACCTTTTTCAAAGAACTGACGGATGGGCTAACACTGTTTTTTTCGATCATTGAAATTGTACTGTTAGTCACACCAGCACGCTTAGCCAGCTCACGCTGGGATAAGCCTTTCATTTTTCGAACAGTTCTGAGACTGGCTCCAATATCCAAATTTCGCATCTCCCCAAAGGATCGGTTGCCCCGATAGATGAAGAACAGGTTGTTCAGGATAAACATCATCCCAAACACATTTTAGCCCTAAAAGCGTGAGTTTAATCGCTTCCGTTGTATTCTATCTAAAAAGTGTGTTAAATAAAATGCACACTTTTTAGCAGTATCACAAAAGTGTGATGAGTATACTGGGACAAGCCCAATTTACAATAAAAACAATTTTTTGGAGCTCAAATGACCACCAAACCTCCCGTTCATAGTGAACAATATCCCCAGTCTTATTATGTTGATACTGCAAAAGAAATTTACGCTCATCCCCAACTTGAGGGTAAGGTAAGCACCGACGTTTGCATTATCGGCGGTGGTTTCAGTGGTATTAACACAGCTATCGAACTGCGGCAAAAAGGCCTAAACGTAGTGCTACTCGAGGCCAAGCGCATAGGCTGGGGCGCCTCAGGGCGTAATGGTGGCGAGCTGATCCGCGGTATTGGCCATGATCCTGCGCAATTTATCAATGAGATAGGTCAAGAAGGCGTGAGCGCCATTGAGCAAATGGGGTTTGAAGCGGTAGAGATCGTGCGAAATCGGATCCAGACCCATCACATCGATTGCGATTTACAAATGGGCTATTGCGATCTTGCAGTTAAACCTCGGCATATGCTCGAACTAGAACAAGAGTTCGACCATCTTAAACACCTTGGATATCAGCATGAAATCAAACTATTAACTCAGTCTCAGCTCGGAGAAGTTATCGGCTCAGACTTTTACCAAGGCGCCCTAGTCGACATGGGCAGCGGTCATTTACATCCACTGAATTTGGCCTTGGGCGAGGCTCGTGTTGCCCGAGAATTGGGCGCTCAATTATTTGAATACAGCGCCGCAGAAAAGATTATTCCTGGGGATAAACCGCGAGTATTAACGGCAAAAGGCGAAGTGACTTGCCAATATGTGGTGCTCGCTGGCAACGCTTATATTGGCCATAAATTGAATAGCTACATCGGCGGTAAAGTACTGCCCGCGGGGAGTTACTTGCTTGCAACCGAGCCACTGACAGAAGCGCAATGCCAAAGCATTATCCCGCAAAATATGGCCTTTGCAGACATGCGAATCGCCTTAGATTACTTCCACTTATCGGCGGATAGACGCTTGCTCTTCGGCGGACTTTGTACTTATTCAGGCAAAGATCCTAAGGATATTGAAGCAGCGCTCAGACCGAACCTTGAGAAGGTATTCCCACAGTTAAAAGGCGTACGCATCGATTACGAATGGGGCGGCATGATAGGCATTGGCGCCAACCGTATGCCCCAAATCGGTCGCCTCCCCGATGCGAGTAATATTTTTTACGCCCAAGCCTACGCAGGCCACGGCGTCAATGCCACCCATATGGCCGCCAAACTGCTCGCCGAAGCCATATGTCAGCAGGCGGGATATTTTGATGTGTTCGCTAAAATCAAGCATATGACCTTCCCCGGCGGCCCCACATTCCGCTCGCCCATGCTGGCAGCGGGCATGCTATACCACAGGTTTAAAGACTTATTCTGAGGTTTGTCCTGTCGTTGGATAAGCGAGCAAGCTATCCAACGGCACTAAATGGCGCGGACAGCGTTAAGGCGTTTGCGGCGCCTTGACCACAGAATAAAAGGCAGCGAGCCAAAATAATGCACGACTAACGCCACCAGCACGCCAAAAGCGATCCCACTGGTGGTTAACGGGATGCCAGGCTTAAAGTTAACTATGGTTTGCTGTAAATATTCAAAACGAGCTGGATTAAACATATAGGCGGTTTTCTCGAAGAGATTCCCCTGCGCAAAGGTCTGCATTCCCTGCTGCAACGCTTGATACAAGGCTAGCGTCTGGCGCTTTTGCTCGGCATCCGCCCTGACGCTAGGCTCCTCGTTTTGCAAATGGCGGGCAATCATGGTTTCGACATCGCCGTAGTGATATTCCTTCGCCGTGGCCTCGTAGCCCTCAACTTGCCATTGAGTCGACGTATAGAGCCCCGCCAAAAATTGCTGATAATGATCGGCTAATTGGGGAAGTTGCAGCGCAATCACTAAGATAAAGCCGAAAATCAGCTTATCGAACAACCGGGTTATCATGGCAAACTCCTTGATAAGTCAAAGGATATATCACTGCCAATGGAGTGCTGCAGAGTGTCCTGCTCAGCACTCCTGCATCAACGCCTATTGCGCTATGGGTAAATCGCTGCGACTGCCCCAGTCTGCCCATGAGCCATCGTAGAGCACAGCATCGTCATGGCCAGAAGCGAGTGACGCTAAGATTAGGATACAGGCGGTAATGCCCGAACCACAGCTGAAAATCCTTAACGATTTATCGCCAGCAAGCCCTTGAAACAGGGTTTGTAATTCGGCCGAACTTTTGATTTTGAAGCCATCGAGCACCTCTGCAAAAGGTAAATTAACCGAATGGGGAATATGCCCACTACGCACACCAGGGCGTGGCTCACTCACTTGGCCGAAAAAGCGCGCGGCGCCGCGGGCATCGATAATCGCGCTGCCGCTATCATCAAGCTTGGCAAACACGGCCTCGGCATCCATCACCTTGGCAGGCTGATATTCCAAAACGGCAGTGAGTTCCTCACTATCGCTTGCACCATAATCTATCCCTTCTTCCTGATAGCGGGGTGAGGTGACTCTGTCTTCAGCCATCCATTGGGGTAAACCACCGTCGAGCACGTACACACGGTGAAATCCCATTACCTTGAATATCCACCAAGCGCGCGGAGATGAATAAATCCCTTGATTATCATAGATAACCACCACGCTTTGCGGGTCTATTCCGAGCTTGGCAATGCCTTCTACAAACTGTTCAAACCTTGGTAAGGCGTGGATTTGAGAAGAGGTTTTATCGCAAAAATCCGTTTCGACATCAAAGCGCCTCGAGCGCGGAATGCACACAGGTTCGGAATAGAGGATAGGCTCTTTACCCAACACCACGGCCATGCTGGCATCGAGTAACACGAGATCTGGCGAGGTAAGGTGCTCTTCGAGCCATTGAGTACTCACGAGAGGATATTCCATTGGCTGTCCTTATTCTGATTCCCAACTGGGATAATGACTTATCAGCCTGCGTTTTGCTGCACATGCTAAAACCCAAGCGCTATTAAAACCATTCGAACTGATACTGTTTCGGTAAAGCACACATGGCAAGCTCATTGAGAGTCGATTACTGACTCGCCGCTTGAATCACTTCAATTTTGACATCTAATAAACCCGCCGAAGTATTGCCTATGCTGCTAAATGCGGATTTGGACAAATCTATAATTCGGCCCCGCACGAAAGGCCCTCTGTCGTTAACCTTAACCACAACCGTTTTACCGTTCTTAAGATTTGTAACTTTAACCACTGAACCAAAAGGAATTTCCTTATGTGCGGCCGTTTTTAATTTATGGTTATAACGCTCACCGCTGGCGGTTTTCTTATTTTGATGTTTATCGCCGTAGAAAGAGGCTTGGCCAGACTCGGTAAACCCCTGCCAGCTTCCCGAATGGGTAGAAGAACACCCTGACAAGGCCAAGGTGACTAGCAGCATTAAGGTCAAAGATAAGTATTTGAGACTCACAGAACATCCCTTAGCAAATGAGTTCATCATCCGAGCAATGTACAGCAAAAATCCCTAAGAGGCACCCTTGCGCCACTTTATCCATTTAATTAGAGGGTTAACCAGAAAAAATAAAGCCCCTTTCGAATCGGCGTAAAGAGGCTTGAGAGGGAGTCAAACGACTTAGAGGACTATCCAAGTCGCCTTGATTTCGGTGTATTTATCGAAGGAGTGCATGGATTTATCGCGGCCATTGCCCGACTGTTTGTAACCACCGAAAGGCGCCGTCATATCGCCACCATCATAATGGTTAATCCACACCATACCCGAACGCAGTGCCTTGGCGGTTTTGTGCGCCTTGCTGATATCCGCCGTCCACACGCCAGCAGCTAAGCCGTAAATGGTGTCATTGGCTATCGCAATCGCCTCGTCCATGCCATTGAATTCAATGACAGATAACACTGGGCCAAAGATTTCCTCGCTGGCGATTTTCATCTTGTTGTGTACTTGGCTAAAGATAGTGGGCTGCACATACACGCCGCCCGTTTCGGCCAGCACTTGCTGTCCACCATGGACTAAACTGGCGCCTTCATCTTGACCCGCCTTGATATAGCTTAAGATGGTATCTAGTTGTTGCTTATCGACCACAGCGCCGCTAACGGTAGCGGGATCCAGCGGATGCCCGGGCTGCCACGAGGCGAGTTCTTCAGCAATCAGCGCAATCAATTGCTCTTTAACCCCAGATTCCACCAGCAAACGCGAGCCTGCGGTACAGACTTCACCTTGGTTAAAGGCAATGGCTTCGGCGGCCGCCACCGCCGCCGCTTTAAGATCGGGCGCATCGTTAAATACAATGTTCGGGCTCTTACCACCAGCCTCGAGCCACACCCGCTTCATATTCGATTCGCCCGCATAAATCATTAATTGCTTAGCGATTTTTGTTGAGCCAGTAAAGACTAAGGTATCGACATCCATATGCAGCGCCAGTGCCTTACCGACCGTATGCCCATAACCTGGCAGTACGTTTAGCACGCCCTTAGGGATCCCGGCCTGTACCGCAAGTTCAGCGATACGAATGGCCGTTAAGGGGGATTTCTCAGAGGGTTTAAGAATAACGCTGTTGCCCGTCGCCAGCGCTGGCCCCAGCTTCCAACAGGCCATCAATAACGGGAAGTTCCAAGGCACAATCGCCGCCACCACGCCTACGGGTTCGCGGGTGATCATGCCGATTTCATTATGTGCCGTAGGTGCCAGCTCATCGTAGAGTTTATCAACAGCCTCACCCGACCAACGGATAGCACGGGCGGCGCCGGCAATATCTACCGCCTTTGAAAAACGGATTGGCTTACCCATGTCCAAGGTTTCTAACAGGGCGAGTTCATTGGCGTTTTCTTCCAATAACTCGGCAAAACGGATCATCACTTGCTTACGTTTAACGGGAGCTGTCTTTGACCATACGCCAGATTCAAACACCTCACGGGCATTAGCGACGGCAATATTGGCGTCCATCAGATCGCAACTGGCGACCTTGGCTAATACGCGTCCGTCGATTGGGCTGACACAATCAAAGGTGCTGCCCGCTGCCGCATCGCGGTATTCGCCATTGATATAAGCCTTGCCATTGATTGCTAGGCTAGCAGCGAGGCTTTCCCAATCACTCCGTTTTTTAGGTGTACTCATGATGACCTCTTAATCGTTTGTATTTGTTTATTTTAGCTTTATTGGGATGAGGGCTATCTCGACGGCCAAATGCCAAAGATGACCTAAGTCGTTAACTGCTGCTTAGATTACGCTGTTCAATCATTAATATTCAATATTTTTTACAAAAATAGCATTTTTGCCACAAATAACTGCACACACCTCTTCCATGTTCATTATTTCTAACATAGCATAGCAAATATTAGCCACCCTTAACGAAGACCTGACCTCATTTAACAAGGAAAAGGACAAGGTAAACACTATGGCCGATTCACCCTACAACACAACGCATGAGCATCCTTCTCTCGAACATTATTGGATGCCCTTTACCGCCAACCGCCAGTTTAAAGCTAGCCCTCGCCTGCTCGCCCAAGCAGAAGGCATGTATTACACGGATATCAATGGCAACAAGGTATTAGACTCAACGGCTGGCTTGTGGTGTTGTAACGCCGGCCATGGACGCCGTGAGATCAGCGAAGCCGTTAGCAAGCAAATTCGCGAGATGGATTACGCGCCGTCCTTCCAAATGGGTCATCCCCTCGCCTTCGAACTCGCCGAGCGGTTAACTGAACTCAGCCCTGAAGGACTCAATAAGGTCTTCTTTACCAACTCTGGATCAGAGTCCGTCGATACCGCGCTTAAAATGGCACTCTGTTACCACAGAGCCAATGGCCAAGCATCGCGCACCCGTTTTATTGGCCGTGAGCTGGGCTACCATGGCGTAGGATTTGGTGGCATTTCAGTGGGGGGCTTGAGCAATAACCGTAAAGCCTTTAGTGGCCAACTGCTGCAAGGCGTGGATCACCTGCCGCACACCTTAGATATTCAAAATTCAGCCTTTAGCCGTGGCTTACCTAGCCTAGGTGCCGAAAAAGCCGAAGTATTAGAACAACTCGTCACACTCCACGGCGCTGAGAATATTGCCGCCGTTATCGTTGAACCTATGTCGGGTTCGGCGGGGGTGATTTTACCGCCACAGGGTTACTTAAAGCGCCTACGCGAAATCACCCAAAAGCACGGCATCCTGTTGATTTTTGATGAGGTGATCACTGCCTTTGGTCGCGTCGGCGCCGCCTTTGCCAGCCAGCGCTGGGGCGTTATCCCCGACATAATCACTACGGCCAAGGCCATCAATAATGGCGCAATTCCAATGGGCGCCGTGTTTGTGCAGGATTTTATTCACGATACCTGTATGCAAGGCCCCACCGAACTCATCGAGTTTTTCCACGGTTATACCTATTCAGGGCATCCAGTAGCGGCGGCCGCGGCGCTCGCTACGCTGTCCATCTATGAAAACGAACAGCTATTTGAACGCAGCTTCGAACTTGAGCGTTATTTCGAGGATGCCGTTCACAGCCTCAAAGGTTTGCCGAATGTGATTGATATCCGCAACACTGGATTGGTCGCAGGCTTCCAACTCGCGCCGAATAGCCAAGGCGTAGGTAAACGAGGTTACAGCGTGTTCGAGCATTGTTTCCATCAAGGCACGCTCGTGCGGGCGACGGGCGATATTATCGCCATCTCCCCACCGTTAATCGTAGATAAACATCAAATAGACCAAATAGTTAACAGCCTAAGCGATGCAATTCGCGCCGTAGGATGATGCACAATTTTTTATCTAACGCCCAAATTGGGGGCAATTGAAAGGTTACCTATGCTGACAATGACTCATTATGTGAATGGCGAGCACTCCGCCGCCAGTACAAGAAGCCAAGAGATTTTCGAACCCGCTACGGGAGAATGCCGAGGTCAGGTCTCCCTCGCGAGTCGCGACGAAGTCTCCGCCGCCATTGCTATCGCCAAATCGGCCTTCGACACTTGGTCACAGGTAACGCCCCTCAATCGTGCTCGTGTGTTATTTAAGTTTAAAGCGCTGGTCGAGCAACATATGGATGAGTTGGCGCGACTGATTACCTTAGAGCACGGCAAAGTGCTCGATGATGCGCGGGGAGAACTCATCCGCGGCCTCGAAGTCGTCGAATTTGCCTGTGGTATCCCACACTTGCTCAAAGGGGAGCATACGGAGCAGGTCGGCGGTGGCGTAGACGCTTGGTCAGTCAATCAAGCTTTAGGTGTTGTCGCAGGCATAGCGCCCTTTAACTTCCCCGTGATGGTTCCCATGTGGATGTTCCCAATCGCGATTGCCTGCGGTAACACCTTTATTATGAAACCCTCGGAAAAAGACCCAAGCGCGATAATGCGTATTGCGGAATTACTCACCGAAGCTGGTCTCCCTGCGGGGGTATTTAACGTGGTCAACGGTGATAAAGAGGCCGTCGATACCCTGCTCAGCCATGAAGATATTCAAGCCGTCAGCTTTGTTGGCTCCACCCCGATAGCCGAATACATTTACAGCACCGCATCTAAACACGGTAAACGGGTGCAAGCCTTAGGCGGCGCGAAAAACCATATGCTACTGATGCCGGATGCGGATTTAGATCAAGCGGTGAGTGCCCTCATGGGCGCCGCCTATGGCAGCGCCGGCGAGCGTTGTATGGCCATTTCGGTGGTATTGGCCGTAGGAGATGTGGGCGACAAGCTGGTCGATAGATTATTACCGCAAATTCAACAGTTAAAAGTGGGCAATGGCCTCACCCCAGAGATGGAAATGGGACCGTTGATCTCCCGCCAGCACCTCGCCAAAGTCACGGAATTTGTCGACGCTGGCGTCCAAGAAGGCGCGACCTTAGTGGTAGATGGTCGTCAGTTAAGCGTGGCCGATCATCAGCAGGGTTACTTCTTAGGGGCCTGTTTATTCGATAACGTCACCCCTGAGATGCGTATTTACCGCGAAGAAATCTTCGGCCCAGTGCTGTCGATTGTGCGGGTTAAAGACTATGCCAGCGCACTGGCGCTTATCAACCAACATGAATTTGGCAATGGCACCGCCATCTTTACCCAAAGCGGTGAGGCTGCCAGACATTTTTGCCACCATGTGCAGGTCGGTATGGTAGGGGTTAACGTGCCCATCCCAGTGCCTATGGCCTTCCACTCCTTCGGTGGCTGGAAACGTTCGCTCTTTGGTCCCCTGCATATGCATGGTCCTGATGGGGTACGTTTTTATACCAAACGTAAAGCCATCACGGCACGCTGGCCCGTAGGCAAACAGACTCAGGCCGAGTTTGTTATGCCCACCATGAAATAACCTCGGTGGAGCCAATATGACCATGAGCGTAACCTCGATCATTCGCTTTGCCAGCGCACAGTCGCCGGTGGAAAGTTATCAAGTCGCCCCAGAAAAGCGCATCTCTGGTAACCCCACCCAGCAATTACAGAATCATTACTCTAGCCCCTGTAATCAATTCCATAGTGGAATTTGGCAAAGCGAATCAGGTGCTTGGAAAATCAACTACACTGAATACGAGTATTGCGAGATCCTCGAAGGGACCAGCGTCATCACAGATCTTGAGGGACAGTCACAAACCTTCAGTGTCGGCGACCGATTTATTATTCCTGCGGGGTTTCAAGGGGTGTGGCAAGTCGTTGAACCGTGTCGCAAGGTTTATGTCATCTTCGAACAAAAGTGAGTTTCATAGGGGTGCTTTTTACCTCGTTTAACCAAGCTAAAGCGATTTAGCTTAACTCGCCATGAGGTCACAGCTACGGGGTTTCCTGAGTTGTTGTTTGGCAAAGCAACGAATGTACTAGCCTGTTTTAAAAGCTAAAAGAACTTAGTACATCCGTGTCAACCAAGAAAATGGGAGAAATACCGTGAATAACAACCTAAATAAAAAGCGGCTGGCACAAGTTGTTGGGCTCGCGCTAACGACCAGCTTATTCTCCGGCATTACCGCCGCAGAAGTGTCGGGGGAAATTGGCGTAACCAACGATTATCGCTTCCGTGGCATCTCGCAAACTGCGGGCGATCCCGCGGTTCAAGGCGGTGTCGATTGGAGTTTTGAGTCAGGATTTTCGGTCGGCGCCTGGGCCAGTAATGTCGACTTTGACGAGCCAGGTTACAACGGTCCAGATATCGAGTATGACTTTTATGTTGCCTACGGCGGTGACATCAATGATAACGTCAGCTACGACGTGACCCTCAACCGCTATAACTATTCGGGCGAGAGTGATCTCGGCTATTTCGAAGTAACAGCTGGTGTCGAGTTTAGCGGCTTTCGCGTAGCCTATTGGTACACCAATGATTACGGTGGCAGCGATTTAGATTATCACTACGGCGAAATCAATTACTCCTATGAGTTTGTTGAAAACTGGAGCCTCGATCTGCATTACGGCTACAACGTAGGCGATGCCTTAGACGATGGTGAAGGCTTTGATAGCTACTCGGATTATTCCGTCGGCGTATCCACCGAATTTATGGGATTTGGCCTGTCGCTCGCTTGGCTTGGCACTGACTTGAGCGGCGATCAGAAAGTCTCCGACGGTGTGTGGGAAAACGACGATACCGTTTTAGCAACAGTCAGCTACGCCTTCTAATTCACGCCCTGCAATTACCAAAAAGCCCTCTGTTGAGGGCTTTTTTACATCGCGTGATAACCGATTACCAGTGACGCATCTTATGGCCTTTCACGGCATAGAAGAGAATAAACAGGTAACAAGGTAACATCACCATATAACCGCCCTGCTGCCCCATATCGGTGGCCGAACTCGTGAGTCCCCAAAACAGTGGACCGAAAGCACCACCCGCAATCCCCATGATGAGTAATGCCGAACCTGTGCTGGTGAGCTTACCTAAACCCGACAGTGCCAGAGGCCACACCGCAGGCCAAACAATCGCATTGGCTAATCCTAAGAAGGCAATGAAGAGTAAGGTATCAGGCAAGGCCACCCCGCCGAAAGGCACTAACAGCACATTGGCAATCGCGTAGGAATGGTTATCCCCAAACAGTATGGCTAGGGTCAGTAATAGGCCAAGAATCGCCGAAATCATCAGTGCCGTTGGCTGAGAGATAAAGCGAGGGATCAGGATAATCCCTAAGGTATAACCCAGAACCATACACACCATAGTGTATGAGGTCATCACACCGTAATGTTCAACCCCGAGCGATAAGGCAAAGGTACCGATAGTGTCGCCGGCAATCACCTCAACGGCAACGTACACAAATAGCGCGATAACCCCAAATGCAAGGTTAGGATGGGATAAGGCCGCTTTGATTTGGCCTTTATCAGTGTGCTCGGCCACTTCATCTTCATTAGAGAGTTCTGGCAGTGGAGATTTTTTTACAGCAAGTGCCAACACCCCAATAAAAATCGCCATACCGAGGTAAGGGAAAACCAAGCTGTTTGCCATTTCATCAATTTGCACTTGGGTTAACGTAGTCCCAATGCGGTCTTTAAAGCTATCTAAAATCAATGCAGAGAAAACTAAGGGTGCAATCACCCCTGCACCTTTATTCAAAATGCCCATCACGCTCACTCGGGCCGCAGCAGACTCTTCCGGTCCAAGGCGAACCACGTAGGGATTGACCGCAGTTTGCAACAAGGTTTGGCCTGTGCCCATCACTAATTGCGCACATAAAAACAGACCAAATATTTGGGTTTTAGCCGCAGGAATAAACAGTAAGCCGGCGAGCATCATGATGCCCATCCCCAGTGCCATACCATTTTTATAACCCACTTTACGGATCACCCACGCCGAAGGTAGCGCGGTAAAAGTCACTGCAATGTAGAAAGAGAACAGGATTAATGAGGCTTGGAAGGGATTGAGTTGCAAAATTTGTTTTAAATAGGGCATCAAAGATCCATTCAACCACGTTGCGAATCCGAGGATGAAAAAGAGTGCTGCCACTATCGCCATGGGGAGAAAACTGCTTTTCTGCTGGCTTTTATCGAGTGTCATTTCCATAAACCTGCTTCTTATAGTAATTAATTTTTTAAGGTGATGGCGGGACTAAAAACCGCTGAGTATTCCGCACATCCGTATCGCAACTCATCTGCAATGGCTAATGTTATCATCCGAACGCACCATTGTTTCAGTGATGTTAAAACAAACAACACAAAAAGACAACGCTGTCATTTGCGATTTAGCCCGCAAAATGGCCTTGTTTGCCCAGAATGAGCCCTAAACTCTCAGTTAACCGCTGATTTACAACCAAAGATGCTCTGAGCTCTTTGTGTGCTAGAAATAAAAAAGCCACAGAGGTGAGTCTGCGGCTTTGAAAAAAATCTGCTATCGACGTTAGATCCGCACAAAAATATTGCGACGATACATCCAATACAGCACTAACCATTGAACGGTGAGCAAACCAATCACGGCCGCTAAGGGCTGAGCATTTTCTGGTAATGCCGCGATAACGCCACCGAACACACTCTGGGCGATATACTTCCAATCCACCAGACTAGAGGCCAAATAAATAATGATGGCGTTAGTGCCTATCACCACAAAAATAAAGGTGAGCTTTTGCCATTTGAGCACATCCACTAGGGCATAAAACAGCGCTAACAGCAGCATGCTCCAACCGCTAGTGACCAATACAAATGAGCTTGTCCACAGCTCTTTATTGACGGGAATAACCCCATCCAGCAACCAGCCTAGGGCCAAACAAACACCACCAGCAACGCTCAATAAGCCAACCTTAGCCCACTCCCCTTTTGGATGGGATTTCACAATAAAGTGACCGACAAACACACCCGCTAAGGCGTTGACTACGGCGGGCAGTGTCGATAACACGCCTTCAGGATCGGGCGTTCGTCCTTGATAACTCACACCTGGCAATAAAAGGCTATCCACATAAGCATTGATTGACTCAGTGGGTGATAACACTCCAGCCTGTCCACCAGGAAACGGCAACCAGAGTTGCATCGCGCCATAGGCCACTAATATGCCCAAGGCCACCAGCACTTGGGTCCTCAAACTGGTATGCCACACCAACAAGGCGGCAAAAAACCACGCAAAGGCAATTCGACCTAAGACGCTGGCATAACGGACTTTCTCAGGATCGGCAGGCACCCCCGTTCCCCAACCATGGTTGTAAAGAATGCCCAGCAACAACAAAAGAAACAGTCGCTTAATCCCGTGGCGATACACAGGCATACGCTCATGCATTGGTAGTTTATCTAAGCGTTTTGGCGATAATCCAAGCGCAACACCAGAGAGAAAAATAAACAGCGGAAAAATCAAATCATAGAAGCGAAACCCATTCCACTCGCTATGGTGCATTTGGGTATCACCCCATTGCCAGCCAGCCCAGCCCGTCAAGATAAGCAAGGCGCCAAATAGGGCTTCACCACCTAAAATCCAAAACATGTCGAAGCCGCGCAAGGCATCGAGGGACATCAACCGCGGTTTTGACTGACTCTTTTTCGCGGCAGCATCCTGAGCATTCACGCCCGTATTGGCGACAGATCCCGGCGCAGTCGTACTCATACCATTATCCTTTATTATTGTTATTTCACTAATTTTATAACTTTTGAGCAAAATGCAGACTGTACAATAAAAAAACTTAGCCCCTGTCATCAAAATACGACAAGGGCCAAGGTTAACGCTTTACTGACTCAACCCACACTAAGGGCGAACATAAACCGCATTTCCAGCAATATAGTTGGCCAGCACTTTGTGTTGATTATCCAGTAGTACTAAATCGGCACGCTGCCCTACCGCTAACCGACCAACGTTCTTGGCAATGCCAAGGAACTCGGCAGGATACAAAGACGCCATCCGCAAGGCCTCACCGAGCGGTAAACCGAGCATCTTCACGCTGTTCTCAACCGCGGTCGCCATGTCTAACACACAGCCTGCCAGTTCACCCGTCACCGCATTTAATCTATCGCCGACACGCAGCACCTGAGTACCAAACAGCTCAAAACTGGTTTCATCATCCATGCCTACTGGTGGCATAGCATCGGTCACTAACATCACTTTGCCACGGGGTTTAGCGCGCAGGGCGACCCTTGCGGCAGCTGGATGAACATGGTGGCCATCGACAATCAAACCACACCAAGCGGTTTCGCTCTCAATCGCCGCGCCCACCATGCCTGGCTCACGGGAACCTAAGGGTGACATAGCATTGTAGAGGTGAGTAAAGCCTGTCGCCCCCGCCGCTAATGCTGCGACAACGGTATCGTAGTCCGCATTGGAGTGGCCTAAACACACTTTAACGCCCGACTCCACCAACAGGCGGATCACCTCGGGCGAGACATTTTCAGGCGCTAAGGTCACCACTCGAATACCTAAATCCTGACGGCAAAAAATCGCCAGTTCAGCCTCGGTGATCTCACGGATAAAGCCTTGTGGATGTACGCCTTTTTTAGGTACCGAAAGATGCGGGCCTTCAAAATGTACGCCTAATACGCCTGCACTCTTTTTCGCGACCGCACTGGCAACCGCATCGGCAGCCTTGGCCATCACCTGCACATCATCAGTGATAAGCGTGGGTAAAAAGCCTGTGGTACCAAAGCGAGCATGCGCCTTGCCTATGGTTTCAATGCAAGCGACCGTTGGGCTGCTATTGAATAACGCGCCGCCACCGCCGTTAACTTGTACATCGATAAAACCTGGCACTAGGGTGCCTGAGTAGCGAATTTCCTTAGCACCCGATGCGGTGTCTAAGCTGGCGATCAGCCCATCTTCAATGGTGACAGGCACATCCCGATGGAAGGCTTCACCATCAAACAGTTGCTCGGCAATTAAGGTGAATTTCATCCCAAACCTCTTTTCAAATTAACGCGGCGACAACGGCCATTCATTACAGCGTTTGAGTGACTTTTTTCAGCCCAGCGGGTTGGTCAGGGTCAATACCACGGGCAATCGCGACTGCGGCCACGTCGATATAAAAACGTTGCAGCAGGGCTAACGGCGCAACACGTGGGTGAATATCCGTCGACGTTTGATTTAAGTGCACTAAATCGGCGCCACGCTGACTCACATTTTCAATCTGTTCGATATGGCTAGCGTACGACTCATCGCCAATGCAGACATCCACAATCGTGAGTTTTTTCTCCACTAAGGTCACAGGACCATGGAGGAACTCAGCACTACTAAAGGCTTCGGCATGGATAGAACACACTTCTTTTAACTTAAGTGCGATTTCCTTAGACACGGCATAACCTAAGCCACGGCCTAAAACGACTAAGTTTTTCACGTTTTCAACCGATGCTGGAGTCAATTGTGGCTCAGCATCGACCGCAGTTTGCAGTGCTTGCGGTAATGAGTTAACAGCCGCCGCGAGGGATTCGCTCTGCGTCCACGCCGAGGCTAATTGTAGAATCGCCGACAGAGTTGCAAGGTAGCTCTTGGTTGCGGCAACGGCTTTCTCTTCGCCAGCACGTAGCGGCACTACCACATCGACGATATCCTTGATTGGCGCGGTTTCATCGTTCACTAACGCCACACAAAACGCGCCTGCGTTTTTTGCCATACGCGCCTGGGCTAAAATATCAGGGCTGCGGCCAGATTGCGAAATCACAATCACTAATCCGCCTTCTAACTTCAAGGTTTTACCGTAAACGCTGGCCACTGATGGCGCGGCGGCAAAGGTGGGTACACCCGCTTCGATTTCAAAAAGATATTTAGCAAATACACCCGCATGGTCCGATGAACCACGGCCCACAATCATCACAAAACGGGGATCGAAAGCACGCAGTTTTTCACCTAACTGCTGCATTAAATCGGCGTTAGCGGCTAACTGACCCGCAATCTTCTGCGGCGCGGTGCGAGCTTCTTGCTCCATAATAGTGTTTGTCATGTTATTTACCTTACAAATCAATACGGGTATTGCTTTAGCACTGATGCGCTAAAACGGCTTATTCATTAATGTTAACTGAGTTAAATTGCTGTTGAGCGAAGTACATGGCACCCATTTCTGGCGGCGCTAAGGTTTCAGAAATCTTGGCCACCACATCGCTGCCAAGCCATGCCTGTAGCGGTTCGGCAAGACCACCGATCATCGAGAATCGCACTGGATTGAGGCTAAACAGCTTGCGTGCCATTTCACTGATGTAATCGGCGCCTTCCTGCACAATCCCGCGAGCGACTTCATCACCCGCGTTGGCGCAATCGAGTACACTTCTGGCCAATTCGGCATAGCAACTCGAAGACTTACCGGCGAGATGCTCGACGATGCCCAAGGCATCACTTACCCCAAAATGCTTTAATAACATCTCGGTTAAAGCAGTCGGCGCGGCAAAGCCATCGAGGGCGAGTAACACATGCTCGGCGGCTTTTAAACCTAACCAAGCCCCACTGCCCTTATCTCCCAGCGCAAAACCGTGTCCGCCAATGCTTAAGCTGTCATCACCGACATGGGCATAACCGCAAGAACCTGTACCCGTAATGATCACCGCACCATCCGCGCCGCGGTGTGCACCGATACAAGCGGTATGAAGATCGGTTGTGACATACATGGCGGCAAACGGATGTTGCCAGCTGATCACATCCTGATACAGGCGCGGCACATTGACCCCTGCCAGCCCTAAGCCCGCGACGAGTAAATGGCTATCGGTTTCCTTCATGCCCGCATCCAGCAGAGCTTGGCGAGTCGATGCTTCAATAGATGCAAATGTTTGTGCAAGACCATGCAGCGGATTAGCGCGCCCAGCAACACCTGTCCCTAAAACGGTACCGTCCGCAGTATAGATAGTGGCTCGGCACTTACTGCCGCCCCCATCAACACCGATAAACAGTTGTTGATCTTTTGTCTGGACTAACCCCATGACACCCCTCTTCATCTCTTAATGCAGCGCTACCGTTGCTTATACTTATGCCGTTAATACGACACTCAACTTTAGTTAACTCAATGTTACAGTAAAAATGACAGCGTTGTCATTTATTTTTTGAAGCAATTTCTAATCAAATGTCAGGCGAAAGAATTGACTGAAAGTGAAAAAGAAAAAGGCTGTATTTTTATTTTAAAATACAGCCAGATATAGCTTTTTATTAATTAACGACTAAGCTGCGGCCTTTACGTTTTCCATCGGCCGCGATGGCGCGGATCTCAACAGGGCCCGTTACCGCCTGCCCAGCTTGATAGGATTGCCATTGCCCACTCGCTTGGCGCCATTCAATCTTGAGTCCTGGATAAGCGACGTTGGCAAACAGTTTACCGTCACGGATCTCGGCGCCGACGGTCGGCACTCGGTAATCGATACCCGCTTTATCGAGTTTGATAAACTCCTTATGTCCTAAGGTGTTAGCCATTTGCTGCCAAGATTGCGCCTGAGCCTCACGCATAGCAGCGGTGAAATGTCCCGTAGTTTGATTATACAAAGCGCCTTGATATTGATATGGCACTTCCCACGCGGCTTGATGCCAAGCACGCTCCGCCAGCATCAATAAACGCGGGAAAATCATATATTCCACGGTGTTATCACTGCGGATGGTTTCACTCCAGAGCTGGCCTTGTAATCCGGCAAAGGCTTTACCTTGTTCCCTTGGGCCAGATTGTTTGCCCTTCTCATCGGTTCTGGCCCTATCGTCGGCCTCAAAAGGTAGATTTTGAATATCGGTCCACTGCTCCGCGTTTGCCACTAAGTTGTCCGGCATAAAGCTAAACACTTTGTGCGCGTTGGTTGCGCGGCTTGCCCAGTAGTAGCCATGCTCCTTAGGATCGGCTTCATAGGGGAAATCAAAATAAAGCACCTCAGGGTTTGAGAGCACCACATCCCAGCCGTTGTTGACTTGCTGATTGGCATGCTCATAGCCCTTATAGGCAATCACATCCCAAATGTTGGATTGGACTTTAGCAGGCATGTTGCTTGGGCGAACATGGCTCATGCCATCGCTCCAACCCGCCGCTTCGATGCCTTTACTCGCGAGCTGATTCGAAATGCGCTCAATAAAGTACGCCCCTAAATCGTCGATGGATTTCACGCCTTTATCGTTATTGGCCACAAAGTCCAAACAAGCTGGCGATTGCTTCCACGCCCCTGCCGTTTCGTCGGCACCGATATGGTATCGGGTTAATGGCTGGCCCGCTGCTTGGTGTAATTTTGCAATTTCATCAATGACTTTATCGACAAACAGATAGGTCGACTCCATGCAGACGTTCAAGGTGTTATCGTTGTAATACTGCACCGAAGAATACACTGTGGTGTCCGCCGCATCCGACAACAGATAGGTTTTAGCTTCCTCAGCTTTACCTTCGGCCACTAGCTTACGGTAACGCGCCTCCATCGATTTTATCGCCGCGCGGCTATGGCCAGGCATGTCCATCGAAGGGATCACTTGAATTTGGCGCGCATCGGCATATTTAACGATGTCGATATAGTCTTGTTTGCTATAGAAACCGTTGACGGGCACATCCGCAAAAGGCCCGCTGCCAAGCTGCGGTAACAGACAGGTATTTTCCTCAAGATCGTGGCAACGCTTACTGCCGATGTCGGTCAGTTCCGGCAGGCCATCGATCTCTAGGCGCCAACCTTCATCGTCGGCCATATGTAGGTGCAATTTGTTGAGCTTGTATGCAGCCATTTGATCCAACAGATCAAAGACCAACGCCTTGCTATGGAAGTTACGGGCCACGTCGATATGCATGCCACGGAAGGGATACCTTGGGCTATCCTCAATCGTCATGGCATTTACGCGCAGATCCTGCACATCAATCAAACTAGCAAGTGACGATAACGCATAGGAAAACCCGGCAGCATCGGCTGCGGCAATATCTATAGCATCCGCTTTGATATCCAGCAGATAGCTGCCCTCAGCGCCTTGACGCCAGTTCAGCTTTACCGCTACACCTTGTTCTGACTCGTTAACGCCTAAGCGCGCTAAACGGGAAAGTGCCGCCGCCAAGTGTTTAGAATCCAAAGATTGTTGCGCGGCTGATGCGTTAGTGACTGAACCGAAATCCAGTTTAATACCAGAGGTCAGTGACACGGCTTTATCTTGGCTGTGGATAGCGACTTTTTGCGGCGTCGGAATAATGGTATTGACCGCTAAGCTGGCATCTTCACTGACCTGTTGATTATTGCTAAACAACTGCGCAGGCGTCGCAGGCGCTAATTTATCCGCATCGGTACGGCGATACTGCTTCACCATATCGGTGTACGCCTCAACATAGGGGCGCACTTCCATCTGTGTCTCAGGATCTTGCTGCACTTGCGTGCTGGCGATCACCACTGGCGATAAATCGCCTGCAACTATGTAATAGTTGGGCATGGCATCGGTTTCTGAGAGCTGCCACAACTCACCGCGGAACCTTAGGGTCTTTTTCTCGCCCTTGCTAAAACCGTTAAATGCCTCAGTGGGCGCGATGCGATAGAGATCGCCCTTGATATGCGTAATACTAAACTCTTTGCTTTCAACGGCTTGAACTGGGCGCATTTGACTAAAATAAATCGCCCAATCACGGCTCTTAAGCTCAACCTCTGGGACAAAATCGATTTCAGCAACAAAACAACGACCTTCGGCGGCGGCTTTGTCACAGCTATCGTCGGGCCTGTTAGTGAGCACGCGATAACTCACGCCCAAGGTATCCCCAAACTGCTGCAATTGCGCTTGGGTTAATTGGTTGGGCTTAGCCTGCTCAGCAGTACTTGAGCTAGGCACTGCCTCGGTTTTAGGCACATCGCTACAGGCCGTTAAGCCCAGAGCCAATAAAATCGCGGTGGCGGCAATCGTTTTATTCATGATATTCCTTTTCTAGCTTCAGAAATGGCTACAATCTGAAGGAAGTTACTAACGTCCGCAGTCTTTCCCCTTGGTGAAACAGTCGCTCACTCGATTGTGCTAAGTGCTCACTATCGAGGGAGGCTGAACCTGAGACATTGGCAAGATCATTTAATGTACGAGAAATCGCTTCGGTGACGCAGGTCTGCTCCTGCGCCGCATGGGAAACTTCGATATTCATATTACTGATATTGGAAACTAAATCAGTCACTTTAGACAGCACTAGCTTAATTTCTTCCGAACGGTTGACCCCTTGATTGGAGAGAGTCTGGCTCGATTGCATCACATTCACGGTTTCGGCAACTCGGCTCTGCACCTGTTGGATCATTTTTTGGATCTCACCCGTCGCCTGTTGGGTGCGGCTCGCTAATGAGCGCACTTCATCGGCAACAACGGCAAAACCACGCCCCTGCTCACCCGCTCTGGCGGCTTCAATGGCGGCATTTAGGGCGAGTAGATTAGTCTGTTCGGCAATGCTGTTGATCACCACCACGACTTCATCGATGCGTTGAGTTTCCTGTTGTAGCTGCGATACCGATTGGGCAGAACGCGCTAATTCCCCCGCTAATTGACGGGTAATGGCTAAGCCCGAGTCAAACTGACGCTGCCCGTCGTCGACCGCTCTATCGGCTTGGGTTGCCGCATCGGCAGTACGTTTTGCATTGATGGCCACTTCGTTGGCACTGGCACTCAATTGAGTCACGGCAGTGACCGCGGCTTCGGTTTCTTTAAGCTGAGCTTGCACCCTTTGATTGTTGCTTTGCGACAGCGTACCCAGCGCCTTAGCATCGCCCAATAGCAGGCCCGAAGTTTCATGCACTCTGGTAATAGTGCCATGAATTTGCTCGACGAAACCGTTGAAAGCATTGGCAAGTTTGCCGATTTCATCTTCGCTCTCCACGGGTAATCTGTGGCTTAAATCGCCATCACCATTGGCGATTTCTTCTAACGCGGCGACAACTTTATCTAAGGGACTAATCACTAAGCGTTTGAGAATGATGAAAATCACTAATAGACTGCCCGCTAAAATCAGCAGTGCCTGTAAAAAGTACCCCAGCAGTAACTCAGATAATTGCGCCTTAACCGGCAAAGTAGAGAAGGCAATGGTTAAACGCCCTGTCGGATTACCTTGGTCGCTGAACTGTAACTCTCTTGTTTGTAGGTCGCTTGCGGCAACGGCCTCGGCTTGTTTGTCTTCGGCGAGCAACTTACCCCGATGATCCACAACGGTGATTTGATAGATTTGCTCAGACTTTAACATGACAGACAACACCGCACGGATCTGCTCGTAGTCGTAGGTAAAAATCGGCTGCGCCATGGTGACCTGAAGATTAGCAACGGTATTGTCTTCAAAGGCCATTTCGTTGCTGGTCAAGCTATCGCTCGCCAACCAATAGGACACCCCAAACAGCACGCTGACTATCATAAATATCGCAGCTGCTAACCCAATTTGTACTTTTAAGGCTAATGTTTTCATTATTTTGCACCTTGCATACTAAATAGATCTAACCACAACTCTTGGCGTTCAATGGGGGTTAAGGGACTTAAATCGGGCGTATCGAGACGAATAATGACGCGCTGCTCAAACTGGGCATCACGGTAGAGCTTGTCTATCTTAAGCTCACGATTAAACATCTCATCGAAGCTGCCGTCGCTTATCATATTTTCGAGTCCGGCCAAGATTGCCGCCGCTAACTCGGGGCGTTTTGGGGACACAAAAAAATATGCTGGCGAACGGTATTGCAGCAGGATATGAGTATCGATTTTCAGCGCAGGATCGGGGTGGCTTGCGAGTTCATCGCCAATTTCCTGCGCGCCGAGGGCAAGGTAATCGAATCGCCCCCCCTCTAACATCGGATACAGGTTGGTGTATTGATAGCTAGTCACAACTGGCAAACCATTGGCTTCCAGGATACTGGCATCGGGCCAATAGCGGTTTTGCCCTGCTTTTAATCGCTTAAAATCCGCCAGCGTTTTTATATTGGCAAATCTAGCCTCATCCGTTTTGCGGATAATTAACAGGCGGTTACCGAGTAATCCCTTAAACAAGGGGATACGAACCGGGAGCACGGTTTCCTCAAGCTCCTTAGAAGTCATGCTCCAAAAAACATCGACAGTACCAGCAAGCGCTTCTTCGACCTTACGTTTTTGGTTCATCTGCGTCGACATTTGTTCGACCTGATAGGACTGACCTGAGCGGCGCAGCGCCTCTTTGAGGAGATTAAACTGCCACTGCTGTTGGATTGTGGTCACTATCTTGATGGGAGCAGCATTGTTTGCCGTAGAAGAGCCTGCAGTAGCGGCATTTGTAACCGTAAACGACGCCGACTCCACGGCGGCTATCGCGGTGAAACTAAAAGCACAAACCATAGCGCTCGCCCAGAGTCCAAAGATGGGCATCAGCAAACGTTTAGCAAAAGTAGTTACTACGCTGCCAAGCAGTGTAGCAATATGAATAACCATGAATCGCAGCCTCTTTTTTATGACTGGAATATCCAGCGAGTTTTATTTTTTAATGCCGCTAACTTGTCTGCTTATCCGAAGCAAGGTCGCTCTACCTAAAAAAATGGCTGGGCACTGCTTACAGTACCCAGCCAACGCTAGTTTCTGGGGAGAGACTATCAAAATATTAAAGACAAACGTATCGCCGCCCGACCAGCAATACTTCTGCCAAGTACATGAATAAGGAGACCTCATCCTCTTCATGCAGACCTTACAAAACAACGAATCACACAAGCAGATGACAGCGTTGTCATTAATTAAATTACACAAGAAAGAACAGGTTTTCTACATTTTTTTGACATTTATCGATATTTTTTTAGCCAAAACACTTTTAATCATTAAATATCAATAGATTATGTTTTAATTTTTTATTTCCACACCAGTGTGACAACGCTGTCCTTGACTGATAACATGCATGCAACAACTCACCCACTCCACTCAATAACTCAAAATGCTGCCATATGGTCTTATCTTCAAACGTAGACATATTAACCTCGGTCAATATTATCGAACGTTGGCAATCGTCCTTGTGCTATTGAGTGCATGGCTATGTTGGTTAGTCCAATTTCATCAACCCATTGAGTTAATAAAACAATACGGTCAATTTGTGTTTTTGGGGATAACGGGAGCCATCTTCGCAAACGCCACGGGAGCGGGAGGTGGAGTGATCTTTATTCCGGTGTTCTCTAGTTTAAATTTCAGTGAAGTTCAGAGTGTCTCCACGTCATTTATGATCCAATGTTTTGGTATGACGGCAGGGGCGATTTCATGGTCAGACTACTATCGAAGACACCATCACCATGACAAAACCTGGTCAGGCTTTATTCCGAGCATTTTATTAGCGGCAACCTGCTCAGTACTTGGCCTTTGGAGCAGTCAGTTATGGCAATTGAACTCACCTTCCTCGCTGCATACCAGCTTTAGCCTTTTTTCCATCGTATTAGGGATAGCGATCATCATCAGCAGCCAGAGGCGTACTCTTCAAAGCCATCGCCTCAACGCCCTAGACTATTGCTGGCTAGCAGTAATTGGTTATTTGGGCGGGATCATCACGGCCTGGTTATCGGTTGGCGTGGGCGAACTGCTAGTGATCTATCTGATGTTACGGGGAGTGTGTGCCAAGATGGCCGTTGCCATCGGAGTGGTTGTCTCGGCGATCACCGTCTGGTCGGCAAGTCCGATACATGTGTTTGCAAGTAGCAGTCATGCCCTATTCGAACTGGTACTGTTTGCAGGCCCTGGCGCAATTATCGGCGGTTTATTAGCGCGAAAACTGGCGCTATTTCTCCCAGTCAAAACCTTAAAGCTGTTTTTCTCAAGTTGGATTATCTTGACTGGGTTTGTAATGATTTGACCTTCTGACAGACAGAAATTAGAGCTGAAAATGTTATTCAATCCAGCGGAGGAAAACCGACTTCTATCACTAAACAAGTCCGAGGTAAGGTGTTTTTATGGACCGTTGTGCCATGTAAAAAACGAGCATCATGGCAAATCAATCTTCCCGCCAGAGAACTGACTCTATATTGCTGCGCCAAAGGATACTCACTGCATGACTTACCACGCATAAGCTGCCGATTATCATCCTGAATAAAGACTAAATCAGCACTATTTTCAGGCACATCTGTATAATAAATTGCAACTAAATGCGGTATAGACCAATCATCATTCGCATGCCTGTGAGCCACGGCATCACAACCATACTCCATACGATTGGCCCAGGTACGGTGATACTTTAACTTTCTAATATTTCTCGTTTTATCAAATCCAAGCTGTACCGCTGCATCAAAAATGCACATCAATATCCAGCGCCCTAAAGGATTGGACTTAAAATTTAACAAATGAGGAATTGGATGGGTTTGATGCAAGTGAACCGTAGATAAGGCTCGTCCCCCATTAGCATCAGGTACGTTTGCCTCATTTAGCACTTCTGGTAACGCAAACAAGGCATCAATTGTTTGATAAGTATCGTCTTTACCTTCAAAACTATCATACTGTTCAAAATCATAGATACAGATTGCGTTATCAAATATTGGCACTAACATTATAGCCATCCAGATTAAAATTAAACCTTTGTAGAACGAGCCTGCTCAAAGGCCTGCTTTAAGCCTTCAAGCCAATCTCGATGTTTTAATAGCATTGAAGCCGCTTTAACGACTAGCTGATCATTTCCTTTCATTAATGCATCACAATGCTGAACTTCTTGTGCTGATAAGACTGTAGCAGCCGTGTTGAACTTCATTCCATACAACACATAAAGGAAGTTTTTATGGTCGAACAACTCAAAACGCCCAAAAAAATCAGATGCATAAGGAGGTCTTAAGGCAAAACGCGCAAGTCGCTGATGTAGCTCCTCAGATATAGTCTCGCTCTTTTTATTATCGAGCCAGAAATCCGAGTCTGTTCTATCTGAAATGCAGTAATGCAATTTAATAAAGTCCACGACTCTTTCCCACACATAGGTCGTGACCTGATTATAGTGAGGCGTGAGCACATCGATATCTTCCAGATGTCGAGGGAAATTAAGTGCAAGTAATTCAGCAGAAAAGTCCGATACCAATATCGACGTTGCTTCTAGCGGTTCCACAAAGCCTTGCGCTAACCCTAATGCAACACAATTCTGATGCCAAAATGTTTCTCTGTAGCCGACCTTCATTGGAATTTTACGCGGATTAAATTGAGCTTTATCGATGCTTAGATAGTCGGCGTATAAGCCTAACGCTTCGTCATCACTCATATGGCGACTAGAATACACAAAACCAGTACCACGCCGAGTCGTGAGTGGAATATCCCAAATCCAGCCTGCTTTATGGGCTGTCGCTGTGGTGTAGGGGTTAATCTCCTCATCGGCACCCAGTGCAACCTGCTGAACGAGTACTGTATCAGTTAGTAACTCATCAGCTTTACTCACAAAAGGCACTTTGAGGGTTTTATCAATTAAGATTGAAGCAAATCCACTGCAATCCACATAAAAATCAAATGCGAGTGAAGTATCATCCGCAGTCACTAAATGGGTAATTCGGCCGGATTGACAAACTTCGGCACCTTTAATCGTGGCAAATTGATGCTTTACCTTAAATCTCGACTTGGCGTTGTTAGCGAGAAGAACTGCAAATTTCAAGGCGTTGAAGTGATAGGCATAGGACAGTGCGCCTTCATAATCGCCAGAACCTTTACGTTTAGGCGATAATCCTAACTCACAAATCCGAGCTTGGATCCCGACATCATCAAAGGGCCGGTCAGCAGCATTTGCCAGCCAATAATTCGATACATCGACACCCGCGGGATAGGGGGTATCAAAACTATGATAGTAATGATTTTCTCCATGTCGTTCTGGGTCTAACCAATTAACAAATTTAATCCCTTGCTTAAAAGTTGCATCGCAAGTCAGTAGCATCTCAGCCTCTGAAATACCAAAACGTTTCAGCCCTTTGGCAAGATAAGGCACACTTCCTTCCCCCACGCCAATGGTTGGTACGTCTAAAGATTCTATCAGGGTGATCTCGATTTCCGGGTCGTGACATAACTCTGCGCCCAAATGGTTTGCGGCTAACCAACCCGCTGTTCCGCCACCAATAATTGCAATGCGTTTGATTTTCATCGGCTTTGACTCATCTATAAAAAAGCCCAGTCGAGACTGGGCTTTTAGACTAAAACAACATATTAGAATACAAAACTTGCGCCTAACTTGTAGGTAGTTTCGCCTTTAAACGACCATGTTGGGAAATCGTCTTGGAGTGCAGGTTTAACTTCTGTGCCTACGCCAGCCGCACCATATTGCACATCGTCTTCAGCTGTTAAGTTAACAATTTCAAGACGTAAAGCAATGGCTTCTGTAACGTTCCAACCTAAAGTCACATCCAGAGTACCAAAGGCATCGTGCATGCGGTTACCGTAGTATTTGCCGTATTCACGAACCATATACTCAGAACGCCAGTTATAAGCTGCACGAGCTGAGAAATCATCATTTTCCCAGTAACCCACTAAGTTCGCACTGTGCTTAGAAGACTCAGTGAACATACCGATGTTATCAGTATACACTTCGGCAGGAGCGGTACCATCTGCGTAGGTATAGTTAGCGTTAACACCGAAACCATTGTCGAAAGCGTGGTTTAACTGTAACTCGATACCATCGATCTCACCACCACCCGCGTTTTCATAATTGTTTACAGTCCAATTATCGGCAGGGGTTTCTAAGTCATTGTTCACTACGCCAATCTGTTGATTGTATTGGGTAGTAGCAACAATGAAGTTACTGATATCTTTGATAAAGTATGTAGCAGAAACTAAGTTGCCATCACCATAGTAGTATTCAAGGCTTAAGTCAGCTTGTGAAGACTTCATTGGCTTTAAGCCAGGATTACCGTAGGTGATCTCTTCGTTACCACGTCTATCATCTGGATAACCAGTTGATGTTGATAAGAATAAGTTATCGTAGTTAGGACGAGTAATTGCTTGTCCTGCTGACATACGTAAGATCAAGTCAGGTGCAAGGTCGAAAGAAATGTTAAAGCTTGGCAATACATCACTGTAGCTGTCGCTGATGCTATGGATTTCTTCGCTCCAACCTTGGTTCACACTTAAAACGTCTGCCGGCGAGTTATCGATGATATGACCGCTAGAAGTCACGTCAGTTTGGATGTAGCGTAAACCGAAGTTACCACGGAAGCCTTCACCGTCGAATGAGAACATACCGTACATCGAGAAGTTATCTTCTTCGATCAGGCCGTAAGCTGAACGGCTATAAGCAAATTGGTCAACTAGAGATTCTGTCGCGTTGATCATTGCATCAAGGTCGGCCTTAGGAATAGTCCAACCGTCATAGCCTAACTTCATGGTGCCGCTGTAAAGATCTGAAGTCTTGAACTCATTCTTCTTAGCTGGGTCGTAAATAGCACGGTATTCACTCTTTTCAAATTCATGTTGAGTGTAACGCACGCCGGTTTCAAACTTATTGATAACGCCAAAATCTAAGTCAAAATCAACATCTAACTGCAGATAAGTTTCTTCGTCAGAGTTAGGTCCTTTGATACCAGTCCAAGTTGAAGTACCAACAGTAGTGTCTAGCTGATCTTGGGTGAATCCCATGTCACGGCCATTGATGTCAATTTGCTTGCCAGTCGCATCAACGGTACCCGCCCATTTCACCTGACCAAACTTGTCACCCCACCAACCATAACCAAAGTTAGCACTCATCTGAGTACCGCCTTCAGCCTTAGTTTTACCTGCTACACCAGAGATAGCAAAACCGTCACCTTTATAATCCGCATTTAACTCAAAGGTATCAGATGTCATTTCACCTTTACGTGCCCAGTTTTGGAAGAACACGTTAGATGGGTCACTTTCTGGAGTTACGCTCAGAGTACACACACCCGCAGCGTTAAACTGTTTACAGTGAGAAGCTCCTTCACCCCAGTTAGTGTCGGTTTCGATATACATGTTGGCACCAATACTATCAGCACCAAGCTTGAGTGATAGTACGTGAGCACCAAATTCTAAATTGTCTGTTGGACGGAATTGCACTGTTGCATCGAGCGCAGTCCGCTCTTGTTCTTGCAGGAAGCTAGAGGGTTGAACCGAAGAACGGCCGCCCCAGTCGAGGTCCGCTTCAGTACCAGTACGCAGATATTCACGGTCAATGTATGACCCAGCGACTAAAACACCGAAGGTTTCATCGTCATTTTTCCAGCTATATAAACCAGATAGCTCAGGTGCAACATCTTCGTTCACTGAACCGTATTCACCTTTAACAGAGGCAAATACAGAGTTCGCATCCATATCTAACGGTTTACGAGTCTTAACAATCACAGTACCACCGATACCACCCTCAACGAGGTTAGCTTGGGTAGACTTATACACTTCCATACCACCAATCAGTTCTGATGGCAGCATAGAGTAGTTGAATGAACGGTCTACGTTCATTTGATCATACCAACCTGTTGATGCAACGTTTTGACCATTCAAAGTAGTCAACGTCATTAACGGATCGGTACCACGAATAGAAACAGAGCTACCTTGACCAAATGTGCGGCCAACAGTCACACCAGGAACACGTCCTAAAGCTTGACCTACGTCAGAATCAGGAAATTTACCGATATCTTCAGCCGTTACCGCATCAACAACTGCATTTGAAAATCGTTTTTCGTTGATATTGGCTTTGTTTGAAGCACGAATACCGCGCACTTCAATCTTTTCAATATTTTCAGGTACCGCTGCTGCAGCGGCTGCTTCAGCCTCTGCAGCAACAGCACTGATTGAAACAGCGCTGCCGAGTAGGATAGCAATGTTTGTAGCTAGTACACTTTTCTTAAAGGATGATGGTCGCATCTCGTTTCCCTTCCATAACTTTATTATCGTTTTAGTATTCATAACCATTCCGATGGAATGACAACGCTGTCATGTCTAGTGCAAACATTACACAATAATTAACAGCCTTGCCACAACAAAATAACTCTGGACGAAAAAAAATGTCATAAAGCGAAGTGTTGAGAAGTGAAAAATCAATATATTTTAGCAAAAATAATCACTTAGATATTTTGATGTAAAATTACAACTTACAACCGAGTGTTAACAGTTGAAAAATGCCTCAGTTTGTAACAATTCAGCATTGCTATACGCGGTAAATGCTCGCACTATAAGAAGCATAATAAAAAGTAAGCTGACAACGCTGTCGGCTTGTAAATTGCGCCTAAAGGATTTAGGTTCATCAATTAGCTAGCCCTTCGCACATTTGAATAAAGAGTTTGTAGATCAATGAAAGTCACTATCAACGACGTCGCTAAATATGCTGGAGTGTCAATCAAGACAGTTTCCCGCGTAACCAATAACGAACCTTCGGTAAAACAAGCCACGGTTGATAAAGTGAACGAGGCCATCAAGGCATTAAACTACCAGCCCAATCTCGCGGCCAGAAACCTTGCTGGCACAAAATCCTATGCCATTGGTTTTATTTATGATAATCCCAACGCTTATTACATTATTGATATGCAAAACGGGATTTTGTCGGCCTGTAAAGATAAAGGCTATGAGCTGGTTATTCATCCTTGTAACGCCAAATCTGACACCATTTGTGATGAACTGACTCAACTCGTGAAACATTCGCGACTGGCTGGTTTAGTGTTAACACCGCCTCTTTCTGAAGATCCTAAAGTACTTAAAGCCTTAAGTGATATTGAGGCCAACTATGTGCGAATTATTGCCGGCGAAGGTAATAAGGAGCAGGATGGACTGACGATTTTAGTCAATGACAAATTTGGTGCGGTTGAGATTACTCAGCATTTGATCGACTTAGGCCATAAAGAAATTGCCTTTTTAAGTGGTGATCTACACCACGAGTCTACCAAAGAGCGGTTACTTGGTTATAAACAAGCATTAACAAAAAATCGCCTGCTTCTGAATGAAGATTACATAATTGAAGGAAAATATTCATTTGAGTCGGGTGTAGAAGGGGCTAACACCCTGATCAAACAGAAGAACCGTCCAACAGCGATTGTTGCCTGTAACGACGAAATTGCAGCAGGGGCACTTTTTGCTGCTCGTTTAGCAGGGCTAGATATCCCTGGCGATCTATCCATTGTCGGCTTCGAAGACAGCCCATTCTCACGCCAAACCTGGCCAAAACTAACAACAGTGCATCAACCTAACGCTGAAATTGCCCAAGTGGCAACAGAGCTGTTAATCGCGAAACGCCGTGAACAAGATGCCAAGTTTGCAAAAACATTTACGCCAGAGCCAGTGATCCGAGACTCTTCAGCCTCTCCCAAACATTAATTTTCAGCCCTGCAAGGCTAAAACAAAACAGAGAGCCAAGGCTCTCTGTTTTGTTTTTAGTTAATGCAATTTCAGCTTTGGCCTTTGCCATTTCAGCAGCTTTTGCGCAATGCGATAAATAATTGCGGAGAACCAGCCATATAGGCTCGCTAAGTGTCTTTGGTATAACGAAATATACATGATCCTTGCGATATGACCTTCCACGAAGAAAGTCCCAGAACGCAAATTCCCCATTAGATTACCGATCGCAGAAAAACGACTTAAAGACACCAGAGAACCATAGTCTTTATACACAAAAGGTTTTTCTGCCTTCCCTTGCAAACGGCTCACAATATTCTCATACAGGGTATCCGCCATTTGTGCTGCCGCTTGAGCGCGCGGTGGCACAGGTTGACCCGACTCCAAAATTAATAGAGCGCAATCCCCAAGTGCATAAATGTCTTGATGGCCTTTAACTCGCATACAAGCATCAACTTCCACTTGATTGCGTGGCGTAATGGGTAACTTAGAGAAGTTTTGAAACGCTTTTGGACCTTTCACACCAGCCGCCCACACTTTAAGTCCCGCTTCGATAACGTCACCATCCTGTGTAATAAAGCCATCGCGGGTGACTTCCTTAACCTGCACCCCGATATGCAAACGGATGCCAATTTTATCCAATACCGCTTGAGCTCTTGCGCTCACACGTTCGGGTAACTGTGGGAGAATTTTGGGAGAGGCTTCAATAAGATGCACATCAAGATGATGCTTAGAGATATTGAGGTAGCCATACTCTTTCACCGATTCAATGACATGGTGAAGCTCTGCGGCTAATTCGACACCAGTGGCACCTGCGCCAACAATACCTATACTTACTTTCTCTTGTGTTTCATTGAGTTGCAGTAATGCATCCAATAATTTTTGATGGAATAAGTTAGCGTTATCTAAACTATCAAGGAAAATACAATGCTTCTCAGCACCTAGGGTATTAAAGCTATTAGAGACCCCGCCTAAGGCTAGCACTAAGTAATCGTATTCAATTTGACGGGGCTCAAGCAGCAATTCACCCGAGTCACTATAAACCGCAGCAAGTTGGATGGTTTTGGCATCGGGTTCACATTGCTCAATTTCGCCACGAATGTATCGATAACCATTCTTAAGGCCATGATCTCGATACAACAATCCCTCTATAGACTGGTCAATAACCCCAACAGCTACTTCGTGTAATTTTGGCTTCCAAATATGGATTGGGCTTTTATCAATTAAGCAAACATCGACGACATCACTACCGCCCATCTTGCGGCCTAATTTAGAGGCTAGCGCTAAACCTGCCGCCCCACCACCTACTATCACGATTCGTTTCGTAGCCAAAATAACAACCTCAACAAGCCTATTTAAGTGGCTAAGTTATACCATGGAACAGATAAGAGATAACTACTTTAGTCTAACTAAAGAGGCAATTTTGCATTAAAGATATTTCAGGAACAGAAAGACTTAGTCCCATTAATCATAAATTTTAAGCAACAAAAAAGGGCCTAATGGCCCTCTCTTTAAACGGATAAATCACACCGCTTCTTCGTTTTCTTCACCAGTTCGAATGCGGATAACACGTTCTACATCGGTTACGAAAATCTTACCATCGCCGATTTTACCTGTACGAGCTGTTTCCACAATAACATCAATCGCTTGGTCGACTAAATCATCTTGAATCACGAGTTCAATTTTCACTTTAGGTAAAAAGTCGACCATATACTCAGCACCACGGTAAAGCTCGGTGTGCCCTTTTTGACGGCCGAAGCCTTTGACTTCAAGCACTGTCATCCCCGTGATACCTATCTCAGCAAGTGACTCGCGTACATCATCCAATTTAAAAGGCTTAATAATCGCTTCAACTTTTTTCATCAAACATTCCTCGGCACTTGCTGACAGATAATCAAATAGAATGCCATTAGCTTACACGGGGTTAGGCGATTATTGAAGTATAGGTAGCGCTTTCCTCATAAAACACAGTTTCTATAAAACAATTCTTAGTCCGTAAAAATCTAAAAGGCTCATTGGTGCGCTTCTATACTATAACAGCAGCAGTTTTGCTCCAAAGGCTCGTAGGATGCGAGCGACATTTATAACAAAGGAACTGTTATGAAAACTCTACCACATGGCTTTAGCTTGATTGAACTCATCACTACGGTATCCATTTCTACCATTCTGTTATCGATTGGTGCTCCCTCGTTAAGCGATTTCAACACGAGATTCAGGGCTGATAGTAATATCAAAGTCATCCAGCAAACACTGATGCTCGCCCGAAATCATGCTATTTCCTTCAATCGAAAAGTGACTGTCTGTGCCTTAAGCAACAATCAGTGCACATCTAACTGGCAGCTTGGTTTAACAGTATTTATTGATGTTAACAGCAATAGTCAACTCGATGGCAATGAAACGACTATTTTTACCACTAACGCTTTTAATGCCAGAGATACAGTTATCTACAATCGAACCTTAATTCGTTTTCAACCAGATGGTCTTGCCTCTGGTACTAATGGAACATTGAAGTATTGCCCATCAAGTCCCACCAGCCCATACTCACGAGGGATTGTGGTAAATCAAGCTGGCAGGGCAAGACTATCGACTGATGCCAATATCCGCTGCGGATAAATGGCGAGAATTGATAGAGGCCAATATCAACTGACAACATAAAAGGATTGAGACTATCTTTTAGAATTTAAACAGCACAAAGGATGCAACTTAGATACTGAAATCCCGCCTATTCTCGCTTATACTTTAGTTTGTATAAGTGAGGGTTGAGTGCATGCTAAATAAATTGCTTGGTTTCACACTGGTTGAACTGATGGTTACTATTGCAGTGGCTGCAATATTATTAACTATCGGAGTACCATCTTTAATATCCGTCTATGAAGGTGTGCGCGTTAATAATAATATCGCCAAAATTCATGACATTATGGTTTTTGCCAGAAATCAAGCCGTCAGTTATGGCGCAACAATTAAAGTTTGCGCATCAAATGGAAGTGCATGTGGTACAAATTGGGGAAATGGGATTAAAGTGATCAGCCCTGATAATAAAGATATTCGCGTTATTGACGCATTCAATACAAATGACAGTGTAAAAAGCAATTCGGCGAGTTTTACCTTTAGCTCTGAAGGCATGTTATCAGCAAACAGCGCTGTAGAAATCATCTACTGCCCTGGAGGCTCCGCGACAAACTCCAAGAGTGTAAACATAAGCTCTAGCGGACTAATCTCCTACGGAGCAGATGGTAAAAGCTGTTCATGAGCCAGAAGATATGTCCGCACACATAAGCTTATCTCAAGGTTAGCTCGTCAATTTTCTTACTGTTTTCATTAGTGAACTCTTGGCTAAGCTCAACACACTCTACTACCTCTTTAATAAAGAATTTCTTTTTATCTCCACCTACTTTTTGCTTGCTAGGAAGACTAGCCATGTTCAAATTGACATCTTTAATCCTCCATCGATAAAACAGTACTTTATCACCATTTGTCGTTGTGACATGGCATTTGTAATCCTGCATAACAACTGTAGGTTCCGCAGCAAACACAAATGTAGGCAAAGCTAATACTAAAGCAATACAATATCTTATCATTTCCAACACTCCGCAGAAGGCCCCTTTACACCAGCAGATGTCATCGTAATAGTTGCACAGGTAGTATCTTTTACTTGACGACTATCAGGATTCACTGTGGCGGTGATGATAAATTCTATATATCTTGGAGGTTCATCGGCTGCCGCTACATTTTTAGCATCATCAGAAAGAAAATCTACCGTATAATACCCATGCTCCGTTTCAAACGGATCTTTATCTAAACCTAGAGATTTCATATCTAAGGCATATGAGCGATTATCCAAATAATACTGCTCTTGAAGATTTGCAACCTTCATCACCGCCGCAACACCTTCAGACCGTCCACTCTTAACCACGTAATCAATGTATGAGGGATATGCTATCGAAGCCAAAATCCCCACAATAACAACAGCGATCATGACTTCAATTAAAGTGAACCCTTGCAGTCTATTCTTTTTCATTAATGTTCTTACTCATCAATATGATAATAAATTTTGTTAGTTTTTAAACCACTACCTAACTTAATGGTACCTTTACACGCGCCGTTTTCGCACTCACCTTTACCAACACCAATCACGTAGGCTTCAGGTTCTTTTCCTTTTTCTGGTTCAGGAATAACAATTTGTGGGGTGTCAGGAACGCGCTCACCAACTTCATAATACAGAGTGTTAGATGTCCTAGTACCTCTATGTAAATCAAACACATACAATCGGCCTTGGCCGGAGAAACCACAAATACCTGCATCAAGATCAACGTCTTGTTTCGTTGGAGGAACAAACGATGTAAAGTACACTTTTCCATTAAAAATCAATGAGGCAGAAAGACTCTTCTCACCTGTCGATGGAAAGTCATAATACCAACCTCTTTTCTCACCAAATGCAATATTTTCATCCTGGCTTACGGGAGCAGCAGAGGTGACATTGTATAAATTTGTAATATTCAATGGAGCAGGAACATCTGCACCCACATACTGCTTAGTTACCACGTTTCTATCTTGGAACACATAAAACATATCATTCGTTTTGATATCTAGTGGGTTAGTTCTATTGCCTGTTCCCACCGCGACCGCATCATATGGAATACTTTGATAAGACTCCACACCATTCTCGGAATGTATATTATTAAATTGAGTCTGGGCGACTGTTGGCTCAGCGAAAAACATTCGATTATCGGGTGCAATACCACTAATAGAGGCAAATTTAAATATGCTCCATTTAGATTCTTCATCTGTTGGTAAATCCATACGCCATACATTACCAGCAATATCAGTGGCATAAATACGGTCAGTGTAACCATCATTATTGCTATCTAACACAGCAACCTTATTCGGCACACTGTTCATTCCATCGGCAGTGAAACTATGGATAAAAGTCCCCTTATTTGCATCAACAATATAAATGGCTTCACCACTTCCGGTAGCCGAAGCTAACCCCCCACCGAATATCAACACAGGCGTTTCGTGACCTGGAATGAATGTCACTAAAGGTTCAGACCAAGATTGGCCAAGCTTTGCGAGACCACTGGTAGATGAATCAATTTTCCACTTAAAGATTGGCGAATCTGGAGTGGTGATATCGAGGGCATAATATGAACTTCCACCTCGACGCATACCTAAAAACACCCATGCTTTATTAACTTCACCATTTTCATTGGTCTCAGTATATGCCACGGGTGACAAATCCATACCATAAACACTATGTTCACCTATAGGTGGATTTTGCCTTAATTTAGGGACATTTCCCCATAATTCAGGAGGGATAAATGCCCATGACTCTTTAACGCTACCAATATTGAAATCATTGCTGCCGGTATCGGAATCCTTAAACATGTGCACTAAGCCTTGGTTAGTGCCAACCAATACTCGCACATCTAAATCAGCACCTTTTTTACCAAAGTTAATCGCTAGCGGCTTAGAATGAAGCGGATCGCCCATAATATCTTCTCTAGCATCCGTATTGCTGCCACTATTGTTATCATCATCAACGTCGACACCGTATAACCAATCAAGATCGGCTTGTGAATAATCACTAACAAAACTTGTAGCAGTAATATTAACAATATTACTGCCACTCAATGATTTAAGCTTACGATCCTTAAGGGATTCTCTTAATATAGGTAACACTCCGCCCGAATTAACTTTATTTCCATCTGGCGAACCAGCGGCACAAACATTCCAATAAGTGCAAGTTGAAGCAGAGATATTACCATTGCTATCAATTGCATTTGTGTCACCACCTGGGCCAACAATTTCACCCGCTGAATTCACTTTCAATTTTTTTAAATTGCCGCTCCAGCGAGGGCCTTCTCCAGGTAAAAACATCGCAAAATAAGCCGAGTTATAGGTTTGGGTTTTATCAAAATTATTACTGGCAATGCTTGGAGAAGTGAAGGAAGAGTCGATTGATAAAATTGACTTTAATGCGTCATCCAAAGCTTGAATCAAATCCAATCCTGTTGCGGCTCTATAGTAGCCTTTAGAGACCAAATTCCCATTTTTAAGTTCTCGTGGATTCCCCCCCCTAAAAGCGGTTTCTTCCAGCAATTTTGCTGCAACGTCAGCACCATCAGTGAAACCTATGGTAAAAGTACGCACATTCTGCTTGTTATCAATTCCAGTAGCGTCTGTAACACCTTTAACTAGGTCATTATTTGCCATATAGGCGGCTAAAGCAGGAAGATAGCTGTTTTCTTTTTCACCTTTATCATTTGTAAACTCAAATCCAGAGTAATCCGCAGCCACTTCAGCTTTGCCTGTCAAATCGAGTACTTTAGCATCGGCCGAATGATCTAATGTTGGTGCACCGTCGGTAATGTAGATGATATAAGCCGTATCGGGACATTTTTTAAATGGCGTAGTGTATTTACCTGTAGATAAGATGCTTGGCGGACTATTAGGCACATATCCATCAATTTTATCGTTTCCTTTCGCATTAGCATCCTTATTGCCAAAAGTCACATCACCACCACTAAAATATTGATGGGCTTCATATAATGTTTCACATAGTGGGGTATTAGTTTGTGCGGGCATACCATTAATCAAGGACATCAGCGATGTTTGATTCGCGCTGGTTAATTGCTTAATGGACGATACGATGCGACCACCATCAGCATCCCCTTCAGCGGCGTAGTTGAGGTTAAAGACCGCCAGACCAGCGTCAATGTCTATGTTTAAATCTGTTAAGGCCGAGTCAATTGCGGCTTTAGCCACATCAAGTCTAGAGCCTGTTCCGCCGCTATTTTGTCCCTCGGTAGTCGTAGTCACCCACTTATACCAAACCAAATAATGCGCGGTATATAAAGTAACTGGCGATCCCTTACCAAAATCCGTTTTATCTAAACTATCTTTTTGAGCGTCACTATCGGTGGCTGTGGTATACATTGCTTTTGCATCAATGGGATATCCATCGGCAAAGTTATTGTAAGTATTTCCCTGTTTATACCTACCGGGGTTTATGGGATCACCCTCAATAATATCTTGATAGCAATCAACAATTTGCCCCTGGTTAAAACCTTCGTTTTCAGCCAATGCCGTCCATTTGCCGCTTTGGCCACTCGCCTTAAACTCCCTTAACAACCCAGTGTAACGCCCCCGTGACTCTAGGGCGATTTTGGCCTTATTACAGTTATTGTTATCGGCATAAAAACGACGGGAATCATTAGGTGAATCTGGTGTTGGGGCGTTACTCGTATTATCAATTCCCCCGGCATTCCAATAAATCCCTTTTTGACTGATATAGCCTGAATAACCCTCTAAATAGGTAGCAAACCCATCTGGATAAGTACAGTTACTCGCAGCTTGGTCAGCTGCTGAGCAATAGGAACTGACAACATTAGTATCTTCAGTTGACATACTGCCTGAGTTATCAAAGATAATGAGTATCTGCGGACGCTTGCCAGTTTTCACACTCGAGTCGACTAGATATAGCTCGGTATCGTCTGCATGGATTTGCCCTGCAATGACCACAAAAGTAACACTCAGGGCACACAATATTTTTTTAAACATAAATTAGTTTCCCGTTAGCACTTGCTGCTCGACACCAGAGACAACCGTTAGAGAACCGAGCTTATTCCGTCCAAATTCTACGGAACTACTCACTTCTACCCGCCTACAGCTAATCAAATCTGCACTGGTTGCATTTGTTGTGCGCTGACACCCCACATCACGAACACCAGTTTCGGGTAATGGTACTAATTTTTGAGAGGTCTCGAATTTTTGAGAGGAAGGTAAAACGGATTCATCCTTAACATCGGCTAAATTAGCAAGTTTTGCACCAGAGTAGTCATCAATAACTTGTTCCAGCCCACCATCTGCAATCGCTTTTGCTTCAATCCGCTCAGCTCCAGCCCCAGCCATTCGAAGAGATTGTGTTGAATTAACAGCTAAAGCAACGCCTATCACTGTCATTATGATAAGCACAATCAGTGCAAAAAATAGTACAACACCCTTCTGCCTTCTCATCTTAATCCTCAATTAGCTACGTATTAGTACAGGGTTTTCTAATACGATTGTCGTCGATAATATTTTACGGCGGTAATGGTCAGCAGGAGCCTTAATTGTTTTATCGCCTAATTGATATTCTGTATCATTGCTGTAGGTTTTATCCTCATTGATTGAACGAACCAGTAGAAATACCTTAATCGCCACTAAACGCTGAAATCCTTCATTATCCCACATAAGCGTTGTGACATCTTTAGCTGGCATAAAACTGTCCGGAGTACTATCACCATCATTATCAAATCCATATAAATACCGAATATTTTCAATCCCCTCAACAAGCTGTTCATCGTTGCTCATACCTGAACTCGTTAAAGTTTTACGCCGTAGGATAGGAATACCACTAGCATCATTGGCAATAAAATAGACATGGTGTTGGTACTCCCAAATTCGTGAATTATCAGGAAGTAAAACCGGCTTATCGCCTACAAAAAACACTGCTTCAGTCGAGTTTACAGCAATGAAAATGGCGGAATCATTCCCCTCTGCAACACTTGGCCCGAGTAAGCGTTTAAGCTGCAATACATCAGTGCCTTTTTTATCTATGCCAGCATAAACATTAGAACTTGAAATACAGCTCAAACTTTCAGAGGATACTGACTCATAACCCCAAAGCCTTCTGAAGTGTGCGGATTGAGTATTAGGCAAAGTTCCGTTATTCAAGCCTGCACCTATACAATCTGATGACAGAGTAGGCACTTCATCAGTAGTATTCGTGCCAATAATAAAATCGGTACCTGTCATATCCCCCATAAAAGCTAGCTGGGTAATATCGCGTTCTAATATAGCTAAAGCAATACGGCCATTTTCCTGCAATTGATTAAACTGACTAGTGGTGGTGACATTAGAAGAAGACATACTGAACATCGTAAAAACGCCAGCAGTTAAAAACAGACCAATAACCATGGCAACCATTAACTCGACGAGTGATAAACCTCGTTGGTTGGTTCTAGCTGAATGAGTAGAGGCTAACGTTCTTGAACATTTCATCTATATAATCACTGTTCTTATTGAAAAAATACGACGATTTGGCGTTTCCGCCTCTGAATCACATCCCCCAGATATATCCTCAACTGCTGAAGTATCAATGTTTGTGCTACGGATCCCTTTCCAAACGATCACAACTAAAACATCATTTCCACTAACCTGCACACAAGCTGTTGGAGTATCTAACCCTCCAACATTTTGCCCCCCAACAACCTCTAAAGAACCAAATAAAGCACGGCCCCAATCGTATTTGTCCCATGTCGCCATTTGCTCAGGAGAACATAGCTGAGCTTCACAATTCTCCGCCATAGAAGGAGGTTCTTCAAAATTATATGTTCCCTCATAACTAGTCAGCTGGGTACGATTGAGCTTCATTCTATTAATGATGTCAGTGGCATAGTAAGATGCTTGAGTCTGTTGAAATGACTCAAAGCTGCCGCGTTTAGCCACAATGTGTAAATTAAAAATACCGATCAAGCCAATCACTAGAATCACCAATGCGACAAGCACTTCAATTAAAGAGAAGCCCCGTTGAATTCTGTTATGCGTCAATCGTTCGAATTTAGTCATATTTTTGACAAGCTTTTCAGCTATTTACCCTTTTAAATCTTAATCTTACGATAAAAATATTGCTAGCAGTTAATAATAGATGAGTAAAATGTAAGTAGCCAGTAACAATAGCATATAAGCGCTAATTCCATTATTCCTTGTTTGTATTTGGTGAATTTTGATAATAAAAAAGAGGCCATTGGCCTCTTTTTTATTATCATATTGATTCGAATGAACTAGCGTAATTCCGCAGGTACGGCAAAGACGGTATCTTCTTTACGCCCTTCAACTTCGGTGACGACACTCGGTGCTAATTTTGCAATCGCTTGAACCACCTGCTGAACCAGCACTTCTGGTGCCGATGCGCCAGCGGTCACCGCAACTTTAGTCACATTTTCAAACCAAGATGAATCGATATCATCCGCGGTATCAACCAGATAAGATTGAGTTCCGGTTTTTAATGCCAATTCACGCAAGCGGTTAGAGTTAGAACTGTTTTTCGAACCGACCACAATTAACAAATCCACATCGGCCGATAAATTACGCACTGCATCCTGACGGTTTTGCGTCGCATAACAAATATCATCCTTACGTGGACCTTCAATCGAAGGAAAACGCTTTTGCAATGCCGTGATAATATCGAGGGTATCATCTACCGAGAGCGTCGTTTGAGTCACGAAGCAGAGGTTATTTGGATCACGAACTTCTAAAGTTTCGACATCTGCAGGAGATTCAATCAGATAAACACCACCATTAGGGTTATCGTATTGCCCCATGGTGCCTTCCACCTCTGGATGTCCCTCATGGCCAATCAAAATGCATTCAATCCCCTTTCGGCTCGCACGGGTGACCTGCAAATGCACTTTGGTGACTAATGGACAAGTCGCATCGAAAACTCGCAGCCCACGCGCCTTAGCCTCGGCACGCACTGCCTGAGAAACTCCATGAGCACTGAAAATAACAATATTGTTATCTGGTACTTGGTCTAACTCTTCAACAAAAACGGCACCGCGGTCCTTCAGATTTTGCACTACATAGCGGTTATGCACGACTTCATGGCGAACATAAATCGGCGGCGAAAATAACTCGAGTGCGCGCTCGACAATACTAATGGCGCGATCCACACCAGCACAAAAGCCGCGAGGATTGGCCAGCATAATATTTAAACTTGGGCTGGTAGGATCTAATTTCATCTTACAGTACCTTCACCACGTCGAGTTCAAATGTCACTTTGCGTCCCGCTAGAGGGTGATTGAGATCGACCGTAATCGAATCGCCAGCAACCTCACGCACGATTCCGGGGATCTCACTGCCGCCAGGGCCTGCGAAACTGACGATAACACCAACTTCAAGCTCCATATCGGCTGGGAAGCGGGTTCTATCCATATAATGAATCGCATCGGGATTTGACTCACCAAAGGCATCGACCGCTTCAAGCGTAAAGCTGTGCTTATCGCCTAGATTCAAGGAAACAAGTTGCGCTTCAAATGCAGGGCTTAAAGTACCATCGCCGATATTAAGGCGTGCTGGCTTACCCGAGGCTTTAGTGCTATCGGCGGTCGAACCATCTTCAAGCACAATATTCATATGGCACAATAACGAACGTGTCACAGTCACTACTTCACCTCTTCGGTTTTATCTTGTTCGGATTTGCTGTTAAAAAACGAATCCCAAATGATCAGCACTGCGCCGATAAAAATCGCGGAATCGGCGATATTAAAGGCGGGATAATGGCTCTTACCCCAATAAAAATCGATAAAATCCACCACAAAACCGTGCATCAATCGATCGATTAAGTTACCTAGGGCGCCACCAATCACTAAGGTGTAAGCCAAGTTTAACTTCCAGAGGGATGCCGATTGCTTGCGCAGCCACACAGTCAACAAGGTACTGAAACCAACAGCCACTAAGGTAAATAACCAACGTTGCCAACCGCCTGCTTCACTTAAAAAGCTAAATGCGGCGCCATAGTTACGTACATAGGTGAAATTAAAAAAAGGTAATAACTTCACCGATTCGAACAAATCAAAATTGGCTAAGACCCATTGTTTGGATAGTTGATCGGCCAAAAACACCAATACAACTACCCAATACCAACGTAAGCCACTGTCTTTCCAAGTTAATGGCATACAGATCCTTTACGCAAACAGACGAACTTCGCCGTCACCTTCAATATTGGTTACGCAGCGATGGCACAGCGTTGGATGAGCCTCAATCTTGCCCACTTCTTCCCTGTGGTGCCAACAACGTTCGCATTTCTCTGCTGTTGTTGCATTTACCACTAACTTCAATGAAGCCAATTCAGTTTCAACGGCATCGCTTGTCGCATCTGCCAATGGCAATACTTTGGCTTCTGAAGTTAATAGGACGAAACGCAGCTCATCACCAATGTGCGTTAACTGCTCAGTTAAAGCAGCATCGGCAAACAGCGTGACTTCGGCTTCCAAGGAGCCGCCAATACGTTTATCGCGGCGCGCTTGCTCGATAACCTTGTTGACTTCGTTACGCACAGTCAGCAGATTTTCCCAGTACGCATCACTTAAATCAGTATCTAAAGTGATAGATTGCAGATCTTGGTACCATTCTTGGGTAAACACGTAAGCATTACGTTGACCAGGCAGTAATTGCCACACTTCGTCGGCAGTAAAGCTCAGGATTGGCGCAATCCAACGCACCATAGCCTCAGCAATGTGGAACAGTGCAGATTGGCAGCTACGGCGGGCATGGCCCTCTTGCTTAGCGGTATATTGACGGTCTTTGATGATGTCTAAGTAGAAGCTACCTAGCTCAACCGAGCAGAACTGCATCAGCTTTTGCGTCACAATATGGAAGTTATATTGCTCATAAGCTTCAATGATTTCTTGCTGCAGCGCTGCTGCGCGGCGCACCGCCCAGCGGTCTAACGCCACCATATCTTCTACAGCCACTAAGTCCTTAGCTGGGTCGAAGCCATTAAGATTCGCCAGTAAGAAACGAGCGGTGTTACGAATACGGCGATAAGCATCGGCGCTACGGTTTAAGATTTCATCCGATACTGTCATTTCACCGCTGTAGTCGGTTGCAGCAACCCAAAGACGCAGAATATCCGCACCTAGCTTGTTAGTCACTTGCTGAGGCGCAATAACGTTACCGATAGATTTCGACATCTTGCGACCTTTACCATCAACGGTAAAGCCGTGGGTCAGCACTTGCTTGTAAGGTGCTTTGCCAGTCATAGCAGTAGAAATCATCAATGACGACATAAACCAACCACGGTGTTGATCGCTACCTTCAAGGTATAAATCGACACCATGACCATGAAACTCTGGGCGCGCGCCTACCACAGAAGCAAAGGTTGAACCTGAGTCGTACCATACGTCTAAGGTATCGGTCACTTTGCGGTATTGTTCTGCTTCTTCACCCAGTAATTCGGCAGCATCGAGATCCCACCAAGCTTGAATGCCTTCTTGCTCAATGCGGTTGGCCACACGTGCCATTAACGACACGCTGTCAGGGTGCAGCTCTTCAGTTTCGCGGTGTACGAATAAGGTAATTGGCACGCCCCAAGTACGTTGACGGGAGATACACCAATCAGGACGATTCTCAACCATCTTCTCGATACGGCTTTGGCCCCAGTCAGGGATCCACTGAGTCTGCTCAATTTCGCTTAATGCTTGCTTGCGCAGGTTTTGGTTATCCATTGAGATAAACCATTGCGGCGTAGCACGGAAGATAATAGGCGTTTTATGGCGCCAGCAGTGTGGATAGCTGTGACGGTACGCAACATGGTGTAATAGCGCGCCTTTTTCTTTCAGCAGTGCAACCACATTGTCGTTTGCTTTAAATACGTGTTGACCGGCAAAAAACTCAGTGTCTGGTTTGTAAACGCCGTTATCGCCAACAGGGTTGGCCACTTCTAAGCCGTATTTTTGACCAACCACGAAGTCGTCTTGACCATGGCCAGGTGCCGTGTGAACCACACCCGTACCCGCGTCAGTCGTCACGTGGTCGCCTAAAATCGCAGGTACGTCAAAGGCTAAGAATGGATGTTTAAAGCGAACCAGCTCAAGTGCTGCGCCTTTAACTTTACCTAACACGTTGTGGCTCTCGGCGCCGTAACGCGTCATGCAAGCTTCAACTAACACGTCGGCCAGAATAACTGCGTGAGTCGCGCCCTCTTTCGCAAATTCAACCAAGCTGTAATCAAGCTCTGGGCTGATAGATAACGCACGGTTAGCAGGCAGCGTCCAAGGAGTGGTAGTCCAAATCACCATAGCGACAGGATGTGAGTAATCGCTTACACCAAATTGAGCGGCAACGGCTTTGCTGTCAGTCGCAGTAAAGGCCACATCGATAGCGGGAGAGGTTTTATCCTCGTATTCCACCTCGGCTTCAGCCAATGCAGAACCACAGTCTGTACACCAATGAACAGGTTTAACACCTTTATGTAAGTGACCGTTTTCAATCACTTTAGATAAAGAGCGTACGATATTGGCTTCGGTAGCAAAGTCCATCGTTAAATAAGGCTTTTGCCAATCACCCAGCACGCCTAAACGAATAAAGTCAGCACGTTGGCCATCGACTTGCTCGGCAGCATATTTACGGCATTCCTCACGGAATTCGGCCGCTGAAATTTTTTGACCAGGCTTACCGACTTTTTGCTCAACTTTCAGTTCAATTGGCAGACCGTGGCAATCCCAACCAGGCACATAAGGCGCGTCAAAACCTGACATGGTTTTTGACTTAACAATAATGTCCTTAAGAATTTTGTTGACTGAGTGACCAATATGAATGCTGCCGTTCGCATACGGTGGGCCGTCATGCAAAATAAAAGGTGTGCGGCCAATTCGGCTATCACGGATCTGCTGATACAGACCGTCTTTCGTCCAGCGCTCTAACATCTCTGGCTCGCGATTTGCCAAATTACCACGCATCGGAAACTCAGTTTCCGGCAAATTCAAAGTAAATTTATAGTCGCTCATTGATCCTATACCGTTAATTAAACTGATAAATATCAGCCTGCATCGTTACCAAATAAAGCTCTGGCCTCATTTGCATCATTCAAAATCTGTTGTTTTAGTGCATCCAATGAATCAAAGGGTTGTTCATCGCGAAGTTTTGCCACTAACTCAACCTCAACATGCTTGCCATAAATGTCACCTTCAAAATCAAAAAGATGCACCTCAAGCTGACAAACTTGACCATTTACGGTCGGGCGGAAACCAATGTTGGCAACCCCTTCATAAATATCGCTCTCATCCCAATAGAGTTTCACCGCAAACACCCCGCGCACGGGCACCACATTGCGTTTGAGGGCAATATTGGCGGTGGGAAAACCTATGGTTCGGCCAATTTTTTGGCCATGGGCCACACGGCCGCTTAAGGTAAAGGGATGACCGAGTAGGCGTCTTGCCTGCTCTAGGTTCCCTTTAGCCAATTGTTCTCTTACCGCGGTCGAACTCACACGTTGCGAACCCACCATAAAACTCTGGGTGCTAACCACGGTAAAACCATAACGAGCTCCCGCCTGCATCAGCATTTCAAAATTGCCTTTTCGGCCTTGACCGAAGCAAAAGTCATCGCCAACGACGAGGTATTTCACCCCGAGCTTGCGCACCAGCAGTTCTTCGATGAAATGCTCCGCCGGTTGGTCTGCAAAGGCACGGTTGAAGTTAACACACACTAACCGTTCAACGCCTAACTCATCTAACAGGATGATTTTGTCCCGCAATAAGCTCAGACGCGCGGGCGCATTCTCACCACGGAATAACTCCTGTGGTTGAGGCTCAAACGTCATCACTGTCGGAGGTAATGAAAGCTGCTTGGCCTTTTGCACCAGATTGGCAATCACCTGCGCATGGCCGCGATGCACGCCATCAAAATTACCTATCGTCAGCACACAGCCATGGTGAGATGACAAAATGTTATGTATACCGCGGATTAATTCCATAACTTTAGACAACTGCCAAGCGCAAATCGGCTGATTATATAACAGCTAACGATAAGAATCAGCAATCAAACTCCCCGTTTCATTGACCAAGGACGAATTCCTAACGCCAATAAGCCAAGTAAATACGTCATAGCGCCAACAGCAATCAAACCAATCAAAGCCTTAGCACGCCCAACCAGCTGCCATTCCAACCATTGGGATTGTGAAGGTAAGAAGTAGTACAAGACTACCACCATCAAGGCTGCCGAAACCACGGCTTTAAGGAAAAACACCATTGTTGGCTTAGAAATTCGGTAAACACCCGCCTTATGTAGGCCACGATATAAAAGAGTGGCATTCAGTAAAGCCGACATCGATGTCGCAATCGCTAAGCCGACATAACCAAAGGGAATCGCAAAGATCAAGTTAAAGCCCATATTGGTAATCATGGCGATAATGCCGTAACGCACAGGGGTCTTAGTGTCTTGGCGCGAGTAATATCCAGGCGCTAACACTTTAATAAGCATAAAGCTGAGTAAACCACTGCCATAAGCCATCAAGCTGTAGGATGCCATCTCAACGTCTTGGATAGAGAAGGCACCACGCATAAACAGCACCATCAACATAGGTTGGGCGAGCACAATCAGCCCCATCATGGCGGGTAATCCTAATAACAGAATCGCCTTGATGCCCCAATCCATGGTTTTACCAAAGCCATCACCTTCTGCATTTACATGATTTCGAGATAAAGCCGGTAAAATCACGGTACCAATGGCAATACCAAATAAACCGAGTGGAAATTCCAATAAACGGTCCGAATAGTACAACCAGCTGATAGAGCCCGTCATCAGGAAGCTGGCGATAAAAGTATCGAATAACAGATTGATTTGTGAAACCGAAACTCCAAATAGTGCAGGGATCATTAAGGTTCTGATCTTCACGACCCCAGGATGATTCCAGCCCCATGAAGGTTTAACGAGAGCCTTTTCCCTTAGCAAAAAGGGAATTTGGAATAAAAACTGAATTAAACCACCACAAAATACCCCCCATGCCAAGGTAATTTCAGGCTGAGAAGACGTAGGTGCAAAAAACATGGCAGCCGTAATAATGGCCACGTTTAAGAATACTGGGGTAAATGCCGATACCGCAAACCGCCCACGGGTATTTAGGATGGACCCTGCTAACGCGGTAAAGGTGATAAACCACAAATACGGGAAGGTGATTTTAAGCACAACGGTTGCCAGCTCAAACTTGGCGCCATCGGGCTCATTGTTAAGCCAAGCCACAAACCAGCCGCCACCAAATAAGGCCGACAATACGGGGGATGCGATGACTCCGACAAGAGTTACAATCGTCACCAATAGCCCTAAGGTCCCCGCCACTTTACTGAGTAACTCTCGAGTCTCGTCCGAAGTGTGTTTTTCCTGATATTCGGTCAGTACCGGAACAAATGCCTGAGCAAAAGCGCCCTCGGCAAATAATCGACGTAAAAAGTTAGGAATTTTATTGGCGAAGAAAAAAACGTCGGCGCTTGTCCCTGCCCCCATTAAATTGGCAACAACTACATCTCGAACCAAACCTAAAACACGAGAAATCAACGTCATAGCACTAACAATCATGCCAGATTTCAATAATTTTTTACTCAAACGTCCCCCAGACCTACATCGAATGGATTAGGTGATTCATCTCAAAAAATCGACTCAGGCTCTGTCACACTGCGGCAATAGCTGTTAGAATTGCGCCACATATTACACGAGTTGGGTTGAAGATAGCCAAGGCGGGTTGAATTAATTTATCTTTATGATGATTATTCAATCATAGTCATTGACAAAGTGACTAAATGCAGGCATATTCCTCGGCCTTTAAAAGTATCAAATCCAGTTTTTAGGAGTTGCACCTTGGCTAATAGCAAGTCTGCAAAGAAGCGCGCGCTTCAATCTGAAAAGCGTCGTCAGCACAACGCCAGCCGTCGCTCAATGTTACGTACATACGTTAAAAAAGTTATCGCTGCTATCAAAGCTGGCGATCACAAAACAGCAACCGAAGCTTTCGCTGCTGCACAACCAATCGTTGACCGTATGGCGACTAAAGGCCTTATTCACAAGAATAAAGCTGCCCGTCATAAGGCTCGTTTGAATGCTAAGATCAAAGCACTAGCTGCTTAATTTTCTTAGTAAATAAAAAAAACCGGCAATTGCCGGTTTTTTTATATCTGATGATTACCATTAATGACAATAAATATTGTTCAGCAAATGGATCATCTCACGCACTTCATCACTCTTAAGCGAATAGAATACGGTTTGCGCTTCTTTGCGTGTGGTTACTAAATTATCTTTGCGCAACCAAGCAAGGTGTTGTGATAGTGCCGATTGACTTAAGCCTAATTTTTTATTCATTTCGCCAACGCACATTTCACCTTCGTTCAATAAATAACAAAGGATAAATAAACGGCGTTCGTTTGCGAGTGCTTTTAATAGCACTACGGCATGATCGGCTCGCTCCTGCATCAATTCAATATTCATTACGCACTTTTTCTCCTAAAACTAACCCCTGCGCTAATATAGCGTTGCCTTACAGATATAGTCGGGACATAAAGCACACTTTTTGCTAGATTGTTTTCAAAAATGGGACATGCTTAATAAAAATAAAGGAAACCTATGAAATCCTACCAAACAACACTAATAACTGGGCTATTTATTGGCGGTTTGAGCGCCTGCCAAACTCACGTAGAAACACCCGTAAAAAACGATATTCCGGCTCAATTGCAGCAAACCGCATTAGCGTCATCCTTGGGATATGACATAGTCGAATCCCTCACTGTAGAAGTCGGCCCTCGCTTAGCTGGCAGCCCAAAAGACATTATTGCCGTGAACTGGGCAATGAATAAGTTAACAAGTCTTGGGTTTGATAAGGTTTATAAAGAGCCTGTACAAGTTCCGATTTGGGAACGCGGTGAAGCCAAAGCCAAGATGATCTCGCCGGTAGAACAGCCTTTAGTGATAACAGCCTTAGGGGGCAGTATTGCCACGCCAGCCGAAGGCATTCAAGCCAAAATTGCTCGTTTTGATAGCCTTGCGGCACTACAAGCGGCAAATCCAGAAGATGTAAAAGGCAAGATTGCCTTTATCGACCAAAAGACCGAACGTCACATCACTGGTGAAGGTTATGGCAAAAGTGTCGGCGGCCGCTCAAAAGGCGCAGTCGCAGCCGCACAAAAGGGAGCCGTAGCAATCGTCATTCGCTCAATTGGCACCGATCATGACCGCATGGCGCACACTGGTGTGATGCGTTATCAAGATGGCGTGCCTAAAATCCCAGCCGCAGCGATGTCTAATCCCGATGCAGACTTAGTAGATGCGATGTTAAAACGCGATCCAAACGCGGTGCTCGAACTACATATGTCACCAAAGGATTTAGGCACCAACACATCCTACAATGTGATTGCAGAAGTCACTGGCAGTAGTAAACCTGACGAAATCGTGTTGATTGGCGCCCATTTAGATTCCTGGGACGAAGGTACAGGCGCGATTGATGATGGCGCAGGCGTTGCCATTGTGACGGCAGCAGCAAAACATATTCAAGATCTTCCGCAAAAGCCCGCTCGTACGGTACGAGTGGTACTTTACGCTGCCGAAGAAATTGGTTTAGTGGGAGGCAAGGCTTATGCTGAAGCGCACAAAGCCGAGCTACCTCTGCATTATATTGCTGCCGAATCGGACTTTGGCGCAGGCCCGATTTATCAAATTGACACTAAGGTAAGTGACAGCGTTTTCGCCCAAGTCCAACAGAGCATAAAGCCAATGACATACAACGGTGTCGCCCTTGGTAATAATCAAGCCTCTGGTGGGCCAGATGTCTCCATGTTGCCCGCATTGGGCGTACCAGTTGCCTCATTAAGACAGGATGGCCACGATTACTTCGATTATCACCACACCCCTAACGATACCTTAGATAAAATAGACCCTAAGGCGCTGGCACAAAATGTGGCTGCGTACGCTCAATTTGCTTATATCATGGCAAACTCGAATTTAGTGTTAACTCCCATTAGCACTGAATCGAAATAAGCCTCATAAGTAAATCATTCACTCATAAAAAGAGCAGCCTAAGCTGCTCTTTTTATTTAAACCGTAATAGGTTACTGCGCTTCACGCAAGAATGTTGGCTCATTCGGTTTACTCAATTCTTCACTGTAGTAATAACCGGCCACATCAAACGCTTTTAATTCATCAATCGAACTGACTTGCTGATCAATGATATATCTTGCCATCATTCCCCGCGCTTTTTTCGCAAAGAAACTGATGACTTTATATTGGCCATTTTTAAAATCTTTAAATACTGGAGTGATTAATTGCCCAGTTAATTGCTTTGGTTTAACCGCTTTAAAATATTCATTCGATGCAAGGTTAATTATCAGCTCATCCCCCTGCTCTGCAACGGCACGATTGACCGCTTCGGTGAGAATATTGCCCCAGAAATCGTAGAGATTCTTACCTTTAGGATTGGCAAGCGCAGTCCCCATTTCTAAACGGTAAGGTAAAATCAAATCCAAGGGTCGCAGTAAACCATAGAGCCCAGATAAAATACGCAATTGTGACTGGGTACGTTCGAGCTGTTCAGGCGTCAACGTATCGGCATCAACCCCCGTATACACATCCCCCCGAAAAGCAAAAATCGCCTGTTTGGCGTTGGCAATACTGTAGTCGGGTGTCCACTCACCAAAACGCGCGGCATTTAAGCCCGCGATGTTATCGCTCACCTTCATTAATGTTGCAATGTCACTCGGGGTTAACCGTTGGCAGACTTGAATGAGTTCTTGGCTATAAGCTAAAAAATCGGGCCGAGTATGGGTTTGAGTCAAAGGAGGTTGCTCAAAATCTAGGGTTTTCGCCGGTGAAACCAAAATCAACATTAACACGCTCCAACAAATAAAATACGCCACTATGATACTGAACAGGTATAAAAAAACCACGTACGGATGACGTGGTTTTTCCGATAGCACTAATCAGTGAACTTGAGTTTAGCGACTCAGCGCAGATTCTGTACGCGTTTTCGCCTGCTCGTTAGCACTATTATCCTGCCAAATACCATCATCGAGTTGTTCCATTAGCTCAGGGAACTTACTGCGATCGAACTCAGGCATTTTGCCACTCTTCAATTGTTCACAGTAATCATTAATAACCCGTATCGCGAGACCCGATAGCAACAGCAATGCAATGATATTGACCGTGGCCATCAGCCCCATAGACACGTCAGCTAAGTTCCACACTAAGCTGATTTTGGCTACAGCACCAAACATCACCATGCCCAATACGCACAGACGGAATAGCGGTAACGCCTTAGTGCTGTTGCCCGTCAAGAACATCACATTGGTTTCCGCGTAGGAATAGTTAGCAATGATAGAGGTAAAGCAGAATAGGAAAATGGCTATCGCGATAAAGGCGCCGCCCCAGTCTCCAACGTGGTTTGACATCGCATTGATGGTGAGACGAATGCCGTCTTCACTAGAACCGATATCGCCTGAAAGTAAAATAATTGCCGCAGTTGCAGTACAGATAACGATGGTATCGACAAACACTCCCATCATCTGCACAAAACCTTGAGATGCTGGATGGTTAGGATTCGGTGACGCACTAGCAGCAACGTTTGCAGCGCTCCCCATCCCCGCCTCGTTTGAGAACAGACCACGGGCAATCCCCGCTTGCATAGCTTGTGCAACAGTATAAGCAACACCGCCCGCAGCAGCCTCTTGCCAACCGAAAGCACTCTTTACAATCAAACTTATTACAGCAGGTAATTGTTCTAAGTTGAAAAGCACAATAATGAAAGCGATCAGAATATAAGCCAGCGCCATGATAGGCACGATAAACTCAGACACTCGAGCAACTTTACGTAATCCACCGACAATCACAAAGCCACTGGCTAACACTAAGCCTATACCCACATAGGTTGGATTGAAGCCAAACACCCGCTCCATTGCCCCCGTAATGGTATTCGCTTGCACCGCGTTAAACACCAGACCAAAGGCAATGATCAGGAAGAAAGCAAACAACACTCCCATCCATCTCTGACCAAGCCCTTTCTCCATATAATAGGAAGGGCCGCCGCGGAATTGACCGTTGGTGTCACGCACCTTATATACTTGCGCAAGAGTCGACTCCACCATAGCCGTCGCCATACCTAGTATGGCAATAAGCCACATCCAGAATACAGCGCCAGGTCCAGCTGCGCCAATAGCCACTGCCACCCCAGCCATGTTTCCAGCCCCCACACGGGCCGCCATACTAGTACAAAAGACTTGAAATGAAGACAGACCACTCTCGCAACCTTGACGGCTCATGGTCATCACTTTAAGAGAGTGTTTGAAATGCGTAATTTGAATAAATACAAGTCGTAAGGTGAAATAAAGACCCGCACCCACCAGTCCGTATACGAGCAATTTGCCCCAGAGCAGTGCGTTCAAAAAGTTTACAATGGTTTCTAGCATATTATTTTACTTCTTCCCGTAGCAAATGCCCTCCCCCACCTATAATTAAGCGAGGTGCAACATTTGTGGTGAATGAATCCTTCCAAATAAAGGTAAGAATATCGGTAGATTTATTCTTTCAAATTATCCTTCCGTGAATTTACAACATCACGGCTACCGAATTCAACGCAGCAAAATAGCACAGTATTCGAAATTACTCATGTGATCAAGCCTAGGTTTGCATGGTTAAACAGCTACAAGCTCACACTCGTAAAGCCTAGATAAGTCACTGTTAATATTAAATTAACATTTTGACAAACTTAATCCACATGCGTTAACCACAGACACAAGTTTTAAAATTTGGATGTAGAACACATTTTTGTAAGAAAATTACAAATATAGTAACTCCAAGAAAACATAATTCACTTACGTCTGCTCCGATGAGGCTTAATATGACGACTACACATGAGATTAATGCTCTTAAAAAGTATGTAAGAGCCACAAACTTCCTCGCTACGTCTCAGATTTATCTAAAACAAAACGTATTGCACAAACGCCCCCTTGCGCATTCGGACATTAAGCCTCGTTTGCTCGGTCACTGGGGAACTTGTCCAGGTATCAACTTTGTCTATGCCAACGTCAACCGACTCATTGTAAAACATAATCGTCCTTTCATTTACTTAGTTGGCCCAGGCCATGGCTTCCCTGCTGTACAAGCTAACTTATTCATTGAAGGCTCACTCAGCCACTTCTACCCAGAAACCATTCCTTATAATGAAACCGGCATCGAAGATATCTGTAAGAAATTTTCTGCAGCCTATGGTTATCCTTCCCATGCAAACCCAGAAGCACCAGGTCAAATCCTTGAAGGCGGCGAATTAGGTTATTCATTATCAGTTGGCTGGGGCGCAGTATTAGACAACCCAGATCTTATCGCTACAGTATTAGTTGGTGACGGTGAATCAGAAACTGGTCCTCTGGCAGCATCTTGGTATGCCAACCGCTTAGTTTCACCCGCAACCAACGGTGCTGTATTGCCTATCGTACATATCAACGGTTATAAGATTTCAGGCCCAACCCGTATGGGACGCATGAGCCATGAAGAATTAGATCTTGAATTCCGCGGTCTTGGCTACCACCCAATTATTGTTGACAGCGAAGCGGAAGAAGATATCTACATTCAGATGGCGACCGCCATGGATACCGCTTATAGCATGATCAACGATATTCAAACTCGAGCACGTAAGGGTGAAGATATTGTCAAACCTCGCTGGCCAGTGATTTTAATGCGCACCGCCAAGGGCTGGACAGGTGTGAGCGAATATAACGGTACGAAATTGGAAGGTAACTGCGAGTCGCACCAAGTTATCGTCAATAAATGTGCCACTGATAAAGGCCACTTAGCTGCACTGGATAGCTGGTTAGCCAGTTATCAATTCCAAGAGCTTTACCAAATCAACGGGCAGGGTGAACTGATTTTTGATGCCGATATTAGCTCACTGATCCCGCCAAAACATTTAGCTTGCGGTCGCCAACATCTCACTTATGGTGGTGAAGTCGTCAGAGCCTTATCTAATCCAGATCTAGAAAAGCTCAGCTATGGCCCAGAAGTACCACGTGGACACCGCGGTTACTCTATGCTGAAAATGGGGCAATGGATGCGCGACGCATTCAAATTGAACCGTGATCAACGCAACTTACGTATCTTCAGCCCAGATGAAACCTATTCAAACCAGCTGCAAGCAGTATTTGAAGAAACCGACCGCGCATGGCAATGGCCAATTGAAAGCTGGGACGAAGACATGTCTCGCGATGGTCGAGTACTCGAGTTGCTCTCAGAGAACTTACTGTTTGGTATGCTGCATGGCTACACAGTGACGGGACGTCACGGAATGTTCCCTACCTATGAGTCTTTCTCACAGGTCGTATCCTCCATGGCTGACCAATATTGTAAGTATGTTTACGCCAGTCAAGGAGTGCATTTCCGTAAGCCTTTACCGGCGTGCAACGTGGTACTTTCTTCATTATTAGAACGTCAAGATCACAACGGTTATTCGCACCAGAACCCATCATTCCTAGGTGCGATGCTTGAAAAACATCCAAAGATTATTTCTGCTTATTTACCTGCGGATGCTAACAGCACCTTAGTTTATACCGAACGCGCTTTTGCAGATCGTGACAAATTGAACATCCTAGTCGCAGGCAAAAAAGAACTGCCACAATGGCTCAGTTTAGAAGAAGCGCGTAAACAAGCTAAAGACGGCGTCATGGTGTGGGATTTTGCTTCCGATGAAAATCCAGATATCGTGCTTGCAGGTTGTGGTGATTATGTCACTCAAGAATGTATGGCCTCTTTAGTGATTATTCGTGAACTATTACCTAGAGTCAGAATTCGCTTTGTCAGCGTGACAGAATTAAGCAGCGATGGTTTAGGTAGTCGTAAATTTAAAGAAAAACCATGGATGATGGATGAAATATTTACCCAAGATAAAGGGGTAGTATTTAACTATCACGGTTATCCAAATACGATCAAAAAGTTAATATTTGATTACAAAGGAAGCCGTCGCTTCAGAATTAAAGGTTACGAAGAAGAAGGTTCAACAACCACTCCATTTGATATGGGTGTTCGAAATGGCACTTCTCGCTATCACCTTGTTATTGATATGGCTTACAAACTATTCCAGCAAGGTGTCATCGACGAAACCAAGCACGTTTCCATCACAACCGACATGCTGCAAAGACTCGTTGATCATCGCAACTATATTAAGGCAAATGGTGTTGACCCTGTTGAAATTGAAAATTGGATTTGGACCCGTTAATCACATCCGGAATTAACAAATAAAAAACAATTTAGGGCATCCTTCGGGATGCCCTTTTAACATTAATCAAAAATAACAACATGCTATTCCATAAAAAAACTTTGGACTAAGCACTGGAAAAATTTAACAAATGCAGTGATAATTAATCGCTGGCTACAATACCAAAGGATCCCCACACTAAGTGCTAGCAATGTTTTGCATAAAACCTGCAAAGCATATTGGTGGAGAATCATAAACAATGGACTTAGAGAAAATGATGAAGAATACATTAAAAGTAGTTTTGCTTACATCAATGCTTCCACTTGCTGCCAGTGCATCTCAAGAGTTAACACCTTGGTATGTTGGTGCAGGTTTAGGCGTTAATAACTATGAACACATTGCAACTGACAACGGCGATGACAACCCATACGCATGGGACATCTTCGCAGGCTATATGTTTAATGACTACTTTGGTGCTGAAATCGGCTATCGTGATCTAGGTAGTGCAGATTGGACCTATGCAGGCATTGGCAATGATGCAGACGTTAAAGGTGCAACTCTTGGCTTAGTTGGCGTATGGCCACTAGGTAACCGTTGGAGCCTATCTGCTGAAGCCGGCGCAATGTACTACACCCTAGAAAACAACCAACGCGTTGGTAGCGTTTCTACTTCTTACAGCGAAAACGACTTTGCACCTTACTTCGGTGCAGGTGTTGGCTACAACTTCACCGATAACCTGAAGTTACAAGCTAAATACCGTCGCTACGAAAACTTAGACGATAACGCAGGCGCCAATGCGATTGTTCCAGTAAACGCTGACAGCAACTACTGGGGCTTAGAATTAAGCTACCGTTTCGGATCTCCTGCTGCGCCAGTAGCTGCAGCTGTTGTTGCAGCAACGCCAGTTGACTCTGACAACGATGGTGTTTACGACGATAAAGATCAGTGTCCAGCGACTCCAGCAACTCACAAAGTTGACTCTGTTGGCTGTACTATCTATGAAAACGTTAAGAAGCAAGAAGATGTAGGTTCTATCCAGTTTGCTAACGATTCTGCAGTAGTGAAGAAAGAGTACTACAAAGACATCGAAAGACTGGCTAACTACCTGAACAAGAACCCAGAATTCACTGTTGAAATTGCTGGTCACGCTTCTAACGTAGGTAAACCAGACTACAACATGACTCTGTCTGACAAGCGTGCTGACGCTGTTGCTAAGATCCTTGTTGAAAAATATGGTATCAGCCAAAGCCGTGTAACTTCTAACGGTTACGGTATCACTAAGCCATTAGTCGCTGGTGACAGTAAAGAAGCTCATGCAGCTAACCGTCGCATCGAAGCTATCGTGACAACTACTGAAAAACAACCTGTTCTGAAGTAATTGCACTATTAAGAATTTAAAAGTCGCTGCTTGCAGCGACTTTTTGTTTTTATAACATCTACACTATGCAATCTGATGACGCTTAGCTCACTGTTGTAATGCAATCACAGCTTTTCGCCTAAATTCGATATAGTTTTACCATTTTTGTAATTTTTTTACATTGATGGTTGGAAAAGTTGGCAAAATCGCTTCTAATAGTCATCAGTTCATTTCTGAGTTTAGACCGCTATCTGAGAAGGATGTTTTTCATGGCAAATACATTAGAGCAACTCAAGTCATACACTACGATTGTGGCCGATACTGGCGATATTGAAGCGATCAAACGCTATCAGCCAGAAGACGCAACGACCAACCCATCACTCATTTTAAAAGCGGCTCAAATTCCCGAGTACAGTGCTTTAATCGACAATGCTATCGCATGGGCTAAATTACAAAGTGCTGATATTGAGCAACAGATTGATGATGCCAGCGATAAACTTGCAGTGAACATTGGTGTCGAGATTTTAAAACTGGTCCCTGGCCGTATTTCGACCGAAGTGGATGCCCGCTTATCCTTCGATAAAGAAAAATCCATTGCGAAAGCGCATAAGCTAGTACGTCTGTACCAAGAAGCGGGTGTAGATAAATCTCGCATTCTGATCAAATTAGCCTCAACTTGGGAAGGCATTTGTGCCGCCAAAGAGTTAGAGCAAGAAGGCATCAACTGTAACTTAACCCTACTATTTAGCTTTGCTCAAGCACGTGCCTGTGCAGAAGCTGGCGTGTACTTAATTTCTCCATTCGTTGGCCGTATTCTCGACTGGTACAAAAAAGACACAGGTAAAGACTATGACGCAGTAAATGACCCAGGTGTTGTTTCTGTGACTGAAATTTACAACTACTACAAACAGCATGGCTATAACACAGTAGTCATGGGTGCAAGTTTCCGTAATATCGGTGAAATCATCGAATTAGCGGGCTGTGATCGCCTGACTATTGGCCCTTCATTACTCGAAGAGCTGGCAAACTCTCAAGTTACTATTCAACCTAAACTCATTCCTGCCAGCACCACAGTTGCTGCCGGTGAGCCTTTAACCGAAGCGCAATTCCGCTGGGACTTCAACCAAGATCCTATGGCTGTCGACAAGTTAGCAGAAGGTATCCGTAACTTCGCCATCGACCAAGGCAAACTCGAAGTCATGCTCAAGGCAAAACTGGCAAACTAAGTATCTTCGGAGACGATTCGATGACTATCTTGACCCAAAGCACAACTTGGCAAGCGTTAGCAGCGCATAGCCATCAGATCCCGCATATGCGGGAACTCTTTGCAGGCGATCCTGCACGCTTTAGCAACATGTCGCTTTCTACCTGTGGCTTATTTTTAGATTATTCAAAAAATAGAGCGACACCTGAAACACTCAACTTGCTGCAGACACTGGCGCAAGAGGCAAAGCTTGACGCTAAAATCAAGGCGATGTTTGCCGGTGATATAATTAACACCACAGAAAAGCGCGCCGTGTTACATACCGCACTGCGCAGCACCGCCGAGCAATCCATTGTTGCCGAAGGTCAAGATATCGTTCCTGAAGTACAGCAAACGCTGAACAAGATGCAGCAGTTTGTCACTTCAGTCACCTCAGGACAATGGAAAGGTTTCACTGGCAAAGCCATTACCGATATCGTCAGTATCGGTATCGGTGGCTCGTTCCTCGGGCCAAAGATTGTTTCCCAAGCATTACGCCCATACTGGATTACTGGTTTAAACTGCCATTTCGTTGCCAACGTTGATGGCACCTCGATCAGTGAAAAGCTTAAGCTGCTCGATCCTGAAACCACCTTATTTATCATGTCGTCTAAGTCTTTTGGTACACAAGAGACTCTGACCAATACCCTAACGGCGAAGGCGTGGTTCTTAGCCAAAGGCGGTTCACAGTCAGATGTGGCGAAACACTTTGTTGCCGTGACCTCTAACGTGGCAAAAGCGACTGATTTTGGTATCGATGCTGACAATATTTTCCCAATGTGGGACTGGGTTGGTGGTCGTTATTCACTTTGGTCAGCCATTGGTTTACCCATAGCTTTACTCATCGGCATGGATAACTTCCGCTCCTTATTAAAGGGCGCGCACCAAATGGATACACATTTTGCCAATGCGCCTCTAGCGGAAAACATGCCAGTGATCATGGGGCTATTCTCTCTGTGGTATGGCAATTTCTTTAATGCTCAAAGCCATGTGGTATTAACTTACGATCATTACCTACGTGGACTTCCCGCTTACTTCCAGCAACTGGATATGGAAAGTAACGGTAAGTCAGTCACCCTTAATGGCACCCATGTGGATTACAGCACGGGTCCTGTGATTTGGGGCGGCGAAGGCACAAATGGTCAGCACGCTTATCACCAGCTGCTGCATCAAGGTACCGCATTAATCCCGGCAGATTTCATTATGCCGCTGCAAAGCCATAATCCTATTGGTGAGCACCATGATCAGTTAGCCTCTAACTGCTTCGGACAGACTCAGGCACTCATGCAAGGCCGCACCTTAGATGAAGCGTTGGCCGAATTGAGCAAGAGCAGCTTAAGTGATGAAGAAAAGTTACTTATCGCCAAACACAAAGTTATGCCAGGCAATAAGCCAAGCAATACTTTGTTAATGGATAAGCTGACTCCTGAAACCTTAGGTGCACTGATTGCGCTCTATGAACACAGAACCTTTGTCCAAGGCGCCATTTGGGACATCAACTCCTTCGACCAATGGGGTGTTGAACTCGGTAAAAGCTTAGGCAATGACGTGCTCGCCCGCATCGGCGCAGAGCAAGACGCCACCGCCTTGGATGCCTCGAGCAATGGGTTAATTAACCTATATCGACAGGGCAAAATCTGATCGAACAAAAAGCCAGCAATAGCTGGCTTTTTTATTGTATCTCTTTAATAATCTTAAGATATTCGTCAACAAGCTCATCTACTTCATTCGTCAAAATCAATGACATATCATTCAAACTTCATTTCAAGTTAACACAAATGAAACATAATTCTTGCACCCTGTTTTGAAAATATGTTATTTAATCGCTGACAAAACATACAACAACAGGAGGTTACCATGGATCGTTTAGATTATGGTTGTGCGCTAGATGAAGTCGTAGAAAGACCCGATCGCTCGCGAGGCTCCAATAAAAAGCGTAAGTGGCGAGAAATTGAAGCGTTAAAGGACAAACATCGTTTACTCAAGGAACTTCAAGAGATTGATAACAACTTTGATTACGATATAGACGCTATCCAGTTGTAACCCATTGTTTGATAAACAGCATATAAAGAAAAAGCGCCAATGGCGCTTTTTCTGTTTTTGCCGTCCGCTATTCGGCTGTCCTGAGGTAAGAGCGCAGCTCATCAAAGGCCTGTTGCTCGCGGTCGAGGAATAACGGATCATCGATTAAAGATGCTTGGCATTGCTGCTCAATAACCAGCCAATCTTTGTCGGTTAAGGTTTTAGCCAGTAACGGGAAAATCTCCCGCTCTTCCATTTGCATGTGCTTTTCTTGTAGCTCAATGTATTCGGCAAAATCGATGACTAACTTATCCCTCGCAACGACTATGTCACTCAAGATAAGATTCAAAGTATTCATCAATGCCGAGGAGGCTGCAGTAACCATTTGATGCTCTGCGCTAAGCTTGTCAACTTCATCATTCGCCTTATGCGCCAAATAGTAAGCATAAATAATGTCTTCAACAGGATGATGACTATGCTCAGCATATCCTTGCATATACTCGACTATGTCCCGAACCACGATAAAATTAATAGCTTCGCCTTCAGCTAATTTCATCTGCTTGTTTTTCAAGACATTCAATAACACTGCTATATGTTTGTGATCATGCATGAGTCTTTTAAGCATATCGCCTCCTGAACTGGGACTCTGACTATTGATACTAGTCAAGTCGTTTATCGATCTCCAATATAACAGGCGAATTCGTGTTCACTTTATGACCATGATCAAGTAATTAACATGAGAGTCGGTAAAAAAGAGCGAATGAACAGGCAAGTAAACCCTAAATATCAGATTAAGAGTGAACAGTGAGTTAGCTAAAATGAATCTAACTCACTGTTTATATTTTGTTATTTACTTAATTGATTTAACTGGAGTTGCAATAATTTAAACTTCGCAATCGCTTGCGTATCATCTGCGGTTGCTTCTCCCTCGGCTTTTGCCAACTCTGGGTATTGCTTCATCAGCGTCTGCACTAAAGCAGATGCATCCTGTGTTTGTTTGGCTTCAATCAAAGCTTGTAAGCGTGTTAAAGACTCCATCAGAGCTTCTTCCCGAGCCATTACAGGTGTATCTTGCTGCGGTAGTGCCCGTGCCATTTGTGGTGCTGCTCGAGACTCTAGTTGCTGATTTTCCTGCGCAGACATCTTAGCCTGTGCCCTCATCGCTTCCCTTTGCCTATTTTGTGTGGCGGCTTCTTCCCTAGCTTGATGCGCCATATCTGCTTGTTGTGCAGCATTATCTAACTCAGCCTGAGCGGGCATAGGCGCACTCATAGTCAGAGCGGCTGGCGCAACTAACTCTTCCTCAAAATGGCCTCGGTTGAGGATCACTAAACCGACGACGAGCACTAAGGAGGCTGCGCTCGATAACGCCCATGGAAAACGGCGCCACACAGGCGTGACAGAGGGCTTGAGCTGGTTAACGTTAATGTCTGCCAAATGGGCCTGTGACAGGCGCAAAATATCTTGGTCAAGTCGCTCAGGTGGCATCTCCAGTGCTTGCTTGTGATACCAAGCCGAAACTTCCTGACGTAGCGCCTCTTCTTCCGATGACAGAGTCGAATTACTCATGACCAACCTCCTGCCATTTAGCATTGACACAATCTTTTAAGCTTTGATACGCGTAGCGAATGCGGCTCTTGGTCGCTTCGAGTGTTACCCCTGCGATATCGCTTATCACTGCAGCGGTAAAACCCATTTCGATATTGAGAATAAAGGCCTCTTTTTGCACTTGGGGTAACAGGGCAATACAGGTTTTCAGCAACAAGCTTTTTTGCGTTTCCTGCCAATGCACATCGGGTTGTTCCTGCTCTGCTCCCACAAAAGTATCTAGCCCTTCCTCGTTATCGTGACTGACTAGATCAACTGGCTTAACCGCCCTGACGTGATCAATCAACAGATTATGGGCAATCCGATAGAGCCAAGTATTAAACTTGGCGCTCGGCTCATAATTGGCGGCGGCACGGATCACCCGTCCCCAGGTTTCTTGATATAAATCTTCGGCTAACTGTTTGTCACCGAGTTGGCGCACAAAGTAACGGTACAAGGCGCCTTTGTGTTTAAGATAAAGCTGCTCAAACGCTTTGCCATCGCCCTTGGCATAGCGTTGCATTAACTGCTCATCGGTATGCTCATGGGCATGCATTTGCGGTATCGCCAAGGCCATAGCAGCTCCCTCATGGTTAACTAACTGAAACATAATAATTTGGCACATCACTGATGCGGTTTATCCTCGGGCGGGAAAGGTTTATCTCCGGCATCAAAGGATTTTTTGATTGGCACTCGCTGTGTTTGTGCGAGTATCGCAGCGGTATCGACAAGTTGCATAAATTCATGTCGGTAGCCGCTAGTATCTTCCCCCAGCGCAGAACGTGTGAGCGCACTAAGCTTATTATAATCAAATTGATGCAAATAGTGGCTTTGATTCAGTAACTGTCCTAATCCTGCCACTGCAGCGGCAAAACGAAAATCGTCACTCGCCTGCGCTAATGAGTTTGCCCTTTGGTCGGCACGAATTGGATAACTCAGTAACTGGCTTTGAGTCGCATCCGGTAGCTGATAACGTAATTTCAGAAAGGCGATTTCATCACGGCTATATTTTTCATTGCCAGTCTTGGGATTATAGCCATAGCGAAGTTTATCATTAGCCAAATTTCCCGCATCAACATAACGCAGCTCATATAGCGCCGTCACAGTATGCCCAGCGCCTATTTCGCCCGCATCCACCTTATCATTATTAAAATCTTCACGCGCTAAGGCACGGTTCTCATAACCAATAAGACGATACTCAGCCACAAGGGCGGGATTAAACTCGACCTGCACTTTCACCTCTTTGGCTATGGTCAGTAAGGTTGCACTTAACTGTTCCACCAGCACTTTTCTCGCTTCATTGAGGGAATCAATATAGGCGTATTGTCCATTGCCTTTATCGGCTAATTGCTCCATTAGATGGTCATTGTAGTCGCCCATACCAAAGCCGAGCGTCGTTAGCCCAATGCCCAGTTGCTTCTGCGCGCTAACCAAATCGATTAACTCATCGAGGTTAGTCGTGCCGACATTAAAGTCACCGTCGGTCGCAAATATCACTCGATTGATGCCGCCTTCAACCAAGTGCTTTTTCGCAAGCTGATAGGCAAGCTGAATACCCTGCGCCCCATTGGTAGAACCACCCGCACTGAGCTGCTCTAACGCATAGTTAAGGGTTTGACTGTCGTTACCCGCCGCGCCATCTAACACCACACCAGCTGCGCCAGCGTAGACGACAATCGATACCTTATCCTGAGCACCCAGTTGCTGAGTCAGCATTTTCAAGGCAGTTTGCAATAGAGGTAATTTATCGGGCGATGCCATCGACCCTGACACATCCAGCAGAAACACTAAGTTACTGGCGCCGAGTTCTGCTTTACTCTGCTCATATCCCTTCAAACCGATGCGAAGTAACATCATGTCATAGTTATAGGGCGATGGTGCAAGCTCAGTGGTAACACTAAATGGCGCCTCATTTTTACTCGGTAATGGATAGTCATAGGAAAAATAATTCAGCATTTCTTCGACCCGCAGCGTGTCCTTTTGCGGTAATCGCCCCTCCTTTAGCATTCGCCTTAACGTCGTGTAACTACCAGTATCGACATCGATAGCAAAGGTCGAGACAGGGGTTTCCCCCGCAACCATGATGCCGTTTTGCACTTGTTTCTCAAATCGATTGCGCTCTGGTGGCACAGCCCCAGGCCAATCGCCGTTTAACGCGGGCGCCGCACTGATAGTGGCAGCAGGCTGAGCGATATAGGCTCGATGCTCAGCATTCATTGTCCGCAATTTTGTTGACGTGGCTTGTTCATGTATGGCGATTGCAGCATCTCTTTGCCTATTGGCCTGACGCTCAACACTGTCCTTTAACTCTACTTGCTGCTTAAGCTCAGCCTGTTGCTCGGCGGCGAGTTTTGTTTGATCGGCTAATTCAGCACGCTTTTGCTGGTCGTCGGATTTATCACTGCAACCATTCAAGCCGAGCAAAATAGCGAGTGTTAATCCCGAAACGACAATGCTTGAGAGCGTTTTACGGCGAAAGACTGAAGATGGATATCTCATGTTACTAGCCTCATGATAGTGACCTCTAAGGTTGATATCCCTATAAACGCCGCCTCGGCACAAAAGGGTTATTTCATTGGGAAAATGGTTACATTCGATTTGCCAAGCACAGTATTTATCAAAAACAAAGACATTTAATCGTCTTTTGTAACTATGATCACACAAGGAGATGTTTCTGGACTCTAGAATAGAGCCTTGTAACAAGCCGCGTTTATGGACCCACACGTGTCACACTCTGCTCATTTGTTTTCATTAAGAATTGCCCACGCCCTTAGCGAGGCGTGCGTAAAAGATAAATATTCGGTTAAGCGTTTTGGACAAGATCTACTGGCGGGACTGACCGTCGGGATTATTGCCATTCCGCTCGCAATGGCACTGGCGATTGCCAGCGGTGTCGCACCACAATATGGCCTATACACCGCCATTGTCGGTGGTTTTATCATTGCCATGACGGGCGGCTCCCGTTATAGCGTGTCGGGACCAACGGCCGCCTTCGTGGTCTTACTCTATCCCATCGCCCAGCAATTTGGTTTGGCGGGACTGCTTATTGCCACCGTAATGTCAGGCATGATGTTGGTTGCCATGGCCATGCTAAGACTGGGCCGATTAATTCTCTACATACCAGAGTCTGTCACCTTAGGTTTTACCGCGGGGATTGGAGTGGTGATTGCGACCTTGCAGCTAAAAGACTTTTTTGGCCTGCATATAGAGCACATGCCGGAGCAATATTTTGCCAAACTCATGGCCTTAGGTCAGGCATTGCCAAGCCTACACTTGCCGAGCTTGCTAGTAGCCGCAGCCACCTTAGCGACTATGCTACTCTGGCCTAAGTTGAAGATGCCTGTGCCAGCGCATCTGCCCGCAATCGCCTTAGGCAGTATTCTTGCCTTAGTGTTAAATACCATGGGTGCAGATATTGAAACCATAGGGACACGTTTCCATTATCAATTAAGCGATGGCAGTGTCGGCACCGGCATACCCGCTGTTTTACCCCACTTTGAATGGCCATGGTTACAAACGGGCGCCAATGGCCAAGCCTTTGAATTTAATCTGGCGACCTTTCAAGCCTTACTCCCTGCCGCCTTCGCGATTGCCATGCTAGGCGCTATTGAGTCGCTACTGTGTGCCGTGGTACTCGATGGCATGACGGGAAAACGCCACAGCGCAAACAGTGAACTCCTCGGCCAGGGTATAGGTAACATTATTACTCCCTTCTTTGGCGGTATCCCGGCAACGGCGGCCATCGCCCGTAGCGCGGCAAACGTTAAGGCGGGGGCCCAGAGCCCGATAGCATCGATGATCCACGCCATTGTGGTATTGATTGGTCTAGTCGCACTCGCAGGGATTTTAGCCTATTTACCCATGTCGGCCATGGCTGCATTATTACTGGTCGTTGCCTGGAATATGAGCGAGGCGCCTAAAGCGGTGCACTTACTCAAAACCGCACCCACCAGCGATATCTTAGTGTTTTTAACCTGTTTTTCACTCACAGTGATTTTCGATATGGTGATCGCCATCAGCGTGGGAATTATCTTAGCCGCACTACTGTTTATGAAAGAAATAGCCGAGATGACCAAGCTCTATGATATCAGCACCAATAAGCGCTATGTTGATCAACCACTTCCCGCAGATTGGGCTGTGATAAAGATTAATGGGCCATTATTCTTTGCCGCGGCCGACCGGATTTTTGCCGAGATAGCGAGCCTTACCCAAGATAAACAAGTGATAGTGCTTTACTTAGATGGGGTATCAATTCTCGATGCCGGTGGCCTTGCTGCACTCAATAAACTCATTGATAAATGTAAACTTAACCACACTAAACTGATTGTGGCCGATCTGCAGTTTCAGCCCATTCGCACCCTAGCGAGGGCCAAGGTGCAACCGATTGAAGGGGTATTGAAGTTTTATCCTACCCTGCGCGAAGCGTTGGCGGAGGCGCCGGCACCAGAACTGGCCGTCGAAGCAAGTGCAGCCACTCACTCCTAAGGTTAGCGATAGCAGTGTGTCTCCAGAGTCCTCATCGGGCTTTGGAGCATGCATTAATTTAAGCCCATTCAGCGAACACTTTATCCACGCTAAAAGCGCTATTTTTACGCGCAAAAAAAGTCAGAAATCAAGCTTTACATGCTATTATTCTGCGCCATGATGCTCCCGGCTCTGACAGGGGTTGCGGACATCGACTGTACCCAGACCTGATACAAGGTCGAAATATAATTAAAATTAGTGAGTTAAGGAGTTATCATGCAAGCCCTTGTTGCTGTTGTTATGGGTTCTAAGAGTGATTGGCCCACAATGGAAGCCGCCGCTGAGATCATGGATAAACTGCAAGTGCCTTACCATGTTGAAGTCGTATCTGCCCATAGAACGCCAGATAAACTGATGGAGTTTGCAGCCAGTGCAGCTGACCGTGGTTTTAAAATTATTATCGGTGGTGCGGGCGGTGCTGCTCACTTACCCGGTATGATTGCCTCAAAAACTCGCTTACCCGTATTAGGTGTACCAGTACAAAGCAAAGCGCTGTCGGGCATGGATAGCTTACTGTCTATCGTGCAGATGCCAAAAGGCATTGCCGTAGGCACACTGGCCATCGGAACCGCTGGAGCCTTTAACGCCGGATTACTCGCCTGCCAAATTCTTGCGAATAACGATGCCGAACTTGCCACGCGTTTAGAAGCCTTTAGAGAAGAACAAACCCGCGCAGTGCTGGACAATCCCGATCCGAGGGAAGCCTAATGACTCAAGCAAGTGCAAAACCTAAGGTTTGGGTATTAGGTAATGGTCAGCTCGGCGCCATGCTAACTCACGCTGGCGAGCCGCTGGCTATTGATGTTCGCGCCGTCGATATCATGACGCCCACCGATGAAATCCTGCCGCTGGCACCTCACGATATCATCACCGCCGAACGCGAGCAGTGGCCCGAATCCGCCCTAAGCTTACAACTCAGCACCCATCCGCATTTTGTTAACGGCCCAGTATTTAGCCGTTTAGCTGACCGTTATAGCCAAAAAAGCTTACTCGATCAGATCCAAGTCCCAACCGCGCCTTGGACACTCGTAGATGATAAGACCGACGCCGAAAACCTATACCAAGCCTTTGGTCCTCGCGTGCTGATGAAGCGCCGCACGGGTGGCTACGACGGTAAGGGTCAACATTGGCTAAAACAAGCCGAAGCGGGAGAGATCCCCCAAGATTGGCGTAACTTGGCCATTGCCGAGCAAGCAATTAACTTCGATGAAGAAGTGTCCTTAGTCGGCGTACGTACCCGTGAAGGTCAATGCGTGTTTTATCCATTAACACTTAACCTGCATCAAGACGGCATTTTGATGGCATCGATTTCGCCACTGACTCGTCTGAATCACCTGCAAGCACAAGCGGAAGGCATGCTGAGCGCTATTATGCATGAGCTGGAATATGTCGGCGTGATGGCGATGGAATGTTTCCGAGTTGGCGATAAGCTGCTGGTTAACGAGTTAGCCCCGCGGGTGCACAACTCTGGCCATTGGACCCAAGCGGGTACCCATATGGATCAATTCCAACTGCATTTAAGAGCCCTGTGCGGCATTGCTATTCCGCAGCCACAGGTAAACTTTCAATGCGTGATGGTCAACCTGATTGGTATCGATAACGATACCCGTTGGTTAAGCCTGCCTAATGCCGAGCTTTATTGGTACAACAAAGAAGTGCGATCTGGCCGTAAAGTCGGGCACTTAAATCTTTCGGTACCTAATCTTGCCGTGTTAAAAGACAGCATTGGCGCACTACAAACTTGGATGCCAAGCCAATATCAAGCGCCCCTCGCGTGGATTTTAGCAGAGTTTGCTAAAGACTAACGGAGCCACGCATATAACTGATAAGGGAGTATATTTGTTCCCTTATCAGTCAATTTCTCATCTTGGTTATATACTTATCCATACTCAGCGTGAATGAGTTAGTGGTGTAGTGATTAAAGCTGACTAACCGGAGCACGAATAAGGGAACTGCCGAGTGAAATTAAGGGATAATTTTAAACGTAAAACCATAGACCGCTTAGACTACCGCTATCATCTATTACTGCTGATAGTGCCAATACTGCTATTCGTCTTATTGTTTGTGTTTAATGCTCCCACCGAAGGCTGGACTATCCTTCCATTGCTGTTTGTCTGTCTTATCTATGTGTTTGCCTACAGCTTAATTTATTATCTTCATCAGGGTCGCTTAACGCGGCTATGGCTGCATTTAGAGCAGGTTGTCAGTATTAACGATGCCATTTACGAGCTTGCCCACTTATCGAGCCAATATAAAAACGAGCATGCGTTTCTCGACGCGCTGCTTAATAAAGCCGTCTGTATCATTAACGGTGCAGAAATGGGCAGCATCATCAAAGTCAACGAAGAGACCCATAGACTGCATTTCGAATCCGTTGTTGGGCTCGACCTTAACATGCTCAAGCAATTGAATTTTTCCCTCGAGCAATCCTTCGAGTATCGTCTCACTAAAGGGAAATGTGACCGTGTAGTTGTGGTCGATGATATGAAAAACATCAATGCCGCCAGCACGCTCACCGAAGAAGAACAACACATCTTACTCACGGCTGCCAAACATCCTATCCGCTCTACGTTGTCCAGCCCAATACGCATTGACGGCAAACTCTACGGCATGCTTAATCTCGATAGCAGTAGCGTTGGCGCATTTAGCGACTACGACCGCAATCTGGTCTCTATCCTCACCCATGAAGCCAGCAATGCGATTGCCTTGTATCAAAAATCGCTGCAAATCACCAAATTGGCGAATTTCGACAATCTCACCGGACTCTATAACCGCAAAAATTTTGAAGATGCCCTACTTCATTGGCAACCCAAGGCACACTTAGGCAGTTATTTGGTGATTATCGATATGGATAATCTCAAGACCATTAATGACCAACAGGGGCACCAAGTCGGCGATCTCGCCATTAAGCAAGTGGCTAAGACTATCCTCGGCTTCTGGAAGCACAAAGGCATTATCTCGCGTTTTGGCGGCGATGAGTTTGTTGCCCTCTGCCATGGTCCGCTTGAGCAGCTCGAAAACGATCTCGATGCCATGCGCCTCAAGCTACACCAAGAGTCATCCCTAAACCTTAACTTCAGCGTGGGGATGTCAGCATTTGACAATGATTGGGCCAAGTCCTTTAAACTGGCGGACCATGCTATGTATGAGCAAAAACGCGGTAAGAAAAAGGCAGTTAAAGCACTCGAAGCCATTGCGGCTAAGAATCAACTAATGCAATAGACATATTGATAGGAGCTTACCCTTGATAAGCTCCTATGGCATGGTTTGTAAACTAACGGAAGAGGAAGAATTAGACTAACCGAAAAATAAGCGCCACAGCCAGGAAGAGTCTAAATCTTCTTTACAGGTTTTATACTGAGCCGCATAACGCTTAGCCCTGTCATCCACCTTAGCCGCGACTTTGACCAGCCACGCCTTAGACTTATAAGTCCCACGACGATAGCCACCCCACCCTTCGTGGTAGTTGAGGTATTGCGCCCTCGCATCCCACTTGGAAACCCCATTGATTTTATTGGTCTTGTAAATAAACCAGCCCATAAAATCCATGGCATCATCAAAATTACTCCGCGAAGACCAGCTGTTTCCCGTCTCGCGGACATAATCATCCCAGGTCATGGTTTTTGCTTGCGCGTAGCCATAGGCATCACTGGCTCGCCCGATGGGAATAAATCCTAAAAAATATTCCATTGGCGGCGCGGCATTATGCTTGAAGGAGCTTTCTTGATACATCATCGCCAGCGGCACATGCACAGGCACGCCCCATTTATCACGGGTGTCCTTAGCCGCTTCGTACCATGAACGATGCTCTTGGAAAATATCGCAAAGGTTATCGGGAGATTTAGGCGGAGAAGTGGCACAGCCAGAGAGGAAACCTATGGATGCACATAACAGAGTTGTCGAAAGCCATCTCATTAATCGCTTGTTCTCCCAAGAAATAAAACTGGCCCATCATCGCACAGTCATAGGGTGAGGCAAAGCGCCAATCCTGTTTTTGGCGCTAAGATCACCTTAGCACCTATTATCAGGTCAAACTCATTAACACAAATGACAATCCGTTGTTAAATCTGATTATTTTGTTTCAGAGCTAAGATCAAACTGGCATTCATGGTTTTCTTGTTGCCACACACCGGGTTCCCAATAGTTGGTATCTTTACCCATATAGCGCTTATCCGTGTGGAATAAGGCGCCAATATGGTAACGCTGATGCCCTTCGACCTTTAACTTAAAGGTTTTAGGAGTGCGCGCACTGAGGGACACGCCTAAAGAAGGCGCATCAATCAGCTCGGCGACCGTGAACTCATATTCCCCCGGCGCCAATTGATAATTAGGTTTAGACACCACGGGCTTACCATTGAGATGGGTCACCACTACGCGATACCAATGGGTGCTAGCATCGGGCTGTAAATACCCAGACACAGTCCCGCAACTTAAGTCATCTTCAGGCGAGGAGGCGCAACCAGACAAGAATGCCGTGAGCCCGAGTAGACTGGCGGCTAGGGTAAGTTTGTGCCCGGTTAAATAGTGACTCATTAGGATGAAGTCCCGAAATAGTCCGTCAGATAATCATCAAAGGATACTGCACTTTGCACCGCTTCGATGTCCGCTTGCTTATTAAGCGATGCTTGCGCCTCGGCTTGATAATCGCTGACAACCTCGGCCGATAAGGGGTAATCCATAAAATATTGGTGATATTGCTGCGCCAGTGACATCACCCATTGTCCATGGTCTTGGCCTTTGGTGATTAATTGCTGAATGACTTGCCCAGACAAGGTCTTTTGTGGGTCATTCACGGCTTCACGCCAATGGGCTAAGGCCGCTTGGTACTCCTGTTTATCGCCATCGAGTAACTTAGCCAATGAATCCAAATGCTCAAACAGATCCAAAAGCCACGTTTGCAGTGAACGCGTTCCTGTCTCGGTTAATAACTCGAGCCCAGGCTTACGGCCTTCAAGCACAACAGATTTTAAGTTAGCACTTAAACGGGCTTCTTCTGCCGCATCGGACTTAGGCGACTCGGTTAATAAGCAATAGAGTAAGAACAAGTCGAGAAAACGCACTTGGTTCTCTTCAATCCCAATCGGGCTGAAGGGGTTCACATCTAATGCACGCACCTCAATATACTCAACCCCTGCACGTGCAAGGGCTTCGGAGGGCTTCTCACCACTTTTGGTGACGCGCTTAGCGCGGATAGGCGAGTAAAATTCGTTTTCAATTTGCAGCACATTAGCATTGAGCTGGCGATATTCACCATCCACTTTCACGCCGATATTGGCAAAGTTGGCCGATGGCATCTTAATCGCGGCTCTCACCCCAGCCAGATACTCGGGCAGGGAGTTATAGCTAATGTTAAGATCTTCCTGCTCTTTATTGGTGTAACCCAGATCGCTCATCCGCAGCGAAGTCGCATAGGGTAGATACAGGGTGCCGCGACCCGATTTTTCAAAGCGTAAATCGGTCTTCTGCCCTTTGATAAAGGAGCTGCACAGCGCAGGCGATGCCCCAAACAGATAAGGTAATACCCAGACTAAACGGCGGTAATTGCGAATAAGGCCAAAGTAAGATTCGGAGATAAAATCCTCGAAGCTCACGCTTTTGTCACTCAACTCATAGAGGCTTTGCCACAATTCCTGTGATACCGAGAAGTTAAAATGCACCCCAGAGATGATCTGCATCAAGGCACCATAACGGTAGGTTAAGCCCTTGCGATACAAGGTTTTCATCTTACCCGTGTTAGAGCTGCCATAACGGGCGACCGGAATATTCTGCTCATCCTTCACGTAACATGGCATGCTCACGGGCCACAGGCGCTGACCATGCAAATGACGCACGCTAAAGGCATGGGTCTCGGTGAGTCCTTGCAATAGGGGACCAACTTGATTGTTTACCGGCGTGATAAATTCAAGCAGTGCTTCACTGTAATCTGTCGTAATGCGCGAATGCGTTAATGCCGAGCCAAGCTCTAATGGATGACCATCTAACGCAAGGTAGCCTGACTCGTCGATACGCAGCGCTTCACGCTCAATTCCACGTAACATGCCAAGGAGTGCGGCACGCCCTTGAGCGTCCGAGAAATGTTGTACTAATTCATTGAATGGCTTCAATTTGCGCTTCTCTGATTGGTGATTCGCTATCGCGACAAGGTTAACAGTCAGACCTTTATTTTGAGGCTTATCTTTCAAAATACGCCTCAAAATAAATCTAAACCTGTCCGTGGAGCAAGCCTAATTACATTCTTCTGCAATAAAACGCAGACGGTGACAGCTAATGCTGTCACCGTCTTACTCGTTAATACTTTAGACTGGCAGCGAGGTTGTGCCGCACAATTAGCTTGTCTGCAATTTATATTGGGTCGAAAAGCTAATTTACAATACTAAAGTTTCAATTGGATAGCCTAAAGTTGCTAAATCCGCTTCAATTTTCGCCTTATCTCCCACCACTAAGATGATCATTTTCGAGATATCTAGCTCGGAAGCCGCGAGGGCATTGAGTTCATCTTTTGTTACAGTATTTATAATTTTGTCCTGCTCGGTAGTAAAATCTTGGCTCAGCTGGTAACGCTGGATCATCCGCATAAAGCCCGCCTTCTGATAAGGCGTCTCATAATCCAATGCTTGCCCTTGGGAAACCGAGTTACGCATAAAGCCGAGCTCAGTGTCTGTCATCCCATTTTGCTGATAGGCTTTGATCTCTTTGATAAATTCATTTACCGCCTTGGCGGTCACATCGGTACGCACATCACTCGAGGCCACAAAATCACCGACTTCGACGCCACCGGTAAATGAGCTGCGAGCCCCATAGGTATACCCCTTGTTTTCACGTAGGTTGAGGTTAATACGGCTATTGAAGGCGCCACCGAGCGGATAGTTCATCAGGTAAGATTTAAAATAATTACCCGTTGCATCATAGGGTAAGGCACGTTTCGCAATGTTAATCACCGACTGAGCGGCGCCCGGTTTATCGATCAGATAGATAGTCCCGCCCTTCAGCGCAGGGAATGATTTAAGCGGCGGCAATCTACTCGCCTCCCCTTGCCATTGACTCAATCCTGCAAGTTTGGGTAGCAATGCACTTTCAGGCAGATTCGCTACCGTAATGATTTTAGCGTTCGCACCACGGTACTGTTCGGCGTAAAACGCCTTCACATCCGCAAGTGTCAGCGCGGCAACGGAATCTAAGGTCCCTGCATCGCTGACGCCTTGAGCGTTATTCTTACCATAGAGCAAGCTATACAGCGCAGAGTTAGCGACATAGCCGGGGTCTGACTGCATATGCTGAATTTGCTGCAACTGTTGCTGCTTCACCCGCGCAAAGTCGGCCTCGTTAAACGCAGGCTGGAACAGCTTTTCTTCCAATATGGCTAAGGTTTCATCCAAGTGCTCGGTGAGCGCCGACACCTTAATCGTGCTTTGGGATTCGGAGGCACTAAAGTCCACCGTACTGCCGAGCATCTCAAGCGCCTGCGACAATTGCTCTGTTGAGCGCTTTTGAGTCGACTCATTCAGCATCTCAGCGGTTAAGCTTGCCAGACCCGCCTTTTCAACGGGCACTAATCTGTGTCCGCCGTTAAGATAAATCACTAACTCCACAGTCGGGGTTTCGCTGCTTTGAGTGCCCATCACTTCGATACCATTGGCTAACTTAGTCGTCCAAATTGTCGGGACTTTAAGCACGGGCGCCGCGCCCGTGGCTGGCATTGTTGAGCGGTCGAAACTTGACACCAACTTAGCAGTAGGTAAATCCCCCTCTACAGCCGTATTCGCCACGGGCAAGGTTTGAGGGGTGAAGTTATCCGGATGAGCGACTAAAGCCGTCATTCCCTGCGGTACCACACTCATCACCACCATAGGCTTGTCTTTGATGTACTTTTTAAATACCCGCATCACATCGTCTTTGGTCACATTGGCGTAGCGCGCAAGGTCTACTCCAATCTTATTCGGCTCACCAAACATGGTTTGATTCAAGGCAAGCATAGACACTTTGCCTTTTACGCTCTGCAAGCCAAAAATGGTATCGGCCTCAAACTGTACTTTCACTTTTTGCAGGTCATCGTCGGTAACGCCGCGCTGCTCAAACTCATTAATCGAGTCGAGAATGCGCTGTTCAAGCTCGGCTAAGGTCGCGCCCTTTTGCGGATTGGCTAAGGCATAAATCGACATCTGACAGGCTAACTCTTGGCAGGGTTGGCTCACGCTTGCCTGCACGGCATAACCATCCTTCACAAGGTTTTTGTACACGAGTGAGGTTTTACCGCCACCGAGGATATTGGCTAATAAGTCCAGAGCGGCTTCATCGGGATGGCTGGCATACACAGTCGGAAAGCCGATACGGATCAGCGGCAGATGCACGTTATCTTCCATCGAGATATAGCGCGTCTTATCGAGCGTAACTAAGGTCTTAGGCTCAGGTTGAACCTCGGGACCACGGGGGATTTCGCCAAAGTATTTGTTTACCCAGGCTAAGGCTTGCAGTTCATCAAAATCGCCGCCAATGGTCAGCGTGGCGTTATTCGGACCGTACCAGCGCTGGAAAAAGTGTTTCACATCATCCACTGTGGCGCGGTTAAGATCCTCTGGCCAGCCGATCACAGGCCAAGAATAGGGATGACCAATCGGGAACATCGCCTGATTAAAGCGCTCGCTCATTCGGCCATAGGGTTGATTATCAATGCGTTGAGCGCGCTCGTTTTTCACTGTCTCGCGCTGTACTTCAAACTTTTCGCTGGTTAGCGCCGGCAACAAAAAGCCCATGCGGTCAGACTCGAGCCACAGCATTTTTTCGAGCTGGTTGCTAGGGACTGTCTCAAAGTAGTTGGTTCTATCGGTATTGGTAGAGCCGTTCAGCGTGCCCCCCGCCTCGGTTACCACCTCAAAATGTTGCTCATCGGCGACGTGCTCAGAGCCTTGGAACATCATATGTTCGAATAAATGGGCGAACCCTGAACGGCCTGCCAGTTCTCTGGCCGAGCCGACGTGATAAGTCACATCGACATGCACTAAGGGATCAGAATGATCTTGATGCAAAATAACCGTTAAACCATTAGCAAGCTGATATTTTTTAAAAGGAATACCGACTTCAGAGTCCGTCAGTTGTACATTCTCAATTAACTTTACGCCCACGGGTAATTGAGTTGAGGTTTCGGTAGCACAACCTGCAAGTGCGGCAGAAATTGCAACCGCTAATATCCATTTTTTCAAGGTATTCCCCTTATACATCAATAGGCTAAAAAATTAGCCCCAGTAGAATGCTCGGTATCAATAATGAGTTAAGACTCATTAAGCCCTACAAAGTTCCAAGTAATACAAGGACTTCCTTTGCAGCGTTATCATCCTTTAACCGAGCAACGTGTTTAAAAACTAACTAAACCAATGTAATGCGGCAGCGGCAACTATCAGATAACGAAGCGTTTTGCCAATTAAGATCATCAGTAAGGCGGGTAACACGCGAAGCTTTAACCACCCCGCCAATAAACATAGTAGATCACCAACTACAGGCGCCCACGACAACAATAGCGACCAAACGCCGTAACGCTCAATAAGGGCTAAGGCTTTGGCATGCTTTCCCTCACTTAGGGCCTCGGGGGACTTTGCAAACCGGCCGATACGCCCTAGATAAAAACTCGTCATCGCCCCTAAGGTATTGCCGACACTGGCCACCACCACTAATGCGACCCAAGCTTGCGGCGCTTTATTCAGCAACGCAATCAGTAAAACTTCTGATCCTCCCGGTAACAAGGTCGCGGCTAAAAAAGCCCCAGAAAACATCATACTTAATTCAGACATAAAAGCTTACTCTATGAAATTGCAGCTCTTTCACGCTCTCGAACAGAGAACTACCACAGCGTTAAAAGGATGTAGCGACTAACCATTTCACAACAAACTCATTTATCACAATAAGTTATAAGAAAATCGGTTTGTTATAACCCTATCACAGCCGATACAATGCCTTTAATGGCAAAAAATGTCCTGTACCTGACTCGTCGCTTGGTATAAGTTCACTCACTTCAAGTGGATACTCATACTAGCATCTCAGGTCCATGGGCTTGTAATGATATATTTTTGGAAAACACATGATCCTTCAAACCATTAGCCGCATTCCTTTTTGGCAAAAAGTCCTCGCAGGCTTCATTTTAGGTGCGCTCGTTGGCGTACTTTTAGGTGAAACCGCCACTGTGCTTAAACCGCTTGGCGATTTGTTTATCAGCGCCATTAAGATGCTGGTTGCGCCACTGGTCTTCTGTGCGATTGTGGTCAGTATTACCTCGCTCGGCTCTCAAACGAATCTCAAACGCTTAAGTCTTAAGACCTTAGGCATGTTCATGCTGACAGGCACTATCGCCTCACTGATAGGTTTAGCTGTTGGCTCGCTTATCGATATGGGCGGCACAATGCAACTGGCAACCACGGAAGTGCGTGAGCGCAATATTCCAGGCTTTGCGCAGGTGCTGCTCAATATGATCCCAGTGAATCCCTTTGCCTCACTGGCGGATGGAAAAGTACTGCAGATCATTGTATTTGCCGCATTAGTCGGGATCGCCATCAACAAGGTTGGCGAGAAAGCCGAGCCACTAAAACGCACCATCGAAGCGGGTGCCGAAGTTATGTTCCAACTGACACGCATGGTGCTAAAACTCACCCCAATCGGCGTGTTTGGTTTAATGGCTTGGGTAGTGGGTGAATATGGTTTATCGACCCTATTACCTCTAGGTAAATTTATCGCCGCTATCTATATTGCCGCCCTTATCCATATGATTTTTGTCTACGGCGGACTAGTGAAATTTGCCGCGGGTTTAAGCCCTGTGCAATTTTTCCGTAAGGCCATGCCGGCGCAATTAGTGGCTTTTAGTACCTCTTCAAGCTTCGGCACTCTGCCTGCGAGTACCAGAGCGGTTGAGACCATGGGTGTTTCAAAGCGTTATAGCGCCTTCGTTATGCCGCTCGGCGCTACCATGAACATGGATGGCTGTGGTGGTATCTACCCTGCGATTGCCGCAATTTTTATCGCTCAAATTTACGGTATTCCACTCGATACCTTAGATTATGTGATGATTGCCGTTACAGCCACGGTGGCCTCAGTCGGTACGGCTGGCGTGCCAGGCAGCGCCATGGTGATGTTAACTGTTACCTTAGGCGTGATTGGTTTACCCCTAGAAGGTATCGCCTTTATTGCCGCCATCGACCGTATTATCGATATGATCCGCACCGCGACCAACGTCACAGGCGATATGATGACCGCCGTAGTGATTGGCAAATCTGAAAATGAGCTTGATGTTGATCAGTTTTACAACAACGAGACTCAAACGGCTGCCATTGCCGATAATTAATCACTCAGGGTAAATCATTAAAGATTTATCCAATAAAAAGACCGCAAATGCGGTCTTTTTTATTATCCGTATTTCACTTATTGCGAATAAAACGTCCATGACTTTCGGCCAAGCAAGCTGTTAAACTCTTCACTTATTTACCCAAAGTAGAATGAAGCATGACTAAACTGTTTTTATTCCCGCTTATCCTTTGCTTGCTGTGGATACTGTTTTTAAAAGCCAATGGTTTACCGCTGGCTCAAGGAAAACGTGGCTTTATCTACATCATAGCCATCAGCGGCACGGTGATTTTGCTTCTTATGCTGCTCCTATGGTTAACGGCTTAGAAGCCTATTGTTAGTCAATAGGCTTCTAAACCTTTACAACTTAACCAAGCACGGCGAGTAAAATCCCCGCCGCAACCGCAGAGCCTAATACCCCAGCAACGTTTGGCCCCATGGCGTGCATCAGCAAAAAGTTATGGTGATTAGCCTCTAACCCCACCTTATTCACCACCCTTGCCGCCATTGGCACTGCAGATACGCCCGCCGCGCCAATTAATGGATTGACCTTACCGCCAGTTAATTTGCACATCAGTTTTGCCATCAGCACCCCTGCAGCGGTACCAATGCCGAACGCCAACGCGCCAAGCACTAAGATGCCTAAGGTTTCGACGCGCAAGAACTGCTCCGCAGAAAGTTTAGAACCAACGGCTAAGCCTAAGAAAATGGTGACGATATTAATCAGCTCGTTTTGCGCCGTTTTCGATAATCTATCTACCACACCCGACTCACGCATTAGGTTGCCAAGGCAGAACATCCCAACGAGAGGCGTTGCAGCGGGTAAGAATAGAATCGTTAAGCCCAGGACCATCAGTGGGAAAATAATCTTTTCCTTTTTACTCACCTCCCTGAGCTGCTCCATCTTTATCTCACGCTCGGCTTGGGTCGTGAGTAAACGCATGATTGGCGGCTGGATAATCGGCACCAGCGCCATATAGGAATAGGCAGCCACGGCAATCGCCCCGAGCAACTCAGGCGCCAGCTTAGAGGCAAGGAATATCGCCGTTGGTCCATCCGCGCCACCGATGATGGCAATGGCAGCGGCATCCTGCATGGTAAATTCAAAGCCTGGTACTAGATTTAGCGCTATCGCCCCAATTAAGGTTGCGAAAATCCCAAACTGCGCCGCTGCGCCGAGTAGCAAGGTCTTTGGATTGGCAATCAGCGCACTAAAATCTGTCAGTGCCCCGACCCCCATAAAGATCAGCAGCGGAAACACCCCGGTTTCAATCCCAACATGGTAGGCGTAATAGAGCATTCCTCCCTCTTCGGTAAAGCCCGCGTTGGGAATATTCGCCAATACAGCACCAAAACCAATGGGTAACAGTAGCAGTGGCTCAAAGCCACGCACTATCGCAAGGTATAACAGCAAGGCACCCACAGCCATCATCAAGACTTGCCCCGCAGTAAAATGAGCTATGCCCGTTTCGGCCCAGAAAGCCAGTAAACCATCCATAACGACTCCTAGGCTAAGGCCAGTAATTGAGAACCCACGGCAACCGAATCCCCTTCTTTCACAAAGAGATGGGTAATAATGCCATCCCCCTGTGCGCGGATTTCGGTTTCCATTTTCATGGCCTCTAGGATGATAACGACATCACCGGCGCACACCTTGTCACCAATGCCGACATGCACTTTGAAGATATTGCCCGATAGTGGCGCGCTCATCTTAAGTTTGACCTCACTGGTTTGAGGCATTGGCGCAGCGCTCAACTGAGAAGGATTAGCTTGGCCAAGCGGCAGTGCGGCTTGCCCCTGAGCTTGGATCTGGCTAATTTCGCCGCCCTCGGCAACCTCAACCACATAAGTTTGCCCCTCAACCGTGACTGTATAAATCTCGGCCTCACGCGGCGTAGCAGATAACACTGGCGCAAGTTCAGGTTTTGGCTCAAAGGCCGAGGGATCGTGACGATTCTTTAAAAACTGTAAGCCAATCTGCGGGAACAGTGCGTAGATGAGTAAGTCATCGTCCTGAGACTTTTCTTTGCTCTCTGAGACGAGACTAATCCCTTGCTCCTGCGCCTTTGATAATAACTCCGTACGCAGTTTGTCCAACTCGGGTGCGAGTAAATCCGCAGGACGGCAGGTGATCGCCGCCGCACCGTTAAGCACTCGAGCCTGCAACTCGGGATTAACAGGGGCCGGAGTGGCACCATATTCGCCCCTTAACACACCTTCAGTCTCTTTGGTCAACGATTGATATCTTTGCCCCATCAGTACGTTGATAACCGCCTGCGAGCCAACAATTTGCGAAGTTGGTGTAACCAAAGGCAGAAAGCCTAAATCCTGACGCACCCGAGGGATCTCCTCGAGCACTGCGTCCAGCTTATCGGCTGCACCTTGTTCTTTGAGCTGACTCTCCATATTCGTCAACATGCCACCGGGCACTTGAGCGCGAAGGATCCGCGAATCGATACCTTTTAACGCTCCTTCGAACTTGGCGTACTTTTTCCGCACCTCACGGAAATAAGCGGCAATCTCTTCAAGTAAGGCAAGGTCATAGTGAGTTTCACGCTCGGTCTCCGCCACCATAGCAACCACGGTTTCAGTTGCCGTATGGCCATAGGTTTGGCTCATGGAAGAAATGGCAGTATCGAGCACATCGATTCCCGCCTCTATCGCCTTTTGATAGGTTGCGGTACTTAGCCCCGTCGTGGCGTGGCAATGCAATGAGAGCATGAGTTGAGTTTGTGATTTTAAGCGACTAATAAGCTCAAAGGCTTCCATCGGCTTGAGTAGGCCCGCCATGTCTTTAATGCACAGCGAATGGCAGCCCATGTCCTCAAGGCGCTTTGCCATATCGACCCAAGTATCAACCGTATGAACAGGGCTGGTCGTATAAGAAATTGTGCCTTGCGCGTGCCCACCGACGTCACGCACCGCTTTTACTGCCATCTCAAGGTTACGCACATCATTCATCGCATCAAAGATACGGAATACATCCACACCATTGGCATGGGCACGCTCAACAAAACGAGTCACTAAATCATCGGCATAATGGCGATAACCCAATAGGTTTTGACCACGCAGTAACATTTGTTGAGGCGTATTGGGCATTAACTTTTTCAGCTCACGGATCCTATCCCAAGGATCCTCTCCTAAATAACGGATACAGGCATCGAAGGTCGCTCCGCCCCAAGACTCCAGCGACCAAAATCCCACTTCATCGAGCAGAGGTGCAATCGGAAGCATGTCATCGATGCGTAAACGCGTCGCTAAAATAGACTGATGTGCATCCCTCAAGACGACATCGGTTAACTGTAATGGCTTAGACGCCACAATCGAATTTACTCGGTTCATATGGCGCTCCATTATTTAGCCTGAGAACGATACTGCTGGACGGCTAAGCTGATCGCAGCCACCAATTTAGGATCTAAGGTGTTTGCAGCTCCGATTGAGCTCGCATCATTCACCTTTAGCGGATCTGCTGCTTTAGGCTCTTCACGGCACCACTTAGCAACCAGATTCACTCCTAATATCAATACACTTAAAAATAAATACACCAGCCCCATGCCCAATAACATGATGCCAACAGCATCTAATAGCTGCTGCGTTAGCTCCCCTTTCACGTCAGTACTCCTCCAGCTCTCAACCCACATCAAGTGTCAGATTTACAACTTCACAACATCTTCATTGATAACAAACTCAATCTACGGTTGTAAATTGGTAAGACCAATTTACATAAAATCGGCAATAAGTGTCTGAGAGATCCTTAGTGAACGAGCAATAAAATGAATATTCGTTAATGAAACAGCAAAGCAGATATTTTTATTGGGGAAAAAAGGGTTACTGGCTCTCAAGATTAAGGCCTGAGTAAACAGCAGCCGAAAGTGCAATCTAACGATAATGAGGTCTTGAATCTCTTATTAAATGAGTACAAGTTTAAATCGAACGATGAGACTTATAAGTAAGGACACAATCCAAGGCGCATCAAAATACAGCGCTAAAGCATTAAGCTGCCAAGAAGGTGTTAAGGGGAAATGAGTACACAGGTTTGAAAGTCTAGAAAACAAGATAATCAGCCGTTCTCCATTAACGCTGCATCTTAGACCGTAGAGTAATAACGTTAGTAATTAAAGAAGGCTTATGAAGAATACAGAGACTGAAATGGTAAACACGAAAAACAAAAAAGCCAGCTTGTTCAGCTGGCTTCGTTGTTTAATTAAGCGCTTGGCGATGACCTACTCTCACATGGGGAGACCCCACACTACCATCGGCGCGATTGCGTTTCACTTCTGAGTTCGGGATGGGATCAGGTGGGACCACAATGCTATTGTCACCAAGCAAATTCTTACTGGTTAATTCTACGTCTGACGGCATTGTTTCCTCACTCCAGTGCTCATGTACTACCGTACACTCCGCCCTTCGCTCGTCACGGCTTTGTCTGCCGTACAATTACCTGCGTAATTAACCTTTATTTGTTAATTTAGAAAGCTGTATTGAGTACCACTTCTTAAGTGTTTGTATTCGTCTAAGTACTACTTAGTAAAACCCATCTGGGTTGTATGGTTAAGCCTCTCGAGTCATTAGTATCAGTTAGCTCAACGCCTCACAACGCTTACACACCTGACCTATCAACGTCCTAGTCTCGAACGGCTCTTTAGTGGACTTAAAGTCCAAGGGATGACTCATCTTGGGGCTCGCTTCCCGCTTAGATGCTTTCAGCGGTTATCGATTCCGAACATAGCTACCGGGCAATGCCATTGGCATGACAACCCGAACACCAGCGGTTCGTTCACTCCGGTCCTCTCGTACTAGGAGCAACTCCCCTCAATCATCCAACGCCCACGGCAGATAGGGACCGAACTGTCTCACGACGTTCTGAACCCAGCTCGCGTACCACTTTAAATGGCGAACAGCCATACCCTTGGGACCGACTTCAGCCCCAGGATGTGATGAGCCGACATCGAGGTGCCAAACACCGCCGTCGATATGAACTCTTGGGCGGTATCAGCCTGTTATCCCCGGAGTACCTTTTATCCGTTGAGCGATGGCCCTTCCATTCAGAACCACCGGATCACTATGACCTACTTTCGTACCTGCTCGACGTGTCTGTCTCGCAGTTAAGCTGGCTTATGCCATTGCACTAACCGTACGATGTCCGACCGTACTTAGCCAACCTTCGTGCTCCTCCGTTACTCTTTGGGAGGAGACCGCCCCAGTCAAACTACCCACCAGGCACTGTCCTTAACCCCGATTAGGGGCCCAAGTTAGAACATCAACACTACAAGGGTGGTATTTCAAGGACGACTCCATCAGAACTAGCGTTCCAACTTCAAAGTCTCCCACCTATCCTACACATGTAGGGTCAATGTTCAGTGCCAAGCTATAGTAAAGGTTCACGGGGTCTTTCCGTCTAGCCGCGGGTATACGGCATCTTCACCGCAATTTCAACTTCACTGAGTCTCGGCTGGAGACAGCGTGGCCATCATTACGCCATTCGTGCAGGTCGGAACTTACCCGACAAGGAATTTCGCTACCTTAGGACCGTTATAGTTACGGCCGCCGTTTACCGGGGCTTCGATCATGAGCTTCTCTTGCGATAACCCAATCAATTAACCTTCCGGCACCGGGCAGGCGTCACACCGTATACGTCATCTTGCGATTTTGCACAGTGCTGTGTTTTTGATAAACAGTTGCAGCCACCTGGTATCTGCGACTGCCGTCAGCTTAGGGAGCAAGTCCCATCACCAACAGCAGCGTACCTTCTCCCGAAGTTACGGTACCATTTTGCCTAGTTCCTTCAGCCGAGTTCTCTCAAGCGCCTTGGTATTCTCTACCCGACCACCTGTGTCGGTTTGGGGTACGATTCCCGCTAACCTGAAGCTTAGAAGATTTTCCTGGAAGCATGGCATCAACTACTTCATCCCCTTGGGGACTCGTCATCAGCTCTCAGTGTATAGTGACCCGGATTTGCCTAAGTCACCCACCTACCACCTTAAACGCGGACTACCAACGCCGCGCTAGCCTAGCCTTCTCCGTCTCTCCATCGCAGTTAGCGGAAGTACAGAAATATTAATCTGTTTCCCATCGACTACGCCTTTCGGCCTCGCCTTAGGGGTCGACTCACCCTGCCCCGATTAACGTTGGACAGGAACCCTTGGTCTTTCGGCGAGGGGGTTTTTCACCCCCTTTATCGTTACTCATGTCAGCATTCGCACTTCTGATACCTCCAGCGTGGGTTACCCCTTCACCTTCAACGGCTTACAGAACGCTCCTCTACCGCGCAACCCTAATGGATTGCACCCGTAGCTTCGGTGGTATGTTTAGCCCCGTTACATCTTCCGCGCAGGCCGACTCGACTAGTGAGCTATTACGCTTTCTTTAAATGATGGCTGCTTCTAAGCCAACATCCTAGCTGTCTAAGCCTTCCCACATCGTTTCCCACTTAACATACACTTTGGGACCTTAGCTGACGGTCTGGGTTGTTTCCCTTTTGACGACGGACGTTAGCACCCGCCGTCTGTCTCCCGGATAGCACTCTTTGGTATTCGGAGTTTGCAAAGGGTTGGTAAGTCGGGATGACCCCCTAGCCTTAACAGTGCTCTACCCCCAAAGGTGTTCGTCCGAGGCGCTACCTAAATAGCTTTCGAGGAGAACCAGATATCTCCCGGTTTGATTGGCCTTTCACCCCCAGCCACAAGTCATCCGCTAATTTTTCAACATTAGTCGGTTCGGTCCTCCAGTTGATGTTACTCAACCTTCAACCTGCCCATGGCTAGATCACCGGGTTTCGGGTCTACGCCTTGCAACTAAACGCGCAGTTAACACTCGGTTTCCCTACGGCTCCGCTATTCGCTTAACCTCGCTACAAAACGTAAGTCGCTGACCCATTATACAAAAGGTACGCAGTCACGGTCTCAAGAACCGCTCCCACTGCTTGTACGTATACGGTTTCAGGTTCTATTTCACTCCCCTCACAGGGGTTCTTTTCGCCTTTCCCTCACGGTACTGGTTCACTATCGGTCAGTCAGGAGTATTTAGCCTTGGAGGATGGTCCCCCCATATTCAAACAGGATATCACGTGTCCCGCCTTACTCGTTTTCATCAAAGGTTAGTTTTCGTGTACGGGGCTATCACCCTGTGCCGCTGGACTTTCCAGACCATTCCACTAACACCCCTCTGACTTAAGGGCTAATCCCCGTTCGCTCGCCGCTACTAGGGGAATCTCGGTTGATTTCTTTTCCTAAGGGTACTTAGATGTTTCAGTTCCCCTCGTTTGCCTCACTACACTATGTATTCATGCAGTGATAACAGCTTATGCTGCTGGGTTCCCCCATTCGGACATCGTTAGCTCAAATGCTTGTTACTAGCTCGCCAACGCTTTTCGCAAGTTACTACGTCCTTCATCGCCTCTGACTGCCAAGGCATCCACCGTATACGCTTAGTCGCTTAACCATACAACCCAAATGAGTTTCACTTGAATTGTTGCGACCAGCTGGTTTTACTTGTCTCATCTTCGACCAAGAAGATGGACTCGCCTTAGACTTGAATATTCAAGACACTTAAAAAGTGTTTTAAGAACTCAATTTTTTTCGTATTAACACAACGACAGACATCATTGTATTAATTACTATCAGCTTTCCAAATTGTTAAAGAACAATGCTTACCGGCTCGCGGTGCATTTCGCTCTCCCTCCTCTTTCGAGAAGTTCAACAAGCCATCTGTGTGAACACTCAGGCACATGGATGTGCCGTGTGTAAGAAACGCATGGAGCAGTTTCTTACCAACCAAACATCAAGTTAGTCGTATAGGTAAGGAGGTGATCCAGCCCCAGGTTCCCCTAGGGCTACCTTGTTACGACTTCACCCCAGTCATGAACCACAAAGTGGTGAGCGCCCTCCCGAAGGTTAAGCTACCCACTTCTTTTGCAGCCCACTCCCATGGTGTGACGGGCGGTGTGTACAAGGCCCGGGAACGTATTCACCGTGGCATTCTGATCCACGATTACTAGCGATTCCGACTTCATGGAGTCGAGTTGCAGACTCCAATCCGGACTACGACGAGCTTTGTGAGATTAGCTCCACCTCGCGGCTTTGCAACCCTCTGTACTCGCCATTGTAGCACGTGTGTAGCCCTACTCGTAAGGGCCATGATGACTTGACGTCGTCCCCACCTTCCTCCGGTTTATCACCGGCAGTCTCCCTAGAGTTCCCGCCATTACGCGCTGGCAAATAAGGATAGGGGTTGCGCTCGTTGCGGGACTTAACCCAACATTTCACAACACGAGCTGACGACAGCCATGCAGCACCTGTCTCAGAGTTCCCGAAGGCACTAAGCTATCTCTAGCGAATTCTCTGGATGTCAAGAGTAGGTAAGGTTCTTCGCGTTGCATCGAATTAAACCACATGCTCCACCGCTTGTGCGGGCCCCCGTCAATTCATTTGAGTTTTAACCTTGCGGCCGTACTCCCCAGGCGGTCTACTTAATGCGTTAGCTTGAGAGCCCAGTGTTCAAGACACCAAACTCCGAGTAGACATCGTTTACGGCGTGGACTACCAGGGTATCTAATCCTGTTTGCTCCCCACGCTTTCGTGCCTGAGCGTCAGTCTTTGTCCAGGGGGCCGCCTTCGCCACCGGTATTCCTCCAGATCTCTACGCATTTCACCGCTACACCTGGAATTCTACCCCCCTCTACAAGACTCTAGTTTGCCAGTTCGAAATGCAATTCCCAGGTTGAGCCCGGGGCTTTCACATCTCGCTTAACAAACCGCCTGCGCACGCTTTACGCCCAGTAATTCCGATTAACGCTTGGACCCTCCGTATTACCGCGGCTGCTGGCACGGAGTTAGCCGGTCCTTCTTCTGTAGGTAACGTCACAGATAAGCCGTATTAAGACTTACCCTTTCCTCCCTACTGAAAGTGCTTTACAACCCGAAGGCCTTCTTCACACACGCGGCATGGCTGCATCAGGGTTTCCCCCATTGTGCAATATTCCCCACTGCTGCCTCCCGTAGGAGTCTGGGCCGTGTCTCAGTCCCAGTGTGGCTGATCATCCTCTCAGAACAGCTAGGGATCGTCGCCTTGGTGAGCCATTACCTCACCAACTAGCTAATCCCACCTAGGTTCATCCAATCGCGAGAGGCCCGAAAGTCCCCCTCTTTCCCCCGTAGGGCGTATGCGGTATTAGCAGTCGTTTCCAACTGTTATCCCCCTCGACTGGGCAGATCCCTAGGCATTACTCACCCGTCCGCCGCTCGCCACCTCATGAGTAAACTCACTTGTGCTGCCGCTCGACTTGCATGTGTTAGGCCTGCCGCCAGCGTTCAATCTGAGCCATGATCAAACTCTTCAATTAAAAGTTTTGTGAACCCGAAGGTTCGACTCAATGAATTCTGAATCGACTTAACTTAATAAGTCGTTGTACATATTGCTATGAACACTCATTCATTGATTTAATTCTTTGATTACTCGCCAAACGGCAGAGTAATTTCGATTAACTCAACACCTGTGAGTGCCCACACAGATTTCTTGTTTAGATTGTTAAAGAGCATTTGACCATTCACTTCGCGTTACCGCTCAGCGGGTCAGGGCTGCGTATTCTACGCATTTCCCTTGTCGCGTCAAGGCGTTTTTGCAAACTTCTTGGCGCTTTCGAATCAACTGCACATTTTGCATTCGATTCGAACTGTCACCGCGCTTGCTTTCGCTGTCTGCCGTGTCAGTGGATGCGCATTATAGGCAGCAGAACTTTTTGTGCAAGGGCTTTTTTAACAAATTATGTCAAGTGAGCAAATAACCATCAAAACTGCAAATATCGGATAAATATGCTGCAATCTTTGTCACTCGGGTTGATAAGTTTGGCATATGCGGCATGGATGTACAGGGAATTCTATAGATCGAATAGCCTTAAGAAAGGGCGCTTTAAAACTTTTGTATATATATGTATAGGAAAACGGTTCAAGAATAACGAATGGCGACTCTTGAACCGTGGAACAGACTCATTGAATAACACTTGCTTGTATTGAAGCTGTCGGGCTAAGGATTATCCGTAGAATTTGTCGAACTCTTGGTGCCCTCTCCCGTGCCTTGTTCCTTTTCATGATCGCCATCGCCCACAATGTGCGCCACTTTTAGTTTTCTCACGGTACGAATGGTGATCACAGGCCCCGAGATAGCGTAGAGGTAAAAACCAATACAGAGTATTAATGCCGGTTGCACCGACACCACCACAAACACGCCAACCACAAATAAGATAGCAATGAAATTCACTTTGCCGCGCCAGTCAATTTCCTTAAATGAGTGATAACGGAAATTACTCACCATTAATAATCCCGTGGTGGCCGTAATCAATCCGGCTATCCAACTGATATTCTTACCATCGAGGTTGTACTGGTTGCCAAGCCAAATGCTACCTGCAATAACTGCCGCCGCAGCAGGACTCGCTAAGCCTTGAAAATAACGCTTATCTGCCACGCCAACTTGAGTATTAAAACGTGCCAGCCTTAATGCGGCGCCCGCACAATAGATAAATGCTGCAAGCCAACCAACTTTGCCTAAATCCGCAAGCGCCCAATTGTAGGCGAGTAATGCTGGCGCCATACCAAAGGACACCATGTCTGCCATGCTGTCATATTCGGCACCAAAGTCACTTTGCGTGTTCGTTAATCTTGCCACTCTACCGTCTAAACCATCGCAAATCATGGCCACAAAAATCGCAATCGCCGCCGCTTCAAAGTTAGCATTCATAGAGGCAATCACAGCATAGAAACCGGAAAACAAGCCGGCAGTGGTGAATAAATTCGGCAGTAAATAGATACCTTTATTCTTTACTGTTTGATTTGAGGAATTTTGCATACACTTATAAAGCTATGAGCTGAAATGGAAGTAGGCTTCAAGATAGCATATTTTACTATCATGTCGATGGTGACCCTTAGGGATGATTTTTATGTTAAGAAAAGCCAAGGTTAGCGCAATGTTTCTGCGGATTACATGCTTAATGCTGCTCACTCAGCCCGTATTCGCCGGGGTGATTTACACTTGGGTCGATGAGAATGGTGTCACCCATTACAGTCAACAGCCACCGGAGCAGGAACAACCCAAAACGCAGCAACTTTATAGCGAAGATATCGAGCCTGGTAAAATTGGCTATATCACTCCCGCTAAAAAAGATGCGCCCCCTGAAATGTCCGAGTCCGAAAAGTCGGCAGCGTTAATTAAAGAGAAAGACGCTAAACAAGCCGAAACGATTTGTGAAAACGCTAAACATAATTTAGATGTGTTAACGACTCATACCAAGCTCACCCGCCAAGAAGAAGGCAATAAAGAGCCGCTCGCAATGACAGAAGAAGAGCGCCAAGCGGCAATTAGCGAGAATCAGCAGCGGATAAAACTGTTTTGCGATAAGAAATAATGCTCTGCGTTTGTTATAGGCTGCATGCAAACCTTGATAGTCACGCCACACTTTCGCGTACAGCTCTTTTAGGGTTACCGCACATTTATCGGTAGCGTATAGATATAAAAAAACCGAAGCCTGAAACTTCGGTTTTTTTATTTAGGTTAAGCAGCATTTAGCACGCTAACCATCCGCGCAAATTATTGCTCGAATACCAACTCACCACCGGCGCAACTGACCTTAATAGGTTTGCCGGGCAGTAAATCGCCACGCAGTAATTTTTGCGCTAATGGGTTTTCCATCTCTTGCTGCAAGGCACGTTTCAGCGGTCTTGCGCCATAGACTGGGTCGAAACCAATTTCGGCGATTAACGATAATGCCTCGTCGGTGATCTCCAGCGTATAGTCTTTCTCTGCCAAACGCTTACGTAATGAAGCAATTTGGATAGATGCAATATGCTTGATATTTTCCGCATCCAAGGGATGGAATACCACTGACTCGTCGATCCGGTTTAGAAACTCGGGTCTAAAGCTATGGGTAACCACATTCATCACCGCGCTCTTCATTTCGCTATAACTTAGGTGACCGAATCCTTCTTGGATAATGTCAGAGCCTAAGTTTGAGGTCATGATGATCACCGTATTTCTAAAGTCGACGGTACGGCCTTGACCATCGGTTAAGCGGCCATCGTCTAACACCTGCAGTAAAATGTTGAACACGTCTGGGTGAGCCTTTTCCACCTCATCGAGCAATATCACCGAATAAGGCTTACGGCGTACCGCTTCGGTTAAGTAACCGCCCTCTTCATAGCCGACATAGCCTGGAGGCGCCCCCACTAAACGGGAAACCGCGTGTTTCTCCATAAATTCAGACATGTCGATGCGCACTAAGGCCGATTCCGTATCGAAGAGGAACTTAGCCAACGACTTACACAACTCAGTTTTACCCACACCGGTTGGTCCTAAGAACAGGAACGAACCAATAGGACGATTCGGGTCGGCAAGTCCTGCGCGGCTACGGCGAATCGCATTGGCCACCGCATCCACGGCTTCGTTTTGGCCAATCACCCGCTCATGCAGTGCCACTTCCATTTGCAGCAGCTTTTCACGCTCGCCTTCAAGCATCTTAGAAACCGGAATGCCCGTCGCCTTTGATAACACTTCGGCAATTTCTAAGTCAGTAACTTTATTGCGTAGCAGCGTCATGTCCTGCATCTCGGCTTGCGAAGCTAAGTCCAGTTGCTTTTCAAGCTCGGGAATACGGCCATATTGCAGCTCGGACATACGGGTCAAGTCGCCCGCGCGGCGCGCCACCTCTAAATCCATCCGCGCCTGCTCAAGGTCGGCTTTAATATGCTGAGTCCCTGCAAGCGCCGCTTTTTCGGTGCGCCAGATTTCATTAAGCTCCGACGCCTTAGCCTCAACTTCATGCAACTCGACACGTAAATGTTCGAGTCGACGGCGGCTCGCCTCATCGTTTTCTTTTGCTAATGCCTGCTCTTCCAGTTTCAACTGGATTGCACGGCGCTCCAATCTGTCTAGGGATTCAGGCTTAGAATCCATCTGCATACGGATGCTCGACGCCGCCTCATCAATCAAGTCGATGGCTTTATCGGGTAATTTACGGTCCGACACATAGCGGTGCGACATGGTGGCCGCCGCCACAATCGCCGGATCGGTAATTTCCACATGGTGATGCAGCTCGTAACGCTCTTTGAGACCACGCAAAATCGCGATGGTATCTTCAACGCTAGGCTCATCCACTAATACTTTTTGGAAGCGGCGCTCAAGGGCGGCATCCTTTTCAATATATTGACGATATTCGTCCAGAGTGGTCGCGCCCACACAGTGAAGATCGCCACGGGCCAGTGCAGGCTTTAACATATTGCCCGCATCCATGGCGCCATCGCCTTTACCCGCGCCCACCATAGTGTGCAGCTCGTCGATAAAGAGGATCACTTGGCCTTCTTCCTGCGCCAGCTCGTTAAGCACGGCTTTTAAACGCTCTTCAAACTCGCCACGATATTTAGCGCCCGCAATCAGTGCGCCCATGTCTAAGGATAAAACGCGTTTATTTTTAATCCCTTCAGGCACTTCACCGTTCACAATTCGCTGCGCGAGGCCTTCAACAATCGCGGTTTTACCCACGCCAGGCTCACCAATCAGCACAGGGTTGTTTTTACTACGGCGTTGCAGCACTTGAATGGTGCGACGGATTTCATCGTCGCGACCAATCACAGGGTCAAGTTTGCCTTGCTCGGCACGCTCAGTGAGATCGACGGTAAACTTTTTCAGCGCTTGGCGTTGATCTTCCGCGTTAGGATCATCCACATTCTGACCGCCGCGCACTTGCTCAATGGTTTGCTCGAGCAGCTCTTTGGTGGCGCCTGATTTCTTTAAGCATTGCGCCAAGGCATCGCTGCCTTCGAGTGCCGCTAAGACAAACAACTCACTGGAGATATATTTGTCTTTGCGCTTTTGCGCCAACTTGTCGCACAGGTTTAATAGGCGAATTAAACCTTGGGATAATTGTACATCGCCACCAGTGCCTTCGACCTGCGGGAGACGTTCAAGCTCTTGGCTCAACAGCGAGCGCAGCGCACTCACCCGAATGCCAGCTTGGGTTAATAAAGGATGGATAGAACCAGAATCCTGGTTCAGCAGCGCCATCATCAAATGTAACGGTTCGATAAACTGATGATCACGCCCGAGCGCGAGCGACTGGGCATCTGAGATGGCAAGCTGAAATTTATTGGTCATACGATCGAGTCGCATACAGCCTCCTAAAACTCACAAATTTAGGTATAACATTTTGTTAGTTAAAAGATGGGGGCTATTTGACCGATTTCAAGCAAGACGGCGGGAAATTAATACAAATTGTAGGGGAATAAACCTAAGACTTAAGCCAGATCAATGAAGCCATGCGGCCAGTGATTTTATCTCGGCGATAAGAGAAATAATCAGGGCTAGAGACAGTGCAAATATCGGCGCTGTAGACCTGCGTAATGCCAAGTTTCTTTAAGCGCAATTTGGCTAATCCGATAATATCGGCAAGGTATTTGTCTGGCTTAGTTGACTGACATTGAGCAACAAAGCAGTTTGCGGCGTTTGGATCTGTTGCCATAAAGGCAGCACGCACCTCGGCGCCAACCTCAAAGGTCTTGGGCCCAATTGCTGGCCCTAGATAAGCAATCAGCTCGCTTGGCTTAGAGGCAAACTTAGCCACACTCGCCTCTATTACACCATCACAGAGTCCGCGCCAGCCGGCATGGGCAGCGGCAACTTCAGTACCTTGTTGATTACACAGAAGTACTGGCAAACAATCGGCGGTCATCACCACACACACCCGTCCAGCGAGGTCGGTGTAGCTGGCATCGGCCACCAAAGGTGGCGTATCTTGCGAGGTCACACTCTCTGATTGAGCTTTTGGGGCAAGATTGATTGGGGCGATATCGGCCAAATCAATCACCTGAGTGCCATGGACTTGCTCCAACCACACAGGCTCAGTCGCAAGGCATAACTGCTTCGCCAAAATACCACGATTAGCCAATACCTGCTGCGGCGCATCCCCCACATGCAGCCCTAAGTTCAGGCTATCGTAGGGCGCGAGACTCACACCGCCGTAGCGGTCAGTCATCGCAATTGCCACATTATCCGGTACAGGCCAATCGTGACGCAGCATAGCTTAGTACTCGACTGGGTGTTCTAAGGTGTCTTGACGCAGCGCCTTAGTCAAAATAACCATGTCTTCTGGGATAGGTGCTGTCCAGCTCATGATTTCACAAGTCACAGGATGCGCTAACTCCAGACGCACCGCATGCAGTGCTTGGCGTTTAAAGTTTTTCAGGATCTCGAAAAACTCTGGGCTTGCCGCCTTGGGTGGTTTTGGACGACCACCATAAACAGGATCGCCCACCAGCACATGGCCGATATACGCCATATGCACACGAATTTGGTGAGTACGGCCCGATTCTAAACGCAATCTTAAACGGGTGTGATTACGGAATTTTTCCGCAACACGGTAATGGGTCACCGCGGGTTTGCCCGAATGATGCACCGCCATGTGGGTACGTTTTGTCGGATGACGACCAATAGGCTCATCGACTGTACCGCCCGCCGTCATAGTGCCGAGGACAATCGCCTCATACTCACGGGTGATTTCACGGGCTTGCAACGCGGCAACTAAGTGAGTTTGTGCTTCTACCGTTTTGGCCACCACCATCAAACCTGTAGTGTCTTTATCCAAACGATGCACAATACCCGCACGTGGCACGTGCTCGATATTAGGGCAATGATGTAGCAGGGCGTTCATCAAAGTGCCATCGGCATTGCCAGCACCGGGGTGAACCACTAAGCCCGCTTGTTTATTGATGACTAAGATATCATCGTCTTCATAGACAATATCCAGCTCAATAGCTTGTGCGGCCGCATGCACTTCTTCTTCGAGCGTGGCATTAATTTCAATGCGTTGCAGCTCGAATACCTTTTCGCGCGGCTTATTGACCATCACGCCATCGACATAGACTGCATCAGATAGGATCCATTCCTTGATGCGCGTGCGCGAGTAATCTGGGAACAACTCAGCCAGTGCTTGATCCAATCTCAGGCCAGTTTGTGTTGCCGAAATCTCGCTTTTTAGATTAATCTCTTGTGTCATAGGAACCGTATCCCCATTTTGGGGTCAAAAAATGTGTGCTATCTGTTACAATCGAATGCTTTCTATTTTATCGTGAAATGGAAAAATTCTTAACTACAACTTATAAAGAATTGAATTCAAGTATGTATAAATTCTCCAAAGGCTTAACCTTAGTCCTATTTTCGCTAGCGTTATCAGCCTGTAGTAGCAGTCCTGAAGATAACGATATTGCCGCCAAAACCTCACCTGATGTGCTCTATTCTCAGGCAAGAACCTCCATGGAACTTGGCAATTACTCTAAAGCCGTCCGTTCATTGGAAGCGTTAGACTCACGCTTCCCCTTCGGACCACATAAAACTCAGGTTCAATTGGATCTGATTTATGCCTATTACAAAATGGATGATGTTGCCTCTGGCATTGCCAACATTGACAGATTCATCCGCTTAAACCCCACTCACCCTGATATCGATTATGTCTACTATATGCGTGGACTCGTCAATATGCAGGCGGACAGCTATCTGTTCCACGATATGTTAAATATCGATAGAACCGACCGCGATCCTAAAAATGCCCAAGATGCCTTTAAGGATTTTGATCGTTTAATCAAAACCTATCCCAACAGCAAGTATGCTGCCGATGCACAAAAACGCATGTTGTCGCTGAAAAACCGTTTAGCAAAATATTCCATTCAAGTTGCTGAGTATTACCTCAAAATGAATGCTTGGAGTGCTGCGGCCGTTCGTGCTCAATCTGTGTTGGAAACATATCCCGGCACCCCTTCAACGGAGCGGGCACTGGAGATTATGGCAGAAGCTTATGGCGAGTTAGGTCAGAACCAACTGAAGCAAAACGTGCTCATGGTAATGCAAGCTAACTTCCCAAACAACGAAATCTTATCGAACTAAGCGTAAATGCCCCTTTATAAGGGGCATTTTTTTAACCTTGGCTTCTCCTTTACCACACTTTAGTGACTAGGGTTATCAAGCACTCAAGCTTCCCATCATCCCTTAATCAGTCAAGAAATACCCTATTCGTGTAAAACTTACCCAACCGCACCACTTTTTACATTATTTCGTAAAAATCAGTTGACTCAAAAGCCGAAAAGCCTTTAAATTGCGCCCGTCGCCCGAATAGCTCAGTCGGTAGAGCAGAGGATTGAAAATCCTCGTGTCCCTGGTTCGATTCCGGGTTCGGGCACCATCTTTAAATTGGTTGCCTCAGCGACCAGTGTTAAAGAATCGCAATAAAGTACAGTGCAGGTGTGGTGGAATTGGTAGACACGCCAGCTTCAGGTGCTGGTGCCCTTACGGGCGTGGAGGTTCAAGTCCTCTCACCTGTACCAAATTGCGATTCAAGTTTAATTCGACACAGCGTCGAATACCAATGCAGATGTGGTGGAATTGGTAGACACGCCAGCTTCAGGTGCTGGTGCCCTTGCGGGCGTGGAGGTTCAAGTCCTCTCATCTGTACCAACATTTAAACCTCGCTAAGCGAGGTTTTTTTGTATCTGCGATTAAATTTCCTTAAATAACCAACCTCTTTTAGCATATTTGCTATAACTATTCATACAGACTCATCATAGGGATAGCTCGAGCTCTGCCTAAAAGGACTCCCTTGCTTTACTAAGGAAATCCATATGAATGGTCTTCAAATAAAACAAAAGATGTTTATTGGCATTCTCGTGCCACTTGTTATGCTTCTAACTATCGGTTTTATCGCTATCAACATGATGGGAAAAATCGAATATGGTGTCGAACGTATCTATAACGACCGAGTCGTCCCCCTCGATGATCTTAAAGTTATTGCGGATAAATATGCCGTCGATGTGATTGATGCGGTGAACAAAGCCAATGCTGGCGGTATTAGTGCTTCAGAAACTATCAATGCACTCGATAGCGCCAAATCCATTGTAGATCAACGCTGGCATAAGTATCTCGCCACAGAGCTCACCAAAGAAGAGTCTCAACTCGCGCAACAAGCCGAACGTTTATTCATTCCCGCCAATGGGCAAATAGAACAATTAATCGCTTATCTCAGAGGAGTTAATGGTGATGTCGTTCATAAGCTGAATGACAAAATATTGCCTCTATATCAAGCCATAGACCCTATCAGCGGTAAAGTCTCCGAACTTATCGATCTACAAATTAAGATTGCTGGGCAAGAAAGAGATAGCGTAAAAAGTATCTATCAATCATCCATTTCCATATTTATTATTCTCGCAGGGATGGCAATGCTGATCAGCATAGTGATTGGACTCTGGGTCAATCGCAGTGTGATGAATCCTATTCGCGATATAGTTCAAAACCTGAAAATCATTCGGCAAGACTCGGATCTCACGGTGAAGTTTAAAACCTTCAACGATGATGAGCTCGGGCAGATCTCCACTAGCCTCACCCAAGTTATCGAGCACTTACGGGGGATCTTACACTCTATCGCCGAAGCCGCGAATACGGTGAATAGCTCGGCCACTGAGTTAGGTAGTTTTACCCAAGAAACCAACAAACGCATGCAGCAGCAACAGGCGGAAACCGAACAAACCGCCACCGCCATGAATGAGATGACGGCCACGGTCGCCGAGGTGGCTCAAAGCGCCGCCGCAGCAGCGGATTCAGCTAAGGATGCCGATAATTACGCAGCCAATGGTAATCACATTGTGATGCAGTCCATCACCAGCATGTCGCAACTTTCTGAGCAAATTCAAAAAACGGCGCAAGTGATTGGCTTTTTATCCAATGAAAGTCAAAACATCGGCCGAGTATTAGATGTGATCAAAAGCATTGCCGAACAAACCAATCTACTGGCACTCAATGCAGCCATTGAAGCCGCCCGCGCCGGAGAGCAAGGCCGAGGCTTTGCGGTGGTCGCCGACGAAGTCCGGACATTGGCGCAGCGCACCCAAAAATCAACCCAAGAAATTGAAGCGATGATCGCCACTCTGCAGCAAGGAGTTAAAGAAGCCGTGAATGCGATGGAAGTGGGGATCAATCAAGTCGATGATGCCAACGATAAGGCGAATCAAGCTGGTCAAGCTTTAAAAGAGATTGTCGCGTCCGTCGATAACATCACTGAGCTAAATACCCATATCGCTACGGCTGCCGAGGAGCAAAGTAGCGTCGCCGAGAGCATAAACCGTAGCATTATTGCCATTAGCGATATTTCCGAACACTCCACAAATTCGGCCTTAGAGTTGAGTGAGTCGGTGATGAATCTGACTAAGCTTGCCAACAGTATGCGTAATCAGGTGAGTGCATTCAGACTCTAGTTCATTTTACTGGCACAGGCCTGCTGTGCCAGTCTCTTTGCTGATTATTCTGCTGACTTTTTATCTTTAGATGACATTCCGTCTAACAGTTTTTACTGTGATTTTTATTGATCCAAATCAAATGAATCTTTAAACTCAGATAACATTCATAAATAAGGCGTGTTAAGGATTCACTATGTTGGATAGCCGTACCATCCAGATTATTAAGAGCACTATTCCCCTTCTCGAATCAGCAGGTCCTGCACTGACCCAGCATTTTTACCAACGGATGTTTACCCACAATCCTGAGTTAAAAGATGTGTTTAACTTGGCTCATCAACATTCAGGTGGTCAGCCCGTCGCCTTGTTTAACGCAGTTGCAGCCTATGCCAAGAACATCGATAACCTAGGTGCATTAGGTACGGCCGTCGAGCGCATTGCCCAAAAGCACACTGGTTTTTTAATTCAGCCTGAACAATATGCCATTGTCGGCGGTCACCTTCTGGCCACACTACAAGAACTGGGAGGAGAGGCGGTTACCGAAGAAGTACTCACCGCATGGGGCGATGCTTATCAATTTTTAGCTAACATTTTTATCCAGCGCGAAGCACAGATTTATCAAGAAAGTGCTCAACAGGATGGCGGTTGGTCTGGGGTTCGTGAGTTTATTATTAGCGAGAAAAAAGCCGAGTCAGCCGTAATCACCTCGTTTGTCTTAACGCCAACTGATGGGCAAGCGGTAAAAGACTTCACTCCGGGGCAATACTTGAGCATTAAGCTGCAACATCCTAAGCTCGCCTTCGATGAAATTCGTCAGTACTCGCTGTCTGATGCGCCAAATGGCCGAACCTACCGCATTAGCGTGAAACGAGAACCTAATGGCCAAGTATCAAACCTGCTTCACGATATGTTGCAAGTGGGCGATACAGTTTCAGTCATGCCGCCTGCGGGTGATTTCGCCTTAACGGCTCAGCCAAAGACGCCTATCGTATTGATTTCGGCAGGAGTTGGGCAAACGCCGATGAAGAGTATGTTGAACCAGTTGCTCAAACTAAAACACCCAAGTGCTGTCACTTGGTTGCACGCTTGCGAGCATGGTGAAGTACACGGCTTTAAAACAGCGGTTAAAAGCAAACTTGGTCAACATGCCAATCTTGCCAGTCATGTGTGGTATCGAGAGCCTAAAGAGGCAGACATTTTAGGACAAGATTATGATTTTGAAGGAACGATGAACTTAACCTCAGTCGCCGATAAAATCGCTACCGATGCGCATTACTATTTCTGCGGCCCGATTGGCTTCATGGCTTCTATCAAGCAGCAATTACTCGCCTTTGGTGTGCCTAGCGAGCAAATGCATTATGAAGTCTTCGGTCCACATGCCGAGCTATAAAGCTGTACATTTATAATCATAGTTAACTGACTCAAAACCAAAGCCACCTTCTCATAAGACAAGGTGGCTGAACACTTATCACAAGTACTAACCTAATCAGGCTTCGTCGTAAGATAGATAGATGCGACCTCCTGCGCCGTCAACATACGACTCTCGCCCGGTTTTAAGGCTTCATCTAGGGTAATCTCACCGATAGAAAGTCGGTGTAATCCCAGCACAGGGTTACGAAAACGGCCAAACATCCGCTTGATTTGATGGTATTTACCTTCCCTTAAGGTCACCTCTGCAACGTGAGGGGCGAGGATAACAAGCTTTGCCGGCTGAGTGGTGATATCTTCAAAGCCAAAATACATGCCCTGTGCAAATGCCGCGATATACTCATCGCTCAAAGGATTTGCCAGAGTCACCCGATACACTTTATCCACTTTTTGCTCTGGCGACATGAGCGCCTCGGACCAACGGCTATCATTGGTCAGCAGCAATAAGCCCGAAGAGTTTAAATCTAACCGACCCGCAATATGCAGCTCTTGGCGAGTATCGCAATCGAGCAAATCAATGACAGTGCGATGCTCTTTGTCTTTGGTTGCACTCACCACGCCAACGGGCTTATACAGCATAAGATACACAGGCTGGTTGGCCTGTAAGACTTGTCCATCAAACACTATGTGGGAAAATTCATCCACCAGCAGATCGAGCGATTTCGCAGGCGCGCCATCCACATACACTCGCTCCGCCAGCAAGAGTTCTCGCACGGCTTTACGGTGAATTTGTAGCTTAACGGCAAGGTATCTATCGAGACGACCGCGTTTTGATTGCATCACTCCACCCTGCTCTAAGATAAAGGCGCAATGCGATAGGCGCAGCGACGAGCGCCATCGATGATATGCTCTTCACGGCTTACAGTGGCGATATCGGCAAATAATTGCTGGAACTGTTGCAGTTCGGAGCGGCAAAAGTTTTGGCACTTAGTCGCTGCGCTGCAAATTGGGCAGTGATTCTCAAGTAACCAGAAAACGCCATCGGCTTGTTCCTGCGTCGCCATATAGCCCTCGAGGGTACGCAGCTCCACCAGTTTCGTTAGGCGACTGGCTATATCCGTCATGCCGAGCATCGCGCTGCGATACTGCTGCATGGCCGTTTGCTCCCTATGCTCGATCAGCTTATCTAGGCCTTGATCGCCAAATATCATTTTAACGGAATCAATCAATTGCAAACTAAGCTCACTGTGGCGATCGGCAAAGTGAGTGCGACTCTGCTCGGTTAATCCCCAATAACGGGTTGGGCGTCCACGGCCTTCGACCCTATCTTCAATATCAACATCACCCGCATCCTCTAAGGCCTGCAAATGCTGCCTAACTCCCATGGTCGTCAGTGCCAGTTCTTCCGCTAGGGTCTTTGCCGTTAAAGGACCATGCAACTTGAGTAATTGAATAATCTTATCAGTGGTTTTCATATGCGCTCTCCGCTCTTCACCTCGGATTATCCCTCAATCGCCCACCTTTTAACAGAATAAATAAAGTTTTTTATTTATTTTATCCTTTACAAGATTAAATAAAGTAATTACCTTATAAATAATTTATAAACAAATAAGTTTACATAATGAACTTACTCATCATCAGCACCAGTCAAAGAGCCAACTCGCAAAGCGCTAAAGTCGCGAGATATATAGCCGAAACCAGTTTTTTATCGCCCCATAGTGTCGGTTACGACGCTATCCATCATTTAGAACTTTGCCAGTTCAATCTGCCATTTTGGGATGGTGAAGAGGACAACAAGGGCGAACATTGGCCTGAGATTGAGCGAAGAGTCGATGCGGCAGATGCCTTGGTTTTGATCACGCCCGAATGGGGTGGAATGGCATCGCCACTGCTTAAAAACTTCCTGCTGATGTGTAGCCGCCAGGAAACCGCCCATAAGCCAGTGTTGCTGATTTCAGTTTGCAGCGGCATTAGCGGCGCCTACCCTATTGTGGAAGTCAAAATGAATGCTCTCAAAAACAATAAATTGGTGCCCATTCCCGACCATTTGATCATCCGTAATGTCGAGAATGTACTCAACGCCACGCCCCAAGGTACGCGGGATATCAACCTCAGGGAAAGAGTGCAATACAGCCTGTTTATGTTGCATCAATACGCCCAAGCCTTAGCGCCGATACGCCAACGTCATATTCATCAACCCTATCCCAAGCAGCAGGAATACTGCTACGGTATGTAAGCAGCTTGGATGTGAATCACACTGACTAAAATCATTACAAGGAACGCATTATGATCCATTTAGAGCACATCAACCTAGTCGTCGACGATATCCCTAAAGCACTCACTTTTTATCAAGCCGCCTTCCCACATTGGCGTGTCCGTGGCGGAGATAAAGGGACTTGGTACGGCAAGCCGCGCAATTGGATTCATTTTGGCGATGATTATCAATACATTGCCTTTAGCGATAACGGTGAAGGGGAAAACCGCGACTTAACGGGCCATCAAATTGGCTTAGCTCATTTTGCCTTTGTGGTGAGTGATCTAGATGCAGTGATAACAAGGCTAACCCAAGCTGGTTTTCCGATAGCCAAAGATGGCATGGAAGATCGCTATCGCCGCAATATCTACTTCTTCGATGCCCATGGATTTGAAGTCGAGTTTGTCGAATATCTCAGCGATCTGCCCAACGAACGCAATCGTTATTAAGCCGTAAGGTTATTGGCGGCGGGATACATAAACCCAGTATTCCGCGCCAGTTCTTCACATCGACGCTAGCCTAAAAATCGTTACTTTGGCAGGTTAAACCGCTAAACTAGCGCGCAATCAGGCTTTCCAATATTAGATAACTCGATGACAACACCTTATTGTTATTCCACTACTTATATCTTAGATAAAGCACATTTTGACGAGTGTTATACCCAGTCAGTCAAACCCGATCCCACGCTCAAGCCTTACTATAAAGCCATGGGGTTTGGTCTTATGGGGATTGCACTGATTTTTGCGGATATCAGCCTCTATCTAGCCTATTTCTTTGTCGGGCTTGGGGTAATTGAAGCGTTAAATGTGAAATACAACAAAGCTTGGTGGTTGATGCGGCAGATGATGAGTAAGGCCGCCAATAATGAAGTCACACTGGTTGTCGATGAGCAAGGGATTAGCACCCAATCACAATACGTTAAAAGCCAGATCCACTGGACGGATATTTTCCGTATTGTGCAAACTGAAAAGGGCTTTCTAATCACCCATAAAACCGGTACTAGCTATATTTCTAACCGCAGCTTAGATGAGGCCTGCACTGCATTTATAAAGACCAAAATCTAATCTAAGTAGCAAGCCCAAAAACAAAAAGGCTGAATCATTCAGCCTTTTGTTTAACTCTGCAGAACTAAGAGTTAATTATTAAGCCTTAGCCTTTAACTCACCAATCGGCAAAATCGTGCGGCCATATTCATTGTTAAGCACTTGCGCCATAGCAAAGTAAATCGCACTCGCGCCACAGATGATCCCTTCAAAACCCGCGATAGTGCCGATCAAGGCGCTGCCGGTGAAATCCCTTGCCGCCAACAGGAAGAACAAAATGGTCAGCGAGGCAAACACAAACTGTTTCGCTCTTGGGTAGCGTAGCGAGCCTACGAACATAAAGGCGGTAAAGATCCCCCACAGGGTTAAATACCATCCCATAAAGTGGGTTGGGCTCGCCGCAACCCCTGCATTGGGCATTAAAATCAGCCCGACTAAGGTTAGCCAAAATAAACCGTAGGAAGTAAATGCGGTAGTCCCAAAGGTATCACCACGCATAAAACACATAATGCCGACAATGATTTGGCCGAGTCCGCCATAGAAAATACCCATAGCTAAGATCATTGCATCAATCGGAAAATAACCCGCATTGTGAATGTTCAGCAGGATAGTCGTCATACCAAAGCCCATTAAGCCTAACGGAGCAGGATTCGCCAGTTTTGTCGACACAGGAAGTCCCCAAAATAAATAAGTTAATCTCAGTACCTAGATAAACACTAGGTAGCTATAGTTTTATAAAAAGCGGCGAATTTTAGATAACTAGCAACGGGATCACAACCAAAATATCAATACCAGATAAAATAAAGTATTAATCATTTAAAATCAGACACATAAAAAATTAATTTTATATTAAACATAAAAATTAAAAATTAATCTTTTTAGATTCAAACAGCTATGAAAAGTTTGTATAAATAGTGCGCCAAATCTGATTTATTGCGTAATTTTGCTAAGGTTCAAACTTCCTGTTCTCCATCTTTAAAAGTGGGTTGTAGCACACAGGAGAAAATCATCAAAAACATTAACTTCATCCCATAAATCTATCAAAGTTGATATAAATCTAGTTTTAGACAGATTGATAACATTTACTCGCATTCGGCAATGAAACTTCGGGCCTTTTAGACCGTCTTAAGGGAAAGAGCCTGATCTTGGTGTAAAAGTGATAAGGATTGAGTGATGCTTCGCGGCATATTCATCTTTGGCAAAACAGGTTAAAGCAACGCCCTAAACGGCCAGTAGAATCGCCCATAAAACCACCAAGTTTAACTGGTAAAAATGGCTCACCAAATTAGCGAAAAATTATTTATATCTAAAAAATAATAGCAGTGATAGATTGCTATCTGTTGACGCAGCGGCATGATGGGAAACCAGTTAGGCTGTTGTTAACTATCAATAACTAAAGGAAATAAAATGAAAACGTTATCAGCTGTTATCACACTCTCGGCACTTATGAGTTTCGCAGCCTTTGCCGATGAATCGACACTTCCTCCTGCACCTGCAAATGATATCGCTCAACTGACAGAAGTGTGCCAACAAATGGCCTCTGAAGATCAGGTCGAAAATGCCGAGCTTAAGCAATATGTTCTCGACTGCGTGAACGACCAACTCACAGAAATGGGCTATCAAACCGTCAAAGAGCTTAACTGATCGATTTTAACTTCCTTTAGCCTATAAGCTCGATTAGGTTTTTAGCGTGTTCTGCTTATGCCATTCAAACCTTGAATGGCATTTTTATTGGGGCGGACGACTCAAGCCCGTAAACGTTTACCCCACCAAACGCAACAAAATAATTACCGAAAATTAGCAAAAAACAAAATGCGAAACAAAGGCATTTAAGGTTTTTATTTTTGTCTTTCAATTAATTAGGGAATCTACATACATACTATTTATATGATATCTGTATCATTTTGCATCCCTTCAGGTGAAAGCACTGTGGATTTAAGCATAAAATGCTAATCTGTTGACCATTACCGAACAACATCAAACCCGAACGCAAAATCATGTATCGAACACTGTTTATCTTACTCGCCGCACTTAGCCTGCCTTCAATAGGAATGGCGAAGGAACCGTGCGTCACTAAAGATGAATGCATCGAAATGCGTAACTGGGATTTGGGCGTGGCGGTCGGCTGGGGACAAAAGACCAATCCACTGCGGGATTTTGATGATATTCCAGTCTTTTTTATCCCTACCGTAGCTTACTATGGTGAACATTGGTTTTTTGATAACGGTAACTTAGGTTTCAGCTTAACCGAGCAGAAATACTTCAGTTTAAACTTAGTGACCAGCTATAGCTTAGATAGAGCCTACTTTTACCGCTGGGATCCATCGAACATCTTCCTGAAACGCAGCTCACAGGAAGAGGCAAGACTGCTCGCCACCAATACTGCCCTCAGCACTGAACCCGATCCCGTGTTTAACTCCTTAGAATCGCGAAACTTTACCATGCTGGGCGGCGCTGAAGCCTTTATTTATAGCCCGTTAGGTGTAGTTAGATTAGCCTACACCCATGATATGTTTAATGTGCACCAAGGCGCTGAAGCGCAAATAAAATGGACCTATGGCTGGCATTTAACCCACTGGGTCATGGATATGTCGCTCGTGTTTGATTGGAAAAGTACTAATGTCGTCGACTATTACTATGGTGTACGTCCGAGTGAAAATGCTTATTGGAGCCAACATTACCATGCAGATGCTGGTTGGAATAAAGGGATAGAAATGACGGCCCGTTATATCTTAACTGATAACTGGGATATGCTTTTTGCGTTTCGCTATACACAACTTGCAGATGAAATTGCCGCCAGCCCCTTGCTCGATGAAGACTATAGCAGCACATATTTTATTGGCGCAGCGTATAGGTTTTGACACTAGTGACTCCCCTTCGTATCAGGATGCTGTGCTTGTTGGGCCTAAGCGTGAGCTTGATGGGGCCAGCGAATGTACTTGCCGCACCGGATGAAGAGTCAAAGTTAAAACTGACCCCCGAAATCTGTATCACTGGGGATGAAAGCCAAGCCTGCGAGATCCGTGTCGAGTTACAGTGGCAACTCGCCAATGACGAGCTGGTCTGTATCTTGTCCGATAATAATGCCTATCCTAAATGGTGTAGCGAATCACTGGAACAGCATAAAATCACGCTGAATATCAGCACATTAAACGATATTCAATTTATCTTAGTGAGTAAGGACACCAATCTAACACTGGCTGGAGCCAAATTAAAAATTACGTCAACCTCGCAGCCTCAGGTGCGCAGACGTTACCGTAACCCTTGGAGTTTATTTTAATGACGAATCCACAATCACCCCACAGAGTGTTATTGGTTGAAGACGATGTCCGTCTTGCGAATTTAATCGTAGATTATTTGAAATCCCACGGCATGCATGTTGAAGTCGAGCGCCGTGGTGACACTGTCCTAACCCGCTTAATCAACTACAAGCCAGATATCATACTGCTAGACATTATGTTGCCAGGTATCGATGGCCTGAGCCTATGTGAAAAGCTACCCGATTACTTTGCTGGCCCCATCCTACTGATGAGCGCTCTAGGTTCGAGCGAAGATCAGATCAAAGGTTTAGAGCTCGGTGCCGACGACTATGTCGTTAAACCCGTTGACCCAGCGCTGCTCGTCGCCCGTATAAACAACCTATTACGTCGCCAAAATCAACCGCCTCAGGCCGAATCCCATTGTCTGACCTTTGGTAAGCTGAGTATCGATCCCCATACCCATGCAATCCGCCTCGACAATAAAGAAGTCGACCTCACCAGCCATGAGTTTGAACTCCTCTGGTTACTGGCCTCACAGGCAGGACAAGTGCTGAGCCGTCAGTACATCTATCAATTACTGCTTAACATTGATTTTGATGGTAAAGATAGAAAGATAGACGTGCGCATTTCAAGGCTACGTAAAAAGCTGAATGACAATATCGAGACCCCCTTCAGAATTAAAACCGTCTGGGGGCAGGGTTATCTCTTCGCCCCAGAGGCTTGGAACAACTAAGAACTTCCGTGAAACGTCTCTTTATCAGCTTATATTTACTGCTGAGCCTCAGTTTTCTAGGCATAGGCTGGACACTGGACAGCCTGTGGCAGAAAAATGTGGACGAAAATAATGCCTTAGATGCTCCTCTGGTTGCGTTAGCCCAGTTGCTAACACAGCTACCAGAGGAGAATCGTAACGCCTATCTCGAGGCGCTGCCCAGCCATGATCAGTTGCCCCTTAATCTGCTCAGCCCAGATCAAATCGCGCTAGCCAAAGACCAACAGCTCACGCCCAATCATGTGGTTACCACCACAACCAGCGAGGGCGAACAATTCCAGTTTATTCAGGTAGGCGAGCAAGTGTTAATGGCGGGTCCCATCGAGATAGACCCTAGAGCCTCACTGCGTAATCTGTTTACGCTGTTTTTCTATCTCTCACTGGCATTAGTTGCACTGATTTGGGTCGGTCCGCTGTCGCGGGATTTAAGCATTTTACGTAAGGCTACCAAGGATTTTGGCGAGGCCAAATGGGATACACGCATTAGCCTTTCAAACCGCTCCCAGGTTAAACCCTTAGCGAACACCTTTAATGAAATGGCGCGCCATATCAGTGCGTTAATCGAAAACCAAAAACATTTATCCAATGCGGTTTCCCACGAGATCCGCACACCACTCGCGCGACTGAAATTCGCCCTCGCCTTAATGCCCATGTACTGCCAGCCCGATTCTGACGAACAAAAGCGTCAAGACTTTCTCAATGAGATGCAGCTCGACATAAAAGAAATGGAAAACCTGCTGCAGGAACTGCTGACTTACGCCAGTCTGGAGGCTCAGCGCGAAGGCACACCGTTGGATGAATACGATTTACTCAGCTTAGTTAACCAGTGCATTAAACGTTTAAGCAGCCTAAGTGATACTCCCATCCGCTTACAGGCGGAGATGACGAGTCTCCCCTTGGTCGGCGAACCCGCACTGATTGAACGCGCCCTACAAAACCTGCTGACCAACGCCCAGCGTTTTGCCCGCCAGCAAATCCTGATTGAAGTCAGCCAAACCCCGCAAAGGGTGACTTTGAGTGTGAGTAATGATGGAGAGCCTATCCCCGAGGTGGATTTACCTATGGTGTTCGAGCCATTTTACCGTAGCCAATCGGTGCAAAATGGTAACAAGGGTCATGGCTTAGGGCTGGCGATTATCAAACGGATCATGCAGCGTCATCAGGGCGAAGTGAGCGTTAGCAGCAATCCCACTCAAACGTGTTTTACCTTAAGCTGGCCAAAAAAGCGGGAAATTTAAGCGCTTAGTTGGTGCTCTCAAAGTTAGATTATTCCTCGAGATCAAAATCATCGAGGTCCAATTCGGCGGCATCTTGCGGCGCAAAATCGAGTTGGGGATTAAGCGCCGCCCTCTCCTGCTCAAGTGCTTGCTGACGGGCTTTGTATAAGGCCAACTGCCGCCGACGCTTACGTTGGTTGCATAAACGGATCACATCGTGCTTTTGCGCGTCGGTAAAGTGCAACCAATTGAATCGCTCATCACGACTACGCAGGCAACCTTTGCAATAGCCGCGGGCATCGGTTTGGCACACACCGATGCAAGGGCTAGGTATTTCGAAAAAGGCTAACTGTTCCATGATGTTGAGCTACTCTGGCAAATTAAGCACTTAAAATGCGTGACCTTAAATACACAAGTAAAACAATACAAAAATTAAACACTTTTCACTAAATTACTTGCAGTCTTGTTGTTAATCAAGGCACATTGAACAGAGTTTGTACAACTTGGAGTGTCATCATGGGATACAAAAATATCGCCAGTCTGTTTGTCGCCTTGGTCTTAGTCAGCGCCTGCAGCAGTAAGCCGAAAAACGATTACGATCTCAATTACGACTTTAAGGCATTACAGAGCTTCAGCCAGCTCGCCCCCCAACCTAGCGACGACCCACTCAGCGCCCAGCGCATTCAAACCGAAATCACCCAACAATTAAGCCAAAAAGGCTTTACTGAAACTGCCACTTCCCCCGATTTTAAAGTCGCCTATGGGTTATTAACCCAAGACAAGCCTAAAGACTCGGGTCTCTCCATAGGTTTAGGCACGGGCAGTTTTGGCCGTTCTGGTGGCATTGGCGTAGGCACAAGCGTTGGGGTACCACTTGGCAGTGACACGGCAAAAATTCAGACTATTCAAATTGATATTATCGATACGAAAACCAATAAGCTGATTTGGCGCGGCACAGATAGTTTCGATTTTGACAGGGGCGGCGATAAAAAAGCCCAAGACACAGCCAAAGCCGTTAGCCGGATTTTGGCGCAGTTTCCACCGCAACCATAAGCCAGTGCTAAGTGCTAAGTGTTAAGTGTTAAGTGCTATTGATTGGTCTGATAGTAGGTAACTCTTGATGACTTAAACCATAATGACTTTAATAAACCACAATGGCTTAAACCACAATGGCTTATGCAATAGTCAGTAAAGAATCCGCCTTCTTAGAAGGCGGCTTTGATTTGCCCCTGGAAGGGGCTATTTCCTTACACCTACTTCATCTGTAGCGACAATTGAGCATCATGCTCTAGATCTTGCTTATCTTGATGGCGAACATAGCGTCTTATGATTTCCTCATTTACGCCTACCGTATCAACAAAATAACCCCTCGCCCAAAAGCTATTTCCCCATAACTTCTTGCGAACATGAGGGAATTTGTTAAAAAGCCTTATTGCGCTACTACCCTTCAATATCCCCATTAATGTGGATACTGACAACTTTGGGGGAATTATCACGACTAGATGCACATGATCTATCTGGACGTTTAATTCTAAGACCTCACAACTTTTCATATTGCATAGAATATAAATCGACCTGTAGAGCTCTTTACCAAGGTTACCTTTTAGAATTTTGAATCTGTACTTAGGCGTCCAAACGATATGATATTTACAACGCCAGTAAACATGTGATGAACTTCTGTAATCGCCCATGTTTCTCGTTTCCTCTTACTTGTGGTGAATAAGAAGGTCTCTTTTAACATGGGCGTTATTCAGGCTATAGCCTTAAGGGACAATCACCACCGCCAAAGGCGGTGGTTTTGGGATGACAATAAAAATGGGCGATTAACGCCCATTTTTATTGCCGAAGGAAGGTTAAATCCTAAGCGTGAATCTTAGTTAGGGTTAAGAAAATAACCCAGATGACAGATAACGGTCGCCCCTATCACACACAATCGCGACCACAACCGAACCCGGATTCTGCCTCGCAATCTCGAGCGCCGCAAATACCGCGCCGCCAGAACTCACGCCAGCACAAATGCCTTCTTCACGGGCCAAGGTTCTTGCCATGGCTTTCGCATCTTGCTCCTCAATATCCATCACCGCATCGACACGGGCAGCATCGAAAATACCCGGTAGATATTCCTGCGGCCAACGACGAATCCCCGGAATCGAACTGCCATCGGCGGGTTGTAGCCCGACAATGGTGACATCTGGGTTGCGGCTCTTTAGGTATTTCGACACGCCCATAATAGTGCCTGTGGTGCCCATGCTGGAGACAAAGTGGGTGATCTTACCTTGGCTCTGCTGCCAAATTTCGGGGCCAGTGGTCTGGAAATGGGCGTTGGCGTTATCTTGATTATTGAACTGATCCAGCACCTTACCTTTGCCTTGTGCCTGAAGCTCTAAGGCTAAATCCCGCGCGGCTTCCATATTGTCCACCAGCAGCAGCTCGGCGCCATAGGCCAGCATGGCATCCTTACGCTCTTGGGTCGAATTCGACGGCATGATCAGGATCATCTTGTAGCCTTTAATCGCCGCCGCCATGGCTAAGGCGATGCCGGTATTGCCACTGGTCGCTTCAATCAGGGTATCCCCAGGGGCAATCTCTTGGCGAAGCTCCGCCTGAATAATCATATTCAGCGCCGCGCGATCCTTTACCGAACCCGCGGGGTTATTCCCCTCCAGCTTTAATAATACCGTTGAGCTACCACAATCAAGTCGCTGCAAACGTACCAGCGGAGTTTGCCCAATACAGGCTTCAATAGTCGGAAAGTCAGACACTCGGATGATCCTTGTAATAAAAGCGATTCAGCATAGGGGTATTTTAAGGGGGTTAGCCACAACAAACACGATGAATCTCACCCGAGGCATACAATTATTCGCTCATAGTTATTCTAAAAAGTTCTATTCATGCAGCTTTTTATAAATAAATTCTTCTATTACTCTATTCCTATACACTGACACAGTTGCCAGATTAAGGAGTACAAAATGCCAGTAAAATTGACTAAGGCCCTACTGGGAACCCTATTGCTGGGAACCACCCTCAATGTGGCAGCCGCCGATCAGACACTATTAAATTCCTCGTACGATATCGCGCGGGAATTATTCAATGCCTATAACCCTGTTTTTGCTAAACATTGGCAAGAAAAAACTGGCAAGACAGTTGAAATCAAGCAATCCCATGCGGGTTCTTCCGCCCAGGCTCGCTCGATTCTTCAGGGCTTACCCGCCGATGTCGTGACCTTTAACCAAGTCACCGATGTGCAAATTCTCCATGACCGCGGCAAGTTGATCCCAGAAAACTGGCAACAACTGCTGCCGAATGCCAGCTCACCTTACTACTCCACCATCGCGTTTTTGGTGCGTAAGGGCAATCCAAAGCAAATCAGCGACTGGAATGATTTAGCCAAAGATGACGTTAAGTTGGTGTTCCCGAACCCAAAAACCTCGGGTAATGCGCGTTACACTTACTTAGCAGCCTTAGGTTATGCCCAGAAAAACTATGGTAAAGATAATCAAGCCTCATTAGATGAGTTTTTGAAGAAGTTCCTCGGTAACGTTGCCGTATTTGATACGGGCGGCCGTGGTGCAACCACGTCGTTTGTTGAACGTGGCATCGGCGATGTGCTGATCACCTTCGAATCTGAAGTTAACAATATTCGTCAGCAATATGGTGCCGATGATTACCAAGTCGTCGTGCCAAAAACCTCGATTCTGGCAGAATTCCCCGTTGCCGTAGTTGAGAAAAACGCTAAGCGTAACGGCACGCAAGAACTCGCAACCGAGTATTTAAACTACCTTTACAGCGAAGAAGCACAACGTTTGTTAGCCGGATTTAACTACCGCGTTCACAACGAGAAAGTCGTTGCCGAATTTACCAAGCAATTCCCAACGGTTGAATTAATGACCGTTGAGCAAATCATAGGTAACTGGGACAACGCGATGAAGACCCAATTTGCCAATGGCGCCAAACTGGATCAGTTATTAAAACGCTGATAATTCGCTTGGGTACCTAAGTCATCAAATTCACAACCCGGGCAATGTCCCGGGTTTTGTGGTTATATCGCAGCAAGAATTCACAGCGTTTTTTTATCGTGATTGAGCAATAACGTGCTAATGGCATAATAATATTGGACTAACTCCATCAACCTTATCGGGTGGTTATTCAGTGATATTTAATAATGGGCGTTTACGCCACAAGCGGGTTTTGCCAGGGTTTAGTATCAGCCTAGGTGTGTCTTTGCTGTTTGTCAGCTTGATTCTCTTACTCCCCACCACAGGCCTGATTATGCAAACCAGCCAGATGAGCTGGGCAGAATATTGGGGCGTGATTGCCGATCCCCGCGTGCTGGCAAGTTATAAAGTCACCATTTTATCTGCACTTGCCGCCTCCCTGTTTAACTGTCTTTTTGGCCTGTTACTCGCTTGGGTGTTGGTGCGTTATGAGTTTCCGGGTAAGCGCATCCTCGATGCCTTAGTCGATTTACCCTTTGCCTTACCCACCGCCGTCGCGGGTATCACCTTAGCGACTCTGTACGCCGAGAATGGCCAGATTGGTAGCCTTTTGGCCGAAATCGGTATCAAAGTGGCCTACACGCCATTGGGGATTGTGGTTGCGATGATCTTCACCAGCATTCCCTTCGTGGTGCGAACCGTTCAGCCCGTACTGGAAGAGTTATCCCACGATGAAGAAGAAGCCGGCATGACCTTAGGCGCAACCGATGGCACCGTGTTTTGGCGGGTGATTTTACCTTCCCTCTGGCCAGCCTTAGTGGTCGGTACGGCGCTGTCTTTTACCCGCAGTCTGGGTGAGTTTGGCGCGGTGATTTTTATCGCAGGCAATATGCCCTACATCAGTGAAATCACCTCCCTGATGATTTTCGTTCGCCTACAGGAATTTGATTTTGCCGGCGCCAGCGCCATTGCCTCCGTTGTACTGCTGACCTCGCTGTTGCTGCTACTGCTGATTAACCTGTGGCAGGCGCGTTATTTACGCCGCATTCACGGCCGATAAGGAGCCACCATGAACTCATTTAAACCGTTAAGAGTCGGTGAAGCGCCCCTCATCAAATGGAGCCTAATCATCCTAGCCGTGTTTTTGGCCATGGTGTTGTTGCTGCTGCCCTTAGTCAGTATTTTCCAGCAGGCCTTCGTTGGTGGTTGGGAGCGTTATATCGAGCATCTGAGCCAACCCGACTCACTCCACGCCATCGGGCTGACCCTGATGGTCGCAGCGCTAACCGTGCCGATTAACTTAGTGTTTGGGGTACTGCTCGCCTGGAGCGTAACGCGCTTTGAGTTTCCGGGGCGTAAGTTACTCATTACCTTGATTGATATTCCCTTTGCCGTATCGCCCGTGGTCGCAGGCTTGCTCTATCTACTGCTTTACGGCAACAGTGGCTGGCTCGGTGCTTGGCTGTTTGAGCACGATTTACAGATCATGTTTGCCTGGCCGGGGATTCTGTTAGTCACCATTTTCGTGACCTGCCCCTTTGTTGCCCGAGAATTAATCCCCTTGATGCAGCAACAGGGCGCATCGGAGGAGGAAGCCGCAGTCATTCTTGGTGCCTCATGGTGGCAACTGTTTCGCCGCGTGACTCTGCCCAATATCAAGTGGGCACTGATTTATGGGGTGATCCTCACCAACGCCAGAGCCGTAGGTGAGTTTGGTGCTGTTGCCGTAGTATCTGGCAATATCCGTGGCGAAACCAACACCTTACCTTTGCATGTGCAATTACTTTACGAAGATTATCAGGCCGAAGCCGCCTTCGCGAGCGCGTCACTGCTTGCCTTAATCGCCCTATGTACCTTACTGCTAAAAGCCTTAGTAGAGTGGCGCCAACAACGCAGCTTATCCGCCAATGACAACCAAGAGCAGAGCCAATCATTATGAGTATTCGTTTAACTAATATTTCCAAAAAATTTGGCCAATTTCAGGCGCTCTCGCCGCTCAATCTGGATATTCAAGAAGGCGAGATGATAGGTCTTCTCGGCCCTTCCGGCTCAGGTAAAACCACCCTATTGCGGATTATTGCCGGCCTTGAAGGCGCAGATAGCGGCCAAATCCATTTCGGTAATCGTGATGTGACTCAAGTGCATGTGCGTGACCGCAGAGTGGGGTTTGTGTTTCAAAACTACGCCCTGTTCCGCCATATGACGGTCGCCGACAACGTCGCCTTTGGGCTCGAAGTCATTCCGAAAAATCAGCGACCTTCTAAGGCCGAAATCCAAAATCGCGTCAGCCATTTACTCGAAATGGTACAACTTGGCCATTTAGCCCAGCGCTACCCTGAGCAGCTTTCGGGCGGACAAAAACAGCGTATCGCCTTGGCCCGCGCCTTAGCGACTCAGCCCGAAGTACTGTTACTCGACGAACCCTTTGGCGCCCTCGATGCCAAGGTGCGTAAAGAACTGCGCCGCTGGTTGCGCAGCCTTCACGATGAGCTGAAATTCACTAGCGTGTTTGTGACCCACGATCAGGACGAAGCCTTAGAGCTTTCCGATAGAGTGGTGGTGATGAGCAACGGCCATATTGAGCAGGTCAATACTCCCATAGAGTTGTATGCCCAACCCAACAGCCGCTTTGTGTTTGATTTCTTAGGTAATGTCAATCGGTTTGAAGCGAGCTGGCAACAGAATCGTTGGACCAACGGTGACGCCTTCTTAGTGCCACCAGAGCAAGCGCCACTGCAACAAAACGGCGCGCTCTATGTGCGTAGCCATGAGCTGGCACTGGCGGATAAACCCAACAGCCAAGCCCATATTCCCTTTACCATAGTGGCAATAACACCGGTTGGCGCAGAAGTGCGTGTCGAACTGGCGCCTATCGGCTGGCAGAGTGAAGAACTGTGGGAAGCCACCTTTACCCACCACCATCTGCAAGAATTAGGACTGCAAAAAGGCAGTGTGGTCTACGCCGCCCCAAGAACGGCTTATTTCTTTGGTGAACAAGGTGATGGTTCGCCTATTCGTCAAAGTTGGCCATTCCTGCCGCCGGGCAGCTTGACCTTCGATATTTAATCGCAGCCTGCATTCACCTGCTGCATATAACAAAAAAGCGCTGACAGTCTTATCAGCGCTTTTTTATTCACTCTTGGACAGCTTAAAACCAGATCCAAGCAAAGTCGTTAGCGTAAAACTCCACTAGTGCCCATCGAAGAACAAGTAGTTTAACCAGCCCTGCATCCGCAGCAGCACTTTACGCATCACGGCGACATGGTGGAAATGTTCTGTGTACACAGCCACTTGTCCCGCAACGCCCGCTGGGAATTGGCGGCGTATCGCATCGTCTTCAATATCGATTAACACGATAACCCGACCTGTTTGGAATAGCTGATTGGACGATTGCAGCATGCCATTCATCTGGATCTCGCCTTCGGCCATCGCGGGGAGTACCTTAGCGACTTTGCCCTTAAACACTTGTCCAGGCGCCGCATCTAATACCACTTCCGCCTCATCCCCTTCCTGTAATCGCAGTAGGGAGTTTTGCCAGAATGCGCCAGCAAAATAACGCTGCTCGTCGGGGATAAAACTCATCACCGGCCGTAAAGGCAAAGGCACCGCCATTGCACCTGGGCGCAGCGCCATTTGAGTCACAATACCATCGGCTGGTGCCCGCACGACGGTTTGCTCGAGATTATAGAGCGCGCTTTCAAGATCCCCCTGCAGCCCCGCCACCTTAGAATTTACCCCATCCACATTGGACTCATAGGCAAGACGTGCGCGTAACTCTTCGGCCTGCGCAGCCGTTAGCTGAGCCTCTGAGGCTAAAAACAGTTGGCGTCTATTGTCTAATTCCAGCTCAGTAAAGGGAGAGTTCGCTCCACCTTTACGATGGCCTTGTTCATAACGGTCATAAGCCGATTTATTACGCTCCCTATCCGCAGCGACTCTGGCCACATTCGCCTTAGCAGACTCCCAAGCGGCCTCAAGTTGTGGCACTTCCTGCTCCGCCGCTAACAGAGCGGCTCTTTTGCGTTTAACCACGGCTTCAAAGGGAGTGGGATCGATTCGAAACAGCACATCCCCTTGTTTAATCGGCGTATTAGGCTTAACGTCCACCGAAATCACTAACCCTTTTACCGCTGGAGTGATTGGAATAGTGGCATAGTATTCCCGCGCGAAACGTGAATAGGGATGGTTGTAATTCATAATCAGCAACAACGCCCCGATAAGAACCACGCCCCCTAATACCGCCGTGGGCACTGTCCATTTGTTCATCGGGATCTTAAAGACTTTAAAAATCACAATGCAGATCGAGGCATAGGTTAATATCAATAGTAAATCCATGTTATACCTCGGCTTTTTGGCTAACTTCGGTCACACTAGCTTCTGCTGTCATTGCAGCTTGATGGTTTACAACCGCTGGAGCGGCTGTCGATTCGAGTCGCTCAAGCTTTGTCTGTAAGGCCAATACCGTTTCCCTTAGCGCTTTAACATCATCCTCCAATGCCTCTTCGCGCTTCATCACAGTGCTAAAGCCCCAGCCTCTATCCTCTCGATACAAGGTCGCCCAAATCCATAAAAATGGCCAAATAGCATGTAAGGTAAATAAACTGACCCACCCGGCGATATGTAATGCATCCTGCTGGGGATGATTGCGCTTTTTCGCAATTTCATACGGGATGTCGTGAATCGCAATCACGCCATAAAAAATCACCACAATGACAAAAAATAAAATGCCTAAGGCAAAATAGTCCAAAAACATGCTCAGCTCCCACTCCCTTCCCGATCTTAATTTCGGTAAAACCACCCATACCAAAATCGTGCTTTGTCCCGCAGTGCCTTTCAATTTGAGACACAATATAGATCTACACCAGAATGACAAATTCGCAACAAATCCATCTAAATAGCTTGATCAAAAACACAATTGTTTATTCCAATGAAACAAATGGCATCCAAGGAAGAAGGTAACTGACGACATAGACCTATCGCCAAGGTGACGTCATAAGTTATCTAACAATAAAACGATGGACTTGGTATCACCCGTCTTTGTCTCAACTGTGGGATTTATCGTGGATGAGTATAACTTCACGTAGTTATAAATGAGGTTTACAAAGCAAATATCGTATTGAGACGAATAAATCTAAAATATTGATTATTAATAATTTAGTGTCAACTGACATTAGCCTATAGACTAGAGCCATAATGGCGATTCCATTTGACGCCAATCCATAATCAGTCAGACCCTTAGCTAAGGCGAGCAACTTGTTTCGAGTCTACCAGCACTGGTTAATGATATTGCTCATGATCAATCCAATGTTTGCACAAGGCGCCAATCTCATCCGCATCATGCTGCCGATTTCTCCATGCTTTTTCGAGCTCAACTTTTAGCAGATATCCCTTTACATAAAATTCTGCCTCATCGTATGCCCCAAACCATTTTGGATTAAAACTTTTATTTTCTAAGAGGCCGTTAATCATCTTGATGCTTGCTTTGGCTTTATCTTCAGATATTAAGGAAAGATCGTATCTTCCAATCTTTCCTTCTCGTTTCGACCATTCATTGCATAGTCTATTATCGATATTCTCAGCAAGCGTAGAGTAGCTTATTAGAAATAGAAAAATTACGGTTAACTTCATAAACACCATTAAGATTTTATTAGTACGGATGCATATTTTAAACCTATTCCTCCCCCCAAAGAGTGAAGAATAAAATACAACGAGCTTACTATACCTAATCTCACAATCCCCGAACGCTTAATTTATGCTGAGTTAGCATCGTTCTTGCCACTGACACTCTACTAAATTGAACTCATAGTGGCTGTCGTGGGGGGCGATATTGGCCTTTAATTTAAAGCGTTGGCCGTCTGCGGCAATCCAGCACTGGGAGAACCATTCGATAAGCGCGTTTGTCGCGATATGCCAAGGGTCAAGGTCCTCATCCTTTTCGATATATTCCTCTTCAAACTCATCGGGATAGACATGGTCTATGTCGAGCAAATTTGGATTGACTGGTGACGGGTATGCCGCCTTGCCATCGAGATAGATAAAATACTCGGTGTTATCTTTATCCATAAAAAATACCCGCACCGGGAATTGGGATGAAAAACTATCGACAAAGACTTCAAACGCCAGCGTGACCACCTCTTGGGGATAATCATGCTCAATCAGTTGCTTAAGAATGGGCTGTAACTCATCGGTGAGATTGTCTAAGTAACCACCGACTTTTTCTGTAAACTCTTGCTCGAAACTCATCTCTTCCCTGCTTATCATGCTGTACGACTCGAACGGCGAAAATAACTCATATCGACCAGCAAGTTAACACCAGCTGTGATGATATCCAACTTCCCCCACCCCAAAGCCAACACTAAAATCTAAAGCTGCTTATCGTGTATAAGGCTCAGCCGCCCCATACGCCGCCAGAACGCGAACAGTGATAGCGGGTTAAGTTGCTACTCATGGGCATTGACTGTGCGCCCTGCGGCCCATTGTCTTAGGGCATTAATCTTATCGCCCATCACTATGGATAAAGGCTTGGTCTTGGTCAGCTCTTCTAACAACATGTCTTGGTCGAGCGTTCGCGCTAAACTGCGGGCGCTGTACATGGCGGCGATAACGGCTTGTTCAATTTCAGCTCCAGAAAACCCTTGGCTGTGGCGCGAAAGCTGCGCAAGGTCGAGGCGAGTCACATCAATACCACGGCGCTGGCAATGGATCAGGAAAATCGCCTTACGTATGGCCTCGTCGGGTAAATCGACAAAGAAGATTTCATCCATTCGCCCCTTACGCATCAGCTCAGGCGGCAGGGCTTGAATATCGTTAGCGGTGGCGACCACAAATACCTCGGACTTACGCTCTGCCATCCAAGTTAACAGTGTGCCAAGAATGCGGGTCGAAGTGCCCTCATCACTGCTACTGCCGCTTAAGCCTTTCTCTATTTCATCAATCCAAAGGATACAGGGCGACATCATATCGGCCAGCTCGAGAGCGTTGCGCAGGTTCTTTTCGGTTTCGCCTATATATTTGTTATATAAGGCACCCATATCGAGTCTGAGCAAAGGCCGTTGCCACACACCCGCTACCGCCTTGGCCGCAAGGCTCTTACCACTGCCCTGCACCCCGAGTAATAACACGCCCTTGGGCGCATCGGGTTGTAAAGCAGCCTTGGCATCAGTGGATACCTGCACTGCGGGCGCGCGCTGCTTTAACCATTTTTTGAGATTATGTAATCCGGCAATCTGCGAAAAATCACTGGTGTCATACTCAAATTGCAGCACACCGTTAAGATCGAGTAATTGGAATTTGGCTTTGTTGATAAGGTCCACATCCGAATGGGTAATGGCGCCATCATCCACAATAGCCTTATGGATCAATCGTCTGGCATCATCTAAGGTTACACCGCGCAGATTTTCCGCCAGTTTAACCACGGCTTTATCATCCACAGTAAGCGGTATCCCTTGGCCGCATACTTTATCCACCTCAAGGTAAATCAGGTTCTCAAGCTGGGAGGTACTCGGCAGGGTAAGCTGAAAATAGGCGCAATAACGCTTAATTTCCGGCGGGATCTCAAAGGCATGACTCACTAGCACCAGCGTATGTTGCAGCGCATCGTATTCGAGGGCGATTTCTTTAAGCAAACGGACATTCTTTGGCGCATCAACCACAAAGGGATGAAAATCACAGAGCACATAGATGCCCTGCTGGGTCGTCGATTTAATCTGCCCTAAGATATCGCCAGGTTCAGTATTAAATTTCTGCGCTGCCATGGGTTTATCGACCCGCGTCAGCCCTTGAGTAATGCTCCAAGTAAATAAGGGCTGATAGAGCACATTCGCCACCCGCTTAAGCATGTCTACAACACGGTATTCCTCATAGGTTTCAATCACTACGATAGGCGTTTTAGAGCGTAGTACGGCGGTTAAATCACGAATGTCTTGCATCTTAGGTTTCCATAATCCGTTATGACACGAAAAGTTAACATAAAACACCGCCACAAACAGGATTTTTACCACCCCCAAGCCCTAATCACCCTTAAATAGCTTGATCGAAAACACAGTTGTTAATTTCAGTCTCATGCTTTAGCGCCAATCGGGGTAGACTATGACCCAAGAACGTCCAAAGGCGTCAATTATCCCAATATAAAAAGGTACCCACACCATGATAGGAACTCCCTACACAGAGGGCGCTCGACGCGCCATGTTGCTTGGCTGCGGTGAGCTAGGTAAAGAAGTCGCCATCGAGCTCCAACGCTTAGGTGTTGAAGTGATTGGCGTCGATCGTTATCCCAATGCCCCCGCCATGCAAATTGCCCATCGCTCCCATGTGATCAATATGCTCGATGCAAAAGCGCTTCGCGCCATTATCGAGCTAGAAAAGCCCCACTTAGTGATCCCCGAAATTGAAGCTATTGCCACTCAAACCTTAGTTGAGATGGAAGCCGAAGGCCTCAATGTCGTGCCGACAGCGCGCGCAACTCAGCTGACCATGGACAGAGAAGGCATTCGTCGCCTCGCCGCCGAAACCTTAGGTCTGCCGACCTCGCCCTATTTCTTCTGCGACACTGAAACCGAATTTAATCAAGCCATTGGCAAGATTGGCGTGCCCTGCGTAGTCAAACCCGTGATGAGCTCATCGGGCAAGGGCCAAAGTGTTATCCGTGATGTATCCCAAAGCGCCAAAGCCTGGCAATATGCCCAAGAAGGCGGCCGCGCGGGCGGTGGTCGTGTGATTGTCGAAGGCTTTATCCCCTTCGATTACGAAATTACCCTGCTGACCATTAGCGCAGTCAATGGCATCCACTTCTGCGCGCCAATTGGCCACAGGCAAGAAGACGGCGACTACCGCGAGTCATGGCAACCTCAAGCCATGTCGGCCGACGTGCTAGCAAAATCCCAAGCAATCGCCAGCAAAGTGGTGGAAGCCCTCGGCGGTTACGGCTTATTTGGGGTCGAGCTGTTTGTGAAGGGCAGCGATGTGTACTTCTCTGAAGTCTCGCCTCGTCCGCACGATACCGGTTTAGTCACCTTAATTAGCCAAGATTTATCCGAGTTTGCACTGCATGTCAGGGCAATTCTTGGCCTGCCGATTCCGAATATCCATCAACATGGCCCCAGCGCCTCGGCGGTAGTATTGGTGGAAGGCAAATCGAAAAACATTCGCTATCAAGGTCTTGCCGATGCCTTGGCGGCGGAAAATACTCAGCTCAGATTATTCGCTAAGCCTGAAATCGATGGTCGCCGCCGTTTAGGGGTTGCCCTCGCCCGCGATAAAGATATCGAAAGCGCAGTCAATAAAGCGCTGGATAGTGCATCTAAGGTAAAAGTGATTTTCTAGGCTTGAATGCTTAACGATTTGTCGCCAACACCTTGGCGATAATCACTGCGCCCAGCCTGTTGCTGGGCGCGTTATTAAGGCATCAAAGCCGAGTTAACCGCCATCTCTTATTCAATCAAATTGATTTCGCGTCTAATGCAAAAGCCTGATGCAATCCAAGGTGGTTTTGAGGCATAGTAGTCCTCTATTTGGCATGCCCCACGCTAGGCTTTTACTCTTATCCCATGGATTTACGCAGTCGTTATTCCACTCTTTTTCACGCTAAGCGCTTTCACTCTAGTCGCTCTCACTATAGGCGCTTTCAGTCCAAGCACTTTGAGCACAAGCACTCAAAATCCTTGCAAGCGAGACATCGCACCCTTTCACTTTTGCTCAGGTTATCCCAGCTGCTGGCGTTATCCTTTGGCTTAGTTTTCCTTAGTGCCTGTCAGCCTGCGAATCAAGATACATCAAGCATCAAAACAGCCACCACCGCCCCGCGTGAATTAACCCAAGAGGTATATGTGTGGCAGCGGCAATGGCGCAATGCCAATCAAAGCGCCTTGGTCGAAAGTCAAAGCGCGTTTAATGGCGTGCGCATTCTGGCATTGCAAGCCCACCCTAAACCCAATGGCGCGGATATCTGGTTTGAAGTGCAGGTCAACCATGCTTGGTTACAGGCCGATCCTCGCCCTAAAGTGGCGGTGATAAGATTAGATGGGCAACTGGCGCGCCTAAATAATCGCGAAGTGGTCCAAAAAATCCTCGCACTAATTCAAGACTGGCAGGCAAAGGGCACCAATCTTGCGGGAATTGAAATCGACCACGATAGCGCCAGCAGTAAACTCGCGGCCTATAACGCTTTTTTACGCGAGTTAAAAAGCCAATTACCTCACACGCTTAAACTCAGCATTACCTCATTGCCCGCTTGGCTCAGCAGCCCAGAGTTTCCGCCGTTGTTTGACAATATCGATGAGCTGGTACTGCAAATTCACAGTGTCAGCGATCCGCGTTTAGGGCTGTTCGACGCCACACAAGGCTGGCAATGGGTCGAGCAGTTATCACGCTTAGCTAAGGTACCCTATTTGATTGCCCTGCCATCCTACGGCTCGGCGGTCTATAGCACGGCATCGGGTTATCGAGTGGAGAGTGAAGTGCCGATGCGAATGCCATTGGCAGATACCGCATCTTCGCAGCATCTTGCGCGCCAAGAGCTGATGGCCGATCCACAGGAGTTGCAGTCCTTCGTTAAAAAACTGCACACCTTTGCCGACCCAAGGCTTAAGGGAATGATTTGGTTTCGATTACCCCTCGAAGGGGATAAACGGGTTTGGCCACTCTCGACCCTGATTGCGGTCGCCCAGCAGCAACCACTCGCACCACACATTGAGCTAGAAATCTTAAGCCAAGCCAATAGCGAGTCAGCCCAACATGAGGCGCCGGGAAGCAGTTTATTTCAACTGGTATTAGTCAATAAGGGCAATCTTGCAGGCAAGTTACCGAGCCAGTTGTCCCTAGCGGCGCAGGCGTGCAGCGGGTATGATGCGCAAAACGGTTATCAAGCCAAATTAACCCAAGGAACATTAGTGTGGCAGTTACCGCAAGCCACCTCAACGGAGCGCGCAGCCGCACCAGCCTCCTCGCAGTTTGCGCCGAATTTAATCTCAGCGGTCGAGCTAAGCCCAAACGGACGCAGAGTCATAGGCTGGGCACGTTGTGAGTCATTACATTTACAGGGAATTTATGCGCCATAAGCCACATTCATTGCCAGCGAATCCTCTCCCTCGCTGGAAAACCAAATTCAAACAAACCAGCCTGATTGGCTTAAGTCTCTTCTCCCCTGCGCTATTAGCCTGCGGCCCAGACTTTCCGCTGCAATTAACCCAAGACAGGCAATACAACTTAAGCTATTTACCGCAAACCAGCTTTAGCCAGCAAATCAATGGGCTTGCTAAGCCGTTAGCCTGGCAATTTCAAGATGAGCCAGCGGCGCAGGAATACCTCTGGGATGAGGTGCATAGTCGCTATCTTTCGCAGACTCGCGCTTATGAAAACAGCGAGTTATCCGAGGCGCAGCTCGCGCTAGTCAATAGTCTGCGTGATGCGCAAAGCTTGGCAGAAGCCGAGCAAATCGCCGCGCAGTTAAAAGAGAGCTTAGCGCCTGCCTTAACCTGGTACAGCCTTGGCGCTATGGCGTTTGATGCCAAAGAGTACGATAAAGCCAGCGACTACTTTAAAAAAGTCATCGCCCTACCTGAGACTGAACGCGCGGGTCGCAGCCTGTGGGCGCTGTATAGCTTGTCTCGTATCGAGCTGATTAAGAGCAAAACCGCTAGCGATAATAGTCACTTTGTCCAAGCTAATGCTTACTTGCAGCAGCTGCAAACTGAGGTAACCCAAGGCGCCGCCGATCCGCTGCGCTTGAGCTTAGCCGGCCTTGGCGAGCAGGCTTATGTTCTGCTGCACCAAGGTCAAGCTCAAATCCAAGTGGCTCGTGGGGAATATGAACCGCCGAAAATTGATGTGGCCTTAAATCCCGCGACGCTGGATAAGATTATCGAGCTGTATGCCACTCAATCGGCCGAGGGCGACAGCAGCGGTTATGATTCGCTGCTCATGTTAAGTCGCACCTTAATGGCGAAAGATATCACTGAGATTAAGCCCTTATTGCAGCAACCAAGTGTGCAGCAGTTGCTTATCGCCTACTGGCAGAGCAGCGCCAATGACTTAGCCTTTGATGGACAGCTTACAGAAATGGGTCAACAGGTCGCTAAAACGCTGACCGTCTTCCCAACCGACGGCCTCATGCTGAGCCAAGGCGATAAGTTAGCCGCGATTTATTATCAGTTGGGCGACTATGCCAGTGCCGAGCGCCTCATTGCCCTCGCAAAACCCAGCGGCCTGACTTGGTGGCTGACGGCAAAATTAATGATGCAAAAGGGCGATCAAGCCCAAGCCGCTAAGGCCTATGCCGAAGCGGTGCGCCATTTCCCAACGGATATGAACGCTACTGCCGCAACTGGCAGCCAACAGGATGCCCAGCAGCAGGCCATTGAAGCCGATGCCGAGCAAGCCACCTATTGCCGCATTCGCGCCGAGCAGGGCGTGCTATCCCTTGAACGGGGCGAATATGTCGATGCCCTAAGCCAACTGTTCGCCAGTGGTGATGAGTATTGGCAGGATATAGCCTATGTGGCCGAGCGCGTGCTCACCACCGCCGAGCTTAAGCTGTTTATCGACGAGCATGTGCCGGTAATGAACTTCGAGTATCCCAAGGACAGCGATTGGTACGACAGTGTCGAGCCACTCAACAATCGCCTACGTTACTTACTGGGTCGTCGCTTACTGCGTGAAGGCGCAACTGCCGAAGCGCCTGCTTATTTCAGTAATCCCACACTCAATGCCAATGTGCAGGAGTATGGCAAGGCACTGACCACAGCCAAGAGTAGCAAGGGCATTGAGAGCGCCCGCGCCTATTGGTCTGCCGCCGAACTCGCGCGTCATCAAGGCATGGAAATCTTAGGCTTTGAATTAGCGCCGGATTATTCGATTTACGCCGGGATGTTCGACCCAAGAGATTGGTATGCAGCGGATAAGCTCAGCCATAAAGAGCAGCAACGCATCAGCGCCAGCCAAGCGATTCCCGACAAACGCTTCCACTATCGCTACCAAGCTGCAGAACTTGCAAGCAAGGCCGCCGATCTCGTGCCCCACAACAGCCAAGCCTATGCGGCGTTATTGTGCCAAGCCACAGGTTGGGTGTTATATCGCGATGATGAACTCGCCCAACGCTACTATAAAAAATACGTCGCCAACGGCCCCTTTGTGCCTTGGGCGGAGAATTTTGGTACGCAGTGTGAAACCCCAGACTTTGACCGCGCCGCCGAACGGGAAAAAGCCAACCAAATCGCCCAGTGGAATGCGATTTACCACAAACTGAAAAAGCCCGTGGCCGTTAGCTTTGCCATCATCGCCGCCCTACTCGGCGCTTACGCGTGGCGCAGAAGAAAGCGTAAACAGTAAAAACACAAAGCGCCTTTCTTATATTCCCAAAGAAAGGCGCTAAAGCTAACTGCCTGATAATTTGCCATTAGGTATGCAGGAGGAATTGTCACTGTTTCCCCAGTGACACGCCGCCTCTTTATTTAACAAGAGTTGTCCCTATAGGCTCGACGGCGGCATCTGCAACACATGGAAGTGTAAATGCCGCGATCACATGGATGTGAAAGAGTGGCCATGCCGCCAACGGTCACTGTTGCAACAATGGCAATCCTAACTATCCCTCTAGCTGCTCGTTCAGCTAAAAAGATATTTGCTCCAAAGTGTGTTTCGGCTCGTTAGATCAACCGAAAATTCCTACACCTGTAGCCATACAAACTCTCATCTAGTTACCTATGTTTTGCCCTACCATAAATCGACTAAGAATGTATGGGTATACAGTCGTATTTAAATTTAGGTGTTTTGGTATGATTTTAAGACAAAATCAGTGCGCACTAATTCCATCCGCAATAAATAAAACGCTATCAAATCAGGTAAATATAGTAACTGAATTTTAGTTAATAGGTTTGGAAAACGCGCATGCGCGTTTTTCCAGATGGTGTATTTGGCAGAAAGCTGATAAGTTCTTTGCATACAGATAGTTAACCGTGCGCGTTTTCACTGGTCTAACAAGGTAAACGCGCATGCGCACTAATCAAATGTTATAAAGCGCGGCCTTTTTGGTTGGTGAGTTCGGAAAGTTTTTACGCTGTAGCGGCTAAGTTACTAAGCGAGTTTTGGTAGCAACGCAGTTCCGTTAGAATCTCTGGAATAGTTCGAACGGGCGTCTTCTGCACTTGGCAACCGGCGCTTTAAAGTAGGGCGCGGCATGGTTCTGAAAAACGCTAGTGAAGTTTGTGCGGCCTGAAGTATTTTAGTCCGCAGTACGTTTTACCAAATGTGCGCAGTGTTATAACAAAGTGTTCAAATTCGTTACGCTGCGCTCCACCGGACAGAATTTAAGTTGCTCTTTTGTGATTTTGCTTCGCAAAAAGTTTCCACAAAAGCTCAACTTAAATTCTGCCGTTTAACACAACGTTAGCAATACAAGGAGAAAAATTGGACATATTGAAAGACAAAAATGAGAGATTACTGTTGGTTCTAAGTTGTCTTTCCATGTTTTTACTACTCGTTTCTGGTGCACGTTTACCTTTAGTTGAACTTCTTGATGGCACAGTTTTAGGTACGTTACTCACGTCGACAACGTATATTGCCGTTTTCGAAAACCTATTAATAGGTTTCCTAGCAGCTTATGTATTCTATCTTCTTAACAGTTATTTTCCGAAACAAAAGCTAAAGAAGGACAATCTCAAACTATTAAACTCATGTGTGGCCTCAATACTCGATAGCTACAAACGTACAAGGATTTGGGGTCATGAGACAGCTTTACCCTATGTAGACACTGAGTGTTTAGAGGCAACTTGGCTCAAAGAACAAATATCTGAGCTGAAAAAGGGAAAAACTGACGCATTAAAGCTTAAATTTACTCTAGATACAGCTCATACCAGAGAGAGTGACTTTAAAAATTTACTACAAATAGCTTCGTCTATATCACCTGAACATGCTGAAAAGTGGCTTGTACTAGTAGATAAGGTTCGACTTTTGTCTGAAAACTACGGCATACAGCCCGAAGCTAACGATGAACAAATGTACCTCGTTCGTACAAGAAGCAAGGAAAGTCCAATGCATAGTTACCACTTAACTTTGGAGTTCAGAATTATGGAGTTGATGGAGGTAACAGTAGAATGGTTAGCGCTGGAGTAGTATTGCTAACAAAGCGTTTAAGGCGGATTCACAACGCTTGGCGATTTCAGTTCCAGTTAGGTTAAGTGTTTAAGGTACAATGGATTAGGTTCGGTGGTAGGCGTTGTTCACCACTTAACTAGGCGTTAACCCATAGAAATTTTTTCCGAAACAGACGCGTTAGAGTTAAAGCTTTAACTCGAAAATGTCCCAAAACATGCGGTGTATTTCTTTGTTAATACTCACATGCGACGCCAATGCTAAGCAGGTGAGCTATGGTGGTTTGCGAGACGACCGTCCGCTCCATGGCCGCTCTTTGGCATCCATGCCATCGCGGCATTTGTGAATCCATTCACATCAGACGGGGCGGTCGAGCATCCACGGATGATGGGATGGACACCTCTTGTGAAGTAGGCGTCATTTACGCCATATTGAATTTGCACGTTCAATAACAACAAAAGGTGTCCAAAATGAAAGTTACACTAATAGGAATTGATCTCGCAAAAAATATCTTCCAAGTATGTGGGGTAAATCAAGCTGGCAAGAGTGTTTTTAACCGTTCGATTAAACGTGCTCAGCTCCTTACTTTTCTGCGTACTTACCCTGATGCCACTATTGCGATGGAAGCCTGCAGTGGCTCTAACTATTGGGGCAGAGAGTTACTTTCTCTCGGGCATGACGTCAAACTGATCCCGCCTCAGCATGTTAAGCCATTTGTCAAAGGCAATAAGAACGATCGCAATGATGCCTTCGCTATCTGTGAGGCGGCGCAGAGACCGAACCTGATTTTCGTCCAGCCGAGAACCTTAGCGCAGGTTGATATCATCATTACTCACAGAATTCGCGAGCGCCGGATCAGAATACGCACTGCACTAACCAATCAAATCAGAGGTTTACTAAGTGAATATGGAATAGCCCTCCCTAAAGGACGTAATCCATTGAATCTTTTACTGCCGGAATTACTTGAGGATGCCAGTAATCAACTCACTACGATTGCACGCCAATACATGCGTGAGCTGATGGAAGAGTTGCGTGCGATCAACGTTGCAATAGGTTCACTGGAAAAAGACATCAAACTGCAGGCAAGAACGCACCCAGATGCCAAGCGACTAATGGGTATAAGAGGCGTTGCAGAAATCATTGCCACTGCCGCGGTGTCATTTGCCGGAGATGGCTCTGGCTATCATGGTGCTCGGCATTTTTCTGCAAATTTAGGACTGGTTCCTAAAGAGTTTTCCAGTGGGGGAAAACAGAAATTAAGCGGCATAACCAAACGAGGTAACAGCTATCTGCGGCGGCAACTGATCCAGGGAGCTTGGTCGATTATTCGCTATGCAAGTAAGAGTAATGACAGGATCTCCGTATGGGCCTTAAAGGTGATTGAGCGGCGGGGTAAACAGAAAGCGGCAGTAGCAATTGCAAACAAATTGGCGCGGATCATTTGGGCGCTGCTGTTTCATCGCAGCGAATATCGGTCTTGTTAATTTGTAAAAATCGAGTATTAAACTCACCCCAAAAACACGACTACAGATAATGAAGTAACAGGTAATACCGGCCTTTGCAGATGCTGAGAGAGTACAAGGAGCATATGACTCCGGACGGACGATAAGCTGCAAAGGCGCGGTTCTCATTAAGGCCAGAGAGCAAAGATTCTCATAAACAGGTCGGATATACGTACGCAGTATTACTTTCTGTTACTTAAAAAGTGGTTGATCTATTCGAGGTGTCCATATAGGACTTGCTGCGTGTCGGTGAGCGAATACCATGGCTCGCCTAGCAATACTGCTATCTCAACAGCTATCAGTAGTCATTGCACAAAAAAATAGCGATAAACTTACTTAGTTTATCGCTATTCTGATGTGTTGCTATTGCAGTCTTATATCACGCTTAAATGCTGATAATCCGGCCACTATAGGCCGCACCATTGCTGATGCGGCGATGGATTACTTAACGATTTCCATCTCGGCTAATAGGTTGTCGGCATTATCTAAATACTTCATTACCCACAGCATATAACGGCTATCGACTTGGATTGAGCGGTTGATGTTATCGTCGTACGCCCAGTCACCGATGATGCTTTCATACACGCCATCGAACAGTAAACCCACTAATTCGGCGCGGCCGTTTAGGGTTGGAGAACCAGAGTTACCGCCGGTGGTGTCTAAGGTCGACAGGAAGTTTACCGGCACAGAATCGATGGCTTTCACATAGAAATCACCGTATTGCTTCTGCTTGATAAGCTCTAACTGCTTTTTCGGCGCATCAAATGGGTCAACGCCAGTGTCTTTTTGCACTATGCCTTCGAGGCGAGTAAAGGGCTTAGCCACTAAACCATCTTTAGGTTCATAACCTTTAACATGGCCAACGGTCACGCGCAGGCTAGAGTTCGCATCGGCGTACACTGGCTTACCTTGCTCACGGTTATAGGCGATGATGGCATCCATATATTGCGGACGCACTTTCATCAGCTCGCCATCCAATTCTTTCTCTTTCTTCTCTTCGCTCATGTTGGTGTCATACATGGCCACGGCGAATTGAATAAAAGGATCCTTAGAGGCTTTGAAGTCATCAACGGATTTTTCCATCCAAGCTAAACGTACATCTTTGTTGCCCAGCTCGGTTTTGGCGTACATTTTGTCTAAGGTTTTCGCAAGTTTAGCTTCGTTAACCTTTTTATCGATACCAAAGGCTTTATCCATTGCTGGTAAGCGCTGCGCCTCGGGTAACGCGGCATAACGTTTAAGCATATCCAAGAGAACGGCCTTATCGACACTTGGCGCATAACGGCGATCGATACGTTCCATGCTCGCCTTGAAACGTGTCATATCGCGGTCTTGGAAGCCAGGTTCGCGTTGCATATCAGGCAATTGCTTCTCATGGGCTAAACGGTACAGATTGGTCGCCGTTGGCACCATAGTGGTGTTGCCAATGTAGCTTAAAATCATATCCCGTTCTTGGTGGGCTTTGCTCTTAGCGATCAGCGCGTCTAGCTCGCTTAAGGTTTTACCGTATTTGGCTTCGCGGCTGCTGTCTTTGGCAATCCATGCGGCGAGTTCGGCTTCACGGGCCTTGCGATCGGCTAACATGGTGGATTTGCCATAAAACTCGATCATCGAGGTGAAGTTTTTAGCGTAGTTAGCTAAGCCAGCGATTTGGCTTTCGTACTTAATGCGCTCGTCGCTGCCTTCTGGCGCCGTTTCTTTGATGATTTCAATAAAACGTTCGCGCAGCATCTTGCCTTCAGGGTAAGCCCATTCGAACTGATTTTGCACTTCGTTCGCGGTGCGGTATCTGTTAGTGCGGCCGGGGTAACCTGCCACCATCACAAAATCCCCTTCGCTCACACCTTTGGCCGAGACTTTTAAGAAACTCTTTGGTTCGTACGGCACGTTGTCGGCGCTAAATTCGGCAGGTTTACCGGTTTTAGACACGTAGGCGCGGTAGAAGGAAAAGTCGCCCGTGTGGCGTGGCCACATCCAGTTATCGACATCGCCGCCGTATTTACCAACACTGCCCGCTGGGTTATAGACTAAACGTACGTCGCGGATTTCTAACTGTTTTACCAGATAGTATTCTAAACCACCGTGGAAGCTATACACTTGGCAGCGGTAGCCTTCATCCTTTTCACACTCGGCAACGAGTGCTTTTTCTTGGTTCTCAACGCCTTGATAAAACTCACGGCCCGCTTTGTTTTCAAGCCCAGCGTTGACGCGCTCAGTCACATTGGTCACCTCTTCGGTGACATAAACGCGAGAACCTGGCGCGGCGGGTAATTCATCGGCAAAGGTTTTAGCTAAAAAACCGTCCTGCAGCAGGTTTTTCTCTGCAGTCGAGTTATATTGAATCGAACCATAGGCGCAGTGATGGTTTGTCACCACTAAGCCTTTTGGCGAAACAAAAGATGCCGTACAGCCACCTAGGCTGATCACAGCATTCATGGGGAATTCGGTCAGTTTGGAAATCGATTTTGCATCAATCTCTAAGCCTTTCGCTTTGAGTTCATCGGCCATTGCGGGCAATTGGTGTGGCTGCCACATACCTTCATCGGCATGGGAGGCAAAACTCGCCGCCACGGCAACTGAGAGTAACCATTTTTTCATTATCTTAAGTCCGTTTTAGGTGAAGAAAGCCGAGCGCTTGCGAGGCCATTTCTTATATTTATTGGGATTACATGCCACTTTGGTTAACGCTAAAAAGCAAAAAGTCAGGCACTGGGCCTGACTTTAGCATATCGTACGCACTCTATAACAGAGTTAGAAAAATTCGCTTACAAAGCAAATACATTCATCATATTTATCGGTTTAACTCTGCCGCTTCAGTACGCTAAACGGCTTTAACTTACAGCGCGACAAATAACTGAGCGCCGATAATCACTGCGCCTAGCAAACCCGCAATTCCGAGGGCAAATGTGCCGCCAGACACTTGGTATCCCTGCGGCGTGGCTTGGCGCTGACGCAGTGCCATCACGATCGGCAGGAAGATAATCATCACCACCAGCGGCACGGCTGCAAAGCCTAATACCGCAACAAAACCTTCGGGGACATAGAGCGCACATAACAGCGGCGGCACAAAGGTTAACAGCCAGGTTTGGGCGCGGCCGAGGAAGGTCTTCTTTGCGCGGGTCAGTTCGGCCACAAAATCATACAGGCTTAAGGTGACCCCGAGGAAAGAGGTGATTAAGGCTAAATCCGCAAACAGCGAAATACATTTGCTGATCCAAGGCGTGTGGGCAATCTCTTGTAATGCACTGATCAGCGCAGGTAAAGAGCCATTAAAGCTGCTAACTTCGTTGCCACCCACTGTGCCTAAGGTCACCAATAACCAGAAGATATAACAAGCGAGCGGAATGGTTGAACCGATTAATAATACTTTGCGCAGCGAAACAGCATTGCCATCCAAATAACGCACTAAGGTGGCGATACACACGTGGAAACCAAAAGAAGTAAACACCACAGGAATCGCCGCCATCCAACTGCTGGTCATGGACTCGGCCACTGCACTGGTTGCCATACTCGAGATACTGACTTCCGGTAATAAAAACAGCACGACCACAATCAGCAATAAAATCATCAGCGAAAACAAGAAGCGCGAGGCTTTATCAACCCAAGCGACTCCTAAGGCCGCAAATCCACCCAGCACTAAGGTAAACAGCACGACCGCCAGTTGGTTATCTAACACGAGGTCGAACATATTTTTGGCTTTAAGCACTAACAGCGATGAACCGCCCGTCAAATACGCCGCCGTTAAGGCAAAGAGTAAACTGAGAAAGGAGGCGCCTTGCACCATTTGGCCTTTCTTGCCGAGGAGTTTGCCCGTGATGGCGTGGACGTTATCACCAACGCCTGAGCGCAGGTTAATCTCAAGCATTAACAATGAGGTATAGGCTGACAAGCCCCAAATCACCACCATTAACAAAATGGCTGGCACCATGCCTAAGGCGGCCGTGGCTAAGGGTAAGGCTAACATTCCCGCGCCAATGGCGGTCCCCGCGACAATGGCTATCGAGCCTAACATTTTTGAATTCACACAATTATCCTGTTCAAGTATTAATTATTATTTTTTAAGGTTTTTTGAGTAGATTTGAAGGATAAAGCCTTGCGCACTCTGTGATTAAGCCAACAGCAATCTCAAACGAAAAGCGTCACTAAACTTAAAGCATCCAATCCGATCTCAAAGAGCAGATCAATTGGCCCCAATAGCTTTTGAATATTTCAACCCAGTCGCCATTGAGGCTAACTAAATCGTTTGCAGAAAAGTGACATTAATTTCAACCGTGATTGCCTTAGCAAAGCAGCGACATCGCGCGTAAAAGAAGATAGCTCTGGACATTAACAGAGCCAACCCCAGCGGGCAAGCCAGTTATAGACAAAGATGACGCCGCTTTGGCTATCCGAAGGGGAAATGTGAGTAAAAGATAAAAAATCGAGGCGGATCTGTTATCAAAACAATAAACCCTGCAACACTTGTGGCATTGCAGGGTTTATCAATGAGTTTAGCGATTCGACGGGGGACGGGATTGCGCTAAAGCGGATTAACGCGACTCACAATCCGCTTATTCCCCTGTTAACCGATTACAGCTCAGTCCAAGCCATATTCCAAGAGCCGCCGACACCCGGTTCAAACCCGGTTGCAGTTGGCGACCATTGCATGCAATAACCACTGTAAGGCCAAGGTTTACATTGATAGACCTTGCCAGTTTTAGGTTGCAGCACTTTAGTACCCGCCACATAGTTTTTAATGCCCTCGGGGAAGACATAATCGGCATCCGGCGCTGTGGCTTGATCTTTTAAGAACAGATCGAAGTTTTGCTGGATAACCTCACCTTGCTTCGGCTCGCCCTTCACTTGTAAGTGATAATGGCCAGCCTTAGGCGCGACGACATCAAGCACTAGACTCGCGCTAGTATTATTAACCACTTGTGTGACATATCCAGCTGCCGTGCCATCGTGGCTAAATAGGTAAGCCGAGACCTGCATATCCGCATTAGTGCTGACATCGAAGCTGACCTTTGCGGCACCATCGACAATAGTGTAATCATCGGCCAGTGACGTGACATCGAGCTGATTGCCCGGCGCAGGCGCAATATCAAAGCTCACTTCCACTCGCTCTAGGCCCGAATTAGGCGCGGCATAAATCTCATTTTTACCGTAAACGGGCGAGATCACCCCAGAGGGATTCTTCTGCCCCGCCTTAAGTTGTGGCTGCTGGGCATTAATGGCACTGGCTAACAGGAATGGCCAATTTTGCTTGGCACCTTGAGTAGTGTCGGCAATGGTTATCTGAGTCTGCTTGGCAGTTTGCTCGCCATTAGCATCAAACACCCGCGTCATCACCTTATCACCCGCCTTAAGATCAAGTGACGGATTGATATCGCCAATATCGGTCCACTCGCCCGGCACCACAACACCAGAGCTAAAGTTCACATCGATAGCATTATAGAAACTGTTGGTGGTATCACCGACTTCCCACACGGCCAAAATCACGTGATAACCGCTTCTGTCTTCAGGCACATAACAGTTATGTGTCACTAACTTAGGCGGCTGAACCATACCTCCGTCGACCACACAGAAGGGAGCTAAGTCAAAGCTTGCACGGCTCAAGGCTTGGTTTTGATCCCAGCCTTGACGAGTTAAATAGTAACGCCAATTGCGGGTCACATGGTTAGCGGTGAACTGCCAGCTAAAGTCATTCCAACCCGACTTAATGTCATGCTTAGACCAACGACTTGGGCTCTGTTCATCCAAGGGAGAAAACGCTGCGTTGGCTGCGCTGGCAATTTTGCCGTCGGCAGGGCCTGACTCAGGAAAACCTGATGGACCTTCAACACTTTGCGGTTCCCATTGAACGGCGCCGCAGTTTAAATTGCTGCCAGTTTTACAGGCGTATGAGCGTGATTCTGGTGAAACCACATAACCGTGGGCCGACGCCGTTTGGCTAACTAGCGCACTCGTAGCGCTTAGGGCCAAGGCAATTAGGCTTAAACGAGCCAGTTGTGGGTGTTTGTGGTTAGCATTTGTGATTGATGTAAAAGCAGTTAGATGTGCCACTTTATTGTACTCCGTAGGGCGCCTTTCTCGACGAGATTGGCATAGGTATAAAAGTGGTATTTAGGCAAAACAGCATTAAGCAAAGCCGTTTATTTTTCAAAGAATTGAAAGCATCAGCTCAATTCTGAGGCAACCCCGCTATCTTAGTTTCAACATCCCTTTACAACCTTAGACCGGAGGCTTTGCGTCCTAATTTTTCAATTAGTTTGCCAAATACGGTGGATCTCCATTGAAGTTAACAGTATGTAACTTAAACGTTGAGACCCGGCTAATCTAACAACAAAAGACAGCGTTGTCAAAATTTAAGTTATTACAATTCAAAGCGTTACAAAACGATAAGCGGTATTTTATTGGCGCCTGTCAGATTATTTGCCCTCTGACTCGATGAGTTTAATCTTGAAACCCTGTTTCACTTGGGTATAATGCCCACCTCGCTTCGGGGGAGTAGCTAACTGGATTTCGAGCCATCGATATTCAGGGTGAACATCAACATACTTGGCCGCATGCCATGGTGTTCACAGCAAATCATCGATTTGTCCTGCAAGACCTGAGCACAGTAACCGCACCTAGGGGTGGACGGTCTATTGTGCTTATGTCAAAAACCACCCCTAAAAGGATCACACTTGGAAGCGTTACTCGCCTCAACCTTTACGGTTGCCATCGCCGAGATTGGCGATAAGACCCAACTGCTTGCCCTATTACTCGCTGCAAGATTTAAAAATAAAACTGCGATTATCTTGGGGATTTTACTCTCAACCCTGTTTAACCATTTTGCCGCCGCCTGGCTTGGCCAATGGGCGATTAACTGGGTGAGCCCAGATGTAGCACGCTACTTGGTTGCCGCCTCCTTCTTTGCGATTGCACTCTGGGTACTGATCCCCGATAAAGTGGACGCCGAAGAGAGCCGTTTCTATAAGATGGGACCCTTTGTTGCGACCTTTATTCTGTTCTTTATCGCCGAAATGGGCGACAAAACCCAAATCGCAACTGTCGTTTTAGCCGCTAAATACGATGCCTTAGCCATGGTGGTTGCAGGTACTACTTTGGGTATGTTGCTAGCGAACGTCCCAGTGGTTATTGCGGGACATTTTAGTGCCGAAAAATTACCAATGAAGTGGATCCACAGGGGCTGCGCAATTTTGTTTGCCCTGCTCGGCGTAGCAACCTTAATGGTTAACTGATTGATAAAATGAAGATAAACAAAAAGGCCAGTGATAACACTGGCCTTTTTTATGGGGTTAACGAATTAACTTATAACCCGAGTGCAGTTTGGATACGTTGACCGTAATCAGCATCGGCTTTGTGGAAATGTGCCAGCATACGTTGCTGTACCTCTACACTTGCCTGACGCAGTGAGCCAGAAATCGTTTCCACTAAGCGTGCCTTCTCGGCTTCGCTGAAGATGCGATACAAATTACCCGCCTGAGTGTAATCATCCTGATTGTAACGGCTGTAACGCGCCGCTTCGCCATCTAAACGCAGTGGTGGCTCGGCAAAGTTTGCCGGTTCAACTAAAGCACCCGCAGTGCTGTTTGGACCATAGTTAGCCGCGGCATCGCCACCGGTTTGACTACCGTGGTATGGGCATTGTGTTCCCGCCATGGCACCCGCACGTTGGTGATGGTTGGCTTTAGTCGCATGTGGGCAGTTGACTGGTAACTGGTTGTAGTTCGCCCCAATTCGGTAACGCTGCGCATCGGCATAGGCGAATAAACGCGCCTGCAACATCTTGTCGGGCGATGCGCCCACACCTGGTACTAAGTTGCTCGGTGCTAATGCCACTTGCTCGACTTCGGCAAAGTAGTTTTGCGGTAAACGATTCAGCTCTAACACACCAATTTCAATTAACGGGTAATCGCCATGTGGCCACACCTTAGTTAAATCGAATGGGTTGATATGGTAAGTGTTGGCATCGGCCTCAGGCATAATCTGTACGTTCACCGTCCAACGAGGGAAGTTACCGTCGGTCACAGCTACCACCATATCGCGCTGGGATGAGTCAGGGTCGATACCCTTTAACTTATCGGCTTGCTCATTGGTTAAGTTCACCACGCCTTGCTGCGATTTGAAGTGGAACTTCACCCAGAAACGCTCACCTTTAGCATTCCAGAACGAGAAAGTATGCGAACCATAACCATGCATTTGGCGGTAGTTTGCCGGAATACCACGGTCAGACATCAGAATCGTCACTTGGTGCATGGCTTCAGGGTTTAATGACCAGAAGTCCCACATAGCTTGTGGATCTTTCAAATTCGTCAATGGGTTACGCTTTTGGGTATGGATAAAGTCTGGGAACTTAATACCATCACGCAGGAAGAAGGTCGGCGTGTTGTTACCCACGATATCGTGGTTACCACGGGCGGTATAGAAGCGCAGACCAAAACCACGGGGATCGCGCTCGGCATCGGCAGAGCCCATTTCACCACCCACGGTAGAGAAGCGCACGAAGGTCTCAGTTTGCTTACCCACACCGTTAAAGTGGTCGGCGATGGTGTATTCGCTTAAGTCTTTAGTCAGGGTGAAAGTACCGTATACGCCAGTCCCTTTCGCATGCACAACACGCTCAGGAATACGCTCACGGTTAAAGTGGGCAAGCTTTTCAATTAAATGCCAATCTTGCAGTAGTAAGGGACCACGCTCACCCGCTGACAATGAGTTTTGATCGTCAGCAATTGGAGAACCGCTTTGGCTTGTTAAATACTGTTGACTCATATCTTGCTCCTCATTCTTGATTGGTGTTAACCCAAGATTCAATTAAATCGTAAATGGTGGCCATGGCTTATCTCCTTGGCAGGGCGACGTGTTGTCGATGGAGTTAGAATAGATAAGAGTGGCAATCAGATAAAGCGATTAATATAGATTCAAGCAATCTACTTTGAAGATTAAAAATCAACACAATGATGACTGCCGCCGTTTAAGCGCAGGCAGTGTTCATTGTTGAGCATAGGAGGACAAAGCACTGTTTAGTGGGATCCACAAGGGTGCCGAAGAGACGAGTTTCAGCATTGAGGACTTAAATTAAGGATGAATAATATGAGCACATTGGCAAATTTTTGAATCGAAACACCTCATCAATCTTGCTTTTGACTCAACTGCTCCCGATAAATGACGACCAAATAATAGGCATCGATTAACACAATAAAAAAGTTAACCGCCGCAACAGGATAAGCCTGTATTGCCATGCCATAAGCCACAAAGAGTAACGCCCCGAGCAAATTCAACCAGCGTAACTTTTTGATATTCGACATCATCAAAGAGATGGCCACCACTACTGACGCCAAGTAACCAACCCATTCCCAAATCATTGCACTATCCATATCACGTCCTTATTTTTCGATTGATACAACAGAAACAGGTTGGTTGAGCCCGATTAGCGTTTAACGACTGCCGCCGTCATCCGTGAAATACAGGTCAGCTCCCCTGCACTATTATGGATTAAGATTTCCCACACCGAACTGCGCTTCCCCAAATGAATGGGTTTTGCCGTCGCGGTCAGTACGCCATTACGCGAAGCGCGTAAATGGTTAGCGTTAATCTCTTGTCCAACACAATAATATTGCTCAAAATCCACCGCAAAGTTTGCGGCATAACTGGCCACAGTTTCGGCCAGCGCCACGTTCGCACCGCCATGGACAATGCCTAAGGGATTATGTACGGCTGGCGTGGCAGGCATAGTTGCCTTCATGTAGTCATCACCAATCTCACTGATCTCAATCCCTAGGGTCTGCATCAAGGTGCCTTTGCCCCCCATGCCAGCATCTAAACGCGCACAATCCTCTAAGGTGACAGGTCTAAACCAAATACTCATTTCAACATCCTAGTAAAGAAAACCAGCTAGCAGTTTACTAAGAAGTGACTGAAGTTCAACACATAAGCATTGGCTTAATCTGTGTAAAACGGCAAGGTGATGCTACGCCTAAGTTAACCAATGCTTTGTGACAGCAAAACGACTAAACCAGACTAAGAATACTCCCCACAGGATCACCACACTCGGCATAATGAGGGCATCGCTGCCTAGTACCGCAGCCGCCTGCTGAATACCAAATACATAGCTCATTTGCAGCAATACTGCGACTAAGGATGCAACTAACACTTTATAGGAAAAGGCTTTTTTAATAAGTAACAACAGACAACCAATCACCCCAGAAACCACAGCAAATCCAAAAATAAGATCGACCCAAGCAGGTGTTGATTCATAGAGCTTTATTTGATCTGGGCTCATCTGCGCCATGGCTTCAGGCGTCATGGTCATTTGGATAATAAACGCCAATAAGCCCATGATGTTCCATAGCAAACTGACAAATGAGACAAAATAAAACCACAGTGGCGCTTTCGCTACGCCGATTGCATGGTAGGAGCCAGTCGCTGCCATTTCTGCTCTCCGAGTGTTCAAGGTACAAACTTTCACAACAACAGTGCCATAAAAAAGGGATGGTAAAACCATCCCTTAGCTCTGAGTTTAGCTCACAAACTCAGTTGTGAGCTTGCAATCACTCGATTAACGTCGACGGCGTTGTAAGCCGAATAGGGATAGCAAGGCTAGACCCAAGTATCCTAACGCGCCACCATCATCCTTTGGTTTTGGCTCAGGTTTTGGTGGCTCAACAGGCGCTGGGTAGCTAAGTGCGACAATAACGGGATCGTGGTCAGACGCTGAGAAAGCATTCTCAGATTTGGCCAGTTCACCAGAGAATTTTTTGCCGTATTCGAACAGGTTAGATTCCACCGAGTTGATATGCCAATCTTCGATATCCACTAAACGCTTGGCAAGACTGGTGTTTGCTAAGGCATGGTCGAGGTTACCTAACTCACCGTTGTAGCTGTATGAGTAAGTTCCAGCGCCGTGGGCCTGAGTATTGAGGTTGATTAGGCCATAGCCCTTCTCAATCTTGCTACCTTGGCGCTCAAACACTTTGCCATCTAAGGTGGTCCATGAGGCGGTCATGATATCGCGCTCAGACTTGCTCGCATCGTAATCGGTCAATACGCGGATAGGATCTTCCATGCCGTAGGCATTCATATCGCCAATCACCAGCAGATCGCCTTTAACGTCTTTTAAGGCTTCGCCGAGCACTTTAGCAGCCGATACGCGGAAGGCATTACACTTGCCCTGTTGATCGGCCGGATCGACTGACTCTTCGAAGTTGACCCAATCTTCTAAACAGCCTGAACCTTTTGATTTCAGATGGTTAACAACAACTGTTAAGTTCTGTTCATGGATCTTAAAGGTTTGCGCTAGGCTGTGACGTTGGTAAGCATCGTTACCTGGGTTAGTCTCAGTCTTGCCATCTTTAACACGAGTCACACTGCCAGCGGTCGCGTGCTGCTCTGGAGTATCAATCGCACGAGCCGCACCCGCAAGGCTCACTTTACCCGCGCGGTAAAGCATACCTACAGTAATGGCATCACTACCGAAGTACTTACCGTCGTATTTATCTTCGTCGGTGATTTCAACGAAGCTGTAAGCATTTTCAGCGGTTTGCTTCTCGTTTAAGGCATCGACTAAGTTCTTAATCGCGCTCTTTTCACCAAAACCGTTGTTAGCGATTTCCATTAAACCGACGATATCGGCGTTCATGGCGGTAATGGCGCTGACGATTTTCGCACGTTGCAGCAGCATTTCTTCTTCGGTCAAGGCGCCGCGGTTACTGCCCGATGGGTTAGTATCACCACCAACAACATCGTTAAAGAAGTTCAGCACGTTAAAGCTGGCGACACGGATATCGCCCTTAGTGGCCACACTTGGTGCGTCGGTTCTATCATCACCACGGATAAAGTCACCAGCGGTGATAGTGTTGGTCGCCACTAAACGGTAAGCACCGTAGCTGTAACCAATCACACCTTCGAGGTTGGTCAACTGGTCACCCACACGGATATAACCTGTTTCGACGTTAAAGTCAGGGAAGTAAGGAATAACACCATCGGCTGGCTTGTAGTCAGATTCGATAAACAACTGATTTTCAAGGTTAGATTTAACTAAAGCCGTCGCCTCTGGTGACAGTGCTGGATACAGCTGAGTTGGCTTCATCAACGGCGCCTTGTAGGACACCAGCATATTATTACGACGGCCAGCATAATCGTAACTGAAGGTACGGCTGATCTTCAGATCGCTGCCCGCATCCAGTTTCACGTTCATGCCTTCGTAGCGCTCTAATGCCTGCGCTAAAGTTTCGCCATCGGCCACATAGAATGGCGCCGCAGCAGGGACTTCGCCCTTAGCACCGACTTCGAATTTCTTGTCAGTTTTGATATCTATTTGGGTTAGGCCGAAGTATTCCTTCACCTTACCTTGGACGCAGACTTCAACGCCGGGTTGAATCGCTTCTGGTGGATTCTCACCTAAAAACACGAACACGCCATCGGAAGTGTATGGCGAGTTATCGCCCTTCACTTCTTGGAGATAGAAACCTTTGAATAAGCTCTCGCCACGGGCAGTCACCACACCGCGAACCGTCACTTCGCTTTCAGACTCGAATGCACCTTCAGGCACATAAGGGCTAGATTCACCCGCGCCTTGGACTTGATAAATCGGAACGATTTTCGCGCCGCTGCAGCTAAAGACTGGTGTTTCAGGCTCAGTTGGGGTTTCTAGCGAACCCAAACCAGTAAATGTATCTTTAGGTAATTGTTCCCACTGGGCAGGATTAAAGACAGTGTTGGCGACTAATGCATCGAGTTTACGCTTGAGAGTGACATCCAGCCCCCAACCTGTCGGCGTTGGCACGTCACCGATAATATCGACCACTGCGCCATCTTTAACTAAGGCAACCGCATCGCCACCGTTAAAACTTAAAGAACCCGAAAAACTGTCGACACCTTGAGGAAGGGTAATGACTGCACTTGAGTTTAAAATGACTTTTGTCGATTTTGGCGCAATACTTTGTCCATCTAATACCTGCATATCAAGCGCATCAGTTGCGCCATCTTTATAACGAACGAGTTTATAACCCGAAAGATCAATTGCCGTATCACCGCTGTTATATAATTCGATAGCTTTGTTGTTTGAGCTACCTTCAACATATTCAGTGATCATCACATCAGCACTTGCCATCATTGGCAAAGCTGCGGCTACAGCTAAAGAAATAGCCGTTAACTTATTAACATTATCCATATCAACAACCCCATTATTATAATATTGCCGCTAATTTTTATTAACGTGCGGGCGGATTATTCCAGAGTTGAATAGCTAAAAAAAGAGGGGGAGATCTCACTATGCACGCATAAGATATTGATGGAAATGAAATTTTATGAACTCAACTGTCTTGAATCCAGAACAGTGATATAACACAAAAGTATTAAGCAGTAAGAAAACAATAAGTAAGATAAAGACATCACAACGACATATCACATTAAAGACGAGCAAATAACAATCAAAAAATAAATATGATATTTTGATGATATTTTTAGGTATGACATTCTGAATAAAATATTGCTTTTGGGTAATTTAAATAATGTCGATTTATTTATAACTTAATTATTTGATCATTATTTTGAAATATTTTTTGCAGTAAGAACAATGCGCATCCTCTACGCTTAAAACACAGTCTCAATTTAAAAACCCCGACATTTGGGGAGCTGGAGGCTGATGTAAAACAACTAAGTGATTGTAGCTTCGCCTTATCTTTATCGCCCACCACGATTTACCGTCACATATACCGCAAAAAAAATACCGCCCTAAGCGGGCGGTATTCTATAAATGCAATAACTTAGCGCTGGTTAAGCCGCCATCACTAAAAATTACTTTTTAGCAGGCTCAGCTGCAGCTGGTGCCGCTTGCGCTTTCTCAATTGATTTCAGTTCAACTTCAAAAATCAGGGTTGAGTTTGGTGGGATAGTACCAGTATCGCGCTCACCGTAAGCTAAGTTTGAAGGGATCACAAACTTGTACTTAGCGCCAACAGGCATTAACTGTACGCCTTCGGTCCAACCTGGAATAACGCGGTTCAATGGGAACTTAGCGGTTTGACCACGCTTGTATGAGCTATCAAACTCAGTACCGTCAAGCAGAGTACCTACGTAATCCACTTCCACTGTATCTTCAGCCGCTGGCTTTTCACCAGAACCTGGCGTTAATACTTCGTATTGCAGGCCCGATTCAGTGGTCACAACGCCTGGCTTAGCTTTGTTTTCCTCGAGGAACTTTTTACCTTCCTCGATGTTTTTAGCAGCAATGGCTGTCGCTTGTTCTTGACGTTTGTCGTTTAACTTTTTATCTAAACCTTGAAGAATGGTTTGCATTTCTTCTTCGGTTAATTTCAGTTGATCATTCAGACCGTTAGTAAAACCAGTCACGATCAGCGTACGGTCAACTGGCAGGCCTAATTCTTCTTGCTCTTTGATATGGCCAGACATATAACGACCGATTGAAGCGCCAACACTGTAGGCTTCTTTTTGTGCTTCAGTCGTTAATTCAACATTTGTGCTTGCATTTGTTGCTTTTTCTTCTTGATTACAAGCAGATAGGCCAATAACAGCCAATGCAACTAACGATAATTTATAAATCGATTTCATTAAAGCTTCCTCAGCATCCTCAAGCGGTTACAATAACCTAAGCGCGACAACTGTATACTAGTTATCTGGGTTATACCAACTAGATTCTGTTATGTGTTAACTGTGATTAATCTCACTCTACCCGAGTAGAGACACCAACTTTAGGAGCAAGTTCATGAAGAAAACCCTACTGCTGGTATTTTGCACAATTTTTTTAGTGGCATGTCAGCCAAAAGCCGATGATATTCGTGTACTTTCACAGGAACCATCATACAGCGCGAGCCTCTCTAGCGACGGCAATATCGCCATTGTCGCCACCCAAAGCCAAGGGGTGCAATGTTGGGACTTAACCACCCACAGCCTCAAGTACCAATGGGTGCATGGCGACCTGAATACTGGCGTCACCGCAACCGCCATTTCCCCTAATGGCCAGTTCGCCGCATCGTTAAGCCGCGATTCAGTTGCCCTATGGACAATAGCCGACGGCAAATCCAGTGGATGGTGGTCACTCCCCGCCTCGGGTGAGAGTGTCGCCGTGGCCAATAATGGCGCCCTGCTCATTGGCTTAAACGATGGCAGCGTGATGTCTCTCAATGCAGCCAAAACCGCACTGATTAAATTTTTAGGACATAAAGAGCGAGTCAATACGGTCGCACTTTCCGCCGATGGTCGCATTGCCCTCTCAGGCTCCAACGACATGCAGGCTATCCTGTGGCAGGCGCAAACTGGGCAGCCTATCCACACTTGGGATATCGGTAGTCGAGTGACTAAGGTCGCGCTCAACGACAGCGGCACATTAAGCTTTACCAATGGCAGTACCAATGAGGCGAAAGTGAGGGACAACAATAGCGGTAAAGTGTTAAATCAACTAGAGATATACCGTCGGCAAATGACCTTTTCTGCGGTGCGCTTTACCAAGCAAGACAGCCAGCTGCTCACGGGCACGCCCGCGCGCGAAGTCATACTCTGGCAACGTCAAACGGGTAAACCAATTGCTAAGTGGCAAATTGCGCTGACTAAAAACACCCAAAACCGAGGAGCCGTTGTATACTCTGTGGCAATTCGCGATACCAATAAAGTGGTTAGTATCAGTAGCCAAGGCCTAGTAGAGACTTGGCAGGAGTAGAGGTTAGTCATGCAAGGCGTACAAGAACAGATTGAAGAGTTGCAAACTAAATTGGCTTTTCAAGAGCTCACTGTAGAAGAGTTAAACCAAGAGGTGATTAAGCTAAATCAACTCATCGCCCACCAACAACATCAAATCCAGTTACTGATTGGTAAGTTACAAGCGATGGAGCCGAGCAATATTGCGACCCAAGCCGAAGAAACACCCCCTCCCCATTACTAGGGATAACTGAACACGTTAACGACACCATGGCCCATAAATATCCAAGGAATGCGATGTTTAAAGATGCGATATCACCCACACCCAGTCAGCCACTGCCGATAGCCGTGGTGGGTGAAGCCATTTTAAAAGAGCAAGCCGTTGAAGTTCGCGACTTCGATACGGCCTTGAGTCAATTAGCAGAGCAGATGGCTGTGAGCATGGTGGCCGCGAAAGGCGTTGGTATTGCCGCGCCGCAAGTGCACAGCCCGCTGGCACTGTTTATCATGGCATCACGGCCGAACGAGCGTTACCCCGATGCGCCGCTGATGGACCCTGTCGTGGTGGTCAACCCAGAGATCTTGTCTGCCTCTGCGGATTTAGTCAGCGGCGAAGAAGGTTGTTTATCGGTTCCTGGGCAAAGGTTTACAATTTGGCGCCACCAGCAGATAGTAGTGCGCTATCAAAACCTCGCAGGACAGTGGCAACGCTCTGAGTTAACAGGTTTTATTGCACGTATTTTTCAACATGAGTTTGATCATCTTCAGGGGATCACTTTGCTTGAGCGTTCACAAATGCCAGAACAAAAACACATGGCGCTAGAAGGTAAACCACAGGCATGAATAGCACCTTCATTCACTCTTTAATCAAACCCACACTCAGCACGCTGATGCTCGCCGCGATCTTAGGCTCGAGCGGCTGTGCCTATAACAGTATTTTTATCAATTATCCGGCGCAAATTGCACCGATAAAACAAGAACTCAATACCGCAACGCCCATGGCGGATATCGAGAAATTAGCCAGCAATATCCAAGGTAACGATGGCCTACTCTACGCCCAAGAAGCGGGACGCGTGGCGCAGGTTGCAGGGAACTTTGCCAGCAGCCGTAAGTACTACCAGCAAGCGGTCGAGGCCTATACTGCCTTCGATGATAAAGCCAAGATTAGCGCCAGCGACATAGGCGCAACCGCTACAAGCTTGGTATTAAACGATAATGCCATCCCCTACCGTGGCCCAGGCTACGAGCGCATTATGCTGCACCAATATCAAGCCTTGAATTACCTGTTCAGCGGTGACTATCAAGGCGCATTGGTGGAAGTTCGCCGCAGTAACGAGCTGCAAGGTTCTGAGCAGGAGCGTTATCAGAAGTCGCAAAAATCCGTGCAGGCCATGGCCAATGGCACCATAGATGCCGAAATGAATAAGCTCGGCCAAGCCGCAGGTACGGTAACCAGCTCCTTCCTCAATGCCTATAGCTACTACACGACGGGATTGCTCCACGAGGTTTTGGGCGAGCCAAACGATGCCTTTATCGACTATCGTAAAGCGGCGCAAATCAGCCCAGATAACACTTATCTGCAACAGGATTTAGTGCGCCTTGCCAAGCAACTCGGCATGCCACAATACGATGAATTTAAAAAGCGCTGGGGCGATGCCAAGCTTCCCAAGGCGGGTGAAGGCCAAGTCATCCTAATGATCGAAAAGGGCTTCGTACCTGAAAAACAAGCGCTCACAGTGCCCTTCACTATCCATGGCAACTGGCAAACCGTGTCTCTGGCCACCTATGGGCCGAACAATAGTGTTGTCGCCGAGACCCAAGTACAAGGCTTAGGTGCAGTGCTGAAAACCGAGCCCATCGCCAATATCGATGCCTTAGCCATTAACGCGCTCAAGGAAGATTTACCCGGCACCTTGGTTCGCCAAGTCGCGCGGGTGTATGCCAAATCGGAAATGGCGTATCAGGTCGAAAAAAGCGGTAAGCCCGGCAACAATGCCGCCGATATTGGCAGTATCGCCATGCAGATTTTTAACGTGGTCAGCGAACAGGCGGATCGCCGCAGTTGGTTGACCCTGCCAAAACAGGCGCAAATTGGTAGACGTTACCTTAATCCCGGGGAATACACGCTGCAGTTAGACAAGGCACCACCAGCCAAAATTGAAGTTGCCGCAGGCAAGACCACCTTGGTCTGGGCAATTGATACTGGTAATTACACCCGAATTTATTCAATAATCATTTAACCTAGCGGTGAATGTTTGAATAAAACGAGTGTCATTAAGTTTTTACAATCACAAAATGGAACTGACTATGAAACAATTTAAACTGATTTTTGTGCTGGCTGCCGTAATGGGTCTGGCTGCATGTCAATCGAAAGTCGAGTATGGCGATGCCACAGAAGTGGAAACCGTTAACGAAAACTTTGGCTCAACGGATCTGCAAGCCATCGCCGCTAAGATGGTCGATAGCATGATGACTTTCCCGCCAATCGTTGCTATGACAGCGAACAACCGCCCAATTTTGTTTGTCGATAGCATCAAAAACAAAACCTCTGAGCATATCGATACAGAGTCTGTGACCGACTCTATCAGCAACAAGTTACTGCGCTCAGGCAAGTTCCGTTTTATCGACATGACAAAAGTAGATTCAGTTCGTAAGCAACTGGATTACCAAAACAATACCGGTATGGTTGATCCATCAACCGCCATCAAGTTTGGCCGTCAAATCGGCGCCCAATACATGCTGTATGGCAACCTGTCTAGCATCGTTAAGCAAGATGGCAGCACCAAAGACGTTTACTACAAGATGACTATGCGTCTGATGGACTTAGAAACAGGCCTGATCGAGTGGTCTGACGAAAAAGAAATCCGTAAGACTAAGTCTAAGTCTTTCTTAGGCATGTAATCCCGCTAAGCCCCATGGGCTAAAGCCGAAATACTCAAAAAAAGCCAGCATTTTTGCTGGCTTTTTTTTTACATTTTTAACATTGGTTATCCCTGCTAAATAAGGTAGTGTACTCGCCCAAAATACCCAGCAAGAGTGCCGCTTTCGAAGGGGGCTTAGTTTACTCGGCCAGAGAGCCTAAACTTGCCAGCCTGCGCGCATCTAAGCCACAAATAAAGTAAATCGTTGAAGGATTGAAGTCGTGAATTTGTTCAAAGCCAGCCTAGTCGCCCTCACCTGCTCGGCACTCATGTCGTGCGCCGTCCAAAGCCCATTAAATACGGGCCCAAGGGATGCCAGCCCCTATATCAGCCAATATCAGGCGAGCTTACGTTCACAGGTGATTTCGAATGTGCTTTATGAGCTGGATTTTCAACTGACTGGCGACACTGAGTTTAGCGCAACGACTAAGGTCAACTTCAATCTCAGCGAAGTGCCCAAGCAATTGAGTCTCGATTTGAACAAGGCACAAATTAAGCGCTTTTTGATCAACGGCACCGCGGTTTACCCCAACTACAACGGCGCCTATATCAGCCTGAATACTCGTTTGCTGTCCTCGGGTGACAACACCATTGAAGTGCAATTTACTCGCCCCCACAGCACCAACGGTGAAGGCTTGCACCGTTTCCAAGATCCCGTCGATGGCAAGGTCTACCTGTATTCACACTTCGAACCTGCTGCGGCGCAGCAAATGTTTGCGGTGTTCGACCAACCCGACTTGAAAGCCAACTATAAAATCAGCGTAACTGCGCCGAAGGACTGGCAAGTGATCAGCACCATGCGCGAGTCCTCAGTCACACCTGCTGGGGCCATGAATCGTTGGGAGTTTCCTGAAACGCCTAAGTTAAGCCCTTATAACTTCTCGATGCATGCTGGTCCGTACCATATGTGGCAGGACAACTCTGGCCGCTATCCGATGCGCCTGTTTGCGCGCCAATCTGTGGCTAACCAAGTCACGCCTGAGGATTGGTTTACCTATACCAAACAAGGTTTAACCTTCTTTGATGCCTATTTCGGTATTCCTTATCCCTTTAAGAAGTACGACCAACTTTTAGTGCCTGATTTTCTCTACGGCGCAATGGAAAACGCCGGAGCAGTGACCTTTGCCGAAGATCATTTCCTCCACAAAGCGGCAATGACCGCAGAGCAAAAACAAAGCTTAGCCGGCGTTATCATGCACGAAATGGCGCACCAGTGGTTTGGCGATCTGGTCACCATGAAGTGGTGGAATGGTTTGTGGCTAAACGAAAGTTTTGCCTCCTTTATGGGCACGCTCGCGACCCAAGAGGCCACCGAGTTCACCAATGCCTGGCGCAGTTTTTACGCTCAAGGCAAACAACGCGCCTATGAGCAAGACAGCCTAGTGACCACGCATCCCATCGAAGTGCCCGTGGCGACCACGCAAAACGCCTTCGATAATATCGATGCGATTACCTATCAAAAAGGCGCCTCGACCCTCAAGCAGTTACGTCATTTACTCGGCGATCTGGTATTCCAGCGCGGCGTGAGTAACTACTTAAAGCAATACAGCTATCAAAATGCCGAGCTAGATGACTTTATCAATAGCCTAGCTAAATCGGCGGGCCGTGACTTAAGCGCCTGGACGAAAGATTGGCTCTACAGCGCAGGGGTTAACACCATTAAGGCCGAATACCGCTGTGACGGTAACCGCATCAGCGATTTTAGCCTGTTGCAGTATCCTGCGAGCAGTGAGTTGCCTACACTCAGGGAGCAAAAAGTCCAAATCGCCCTGTTCACTAAGGGACGTTTCGATTTAAGACATGAGACTACGGTCGCCGTCACCTACAAGGGTGAGCGTACCGAAGTGAAGCAATTAGTCGGAGAACGTTGTCCAGATTTGGTTTACCCCAACTACGATGACTGGGGCTTTGTAAAGGTGCAACTCGATGACAAATCCTTCGACACCGCCAAGCAACAGTTAAGCCGTGTTACAGATCCTCTGCTGCGCTCTATGCTGTGGCAAAGCCTGTGGGACAGCGTGCTTGAAGGCAACCTGAGCCTAGATCAATACTTAAGCACGGTGTTCGTCAACGCCCCAGCGGAAAATGACTACACTGTGGTCGGCCAGATTATTTCGACTCTGCTGCGCAGCAAAGAATACCTCGCGCAAATCGCGCCGATTCAGCAAAACTATGCTGAAAATGCGGTCAAAGGCTTAGCGCAAATGAGCCTTCGCAAAACCATGGAGAGCCGAGGCGATAATGACTTCCAGCGCCGCTGGTTCAATGCCTATATTCAGTTAGCGGGCGATCGCGACAGTCTGCGCCACTTAGCGCAATTACTGGATGGCACAACCAAAATCAAAGGCTTAACCCTAGACCAAGATCTCCGCTGGGCCATCATCACTCAGCTGAATCGCTATGACTTCCCGAATGCGCAACAACGTATTACCCAGGAAGCCGCCCGCGATAACTCGGATTCGGGTGAAAAGGCCGCATTGGCCGCACAGGTTATCCGTCCTGAGGCCGCTGCCAAACGCCGCTGGTTGAGCAAAGTGCACGCCGACGCCCTGCCGTTTGCCAAACAGCGGATTATTATGGAAAATCTCTATCCTGCTGAACAGAAACTGCTAAGCGCCGCCACCGCGGAAGAGCGCCTCGCTAACTTGGCGGACATGGATAAGAAAGGCCCAGTGTTTATGCGTAGCTACAGCCGCAACCTTATCCCAACCGACTGTAATTACACCAGTATTGCCGCCTTGGATAAGGTATTAGATACCCAAACTGGATTATCTAACCTAACGCGCCGCACGCTGTTAGAAACCCGCCAAACCGAGCAACGTTGCGTGCTGATCAAAAATAAAATGACCCATTGATAAATCGGGTCATCATCCACTAAAAAGAGGCTCATTCGAGCCTCTTTTTTTATGCCTTTACCCTTGCTTGTCCGAGGGTAAGCCTTGATAGAATTGAAGCAAATCTTCTAATGCCAATGGCTTAGCATAAAAATATCCTTGATGTTGATAAACCCCTTTCGCGGCTAAGTACTCCACCTGCGCTAGAGTTTCAACGCCTTCGGCTACCATATCCATCTGCGACTCACGGCCAAAGGCGATAATGGCATCGAGTACCGCGCCCTTTAAGTCCTCGGTACCTATAGTATCGGTAAACATCTTATCGATTTTTATGCTGTTAATTCCGAGACGCTGCAAATAACTAAAACCACCAAAGCCAGTGCCAAAATCATCGAGTTTAAAGTCATGACACAGGGGCAATACCGCCTTCATCTCGGCGAGGGCTAACTCAAATTGAGTGATAGGTTTACGCTCTGTGAGTTCAAAAGCAATGCGTTTCACCCTAGGATCGCTATGGCTGGAGAACCATTTGCTCAATAACCCCGACTCGAGATGCTGGGCGACAATATTGGCGCTGACCCAACCTTTAAGCTGAGGCAAGTCCTGATATACCTGCTCGAGGATAAGATCGGTGATCGGCAGAATTAACCCCGAATCTTCGGCGTAGGGAATAAACTGATTAGGTTGAACGAGCACGCCATCGAATCGGCGCCAGCGGACTAACATCTCTTGGCCGACGACCTCTCCGCTGCGGCAATCGATAATCGGTTGATAATAAGGAATAAACTCTTTTCGGCTGATGCCTTTTTGGATAAGCATCCCCAGCGACACCCGCGCCGATTGCCAATTCCAATAAAAAATCACCGCAAGGAAAGACACTATCAGGGCAACGACAAATAGCACAACGGCTACGTGTGAGGCTTCTCGCCAGTAAAGCGTATCCCCCGCCCTTAAGGTCAAGGTCACATCTAATACGTTGATATAACGAGAGTCCTCAATTAATACGTTCTCTGTTTCTAGCCGCTCGACGCCCCGCTCTAGGGAAGAAAGGCCTTGATAACCAACCAATAGTTGATAACAACCTAGGCACAGATTTGACAGGGTTTCGTTATAGACAGAGCTATTGGTGAGCACGACTAACTTTTGTTCGCCCAAATGGAACACATAACCAATGCTACGGGCCCTATCGTTAGCCGCGACTGTAGTGGCAATATCCACTCGATGTGAATCGAAATATAAACTTCGAGAGCGGTCGAATTGATAATTGACCGGAGGCCCCATATTGGAGCATTGCGTCCCGTTTGCCAGTTCTAACTGAATAAATCGGACGATCGCCGGGCTTAGGGACGGACTATTTAGCAGCGCAATGTCATCCATATCGCAGGTAAAAGATAATTCGCCAAATGCCTGTTCGATGTTCGTCGCTTCAAATCCATCGAGTCCATTGGCAAACGAAGTCTCAATACTATCTAAATCATCGCTGAATCTATGCTCCATGCTGTAACGGGTTAGCCAAGGCTGCATAGCGCTCGCCAATAGGATTGGCAAAATAAAGATAAGGCAAGTGTGTAACCAGGGATTAAGGCTCCAGCGAGGAAAGTTCCATTTCATACTATTCCGCTCATTTACATTCATCAGTACTTATTTGTACTCATTTACTGTTATGCCAGAGTATGCCTGATCTCAGCTCAAAGCTGTGCAGCAAATCATTGATTCTGCCGATTTAACCACATTTAAAGATTGATGATTTATCTATTAATGCTTTCACATTTTCTGCCGCTATACTTTATTGACGTTAGACAGCTAACGGAATTTAAAGGAAATAATTATGAGATCAACACTCAAAACCCGCCTACTCTTTAGTAGTCTCTTCGCCGTTCTCATTACTGTCGCAGTGCTGGTAAGCATATCAAGCTATTTCATCCGCAATAATGCCTTAGAAAATACTCAACATGAAATTGATCAACTGGCGAATACCTTTGCCGAAGGTATTGGCCTGTGGATGCAAGATCGCAAAATGGCGATCACCAGTCTTAAAAAGACCATAGAAGCCGATCCCAATGTGCAAATCACGCCCTATTTATTACAAGCCCACAATGGTATGGGGTTTGCGCTGACTTATTTTGGTGATGAGCAGGGAAACATGTACCGCCAAGATCCCGCGCTCAATACCGCTAACTATGATCCCAGAGTCCGTCCTTGGTATATGGATGCCAAAGCCGCTAATGCGATGGTAATGACTGCGCCCTATGTGAGCGCCACCTTAAAAAAACAAGTGGTGACCATTGCCGAGCCCGTCATGGTATCGGGTAGTTTGTTCGGGGTTGCCGCAGCAAACCTCACCATAGATCAACTCACCGATGCGGTGCAGCGCCTTAAAGTGCCAGGTAAAGGCTATACCCTCATGGTGGACAAGACTGGGCTTATCATCAGCCACCCCAATAACCAGCTTAATAATCAACAACTAAATAAAATTGATAGCAATTTTACCCCCAGCTGGTTATCCCAACGTGCAAATGCCAATACCTTAGAAGAACGCGAGCTCGATGGCGAAACTCAACTCATCTATGTTGCAGCAGTGCCATCTACCGACTGGGAACTGATTTTCGTGATGAACAAGGAGGAAATCATGTCGCAGGCCACCACTCTTGCCTGGTGGATGTCCGCTGTTGGAGCTGGCTTACTGGTCATCTTCGGCTTGGTCCTAGTGGCCATCTTTAAAATTCAATTTAAAGACTTAGAACGCGTTGCCTTGGCACTTAATGATATTGCCGAAGGGGATGGCGACCTGACGGTTAGGATCCACACCGCCAACAGCCACGACGAAATTGGTATCTTGGCCTCAGGCTTTAACCGCTTCGTCGAACGACTGCATGGCATGATCTCCAGAATGCACCAGATCGCAGGCCAACTGGAATATCAAGCCCAGGGCAGCAGTGCATCGGCCACGGATAATAGCCAGCGCATCGCCGTGCAGCAGGACGAAGTGACCATGGTGGCGACCGCAGTCACTGAGATGGCGAGCGCCACCGAAGAGATTGCCAGCAACGCCGAGCACACAGCACAAACGGCGCAAGATGCAGTTGGACTATCTGACCATGGTCAAAAACAAGTGATGCAGAGTCAGCAATCTATTCGTAACTTGGCGAACGAAGTGGATACTGCTGGCCGTATTATCAGTGAGCTTAATGAACACTCACAAAAGATTAATAGCATCCTGCTCACCATCAGTGGCATTGCCGAACAAACCAACTTACTGGCGTTGAACGCTGCGATTGAAGCCGCCCGCGCCGGTGAACAAGGTCGCGGCTTTGCCGTGGTGGCCGACGAAGTGCGCGTGTTGTCGCAGCGTACTCACTCATCGACTCAAGAAATTCAAGCCATGATCGAGACCCTACAACAAACTGCGGCTAAGGCGGTTAAATCTATGACCCAAAGTCACGATATGGCTGAAACCAGTGTCGCCGACGCCAACTCGGCCAGTGAGAGCCTGCTACAGATCAGCAAAGCCATTAATGAGATCTCGGATATGGCGAGCCAAATTGCCACCGCCGCAGAGGAGCAAACTTCGGTCACCAGCGAAATTAACCGTAATACCGAGTCGATTCGTGAAGTTTCTGAAAACCTCTCCATAGAAGCACAAAGCTCGATGGTACAGGCACAAGAATTAGCTCACTTAGCCGCCTCGCTGCAGCAGGAAGTTGGTCGCTTTAAGCTATAAATGCGCCAACGGCTGACGCCCTAACGCATCGCCACGCTATAAAAAATCCCCGATAATCTGAGTCTTATCGGGGATTTTTATAAACGGCCACTTTGATTCCAATCAATGGGGCTGGATCAGAGGCTCGAAATAGCTGGTCTTTAAGCCTTGATAACCCATTTCAATCCGATTGCCACCATTGCGCTTCGCCTTATACATCGCCGTATCGGCGCAGGACAGCAGTTGTTTTTCATCCCTGCCATGCTCGGGATACAGAGCAATCCCAATGCTAGGCAAAATATGGATCTGCTGATTCACCAACTCGAAGGGTTGGTTAAGCACATCTAAGATTTTTTGGGCGACGAGTAAGGTATTCTGCGCCGAATCGACACGCTCTAGCAGGACCACAAACTCATCACCACCAAAGCGTGCAACCGTATCCGAGCTTCTAACGCATCCTAAAATCCGCTGGGCGGTAATTTGCAATAAGAGATCACCCACACCATGGCCATAGGTATCATTCACCCATTTAAACTTGTCTAAATCCAAGTAGAGTAAGGAAAAATAGCTCGACTCGCGATTCGCGCGCGATAACGCCTTCTGGAATCTGTCATAAAACAATTCGCGATTGGGCAAATGGGTGAGTTGATCATAAAGTGCAATATGCTCCAATCGCGCCAGCATTTGCCGACGCTCGATAGCGAAGGCGATTTGTGTCGACACAAACTCAACCAGTTCGCGATCCTGCTGAGTATAAGCCCGAGAATCTGGGGTGCTATGCATAATCAAGGCGCCGATAATGCCCTTCTGCAATGTTAGCGGCACACCAAGCCAACTTATGGCTTGCGGGTTATCTTGCTGATTATCTTGCTGATTTTTTTGCGGACCGACTTGCGAATAGCAAAGCTCACTTTCAACCGCAGAAACAGGCCGAGTCATGGGACAAAGCAGCATAGACTCTGCGCTTTGGATCACTTGCTCGGTAAAATGATCGAAACTGGCGGATTGCGCCGGATTTTGCTCCCCCGCCAACACGCGATAGGGAAAATCTAACTCATTAAGATCGGCATCATACAGCGCGATTGCAAAATTATCTGTCGGCAACAGCTTGGCCATGATCTGGTGAATGCGTCGATACAGGGCGAGGAGATCTTCTGCTACATGCACGGCTTCAGAAATCTCATACAGGGCAGCCTGACGCCGCTCGGCAGCCTTGCTCTTCGTAATGTCCCGGGCCACGGCAATCCGCTGCTGACGGTCCTCAGACCAACGGGCAGACCAGAGGATATCGACTAGGGTGCCATCTTTACGAACATAGCGATTTTCAAAATCTAGCTTAAAGCTGTCCGCCATAATGTCATTAGCTGCGGCAATGGTACGCTCCCGGTCCTCTGGATACACGAGATCTAACATCTGCATACCAATCATTTCATCTGGGGTATAGCCAAAAATACGCTCGGCGCCCGCACTAACAAACTCGAAGTGTCCGGTTTTATCGACGACGCAGATGGCATCTAATAACAGATCAACAAATTGGCTAAGGGAAGTATAACCATCGTTTTTCACACAACTCTCCAACTATACGGCGAATTTACATCAAGAGGCCCATTAACCTACAGGGAAGTACAGTTAAAGTCCTAAACACACAATAACATACTATTAGAGTAGGTTAATTACTATGACAGTTCCATGCCAGAACCTGCACAATCATGCCCTCAAACCGCCAAGGAAAGATGCCGATTTGACGGACACAAACTGATTTAAGCACAATAGCCCAAAGGGCGACGAAGGTTGTCGCACACAGGCTATCGATTCATAGGGCAGCAAGTTAATTAGGAGTATGTTTGACGTCGTTCAAATCCCCTTCCCATAAAGCGCAGCATTTACGTCTCGGGCTTGCCATGTGGTCGCATAACCATTGGCAAGAAAGTGTTTATGGTTCAGGTACTAAACAGGCCGACAGACTTGCCCGCTATGCCAGCATCTTCAACACAGTGGAAGGCAATACCAGCTTTTACGCTACGCCAAATGCGCAAACGGTAATGAATTGGCACAGCGCTACTCCCGATGATTTTCGCTTTACCTTCAAACTGCCACAAAACATCACCCATCAACTGCAGTTGCAGCATTGTCAGCAGGAGCTATTGGCCTTCTTCCAAATGATGGCACCCTTGGTCGAAAAAACCGGCTTGTGGAAAATTCAGCTCCCCGCCGCATTCGGCCCCGAACAGCTGCCAGTGCTAGCAGGTTTTTTTGATCTTTTACCGCAAGGCTTAAGTTATGGCGTAGAGGTTCGCCATTTAGCCTTTTTTGCCAAGGGAGACGCAGAGCGAGCGCTAAATCGCCTACTGATAGACAGACAAGCCAATCGCATTATCATGGACAGTCGGCCACTGTTTGCCCTGCCGCCCGCTAACGAGGCCATTATCGATGCCCATAAGAAAAAACCACAGGTGCCCGTGCACGCTATAGCGACCGCCCATACGCCCGTGGTGCGTTTTATTGGTCAAACGGATGGCACGATTGAAGCCTTAGCGGCGAGTAACAATAAATTGCAGGTGAATGATAACGATAGCTTTTTTAACAACTGGCGAAGGCAATTAGCGCAATGGATAAAAGAAGGCCGTGAGCCTTATCTGTTTATCCATACGCCCGATAACCAAACCGCGCCCGAATTAGCGGTACGTTTATACCAGCAATTGCAGCAACAACTGGCCGATGAGGTCAGCTTACCCACGATTCAGTTGCATGAGCCGCCATTGGCTGAGCCCGCCGCACAAATGCAACTGACCTGGTAAAAGGAATTTAGCTTAGCCCCAAAGGGCATTAGCCAGAATAAACACCAAGGCAGACAAGAGCATGGTAACCGGCAGTGTCAGTACCCAAGCTAATAAAATCTGCTTAATGGTTTGGCTTTGTAAGCCTGAGCGATTGGCCACCATAGTGCCCGCCACCGCCGAAGACAGAATATGGGTGGTTGAAACCGGCATTCCCGTCACGCTGGCGATCCCAATCGATGCCGCCGCCGTCACCTGCGCCGCAATACCTTGGCTATAGGTCATCCCCGAGGAGCCAATCTTCTCGCCGACCGTATAAACAATGCGGCGCCACCCCACTAAGGTGCCACAGCCCAGAGCCGTCGCTATTGCCACTATCACCCACAAAGGCGCATATTCAGTCGATTTAGCCAGATCCTTACGCCATTTATTGAGTGATGTTAACTCTTTGGCGGGCAGGTCTAATTTTGCCACCTTGCGCGCGGTATCATCGATACAGAGCAGCAAGCGGCGCACCTCTCGACGTTCTTCGACACTCATCTCTTGAAAACTACTGGCCTTATCTAAACGGCGGTCGAGCTGTGACATGGCCGGTAATACGGTTTGCGCCGAGCAATGGCTCAGCAAACTGTCACTCGTATTAACCTGTGCTTGCACATCCACAAGATCGCTAATCACAGCTTGATTGCGGCTATAAATCGCCATAATACGACGATTAGCATCTTGCGTTCTCGCCAAATCATAGGATTGGCTACTCATGTCGAGGGCAAAATACGCCGGCGCCATACAGATCAGCACCAGCATCACTAAACCAATGCCCTTTTGGCCATCGTTAGAACCGTGGGCGAAGCTCACCCCCATGGCCGAGGCTATCAAACTGACGCGCGCCCAGAACGGCGGATGGCGTTTACCATTAATCTGAAATTGTTCATCGGGGGTACGGTGGATCTTGTGCTTTTGCCACACTAACTTCATTAGCAATAACAGTATCCCCGCCAGCACAAATCCCAGCGTGGGCGAAATGATCAACGACAGCATAATTTGCGTGGCTTTGGTGAGATTAATGCCATGCAGTACAGGTTCATTGTGTATCCAGGCGAACGCGCCGCCAACCCCCATAATCGAGCCAATCAGGGTATGGGAACTGGAGGCCGGAATGCCAAAATACCAAGTCCCTAAGTTCCAAATAATGGCCGAAAAGAGCAGTGAGAACACCATCAACAGCCCTTGGGTTGAATCCATTCCCAGTAAAGAATCGACGGGCAAGAGATGCACTATTGCATAGGCGACGCCAAGTCCACCGAGCAGCACTCCGGCAAAGTTGAACAGGGCTGAAGAAATCACCGCGAGGTTGGCAGGCATTGCCTTGGTGTAGATGACAGTGGCAACAGCATTGGCGGTATCGTGGAAACCATTGATAAATTCGTAGGCCAGCACAAATAACACCGCCAGCACTAAAGCTACCGACCAACCCAGGCCGATAGAAGTCAATATCTCAAACATGAATCGCTAACCTATAACGAGGACGCCACAGATTACGCCTAAGGTTGGCCTCTTTGACAGTGAAAAATTATTTAGATTTGCAAAAAGTGAATCAGTCCTCAATAACTCCGTATCAGGCTTGCATTTAACAAATCCGCTAATGCAAAAACGCCAGCACAGGGCTGGCGTTTTAAGATTTAACACTGAGTCACGGCTTACTGCAGATGACCGGCGTTATGCAGCTCACGTTCGTTCACTGGTGGTGGTGTCCACTGGTACATCCAGGTCTCAGTTAACGGCTGACCATCTACCTCTAAGTAAACTCTGAGGTTAATCGGCTCTACGCTATCTTCTGGCGGCACTAGGTCAAACATAGCGCGGTAACCGTTGATCGCATGTTGTGGGCGAGCAGATTCGATTTCTACACGCCCCTGAGAGGTCGAAATCACCGCTTTCACTTGGGTATCTTTACCCAGCATAGGTAAGGAACCACCAGCAAAATCAATCACGAAGCGCTTGCTATAGTACTTACGCTTTTGACCAACCACACCACCAATACCAGTAAAGGTATCGACCACACGAGCACGGGGAGACTGCACGGGTGGAATACCGCCCCAGTACATGTTGTAGCTGTAGAGTAACTCTTGCCCCGGTTGAATGGGCTCTGCAGGGTTCCAAAACGCCACGATATTGTCGAAGGTTTCATCCAGTGTTGGAATTTCCACTAACTGCACCGAACCTTTACCCCAGTTGCCAGTTGGCTCAATCCACAGGCTTGGACGCTTCTCGTAGAACACGCCATCATCTTGATAATGGTCGAAGTTACGGTCGCGCTGCATTAAACCAAAGCCCTTTGGATTCTCATCGCTATAGGCATTGAAACGCAAGTTGCTTGGGTTGCCCAGCGGACGCCAAATCCATTCACCGTTCCCCGTGTGCATGGCAAGACCGTCTGAATCGTGGATCTCTTGACGCCAGTCGTAACCAGTGCGGCGATCGTTTTCACCCACCATGTACATACTGGTCAGTGGTGCAACGCCTAAACGTTCGATGGCTTTACGCGGGTAAATCGCCGCATCAACCTTCATTTTTAAACGCTCACCCGGCTCGATATCAAAACGGTAAGCCCCTGTTACACTTGGTGAATCTAACAGAGCGTACACAGTCGCAATATTAGAACCCGGTTGTGGTTTCTCTAACCAGAAACGGGTAAACATAGGAAATTCTTCAGGCTTAGGCAGCGCAGTGTCGACCGCTAAACCACGGGCAGATAGACCATATTGCATTTCTTGACCTACGGCGCGGAAATAGCTGGCACCTAAGAAGGCGACCACGTCACGCTGCCAGTCGGTATTAAACTGCATTCTAAACCCAGCAAAGCCTAGGTCTTTCGGTAGTTGGCTACCCTTTACCTTGGATTTACCGTAATCGAACATGGAAGACGAATATTCGATAAGCTTAGCCTTGCCATTTTCCAATTGGTAAATATGCACAGGCGTATCGAAGTACAAGCCTAAGTGGAATAACTCGGCGCGAAACTCCGAATCATCCTCACGCCACAGGGCGGCTTTTTTCTTGAAATGGAACTGCTGGTAATCATCCCAGCTCATGCCCTGTAAGCTTTTTGGCAACTCGCCCTTATGGCTCACATAGGACTCAGTCGCCAGCGTATGGGCATAGCCTTTCAACCAGGCGTAGCTAAACTCTTCTTCCTGCGGTGCGCTCGCCTTACCCGCTGCACAAGCAGATAAGCTTAACAACACGCTGCAAGTGAGTAGTACACTGCCCACAATGCGTTGTAAACGGCTACGGGTAGACTGAGCTTCCACCGACGGCATCACCATCGGCTCACGATTTAAATGTCTTTGTTCGGGAAATAAATTGGGTTGCATAAGCAGACTCTGATTTGGTGTAACTTCCTGACACTTCTCTGCAAAAGTAAGCAATATTGCAGTGACTGCCCTGTGGAGAACTGTTGATGACAGTGATAACCATACCTCTATCTCCATCAGTTCGCCAGAATCTAACATAATTTCGACGCAATGGAATATGTCACAGTGACAATATTCAATACTGACGCCAGTTTATGAAAATAGTATTAAAAAGGGCTGCAAAATGCAGCCCTTAGCAGTCATAAAACCGGTGAGGTTAAGAGTTTGTATTCAGCACTGTTTTGCGTTTGTTATGGGCAATAATCAAAGCCACTAAACACACCACGCCGACCGCAATCCCCACGGGTTGGCTCAGAGATTGAGGCAAACCTAAACCAATACCCGCCGTCATGATGTAAGAGATGGTCACACAGGTTCCGGCAATCGCAGGCAAACTCACAATCCAATGGAAGCTGCCTCTATCGAACAGATACTTAGTCGCCAACCACAGCACGCTTGTCGATAACAGCATGTTTGAGAAGGCGAAATAACGCCAGATCAAGGAGAAGTCGATCTTAGTCATAAAGTAAGCGATGGTCAGGATAGGCGCCGCCACCAGCAAACGGTTACGCATACTCTGTGGGATGTTAAAGGCGTCGATAATAGTGAGGCGCAGCGATCTAAATGCAGTATCACCCGAAGTAATAGGGAATACAGCCACCGCAATAATCGCCATCACACCGCCTAATACACCAAGATAGCTCGTGGCCACTTGGTTAACGACAAGGCCTGGACCACCTTGGTCGAGTAAGCTCTTAAGCTCAACATAACCACCAGGGAAGGCTGCAATCCCCGCAGTTGCCCACACACAAGCCACAACACCTTCAGCCACCATAGCGCCATAGTAAACGGGGCGGACGTATTTCTCGTTGGTCAGGCAGCGCGCCATGATAGGTGCTTGAGTCGAGTGGAAACCACTGATAGCACCACAGGTAATAGTCACAAACAGCAATGGCCAAATCGGTAAACCGTCGGGGTTAGGCTCGAGCAAGTCATTGTTGTAATGGCTGTGGTTGAAGTAAGCAAACACATCGCCCATTTCGGGTAACTGTGGCGCGCTGATCAGCAGAGCAACCGCAATCGAAGTGGTCATAACGATCATCAACAGACCAAAAGCAGGGTAAAGCTTAGTGATGATCTTATCGATTGGCAGCATAGTGGCTAAGAAGTAATAAGCCAAAATCACTAACACCCAGAAGGTGTTATTGCCAAAAATGGTATCTTTAAAATAGTCGAGGTTACTTAACAGACCCGCTGGGCTCATGATAAACACCACGCCCACGAAGAACAGTAACATCGCAGTAAACAGCAGCATCACGCCTTTAAAGTAGACATTAAAGTAGTGACCAGCGATTTCTGGCAGGCTCTTACCGTCTTCTTTAATGCTTAACACACCCGAGAAATAGTCGTGTACCGCGCCGCCAATAATGTTACCTAACACAATCCAGAGTAACGCCACTGGACCATATAAAGCACCTAGGATAGGACCAAAAATCGGGCCTACACCGGCAACGTTTAAGAATTGGATCAAAAACGCTTTGGCGGGGTGAACGGGCACATAGTCCACGCCGTCTTCGAATCTTGCTTGGGGTGTTTGCGCTTTAGGATCAATCCCTGCTTGGCGCTCAACAAATGGGCTATAAAACTTGTATGCCAGCACTAAGAGCGCAAGGCATAAGAAGAAAATAAACATTATTTAATTATCCATACTTTAGTAGGAGGTGATTAAATGGAGAGTTTCATTGAGTTAGCCAATGAGGTCAAGCCATCAGGTACTAGACTAAAGTCGGGTTGATAAATCTAAATTTACGATAAAACACGTATATCTAAATAGATTTATTAAATAATGTATCGGCTCTCAATATGCCAAAATCTCAGGTAAAGGGCTTTAAGCCTTTGGTTAGTGTGATGGTTTAAGCATCAGCGCAGTACCAACTCGAACAGTGGCGCCGCATCTCCCTTCTCTTGAATTAAAGTATCCGTCTTTACAAATCCGTGTCGCAGCAGCACTCGCTGGGACGCAAGATTATGCTGTGCTACATGGGCAAAAAGCGGCCTTGAGGTCACTAAAGGTAAAAATGCGCTTAAGGTTAAGGTTGCTACCCCGCGCCCCCAAAATGCGCGGTCAATCCAGTAACCAATCATCGCCTGACCATCCATATGCCAATGACCGATATTGCCAACCAGCAAGCCATCGACTTCTATCCCTCGTGCCAGTACCGACGCCTGTCCGAGGATATTTTGCTGCCAATGAAGGTAAAACGCCTCTCGAGCCCGCGAGGGAAACTGTGCCAATTGGGATGCAATCGGATCCTGTTGATGGGTGAAGATCAACTCCAGATCGTCTTGCCCTATGGGCCTCAATGTCACATTCGATACCCGTGTTTGCTTATCCATCCTATATCCCTATTCGATTTAATTTAGTGTCACTCTATTTCGAGACTCGCCGTTAGCTAAAAAAATGGGCGCATAACCAAGCAGAGGTTAGCGCCCTAAGAGGCAAAACAACATCATTAAAACTAACAAAATCACATTAAGGTGGAGAGGGTTAACGCAAATTCAGCACATCACTCTCGAACATTAACTGAAGATCACCGCAAATACGGGCGCGCCCAGCACCATGGCGATTCCGATAAAAATCATGGTCAAACTGGCAATAACGCCCTCTTGCTGGCCTAACTCACTGGCTTTTGCGGCGCCCGCACCGTGGGCCGAAGCGCCTAATGCCACGCCCTTACCTAAAGACGTACGAATGTGCATCAGCTTGAACAGCGGCTCACATACCAACATGCCGATAATGCCAGTGATGAGCACCATCATGGCGGTCAGTTCTGGCACACCGCCAAAGGCGCTTGTCGCCTCCATCGCAAAGGGCGTAGATACCGAGCGCACCAACAAGCTCTTAGACAGCTCGACCGGCAGTGGCACAAATTTCACTAACAGCCAGCTAGAAATCATGCCCAGCAACAATCCCGCTATCACTCCAAGGGCAATAGTCAGCGGATATTGGCGAATAAGTTTACGCTCCCGATAAATCGGCAAGGCAAATGCGATCGTCGCAGGTGCTAACATCGCCATTAACCAATGGGTGTATTCAAAATAAGTGGGCAGTGGAATATCGAGATTAAACACCAAGAGCGTGATCACCACGGGCGCGAGTACAATTGGCGCCAACCACCACACACGGTGGAGCCTATATAAACGCTTGGCCACAAAGTAACAAAATAGCGTTAATAACAAGCTGATAAGTGCCAATCCCGTCTGCGAAAACAGTAATTCAGAAATCGCCGTAGGGCTTAAGTTAAGGCTCGACATTAGGCGGCCTTAGCATGGCGACGTGCATGCTTTTTGATATTGAGTTGACGCTCGAAACGAAATACTCGGTCAACCACAAATCCCGTACCCACCATCACGCACACACTGCCCATGACTAAGGTGAAGAGAATATTCACCCCATATTGCTCAAACAGGCCTTCGTACTTGATAACAGAGATCACTGGCGGAATAAAAAACAGCAGCAACTCACCAATCAACCAAGCGGCACCAAGCTGCACCGCATTTTCAGGTATTAGCTTAGTCGCAAGTAAAATCAGTAAGATACCTAAACCTAAAACACTACCTGGCACAGGTAAATGCGCCCAAGTGGCTAACCAATGGCAGGCTAAAGACAATAAACAAAAGAGGCCAATTTGAGTTAACAATAAAGCCCCATGACGGCATCGACGTATTGCGGCTTGTAGGAAAGACATGCGGTTTCTCGATTTACACCAAAGTTGCTATGGGAATATTTTAGGCTTGCCTTTTCAATAAAAAAAATGAATATTAAGCATGTAATCCATGAATTTTAAGAATGTATTATCGAGGCGAGAATGGATCTTAAAGTGCTGCGTTATTTTATCGAGATCATCGATGCCGGCGGTTTTGGTAAGGCCAGCGAAAAGGTTCACCTCACCCAACCCGCCCTCTCCAAGGCGCTGCGCCAATTAGAGGAAGAACTCGATTTGGTACTACTCGAGCGCGGCAAGCGTGGCACTCAGGTTAAGCTTACCCAAGCGGGAGAAGTGGTCTATCGCCATGGAAAGGAGTTGCTCGCTGGGCGACAACGCATGCTGGCCGAACTCAGTGCCCAGCGCAGTTTAACCGCAGGCGAATTGAAACTCGGTCTTGCGCCACTCGGCAGTGCTGAGATTTTTGCTCCTATCATTGCCAAATATCGCCAGCAATATCCGCAAATTGATATGCACCTGCTGGTGCGCGGCGGCGTGGAGCAAACTTTAGCGATTCAAAAGGGTGAAATTGAACTGGCCACCGGGATTATTAACTTCGACGATGGTTACCACGGCATTCGGGTGTTTAACGATCCCATGGTGGTGGTGCTGCCCAAGGAGAATCCCCTCACCTCACGACCAATGCTGTCGATCCACGACTTAGTCGACGAGCCACAAGTGATGTTTGAAACCGAATACACCTTGTATCAACTGGTATTAACCGCTTGCCAACACGCGGGATTTACCCCTAAAAACATCACTCGAGTCAGCCAAGCCGACTTCGGGATCGCCCTCGTGGCGGCGGGCACGGGCGTGATGATACTGCCGCGCTCTATCGCGCGGCGTTACAGTGTATCGGGAGTGGTGAATATTCCATTGGCGAGTGACGAACTGCGCTGGGAACTATCGCTGTTTTGGCGCAAAGAACAGGTATTGTCCTTTGCGGCAAAAGCGATGATTGCGTTAGTGGAGAAACACTTAACGCAAAAGTAGCTCACTACCAAGGCACGACTAAGCTAAAGCGCACTAAGGTATCGTTATCCCAAGGCAGGATGGGCAAGTAGTCGGGTGAGTGCACACTCTCCTTGGCATAGTGGTCTAGATTGTATTCGGTATGCTCCACATACAGTAACCACTGGCTGCCCTTCTCCCAATAATCCGTATCGTAACTCATGCTGAAGCGATATTGATTTTCAAGCCATTTATCACCATCGTTCCAGTTTTGCGCGGCAAAACTCATGTTTAATTTAGGCGTGATATCAAAACCAAAACTGCCCATTAAGGTGTAAGCGAACTCGCCATTACCAAAATCTCCCCGATCGTAACCACGGGTACGGGGCACGTCGTCATCGATTTCTAAATAGTAATAACCCGCGCCCGCCTTTAACTGGGCCTGCGATTCCTGCCCCTTATAATTGGCGGTTAATTCAGGGAATAGCTTGGCTTGCTTTTCGATAGAACTCACAGTGTTACGTTTACCCTGTAGGTCCACTTGCCATCCGAAGAAGAAGCGAGGATCGATATGGTAGAACTCACCCGAGGCCACATAGTCCGATTTAAACCACACGGGAATATGGTCGGGGTCGAGATCGTCGGTATCAATGTCGATAAACATATCCAGCATGGCGGACAGGTAAATATCCGACGCCGTGGTATGTTCAATCATAATGTTGCCGTTAAATCCAAAGGTATGTGAACTCTCCTGTTCCACAATAAAATCGTGTATCCCCATGGTGTAATGCCACTGGGTCGATTCTTCTGCACTGACCGAAGTTGCTAGACCCAAAAGGAGTGCCGCTGGTGCCAGAGTTAGGTATCTCACATTTCGCTCCATAAATTGCTATTTGATCCTGCATTAAGATTAGATTAACTGGGCATAATTTAATGAAGTTTTTACAATTTTTGTTAGAAATCGTTCATCGCTCACTATTTTAGCCGTAAAAATGAATAAAAAATGATATATCCCGCACAAGTGAAAGCCGAAAATTGCTATTCACGGTCATCCTAAACAATTCACTAACGCTTTAAAAACGTATCGATATCAAACACAGCCAGCGTTGTAATCACAAGTGTTTAGGCATACAGCAATTGCGATCTAGTATGAATTTTTAATCATTTTTAAAGCATAATTATTGACACAAGAGCATCACATCCCTATAGTCGCCACATTGCGAGTCATTCAAAAGAGAGTCTTAAATGAAAAAATCCATGTTATTAGGCGGCCTAGCCCTCACTGCCACCTTGTTGTTAGCTGGATGTGGGAAAAGCAACGATGTTTTAGTGGTTGGCACCAATGCGGCCTTCCCGCCCTTTGAATATGTTGGCGGACAAAGTGGCGACGAAATCAAAGGCTTCGATATTGAGCTTGCCAAACAAATCGCTAAAGATGCCGGCAAGACGCTCAAAGTCGAAAACATGAAATTCGATTCACTGATCGTAGCGCTAAACTCAGGCAAGATTGATTTTATCGCCTCGGGCATGACCATCACCCCTGAGCGCCAAGCCAGCGTTAACTTTTCGGAGCCCTATTACGAGGCGACTCAAGTGCTACTCGTGAATAAAGATAACGACACCATTCATACCCTTGATGACATTAAAGACAAACACTTTGCGGTGCAGCTCGGCTCAACCGCCGATATGATGTCTAAAAAATACACCCAAAATGTCACCGCTTTTAACACAGGCTTCGAAGCCATTATGGAACTGAAGAATGGCAAAGTCGACTTAGTGCTATTCGATAGCGAGCCTGCGGCGAACTATCTGGCGAAAAACCCGGATCTCAAACTGATCAAGCTGGATTTCCCCCCAGAGTTTTATGGCTTTGCGGTATCAAAGCAGCAGCCAGAACTTCTCAATAGCATTAATAACACGCTGAAAAACTTGAAAGAAAGCGGCCAATATCAGGCGCTCGTTTCAGCCCATATCAAGTGATCCCTATGTTAGAAGCAATCAATACTTCGCTGTTTAGCCCCATTGGCGACGACGGCATGATAGGCATACTACTGATCTTAAACGGCTTAAAAGTCACCTTGATTGTGACCTTCTTCGCCATGTTATTAGGCGCAGTATTAGGCGTGGGTACCACACTGATGAAGATGTCATCAAAGTGGTATATCCGCTTCCCCGCAGAGCTTTATGTTGGCGTGATCCGCGGCACGCCAGTGGTGGTGCAGTTAGTAATCCTTTACTTCATCGTGCTGGCCGCATTCGATGTTGATAAGGTGACCGCCGCCATCATCGCCTTTGGTTTAAACAGCGGCGCTTATATCTCTGAGATTATTCGCGCAGGGATCCAAGCCGTCGATAAAGGTCAAACCGAAGCGGCACGCTCGCTCGGCCTGTCACAGGCGATGACCATGAAGCTGATTATTCTGCCGCAGGCGATTAAGAATATTCTGCCCGCGTTAGGCAATGAGTTTATCGTGCTACTCAAAGAAACCGCCGTAATTGGCTTTATTGGCGGGGTGGATTTAATGCGGGCGGGTGAAATTATCCGTAGCCGTACTTTTGAAGACAGTATCCCACTCTTTACCTGTGCACTGATTTACCTGTTCCTGACCTACAGCTTCACATTTATGCTGTCGAAATTCGAAAAGAGGTTGAAGCAAAGTGATTAACATAACCAACCTACACAAAAGTTACGGCGATAACGCGGTCCTTAAGGGCATCAACGAACATATTCGCCAAGGCGAAGTGGTGAGTGTGATCGGCCCCAGCGGCAGCGGTAAAAGCACCTTTTTACGTTGCATCAACCTGTTAGAAAAACCCACCCAAGGGGATATTGAAATCGAAGGGCAATCCATTACCGCTAAAGATGCCTGTGTCGATAAATTGCGGCAAAAAGTGGGCATGGTGTTCCAAAACTTTAACCTGTTCCCCCATAAAACCGTATTGCAAAACATTACCTTAACGCCAGTGAGCCTAAAGTTAATGACCCAAGCTGAAGCCGATAACAAGGCGCTGGCGCTGCTTACTCAAGTGGGTTTGCAGGATAAAGCCAATGCCTATCCTTCGAGTCTCTCGGGTGGACAAAAACAACGGGTTGCTATTGCCCGCGCCTTGGCGATGGAGCCGGATCTGATGCTTTTCGATGAGCCCACCTCGGCACTCGACCCCGAAATGGTCGGCGATGTACTGGATGTGATGAAGGACTTAGCGCAAAAAGGCATGACCATGGTAATTGTGACCCATGAAATGGGCTTTGCACGCGATGTTTCCGATAGAGTCATCTTTATGGATGGCGGCTATGTGGTGGAGTCCAATATCCCCGAGGAATTATTCACCCGCCCCAAAGAAGCCAGAACCCAAAGCTTTTTAAGCAAGGTGCTGCGTTAATTCAAGCAGCGGACATCGATTAAGCTTAATCTTCCACGCCCATTGTTAGTGTTAACTGTGGGCGTTTTATTTACCCTACTAAAGTCTCTCTTGAGTCGTTTGTGAGTTTTTAGGGGCCGTCTGGACCTGAATCCAAAAACTGTGGGAGCTCATCATTTAAATGTAACCAGTTCACTTTGCTTTGACACCATATGTGGTACTGAGGCTCGACTTTTGAACTCTCGTCTAACGTACATATTGTGATATCTATAGTTTTTGGCTCAACTGTCGCCCTAAAAGCTATCTGTGAACCACAATAACGACAGAACTCCCTCTGATATTTTTGACTTGAAGCATATATAGCAGCATCACCACTTGTGTATAAAAAACCAGAAAAGGGAATCGTTAACCAAGCTACCATGGGAGCGCCATTGGCTTTCTGACAAATTTTACAATGACAAAATCCAGCATCAATTGGGATTGCATCAATTGAATATCGTAATTTTCCGCATAAGCATCCGCCATCAAGCTTCATAATATGTCTCGACTTAGTAACGTCCACCTAAGGGGCTGGCAACGCATTACCACTAAACTCAAACACAACGGCCGTAATCACTTCGGCACAATGGGACAGGAAACGCCGCGCGTTAGCAGTTCCCCCTTGAAGCGTTTGTATTGTTATGTGCATATTATTAGTATGCCTTCAATGTGTTAAAAATCTCCATAGACAAGCCAGAAAACACAGTGAAAATTGACTCAGATAACATCTTGGCATTGTCGAAATCGGGACTGGCAAGCATTGTAACTTCAAAGATTGACCATTCTGGCATGACATCTTGGTTCACCCACTTAATGCCTTGTAACTTTTCCCAATAACTAATCTGAACATCTTTTGTTTGTCCCAACAACCAAAGCTCGAAGCGCACCTCTTGATGGTTTAGTACGATCGCTAACTTGAGTTTGTGTTTTTTAAGGAAATCGTTTTGCAAATAAAAATAAGTAAAGTCGATATAACCATGCAGTACATTTGCAACTAAGTATTCGCCTTTGTAATGTTTATCAAATTCAGTTCTGAGATTTTGTACGATTCCAACAAGGCTTTGATATGTTTTTTGGAGCTCCCCATTCGCGAACGCTTTTCTGTACGCTGGAATTCGAGCATTTAAACTTTTTTCATCTGGCATATCCTTGTCCTCTAAACTCTGCAGGCACATAACGCCAAATTAAGTGGTGAACAACGCCACCACCCAACCTAACGCATTCTACCGTAAACGCTAAATTTGAAGTAGAAGCAAAAGTGCCAAGCGTTGAGAATCCCTCTTAAATTGCTTGTTATAAGCCATTTGTCGCTGTAAACCAATTACTTATGGTAACATACTCATGTTTATCGCATATTACTTGGTTAGTTACATGGCTGATTTAACCACACTAGAAAAGAAGAAATTAGAACGCTACTTCGGTATGGAGAGCGGGTACTTTAGTAATTTTTCCAATAACTCTCTAGAGCTATTCGTTGCGGAGCACTTAAGCATCGAGATCTATGACGAAAAGTACAACCTTGGGTCTGGTTCAAAAGCAAACAGAGTAAGAGCCTTGTGGCAACTAGAAAGCAACGATGTCATTGCGAAATTTCTCACTGCAGTCATGGAACAGGATGACTTTGAGAAAGATAATTCTTACTCATACACTGGCAATACCAATGAGACTTTGAAACAAGAGTGCTTAGAAATTATTGCGAGACTCCAAGGAACCACACCGCAACCGCAACCGCAACCGCAACCGCAACCGCAACCGCAACCGCAACCGCAACCGCAACCGCAAAATTCGATCACTGAACCAGCACAAGCGCAAGCATTTAATTGGTCAACACCTCCGATGAAAAAGAAAGTATTCATAGTTCATGGTCATGATGAGCTAACTAAAGAAAAGGTAGCTAGATTTATTTCCCAAGTAGGCTTAGAGCCAATTATCTTGCATGAACAAGTTAGTGGAAGCCAGACGATCATCGAAAAAATTGAACGTTACGCTGACCAAGTCTGCTTTGCTATCGTACTGTACACTCCTTGTGATAGAGGCGCGAAAGCCAGTGAAAGAACACCTATGTTCCGAGCTAGGCAGAATGTCGTTTTTGAACATGGATATTTCATCGCTAAGCTGGGACGAAGCAAAGTTACAGCCATCGTGAAAGGTAACATAGAGCTACCAAATGACTTTAGCGGAGTGGTATACGTTCCATTCGATGAGAGTGAGGCGTGGAAACTATCACTAGCTCGTGAAATGAAAGGTGCTGGGTGCGAAATCGACCTCGCAGCCCTAGTCTAATATGCCTAAAGCCAGTGGAGCTAACTACTGGCTTATAACATTTTATTCGTGCGCATGCGCGTTTACCCCGTTAGACCAGTAAAAACGCGCAAGGTTAACTATCTGTATGCAAAGAACTTATCAGCTTTCTGCCAAATACTCCATCTGGAAAAGTGCGCATGCGCGTTTTCCAAAGCTATTAACTAATTTGGTGTAGCTATATGAAATTGATTCTAAATGAATTTGACAATTTCAGATTGGAAAAATGCACAAATTAATGAGTTTAAAACGTGAAAAGCGACTTAAAAAAGCCTTGTGACCATTTGAGCTCTTTCAAACCCAAAGGGTCACAAGGATATTGTTTATTAACTCTTCCAGACTAAACCAAGTTTTTCAGCCTCTTGCCAACTTAGCCTCTTTGAAACGATGCTATGCAAAGAGACCTCTGTTAACAGAAATACTTTTTGATTAATTTCAGGTGGTTGAGAGTGAATAACCAGCTTGTTATTGGTATCAAGCTTAGACCATAGTTGATTGTCTACTATGTAGATGTAAGCACCTTTTAGCTCTGCGGAATACTCATCTGCCAGCAACTGTAACCATCCACTCGCCCGACGCAATCCTTCCTCACCTTCGAGTTTCGAAAGTTCAGATATCGTTTTAGCGTTCAGCGCTTGTTGAGTCGCCATTGCAACATCGAGTGCCCCTGGGTAGCTTTCTGAAAAAGGGTTAGCAAACTGACCGTCGTAGGAGCAAGCCCAACTTATTGGGCTTGCGCTAAACGAACAGACTGCTGTCAAAAAAGCAGCCATTAGTTTCATTTTCAAGCCTCTTGCTAAGGAGTGACAATATTGAACCAGAAATTGAAGTTATCCAGCATTCCAACGAAATCCTTGAACACTTCTTTATCCCCATTCAATTGAATATCCCCATTCGCAATCGCTTTTTCCAAGGTGATATTACCCAGCTGCACGTCATCCAATACTGATTTTTTCAGTGTGAGCGTCACGTTTGGTTTATCGGATTGTTTCTTAGTATGAATGAGTACTGAGTCCTCCAGATACAAGGTGTATTTCTCATTTAAATCTGTAAAGTTCAGATTTATTGCAAAATTCTTACCTTCTGCTTTTTCGGGTAAAATACGTACCGCGAGATAATCAAACAGCATCTCAGGCGGCATATTTTTGATAATGTCGGGCGATGCAGTCTGAACTCCGCCAGCCGAAGGGGCGCCATTTCTTAACTCATAAGCACCTTGCAGGTAGACGGAGCGCCAAGGACCCGATTCGGACTGATAACCTAACTGCTCGTAAGCATCTGCCAGCAGTGCCTTGCCTTGTTGACTCTGTGGATTCGCAAAGACGACATGCTTAAGCACTTCGGCAACCCAACGATAGTTACCTTTATCGAAGTCTGCCTGCGCTTTATCAATTGCCGCTTTCTCCCCCCCCATATACTCAACGTATTTCACCGCGGCATCCGTAGGTGGCAAATTGTTCAGATCTGAGGGATTACCATCGTACCAACCCATGTAGCGTTGATAGACGGCACGACTGTTATGGCGAAGCGTTCCGTAATAGCCGCGAGTATTCCAGTTATTTTCTAATGATTTTGGCAAGGTAATGATTTCTGATATTTCTTCACCCGTGTAGCCCTGGTTCATTAAGCGTACTGTTTGGTCATGGGTATATTTATAGATGTCACGCTGCTTCTTAAAGTACTCAACAATGTCAGCATTTCCCCAAATCGGCCAATGGTGGCTTTGGAACTTGACCTTAACGTCCCCTCCCCACATCTCAATGGTATCCTGTAAATAACCAGACCATTTCAAGGCGTCGCGAACTTGCGCGCCGCGCAACGTCAGAATGTTATGCATGGTATTGGTTGAGTTTTCGGCCATCCACAGCGCCTTTTTATCTGGAAACCAAGTGTTCATTTCCGTTGGCGCTTCGGTGCCAGGCGTATATTGGAAAACCATTTTGACCCCATCAACCGTCATTTCATCGCCGGTTTTCTCGATGATATCCGTAGGTTCGATGAGTGTGGCTAAACCTGTTGAAGTGGTTTGGCCCAGACCACCGTTCACACCACCAAATTCATTTCGAGGCAATAAAGCGCCGTACATGAAAATTGCACGGCGTCCCATAGCATTACCGGCGATGACGTTTTCAGAAACCGCATGCTCGGTGAATCCATGCGAGGCGATAATTTTGACCTTACCGGCCTTAACGTCCTTTTCATCGACAATGCCGCGTACACCACCAAAATGGTCAATATGACTATGGCTATAAACCACAGCCACGACGGGACGCTTACCGAGTTTTTCATTGACAAAATCTAAGGCTGCTTTAGCCGTTTCTTGGGAGATAAGAGGATCAAAGACAATCCAACCCGTTTTACCTTTGATAAAAGTGATGTTACTGAGATCATAGCCGCGGACCTGATAGATACCATCGGTGACTTCAAATAGACCATTGATCATGTTCAGCTGTGCGTTACGCCACAGGCTTGGGTTGACACTATCAGGGGCAGGATTGTTGAGGTCGATATACTTTTTGTACTGTTCTAGATCCCAGACGACATCTCCTTGTTCGTTCTTAATGGTCACGACATCTTGTTTCGCAATAAGACCTTTCTGAGCGTTCTCAAAGTCTTTTTTATCACTAAAAGGCAAGGATTGTTTGACCGAGTTATTTGCGTCTATCGTTGCCTGAGTAGCAGGTTTTGACTCTGCCGCACTGACCCCGGAAGAAACCATCGCTGCTATAACTAATGTTGTTACTAACTTCATGCAATACTCCTTATTGCTTGCTATCAAAAGAACTTAATAAGCCTAGTACATCAATGTTCTATTGCAAAAAATAGCGATATTCCTTACCTAATAATGACATATACAAGATAGAGAATAGATTCTAAGAAAATGCTTACCTTCGAGGGATTTTTACGACAGGAAAGGAGAAAGGCCATAAATTTGCTTTGGGATACATTCATCTTCATTTTTCCTTACTCGTTATTCAGCCCTGCTTTAAAAATCTGCTTTAGGCCGCACAACTTCTAATGCAAACCCTTGGCAGTTTCAAAAATATTTTGAAACTGATAGCCGTTTTGATCACATTGTTTTTTGCCTAAACCCGCTTAAAATGCTGAGGTTGAATTTGTATTCCTAGATGATTTGGAGCCGTTACATGAGTGATTTAAGTTTTCTCGCTAAAAAGCGTTACACCACTAAGGCCTTTGATCCAACCAAGACAATTCCTGCCGACAAGATTGCCGAAATCAAAACCTTACTGCAGTTCAGCCCATCATCGACGAATTCGCAGCCTTGGCACTTTGTGCTAGCAAGCACGACAGAAGGTAAAGCCTTGATCGCAGAATCGACCGAGAACTACGCCTTTAATACTCAAAAAATTCTTAATGCTTCCCATGTGGTAGTGCTCTGTACTCGCACTCAACTCGATGAAGCCCATTTACTGCAAGTGCTAGAGCAAGAAGCCAAAGATGGCCGTTTTGCCAATGATGAAGCCAAGCAAGCTCAGCACAATGGCCGTTCCTTCTTTGCCAATATGCACAAGAATGAATTGAAAGATGCTCAGCATTGGATGGAAAAACAAGTCTACTTAGCACTAGGCACATTGATGTTAGGTGCGAGTGTGCTCGATATCGATGCTTGCCCTATCGAAGGTTTCGATGCGGTTAAACTCAATCAAGTCTTAGGCCTGCGCGAAAAAGGTTTCTGTGCTTCTGTCGTAGTCGCTCTAGGTTACCGCGCTGAAGAAGACTTCAACGCTAAGTTACCTAAGTCACGTTTAGCGCAAGAGATTATCTTTACCGAGATCTAATCTGCCCATAAATTATAAAAGCCCTTGTTTTACTTAGTTAAAGCAAGGGCTTTTTATTGCCTTATTCAATTATCCCTACGACAACATAACTAGAGTGAAAACCAACCAAAGTCGGAGTGACCTCGGGGTAAATTGCTCTAGAATCCTTCTTTGCCTACACTTTTCCTCTATGGCATAGTGTATTCCAAGCTCAGTAACGACTCGTCGTCAAAATAAGATAAAAGCATTTAAAATCTTATAGATAGTGAAACCTTACTTTTAATCACACTCGCTTGATAACAACTTAGGATGGGACAGTCAGTATGCTACTCGCTAAACCTTCACTCAGTGCAGAAGCTCAATCGGCAACGCTCTCGACCACTAAGGGCGATAACCCGTTAATCTGGCCAGTGTTATCCGTGTTACAAGCCTCTAATCAAAGCTGGAAAATCCATCACCTCGCTACCGAACTGCAAAATCGCGGGCTAATTCATCCGTTAGATGAAAACCCGGGTAATGATTTGTTTAAACGCAATTTTTTACTGATGAATGCCCTGTTCGAACTGCAAGAGATCCTGATGCCAAAGCAATGGCTGCAAGTCAAAGCGATGGAGATCCAGATTTTCCGCCTCGTGCCTTCCAACGTTAACCTATTGATAATGGAAGATACTTCCCTACGGGAATACTATCTTGACTGGAATAACTACGACACCAGTGAAAACGTAGTACGCGAATTATTGGAAGCCTTCTGGAGCAGTTATAAGAGCTATATTGGCCTGAACGTGAACTTAATGCATAAGGGCCACGCCCTGAGGGTATTCGAGTTAGATGAGAGCGCCACCCCTAGGGACATCCGCAAACAATGGCGCCGTTTAGCGCTGAAATGGCATCCCGATAGACCCGAGGGCGATGCGGCGCGTTTCCGTGAGGTCTGTGAGGCTTGGCAATCCCTGCGGGATATTGCTTAAGTTTTTCTTTTTATATCTGTGATCCCCTTTGCAGTCTGACAAAGTTCTCTGCCTAAACTCCCGCGGGATCACAGATTTAGTCCAATATCTACCAGCTATTTCAGCGATAATTAAGCATCCCAAACTAACCTAAAACCATATACACGCTGGTATAACGCGAGCGTAACTCCAAGACTGAAATCACCTGAGCCACCTTAGTCCACTTAGGTAGGTACAGCGCATGCAATTGATGCGGTGAATTCACTCTAACCGAATTTGAGGGTTCTATGATCAAACCAATCGCCTTGGCTGTCGCCTTAATCGTTGCACCATTTAGCACCTTTGCCGCCAACTATGTTGAAGGCACGCACTACACGCAAATCTCTGACAAAGCACCAAGCAGTGAGCCAAAACTGACCGAGTTTTTTTCCTTCTACTGCCATAACTGCTTCAATATGGAAACCAACTATCTGCCCGAAATCAAAGCGAATCTAAGCAAAGACATCGCATTTGACACTAAGCATGTCGACTTTATGAACAGCGACATTGGCACCGAAGTGATGCGCTCACTGGCAGTTATTCATGAGTTAGATAATAAAGACGCCATCGCCCATGCCATGTTTGCCGCCATCCAAGGTGAAGCAGGCGCAAATGGCCACGACCACAGTGCGCCGGGCCATAAGCATGAACCGCAAATCAACAGCCGTGACGACATTAAGCAAGTCTTTGCCAAGTTTGGTATCGATGCAGCCCAGTACGACAAACTTGCCGACAGCAAGACCACTGATGAGAAACTGGCCCTATGGCGTGCCCAGCAGAATCAATTTCGCGTTGAAAGCGTGCCAGCCTTTATCGTTAACGATAAATATGCGGTTAACTTAAGCAGTATCAGAACCTTAGATGAGCTGATTGGTTTAATTAACTATCTGGCCGTTGAGAAAGATGCTCAGGCGCCTAAGAGTTCAGGCGGCAGCTTAAACTGGTTATTCTTAGCATTTGCCGCCGTTATCGCCCTTGGCCGCCAAAAGCGTTTGAGCTAAGGCTCGGTTGACGAGCAGCCAATAAAAAACCAGCAGAGATGCTGGTTTTTTATTATGTGTTGATTACCAGATTAACGACTATGGGAAGTTACGCTCGGCAACCCCTTTCGCCGTAACAGTCACCCCAGTTTCTGCTGCGTGAATAAAGAAAGGCGCTTCCACATCATCGGCATTGTTACTCACATCAGGGTCATCATTTTGCGCTAAGCAGGTATAACCTAAGCTGTAATCCCCTGCGACCACAAAGCCAAATTCATAATCGTGGCCGATGACTTGGCCGCTTGTATCGGTGACATCATTCACCCGAGCCGCCGCAATAGGCGCAATCTCAGTGGCTGTGTCGGCTTCGGTTCTGAAATCCTTCATCTGCTCCAGCGTGGTATTGGCAGGATACAAATAAACCGCTGGCGAGAATACCGAACCACCCGCAGCGACTTCACAGCCTTCCATCACAGTAGCGCCAACTGTGCCTTTAATCGCGCCCACTTCGGACTGATTAAATAATTGCACTGAAGTCGGTTTGAGCGTCCAGTAATCTTTGTTGCCATGGGGATCCTGTAAACCTTGGCTTAAATCAAACTCGGCAACAAAGCTGTTGACGCCCGCCGCGATGGTGAATTTCTTATTGAAAAACAATCGGCCCGTATCACTTTCTTCTGCGCCCACACCACCGCATGAACCATTGCTGTTGGTCGTTAAGCCATAGAGAGTGTCATCGAAGGTTTGTACGTGGGAGCTTTCGCTATTCGCCACTGTGCTGTTCTTCATATACAGGCACATTTGGTATTCGCCCACGGGGATGGATTGCCCGCTCACCAACGTTTCTACCGCACTACCTTGAAACTCCAATAAGTCAACAAATTTAAGCTCACCATTTGGGGTGACATTGAACGAGTAGCTACCGGTGTCGTTCTTTAATACCACTTGTCTGAATGCAATCGTGACCGATTTTGCATCGGCAGGATTATCGGATACGCCTAAGTTAAAGGTCGCCATTTGGGTGGCAGGTTCGTCCGAGTCAGAACCACCGCAACCAAACAGCAAACCTGTCAACGCTATCGCTAGAGCACTTTTTTGAATATTCATAGGATACCTTCATTAGTCTTCCAAAAAATTCTCAACGTCGTCATACCTCACCCATGAGCACACTTCAGTAACGCCAAAGCATGAAAACATCGGCTCAAACGAGCTAGGTTGACGTGTAGAGATAAGTCTAGGGCTGAGTGTGCAGCTTGTCGATGAACGTACGCTGAACGCTTAAAATCCGTTCAACCGAGGAATATTAAGAAGAAGGTGTTGGGCTAGATGCTAAAGCAGGCCAAATTCTGAAGCGTAACTGACCATAATCGTTTGTTATTGCCTAATAAATTCAATAATGTGAGTTGCAGCCAAAACCAAGTGAACCACTAAAAAGCCAATAAATGCATCGGCGCAAATTTGATGGTAACCACGCCATGTCATCGCGAGCGGAGTGCCTTGATAGAAAAACCACACCGCGCCCGTGACGCCCGTAGCGACCAGCAGCAACATGCCAATACCTTCAACCGTGCTGAACAAACCTTTGCCACCGGCGACCGGCAATTTTCCCTTAAACAGTCCTTTGATATCCTGCGTGAGTTGCCCCCAATCCCCCACCAGCCAAGCAAAGTATTGATGCCATTTTCCTTGCAGACTGTTACGCAATAAAAATAGTATCCCTAATGCAGCAGCAATTAATCCAAGGTAAACATGCAGGTAATCCCAGAGACTGGCATTGGCGCGCAGGCTTCTACCGATAAAAATCCACGGGCTGGTACAGACGAGTAGCCCCACGGATAGCACAATCCACAGGTGCAAACGTGCCAACACAAAATCGAATATCTGGGTTACTTTTGCCGACATAGTGGGTTTCACCTTAATAGCAAAGCTTCACGGCTGGCTCGCTCAGGCTTGATGGATCTGTAGGCCGAATTCATCCACTTTTTGCCAATCAGTGTATTCCACATTGGTGACAGGGTCCGTTGGGCCTTTAGTTAACCACATGATAAAACGGATAATATTTCTATCGAATGCATTATAACCTTGGTAATTCAGATTACCGCCAAACACTTGCAACAACGTTGGGCGCCAAGTGGTTTTGCTTAAAAACGCCTGCATGTAGGGATTGGTTTCTGGGGTGTTTTTCTCTGGTTTACGAGCGACTAGACTCACAGAGAAAAACCCGCTCACCTTTTGCGAGAGGATCTTTTGATGCTTTTGGATAAATTCGTATAACGCAGGATTATGTTTTCCGTGGCGAATACTAGCGCCAATAATGATCTTATCGAAGGATTCCATCGCCGGAACAGCCTTAATATCCGCAATCACCACAGAATTACCCAACTCCTTGAGTTGCTGCGCCAATTGATTGGTAATTTTGCGAGTTTGACCATGAACACTAGAGAAGATGATCAGAATTTTTTTCACTTAAGCCTCGATTATCTCAACAAAAATAAGAAAAAGCGGCCAGAAGAAAAACAAAGAACGGCGGCTTTATGTTGACCTAAACAAACGAATTAACTCAGCTCCTATGACTCATTCAACCACTGCGATAATCAAACACCCGAAGAGTCGCTTCTTTGATGCACGAGTCAAATAGAGGCTGTTTAGGTTTACCACGCAAAAAGCAAACTGCCTATTACGATATTGCATACTAGGTGATTTAGTCACCTATTTACATGAAATAGATCACGGGCTTAGCGCCAAATGCACGCTGGATATACGGTAATTCTAGCTTGCTCACAAAAATAAATATCTGCGACCTTGGGAGCAAAATGTTACAAAATCAGCAATTGGTGCCATTTCTTATCGCTAGCGAATAACAGGTAAAAGCATTAGCATTTGTTGACTTATCGCCTGAGTATCCACCCCATGAAAACACCCCAAACCGCCAATCCCAAAGCACTACTGCTGTGGATGACGTTTGTTATGTCGCTCGTCTTTGCCGTCTGGCAAGCCCTGTTAAATAACTTTGTGATAGAAAAAGCCCAATTCACTGGCGCCGAAATCGGTATGCTGCAAAGCCTAAGGGAAATCCCCGGCTTCTTGGCCTTTACCGCCATTTTTGTGTTGCTGTTAGTCCGCGAGCAAGCCTTTGCTTTGCTGTCATTAGCCTTGTTATGCATAGGTGTAGCAATTACTGGCTTTTTCCCGCAGGTACTGGGTTTATATCTCACCACAGTCTTGATGTCGGTTGGATTCCATTATTTTGAAACCATTAACCAATCCCTCACACTACAATGGGTCGATAAACAAGACACTGCAGCATTTATGGGCAAAGCGCTGGCATGGCGCTCGGCGGCGGCCTTAGTCGGCTATGGCAGTATTTGGATAATAATGACCTGGCTAAAACTAGATTACTGGCATATGTATTTGATTATTGGTGTATTAGGTTTACTGATGACGATCAGTATGAGCCTGTACTACCCACAGTTTGAAACCCATGAAGTACAGCATAAAAAAATCATCCTACGTAAACGCTACTGGCTGTATTACCTGTTAACCTTCTTCTCTGGCGCCCGTCGGCAGATTTTTATGGTATTCGCTGGCTTTATGATGGTCGAGAAATTCGGCTACAGTGTCAGTGAAATCACCGCCCTTTTCCTAATCAACTATGTGGTAAACCTATTATTTGCTCCTGCAATTGGCCGCTTTATCGGCCGTATTGGCGAACGAAATGCCCTCACGGTGGAATACATTGGACTGTTTTTCGTATTTGTCAGTTATGCGCTTGTCGAGCAACCCCATATGGCCGCCGCCCTCTATGTAATTGACCATTTGCTGTTTGCGATGGCGATTGCCATGAAAACCTACTTTCAAAAGATTGCCGATAGCAAAGATATTGCGGCCACCATGTCGGTCAGTTTTACCATTAACCATATCGCGGCTGTGATTATCCCTGTGCTCTTGGGCTTACTGTGGCTGAGCGATCCCGCCCTTGTCTTCTACATTGGCGCCGGATTTGCGGTCTGTTCCTTAATATTAGCCCTCAATGTACCGCGCCATCCGTCACCCGGGAATGAAACCAATTGGGCTTGGTCTGCTAAATCCATAGAAAAACCGAGTCTCGACAGTTAAAAAGTGCCCGCAGCGTAATAAAAGCAATCCAGCGCAGAGACTTAAGGATTGCAATCGACTAAGCTGGAAGCATTTCGCGAAGGTGGGCTTGCCTCACCTGCGGTGCTAACAACACAACTAGGTGAGACAGGATTAAGGCATGAAAGATTCAGATATTTTAATGCTTGCGGATGAAGCGGCTCCCGCTGCCGAGGTCTCTGCCCGTAAAAAGGCTCTGGTACTGGGTCGCCAACTCGGTCTCGCCAGTGAGCAGGAATATCGTCCCGCCAATGCCTCGATTGCCGAACGTGCCCAGTACAGAGAGCGTAAACTCGCCAGCCAATATCAGGCCAATGTCGAAACCATTTTCGCCCTCGCCTTGAGCTACACCCCATCGGATGTTACCGGGGTCGATCTGGACCCCGACTGGAGCCATCAATTTTTTTTGATGGCGGAGCAAATCCACAACCGCAAAATGCAGGATCTGTGGGCGCGCATCCTCTCCAGTGAAATCGTCAATCCGGGTAACTTTAGCCTGCGTACCTTAGCACTGCTCAAGCAATTAACTCACAGAGAAGCGCAAATCCTCGAAAAGGCTCTCGGTATGGCGGCCAAGGTGAATAATGAGCAGCGCTTAAAGCTGATCAGCGGCTATCGGCTTACGGGCGGACTCGGCCAATATTTTCGTAAGAACTCTAGCGTGACTCTCGGCTTATCCCAATTTGGTCTGCCCTACTCCAGCATTCTCACCTTAGTCGATGCGGGGATCTTGCACAGCAGTGAGTTTGAAACCGGTTTACTCAACAGTAAAACCCCCATTCAACTCACCATGCCTGGCATTCAAATGAAGCTCACTCCCAAAAGTGGTAACTTACTGTTTAGCTACTATCGATTAACCCCGATTGGCGATGAGCTGGCGCAGCTTGTGTTACCCAAACAGGACCAAGAATACCTCAAGGCACTTCAAGCCCTGTTTGCCAAGGATTTCAAAATTGAGTAATAAGATTGAAGTTTCTAAAGACTAAGCCGAGGCAGTTAACCGACTGGGATTGATAACCTCGATCGCAGTCAAATAATCAATCAAGGCTCGCACCTGCGAGGCTAAATCCCCTTTACTGGTATCAATCGTTAATTCCGCCGAGAGTGGCGCCTCGTAGGGTGATGAAATCCCCGTAAAGTTGCTGATCTCGCCGCGGCGAGCCTTAACATACAAGCCCTTAGGATCACGCTGTTCACATATGCTGAGTGGCGTCGACACATGCACTTCAATAAACTGCCCTGTCGGGAAACGCGCACGTATGCTATCGCGCTCCTCACGGGTCGGCGAAATAAAGGCCGATAACACCACCAAGCCCGCATCCACCATGAGTTTTGCTACTTCGCCCACGCGGCGTAAGTTTTCATCCCTATCGGCAACGCTAAAGCCCAGATCCTTACATAAACCGTGGCGAACATTGTCACCATCGAGCAGATAAGTGTGAAAGCCCGCCTCAAACAGTGCACGCTCAAGCGCCCCTGCCAAAGTCGACTTACCCGCACCAGACAGCCCTGTAAACCAGAGTAATACCGGATTTTGTCCCTTAAGTTTGGCTCTGGCCGCTTGGTCAACGCTATGTTGGTGCCACACAATATTGCTCATAAACACTCCTCAAACCTTAGGTTGAGTAACAACCTAAGATAAAAAAATCATTAAAACGGAAAGATAACTGGCACCATAAAAATCACGATTAGCGAATACAGCAGGGATAAGGGTAGCCCTAAGCGCACAAAGTCACTGAAACGATAGTTCCCCGCATTAAACACCATCAAGTTGGTTTGATAACCATAGGGCGAAATAAAACTGGCGCTGGCACCAAACACCACGGCCATGATAAACGGCCGAGGATCGACGCCATAATTCAGCGCTACCGCATAGGCAATCGGAAAGGCTAAGGCCGCTGCGGCATTATTGGTCACGAGTTCTGTCAGCAGCAGTGTGACTAAATAAACGCCCACAAAGGCACCAAATACCCCGTAGCCATTGATGGCACCAAGCAATCCCTGGGCTAAACCATCGGCAAGACCTGTGCTCATCATCAGGTTTGCCAGTCCCAAAGCACTGCCCACAATCACGACTAACTCGAGCGGAAAGCGGCGCTTAAGTTCAGATAAGGTCACGGCGCCAATGGCAAAATAGCTGAGTAATAACAGCACCAGTCCTTTGGCTAAGGGTAAAATCCCCGCCAGACTCAGGCCAATCGTCAACACAAATCCGGCTAACACGATACGACTACGCTTAGTGTCTAACCGCACATTCAAATCGAGTCCGCTCACCGCCGCAAATTCGGTACCGAGTTTTGGATTAGCACTAAACCCATCCCCCGGCGTCAACAGCAACACATCACCCGGCTGTAATACGATATCGCCCAAGCCGCCCTTTAGCGGATGGTGGCCACGGCGAATCGCCATCACCGCCGCATCAAACTGCTCGCGAAAGCGGGATTCTTTTAAGGTGCTGCCCACCAGACTCGACGAAGGCGCTAACACAGCTTCGACCAGATTTTGCCCCTTGGCTTGATGTTTTCCAAACCAATCGAGACCATCGAATTGATGTAACAATTCCACCGACTCCACAGCGCCACTGAAACGCAGCACATCGTCCGCCTGTAGCACTAACTGGGGCGGGACAGGGCAAATACAAATGCCGCTTCGCTCAAGCTCAACTAAATAGAGTTTTTTCAGGGCTCTTAATTTGTTATCCACCACGCTGCGACCGACTAAAGACGAGCCTTTGGCCACGTGAGCTTCTAGCAGATAGGGCAACGCTTCCTCAGTCGATTCATCCCGCCTGTCGGGCAAGGTATTGGCCAGCACAATCAGCAGCACTATGCCTAAGAGCACAATCAGCATGGCCACTGGGGTGAACTCAAAGAATCCCAGCGCTGGCAAGCCAGCGTTTTCGACAAACGAGTTGACAATGAGGTTTGTGGAAGTGCCAATTAAGGTCAGCGTACCGCCCAAAATCGCCGCATAGTTGAGCGGCAGTAACAACTTAGCCGGAGCGTGAGCCTGATTACGGCGCACCACTCCAATCAAAGATGCGACGACCGCGGTGTTATTGGTAAAAGAGGACAGCAGCGCCGTTGAAAATCCCAGTTTTGCCATCGTCACCGCAAGCGAGCTGTTACCAATCACTTGGCTTAACTTGCCCAGCAGTGAGGTTTTCTCCAGCGCCGTCGCCGCCAGTACCAATAACACCAGTGTGACTAAACCTGTGTTGGTAAAGCTAGTGAGCGCCGTGTCGAGTGATACCATTCCTAGGAGGTAACAGAGTAAAAAAGCAAATAAAAACAACACAGCGGGATTAATGCGGCCGGCGATTAAGCCAGCCACTAATCCAAACAACACAATAGCTAATAGCCACAAGTCACTCACGTATTAGGCTCCAAGCTTTGAAATATCAATCGCTTGCCAATGCGGAAAATGCTTACGCACCAGTGCATTAAACTCGATTTCAAAGGCACTAAATTGTGAAGATACTTGCTTGTTCACATGCTGACCCGATACCACCATCACCGCCGCCACAGTGGCATTGGATAAACGGTCAATCAGGATCATACCGCCGGTATCACGCACCAGAGAATAGGCATCGAAGACGATATCTTCGGTCAGCTCTAAGGTTACACGGGCGATGGCATTGAGCCCTAAAGTGTCGGCGCTGCTGCGCGCAAGCGTATTCACATCAACCACATAGTCGATGGCCGTAACAGAGGCTTGGGTCTTCTTACCCGCGACTTTAATGTCGTATAACTGGCCGAGTTGTAATGGCTTTTCATCCATCCACACTAGGTCAGCCACGATTTGGTTGGCAACCTGTGGCGCACTCTCAGGCAGAGCCAGTAAGTCACCACGGGAAATATCGATTTCATCTTCTAAGGTGATAGTCACGGCTTGCCCAGCCGTCGCTTCGGCGAGATCGCCATCGAAGGTCACGATACGTTCAACCTTGCTACGCTTACCCGAAGGTAGCGCAACCACCTCGTCCCCCACCTTGATGACGCCAGAGGCTAAAGTACCGGCAAAACCCCGAAAATCCAGATTTGGACGCGACACATATTGCACAGGGAAGCGCACGGGTAAGGCACTCAGTTCACGTTGAGTATCAATGGTTTCGAGTAGCTCCAGCAGAGTACCGCCCTGATACCAAGGCGTATGCAGGCTCGGCTCAACCACGTTATCGCCATTGAGCGCAGATAAGGGCACAAAGTGGATATCTAAGTCGCCAAAGTCTTTCACGAACTCACTGAAATCATTACGGATACGATTGAACACTTGCTCATCGAACCCGAGTAAATCCATTTTATTGACCGCGACCACAAAGTGGCGAATACCCAGCAAAGAGGCAATAAAGGCATGACGCTTAGTTTGAGTCTGCACGCCGTAACGCGCATCCACTAAGATCACTGCTAAATCACAGGTTGAGGCGCCAGTCGCCATATTGCGGGTGTACTGCTCATGGCCTGGGGTGTCGGCGATAATAAACTTACGCTTGTCGCTTGAAAAATAACGATAAGCTACATCGATAGTAATGCCCTGCTCGCGCTCGGCTTGCAGACCATCTACCAGCAAAGCCAAGTCGATGGCTTCACCCGTTGTGCCCATCTTAGCGCTATCATTTTTTAAGCTGGCGAGTTGGTCTTCATAAATCTGCGCGCTGTCATGCAGTAAACGGCCAATCAGGGTGCTCTTGCCATCGTCTACGCTGCCGCAGGTTAAAAAGCGCAACAAACCTTTATGTTGTTGCTGGGCTAGATATTCTTTAACCCCGTGCTGGCTAATTTCTGCCGCCATACGATTGGTTTTATTGACCGCTTTATCCATCTTTATCTCACTCTTATCTTGCTCAACTGTTCGTGAAGTCGCTGTTACTTGATTGCTCTAAAAGCCTTCATCGGGACATCCACGAAATCGGTTTAATTTGTCTCTCAACCTGCGCTAGAAATGCTTTGGTTTAGAAATAACCTTGGCGTTTCTTCTGCTCCATCGATGCACTCTGATCCGAGTCAATCAACCGCCCTTGGCGTTCGCTCGAGCGAGTTAACAGCATTTCTTCGATGATTTTTTCGAGATTATCCGCCTGTGAATGCATCGCCGCCGTCAATGGATAACAACCTAAGGTTCTAAAACGCACCACCTCATGCTTGATGGTTTCGCCTTCTTCGAGTTTCATGCGCTCATCGTCAGCCATAATTAACTGACCGCCACGCTCAACCACAGGGCGCTCGGCGGCAAAATACAGCGGCACTAACTCAATGTTTTCTTGGTAGATATATTGCCAAATATCGAGTTCGGTCCAGTTAGATAAAGGGAAGACACGAATACTTTCGCCCTTATTCACTGCGCCGTTATAGGTGCGCCACAGTTCTGGGCGTTGATTCTTAGGATCCCATCTGTGGTGGCGATCGCGGAACGAATACACCCGCTCCTTCGCGCGGGACTTTTCCTCATCGCGGCGCGCACCACCAAATGCGGCATCGAAACCATATTGGTTTAAGGCTTGTTTTAAGCCTTGGGTTTTCATGATGTCAGTGTGCTTGGCACTGCCATGGTCGAAGGGGTTAATCCCTTGGGCAACGCCTTCTGGGTTGGTGTGGGTTAATAATTCAAAGCCAAACTTTTTCGCCTGCGCATCACGAAAGGCGATCATCTCTTTGAATTTCCAGCCCGTATCCACGTGCAGCAAAGGGAATGGGATCTTGCCGGGATAAAAAGCTTTGCGCGCAAGGTGTAACATCACCGAAGAATCTTTTCCGATGGAATACAACATTACTGGATTGTCGAATTCGGCAGCGACTTCACGAATGATTTGAATGCTTTCGGCTTCCAGTTGTTGTAAGTGGCTTAATTCACGCCCGGCCATACTCTTCTCCGTTTACCTAAAATGGGCTGCGACAGGCAGCTGGATTTAACTTAACTATTTCTAAAAAATGATCTGATTTAACTAAATTTTTGCAACAATCTTGGCGGCATCTGCGGTATCGAGCGCTGACTCGCCTTCACCCTTAGGTTGGAACCAATTTAAACTGTCAGCCAGCGCAACCACTTCGCCAATAATCATCAGTGCGGGCATTTGCAGTTGCGGATCGGCTGCGAGCTGTTCGAGTGAATCTAATTGACCAATAAAACGCTGCTGCGACTGAGTGGTCGCCTTAGAGACAATCGCCACTGGGGTTTGTGGGCTACGGCCAGCATCGATTAATCCTTGACGAATAATGCCTGCATTTAAAATCCCCATATACACAACTAAGGTATTGTTTGGGTTAGCGTAACCCTGCCAGTCCATCGGGCGGCTTTCGAGCTGACAATGGCCAGTGATAAAGGTCACTCCTTGGGCATAATCCCTGTGAGTTAATGGAATACCCGCATAGGCCGAGGTGCCACTGGCGGCGGTAATGCCAGGAACCACTTCAAATTCGACGCCCGCTTCGACTAAGGTTTGTAACTCTTCACCACCGCGACCAAAGATAAACGGATCGCCGCCCTTGAGGCGTACCACGCTTTTACGGGTATAGGCTTTCGTCACCAGTAACTGATTAATTTCATCTTGTGCAGCACTATGCTTACCGGCACGTTTGCCGACGGCAATCTTCTCTGCATCCTTAGGGATCAAATCGAGGATATCTTGGCTGACGAGCGCATCGTATAGCACAGCGTCGGCGGACTTGAGAATGCGCCAGGCTTTGAGGGTTAAGAGTTCAACGTCTCCGGGGCCTGCGCCAACAAGCCATACTTTGCCCTTCGCCCTTTGGCCCGGTAAAGATAAAATTTCCATCACATTCCCCGATATGAGATCAATGTGTAGCAATATAGCCCTAGTTATATTCCTTAATAAATATAAAATCATTAATTGTTATATCAAAAAGAAATAACAAAAGTGCTTCGAATTAAGCCTGTTAACTATAAGTGAGGGTAACCAAAACGCCAATGGCCGAAAAATCGCTTAAGTAAATGAAATAATTAAATAAAATATGATTTCATGCCGAATATATCGGCAATCAAAACTTGCGTCACCTCACATAACCGCACTATGTTATTGCTAAAAATTCTACTCAAGCGTCTCTTTAGCACATAAAAATGGGCGCAAGCTCGCGCCAGTTGCGTCACTCTCTGGCAGGATTTCTCACAATAGATCCACAAACTAATGTTAAGCTGGGCAAACAACGAGAAAGCGTAAGGCAAACAGACACATCAAGGAGGGCCGATGTCCCGATTTAATAAAGGTATCGCATTAATTGGACTGTTAACTTGTACAGGGCTTCAGGCGGAAGAATCCCTTGTTGAAGGACGCGTGCAGGACGAACTTGCCACCTCAGAACGCCCCTTCGTGATCACGCCACATAAAGTGAATTACATTTTACCCGCCACCTACAATCCCGATCCCAACATGGCCCCCTTTGCTCAAGATGCGGCGGAGAACAACTACACACTGGACGAGATGGAAGCTAAGTTCCAGATAAGCTTTAAGTTTCCTATTTGGTACAACGTCTTTGGCGACAATGGCCACCTGTTTTTTGCCTACACGAACCAATCCTATTGGCAGCTGTATAACAAGGATATTTCTTCTCCCTTCCGTGAGACTAACCACGAACCCGAAATCTTTATGCTGTTTAACAATGATTGGAAAATCGGCAGCGTGACTAACTCTTTCTGGGGCTTTGGCGCTGTGCATCAATCCAATGGAAAGTCAGGGCTATTATCCCGAAGCTGGAACCGTATCTACGGCACCATGATCTTCGATGCTGGCCCATTGGCCTTCTCAACCAAGGTGTGGTGGCGTATTCCTGAGGACGAAAAAACCGATATCCATCAACCCCGTGGTGACGATAACCCCGATATCGATGAATACATAGGCAAAGCCGAGTTTGTGGGAGTGTATGGCATTGATGATCATAGGTTCACCCTCACCCTAAAAACCAACTTTAAAGATATTGATCGAGGCTCAGCAGAATTTACGTGGAGCTACCCAATCATCGGCAATTTACGCCTTTATACTCAATACTTTAATGGCTATGGCGAGAGTCTTATTGACTATAATTACCATAACCAACGCATCGGTATCGGCGTATCACTCAACGATATTCTCTAACGATTTAACCGTGACAGAGCACAAAAAACAGCCATAATTCTATGCTAACTTGCCAAAACTGCTGCTAAATTGCTCAAATGGACAGGAGCAAAAGGGACCGAATGATGATTTTTATTGCCAAAATAGGCATTTACATCGATAGTCGCACACCTTTTTAGCCGTAAAAGTAAAGTGGTCATGGAGGAGTATGAATTTTAGCTATCGCACTGTCGTTACTTTACTGAGCGTGATCATTTGCGCGAGCCTCATCAGGCTCGCGTTTTTCGCTATTCCTGAAAAAGCCCAACCCACGCTGACGACCAAAGATATTCGCCAAGATCTCTATATTCTGTTCGACCAAATTGAACAACACTCGGCATTTTACGCACTGGACCCACAGGCCAATGGGCAACAACTCAAACGACTGGCAGGATTAATCACAGAACAATATCAAGATGTTATCCCTAAAGAACGCTTTGCCGCCGAGCTCACAAAACTGCTTAATACCTTGAAAGATCCAGGAACACAGGTCGCGAAAGTCGAAAATAGCAGCGGTGAACTGCCCTTAACGCTCAGGCCTGTCAACGAGCAATGGCTCGCCTTGGACAGCAAAAATAACCCCATCAGCGCCGATTTCCCCTTTATTACCCATATTGATGGTATCCCCTTAAGCAAGTGGATTTCGGCCAGCCAAGCCTATTTATCTGAGCCTGCGAAAAACAGCCAAGAGATGCAGCTAATTTGGCTCAAGCGACTCAATTTACTGCGGGAGGACTTAGGCTTAAGCATCAAGCCCCATGTGCTTATCAGCTTGATTAATGATGATTTGCAGACCACGCAAGTGACTATCGCCCTGCCGCAACCGTCAAAAACCATAGTCAAACCGATTGAAGTTGAGACTGAGCTGAGTCTTGAAAGCCTCATCACCCAACTCGATAATTTGGCCCCAACGGCGCCAATCAAGCCTGATTATTTACTGGAACAGGTTAATCCAACCACGGCTAAGCTCAAGATTGATGATCTCTACGCCTTTGAACTCGATAAAAATCAGCAGGATGCGCTTCGACAGGGAATGCAGCAGCCGTTACTGATTGTCGATTTGAGGCAAGCCAAGGGATTTAGCCCTAAGTTATTGACCATGTTGTCGCGTTATCAAGATATGCCGCCCAAAAACCAGCAATATCATTCGGCGCTAGAGCAAATCATGGGCTTTGCCCATTATCGCCGCTCCCCCGAACTTAGGAATGATTATTTAAGGCCCCTCAATTTTAGGCCGCTCGAAGCATTGGAACTCAGTTCGCCACGGCTGAATGTATTAACTCGGCGCTTGCCCAGCATAGATGAGAGCCGATTCAGCCCTTGGTTTGTCCGCACTAAACCCGAAGTGCTCGCCGAAGGTAGTAATCGCCTTGCACTACTCGTCAGCCCTTTGTGTAAACAAGAGTGCGAGTGGATAGCCTACCGAACAAAAGCCTGGTCTAGAGTCAATTTGATTGGTGAGAAGACCTCGGGGGATTTTGCCAGACAGTATCAACTTACCTTACCTAACAGTGATTTAGATGTTCGTTTTAGTAGCTCACTCACCTATGACGCCGTAGGCGAGCTGCTTTCAGGAAAAGGCACTGAGCCGGATATTTGGCTGCCACAGAACAACGATATTGAATGGCAAGGGCTAGTCAGTTTAGTGCGCACCGCTAAACCTAAACCCACAGATACGCCCCTTGGCTCTCAACCTAAGTTAGCCCAAGCCAATTAACAAAAAAGCCAGCAATAAGCTGGCTTTTCGATTAATGCACGATTGGCATAAAGCTTACTTCTTCTCGCTCGCCTTTGAGTTCATCACTGAACCAAACACTAAGCCCTGTTTATTCACATCGAAGCTCATTTGGACGCGCATATTGTAATCTTTCAGCGCTTGCAGCTCTTCAGGAATCGGCTCGCCAGTCAGTTCTAATAGCGTTAACACTGGGGTAAACATCTTACCGTAATCAGCCGACATGCTGTAAAGCCCATTGGCCGATGGCTTTTCGCCAGCCAATTTATTCGCTAACGCTAAGCCTTTATCGCCAGAGTAAACCACTAAATGTTGTCCCTTAATGGCCAGCATCGGCTTGATGTTCATCTCAGGCGGCAACATTAACAGTGGTGATAAATCGGTAGGCTCGCCATTATCAGCAACTTGCAGTTCAGCCAGCATAGGAGCAAAAGGTTTCACCATGTTGAACAGCATTGATGGGTTATCGGCCGTTAAGCTCACTAAGGCATCTAAGCCTTCAAGCTTAGGCTCTTGGTCTTGAGAACTCATCTTATAATCGAGCAATGACAGGCTCACACCTTTAACGCCGTTCGCCATGCCAGTAAACATACCCAGCATCGCAGGGCTTTGTTGGCTTAATTCGGCCTGTAACTCGGCAAGCGGCGCACAGGTTAACTGTGGCTTTTGCAGATCGTCCCAAATCGCCGTCAGTGAAGGCGCAACTTCATTAACGTCAATCCCCAGTCCCATCGAGAAGATAGTGCTGTTAATGTCAGCTAAGTGGGTTGGAATGTAGCCACGCATTTTTTGCAGCGCAGTTAGGATTGCTTGGTTTTTACTTTCAACCACAAAAGAAGCCTCCATATGGCTTTCTTTTTCGGTCGATGTAAATGCGGTTAAGCCACCCACAGTGCGCGGCCAGTTGGCAGCAATGGCGGTTAGCTCAGTTTTGCACTCAGGAGTACGGATTTCCGCTAACGGATCTTCACCATGGTTTTCTTCAGCCATGAATTGAGTAAGCTGTTTAGCTAACATATTGCCATCGGGAGACGTAATCGCTTTAACAATCTCAACGTGGTTGATAAAGCTGATGCTATCTTCCATAAAACCATGGGTTTTAATGATATCTTGCAACATGCCAGAAGCGGCTAAGGATTGAGTCGGTTTCTTTAATCCAAAGGCCATTTCTAAGATTTCTGGCTCAATCGTTGTACCAGATAAGGTCACAGTTAAGATGCCATCTTTATGGGCAAATAACAGGTCAACCTTCTCAGTAGAACCTTCTTCAGCGAGTGAATAAGCGCGATAATCAACGCCCGCTAAGGTGCGCTTTTCATGGGTGAAGCCGCTGTCTTTCTCGGCTTTATCCAATACAGTCCAAAACGCATCGACTTGATCCACATTGATTTTAAGGACAGGGATCACACCTAAAGTATAGAAAAAAGGCTCGACTTCATTTGGCAAACCAAAGGTCTTAAGCAATTGGGTAGGATCTTTCATCCCATCCATATACTGCGTATAGATGCTGACAAAAAACTTGGCCATTGGGCTGTCTAAATCGCCTAACTCGGCCAACGAATCGGTTGAATATTGCTGGTAATTGCCAGAAATGGATTGCAGGTAGTTTTTCAGGGGGAAAGGTTTTAACTGGCCCGAAAACACTGGGGTATCGGCAGGAACATAATCTAGCAAAGGATTGGCCGAAGCACTCGAGCTACTTCCGTGTTGAGTGTACCAATAAGCACCTGCGCCCGCTGCAATAATTGCCGCAGCAATAACAATCTTCTTCATCTAAAACTCCATTTAATAACCGTCAAAGTGACAAAAATAATACCGAAAGCACTCGCCTTCGGTATTTAAATACTGATCTGTTGTCATTCCTTTTTACACGCGTCATGGCAAACCAACATCCGACACAAGCTAAGAATTAGCGCGGGGAATAGCCCATGGACTGAGTGTATTTGAAGGGGAAATACGTTCGATAATTTACCATTAATTAACTTCGGATGCGAATGAAGCTGCGCGATTAATAATAATCGCTTACCAAGCTAAATAGTTTTCACATTCAGTGTCTAATTCACATTTAATATAAAGCGCATGCCATATTCATAAGACAAGAACTCGCGACTTTATACAATCCTTACAATTTCGTACCTTTAATCGGCATTATGAACACGGTTAAGCGTTACTTCCCCTAACTGGCGCATTTGCTTACGGATCCAAGCGGAGCGCTGCTCAACATAAGGTGAAGGCGGCGAGACTTTGTATCGCCAAGGATTGGGTAATACCGCCGCTAATAATGACGCCTCATAACGGGTTAATTTGGCGGCACTCTTACCAAAATAATGTTTCGATGCGGCTTCGGCGCCATATATTCCGGGGCCAAACTCGACGATATTGAGATACACTTCGAGAATCCGCGACTTATCCCAAATCAATTCCATTAACAGAGTAAACCAGGCCTCAATTCCCTTGCGGATAAAGCTGCGGCTCGACCACATAAACAGGTTTTTTGCCGCTTGCTGACTTAAGGTACTCGCACCGCGAACCTTGTTGCCCTTTTGGTTGTATTCGATGGCCGAACTTATCGCGGCTAAATCAAAACCCGTGTGGCTGGCAAACTTTTGATCCTCTGCGGCAATCACGGCTAATTGTAATTCAGGAGAAATTTGCTCGAGTGAGCGCCATTGATGTCGCACCTCTGTCACCGCTGCGGGCGGGAATAATGCCCGTTCAATCCGCCAAGTCCACATCGGCGGATCAATAAATCTCAGTAGCACCACGCTTAAAATGGAGGCGAGTAATAAGCCCAAGATGAGTTTAACGAGCCAAGCGACTATGCGCTTAAGGCCGCGCGACTTGGGTCTGGGTGCTGGGCGATTGGATTTGTTCCCTTGAGGGCGATTGACATGATCGCGCATGGCATACAAAGGGGCGGTCATCCAGTTATCCTCATCAATAGTTCCACCAAAGGCGCCGTTTGCGGTGGCATTAGCCACACCGCATAAAATAGCACAGTGTAAGTTGATGATAATATTGTCATAAACAGCGCCAAAAACCGAGCTGAATTGATGAATTAGCGAAATAAACGATGTTAGCTATGTTGGCTCAACCTCGGCAGCTTTGACCACAGCTGACCGAGGTGAAATGGGCAGATTAACGAGGGCTAGCAAGTCAATCAAACTGCTTGATACTCGCGGCGGCGAGCAAGGTCTCTTGGAAGCTTTACTGTTTTCCGTCTCGTTATATCGTTACACAGCAAACTAAGCCCATAAATAACGATATTCAACAACTTAACTTGGCAAAATACCGACTAAGGCATATCTGCGCAGTAAACTCCCTCAAAACCATCTACGGGAACGTTGTAATATAGCTCAGAACATTCTAATGTGCATAACTCTGTGAGTAAAAATGTACAAAAAATTTATTACCGATAAAAAAGTCTAAACTAACTCTATGAAAATAAACTCTATCTGACTTTGATGACGCCAGAATGACACACAAAATACTTTAACGGCCAAACCGCTTTAAAATTGAGCAAAATACCATTTTGATGGCGTAAAATAAAAAATGCCACAGGGGATACTGTGGCATTTATCTATTAAATCAAATAGATGACTATATTTCGTAATGCAAACCGCATTCGCGTTTTAAGCCATTAAAGCGGGTTTCTTCTTCAGTCATCCCTAATTCTAAGGGTTTACTCGAATGGGTATCCCCAACAGAAACATACCCTTGATCCCATAGCGGATGGTAAGGCAAGTCAAATTGCGTCAGATACAAATGCACATCTTTGTTCGACCACTCGATAATCGGAAGCAGCTTAAAGCGAGTTCCGTGGATAGCCAATATCGGTAACTCTTCGCGAGTGCTCGACTGACTGCGACGAAGTCCCGCAAACCAAGTGCCGACTTCAAGTTCTGCCAAAGCACGTTGCATCGGCTCCACTTTATTCAGTCGATTGTAACGCTCGAGCCCATCTAAGCCCTGCTCCCACAGCTTGCCAAAACGCGCTTCCTGCCATGCCGAGGTCATCGGCGCTTGGTAAACCTTGAGGTTTAAGGATAAGCGCTCGGTAAGCTGGTCAATAAACTGGTATGTCTCAGGAAAGAGATACCCAGTATCCGTTAAGATCACCGGAATATCCGATTGCACCTGACTCACCATATGCAGCATCACCGCCGCCTGGATCCCAAAACTGGATGACAGCGCGTGATTACCCGGCAAATAGGCTAAGCCCCAGAGCACTCGTTCTTGAGCCGTCAATCCGGCCAAGAAGCGATTAATGCGTTCCAGTTCCGCTCGCTGCACATCCTTAGGCGCCGTCAGCAGCGCTTTAAGTTCGCTGTGACTTACCACGCTCTGCAACGCGTTCGGCAAGCCGGAACCCGTCACCCCAGAATCAAGATCAGCCATGGAAATCCTTAGCGGCATCGATAACCGCCTTCACTACGCCCGTGCGGACGGTGAAGTTACCAAAGGTTTCGCCTGCATTACGCTCAATCGCGTAGCGGGCAAATAATGCATCCAATTCAGCAAGGATCTCAGCCTCTTGGATATTCTCTCTGTACATCTTATTCAGGCGAGTGCCTTCGAAGTTCGCCCCAAGATACAGGTTGTAGCGACCCGGCGCTTTACCCACTAAGCCGATTTCAGCGGCAAATGGACGTGCGCAACCGTTTGGACAGCCCGTCATACGCACCACAATGGCTTGATCGCTAATACCATTTTTCGCCTGCAGCGCATCGATATGGTCGATAAACTCAGGGAAATAACGCTCAGCTTCCGCCATCGCCAATGGACAGGTTGGCAAGGCCACACAGGCAATCGAATGACCGCGAGTTTGGGTCAACACTTGGCCGAGTAAACCGTGTTTACGGGCAAGGCCTTCAATGGTCGCTTTATCCTCGGGAGCCACACCCGCAATAATCATATTCTGGTTTGAGGTCATGCGGAAATCGCCCTTGTGGATCTTCGCGATTTCACGCATACCGGTTTGCAAACTCTTACCGGGCACGTCTTTAATGCGGCCGCTTTCAATAAACAGGGTTAAATGCCACTTACCATCGACACCTTCGACCCAGCCGTAACGATCGCCGCGATCGCCAATCACCACATCGCGCTTGGGCTCAAACTTGACGCCAGCACGGGCTTCCACTTCGGCCTTAAACTTCTCATAACCATGGTCAACGATAGTGTACTTAAGACGCGAACGCTTACGGTTGGTACGATTACCCCAGTCACGCTGCACTGTCATCACAGCTTCGGCAAACTTCATCACATCTTCAGTTTTGATGAAACCAAAGTCATCGGCCAAGCGCGGGAAGGTTTCCACTTCACCGTGGGTCGAACCCATGCCGCCACCAGCGGTCAGGTTAAAACCGACTAATTCGCCATTTTCAGCCACCGCAATAAAGCCTAAATCGTTGGTGTAGACGTCAACATCGTTATCCGGCGGTACGGCAACGGCCATCTTAAACTTACGTGGCAAGTAGGTTTTGCCGTATACAGGTTCAACGGTTTCGTCTTCTGTGGTCAGTAACTTCTCTTCATCTAACCAAATCTCGGCGTAGGCACGAGTGTGGGGCAGCAGGTGATCAGACAGCTTTTTCGCGACTTCATAGGCCTGCGCATGCAGCTTAGATTCCACCGGATTCGGGTTACACATCACGTTACGGTTAACGTCACCACAGGCGGCGATAGAGTCGAGCGCCTCACGGTCCAAGCCTTGAATAATGGTCTTGAGATTACGCTTTGGAATGCCGTGGTATTGGAACGTCTGGCGCGTCGTTAAACGAATGCTGTTAGAGCTGGTGAGCGTCGAGGCAATTTCATCCACGCCTAACCATTGCTTAGGTGTACACACACCGCCTGGCACGCGGGCACGTAACATAAAGCTATACAAAGGCTCGAGTTTTTGCTCTTTACGCTCGTTACGTAAATCACGGTCATCCTGCTGATAGAAGCCGTGGAATTTGATCAATTGCTGATCGCCATCGCTAAAACTGCCCGTCACCGAGGAATCTAATCCCTCTTTGATGGTGCCACGCAGATAATCACTGTCGGTCTTTAGGTATTCGTTTAATGCTAACTTTTGCTCACTCATGGCAACTGCCTCTTAAAATTCGTTCGGCGGCAGTATCTCCGTGGATACTGCTCTCTATCTTTGGGATCGATTAATTAGTACACGTCTTTTTGGTAACGTTTATGACTGCGCAGGGTCTCGAAATATTCTTCCGCCGCCTCGCTCGACAGTCCGCCAAACTCCACCGCAACCCCTAATAGGGCTTGGTGTACGTCTTTAGCCATACGTTCGGCATCACCACAAATATAGAGATGTGCGCCATTTTGCAGCCATTGCCACAGGGTTTGTCCCTGCTCTTTAATGCGGTGCTGCACGTAAATTTTATGGGCCTGATCCCGCGAAAATGCCACATCGATACGGGTTAAATCGCCGTTTTTCAGATACTGTTGCCACTCGGTTTGATACAGGAAGTCCTGCTCAAAATGAGGATTACCGAAGAATAACCAGCTATCGCCCTCAGCGCCTTGTGCCACGCGTTCCTGCATAAAGGCGCGAAACGGCGCAACCCCTGTGCCAGGGCCAATCATGATGACTGGCGTTTGTGGATCTTCAGGTAAACGGAAATGCTTGTTCGGTTCAACATACACTTTTACTTCGGCGCCTTCCTCTGCCGAGGCTAAGAAATGCGATGCACCGCCAAAACGGGCTTGTCCTTGGTGCTCATCTTCTACCAAAGCCACGGTGAGATGCACTTCGGTATCGACTTCACTCTGGCTCGAGGCGATGGAGTAGAGTCTTGGCGTTAATGGGCGTAATAATTCCACTAACTTGTTTGCATCGAGATTAGCATCGGCCTTGAGCTGATAGTTCGCCACTAAGTCTGCAAATTGATGATGTAAGATAAACTGGCGAACCTGTTCTTTATCTTCGCTCAGGGCAAGCAGCTCTGGGCTTGCGGACAACTCGGCCCAGGCTTTGACTAAACCAGGATATAACTGTGTCAGCTCTTTCTTCTCGATTAAGGCTTGTTTGAGGCTGATGGATTCATTAGCGACAGTCACCTTAGTATCGGCGGCTAACCCTAAGCCCGCTAAAATCTCATCAACCAAAGTTTCATTGTTGCTAAACCATACTCCAAGGGCATCACCGACTTCATAGCGTAAGCCTGACTCGCCTAAATCGATTTCAACGTGGCGCACGTCTCGGTCTGAACCACGTCCAGTGATCTTCTGGCTCACCAACACTTCTGCACTGTAAGGGTTTTGCTTAGTAAATTCGCTCTCGCTGGCAGCGAGTGCCGAGCTGGTATCATTGAGCGCCACCACGTTAGCCGTGGTTTGAATGAGTGGCTTCACGGCGGAGAGTACATCGGCGTGCCACTGTCCGGCCGCAGCCTCATAGTCCACATCACACTCAACCAGAGGCAGCAGCGCTTTGGCGCCTAATGCCGAAAGACGGGCATCGAAGTCTTTACCTGTCTGGCAGAAAAACTCATAGCTTGAATCGCCCAGCGCCAACACAGAGTAATGTAAGTTGTTTAATTGAGGTGCGCGTTTCGATGCTAAAAACTTATGTAATTCAATCGCATCATCCGGCGCTTCACCCTCACCATGGGTACTGACCACCAGCAATAACAAGGTTTCTTGCTTAAGCTGACGCACATTGTATTCACCCATAGAAGCTAGATTCACACTATAGCCCTGCGCTTTTGCCTTCTCGGCCAAGGCTTTGGCAATACCACGGCCATTGCCGGTTTGGCTGCCATAGAGAATGGTCACTGTCTGCGCCGCCTGAGCATCGGACACGGGCGCAAGCTGGGCCAGATTGCCCGACGCATTGGCCGTTGCGGCTAAATAACCGCTCACCCAAGCAAGTTGCACGGCATTTAATTCAGCGGTGAGTTGTTTCAGCTTTTCGACCTGCGGTTGCGACAGGGGTGAAGCCAGTGATGAAAGTTCTTTTAACAACATGAGACGGCCCTATGACAGTGTAATGTCCAGCAGATTAGCGTGGTTTTAGAAAAGCAAAAAAGAATAATATTTGATTTTTAATTCCATTTTGGAATATACAAAGTGCAAAATTTAAGCTACAAAAGTGTGCACTGGTTAAAAGTTTTTGATACGACCAGTTCAGAAACGACCAGCTTGAGCAATATGCGCTTGTGTCAAACCAAAGTATTGCCACAATGGTGACGAGCCTGCTGTACAGTACCTTCTGTTGCTCGCAAAGAAGTTTGTTTTCAAGCACAAATTTCATACCAAGATTGAATGCGCTAACTGCCACAACTGAATAAACGAGTTCATTCTTATCGCGGCCTAGCCCTACCTAGGTTTAGCTCAGGGGAAGCACTCAGGCGGAACGATTATATAAACCACCAGGGAGTAATCATGCAGATTGGAATACCGAGAGAGAGTCTCGCCGGTGAGACTCGGGTCGCCGCGACCCCTGCCACCGTCGAACAACTTAAAAAGCTCGGCTTTGAAGTTGTTGTTGAGGCCAATGCTGGCTTACTGTCTAGCTTTGACGATGCCGCTTTTGAAGCCGCAGGGGCGAAGATCACGGCAGAGGTTTGGCAAGCGGATCTGATTTTTAAAGTCAATGCACCGACCGATGCTGAAATTGCGCAAATTAAAGATGGCGCGACCTTAATCAGCTTTATCTGGCCCGCTCAAAATCCTGAGTTGGTCGAGAAACTGTCTAAACGCAACATCAATGTGATGGCGATGGACATGGTGCCACGTATTTCCCGTGCCCAATCCCTCGATGCTCTCTCTTCTATGGCCAATATCGGCGGTTATCGCGCCGTTGTTGAAGCCGCGCACCACTTTGGCCGTTTCTTTACTGGACAAATTACCGCCGCGGGTAAAGTTCCTCCAGCAAAAGTGCTGGTGATTGGTGCCGGTGTGGCGGGTCTAGCGGCCATTGGTACCGCAGGTTCATTAGGAGCTATCGTTCGCGCCTTTGACACACGCTTAGAAGTGGCCGAACAAATCGAATCCATGGGTGGCCAGTTCCTCAAGCTGGACTTCACCAATGAAGATGGCAGCTCATCGGATGGTTACGCGAAAACCATGTCGGACGAGTTTATCGCCGCCGAAATGGCACTGTTTGCCGAGCAAGCCAAAGAAGTTGATATCATCATTACCACAGCGCTGATCCCAGGCCGCCCTGCACCTAAGCTCATCACCAAGGCGATGGTCGACAGCATGAAACCCGGCTCTGTGATTGTCGATATGGCCGCGCAAGCGGGCGGCAACTGTGAATACACTCAGCCTAGCGAGCTATTCGTGACCGAGAATGGCGTTAAAGTCATCGGCTTTACCGATCTTCCCGGCCGCCTGCCCGCGCAGTCTTCACAGCTTTACGGCACTAACTTAGTCAACCTGATGAAGTTAATGTGTAAAGAGAAAAATGGCGTCGCCAGCATCAACTTCGATGATGTGGTGATGCGCAATATGACAGTGGTCAAAGCAGGCGAAGTGACCTTCCCGCCACCGGCGATTTCGGTGTCGGCGGCGCCCGCCAAACCTGCGGCTAAGGTTGAAGCCAAAGCGGCTGAGGCCAAAAAGCCATCCAAGCTTAAGTATATTCTCGCCGTCCTTGGTGTTGCAGGTTTTGCTGCGGTTGCCTCGGTTGCTCCAGCCGAGTTCTTATCCCACTTTACGGTTTTTGTCCTGTCCTGCGTGGTGGGCTATTACGTGGTGTGGAACGTATCCCACTCACTACATACGCCTTTAATGTCAGTGACTAACGCGATTTCGGGCATTATCGTGGTCGGCGCCTTGCTGCAAATTGGTCAAGGTTCAACCTTGGTCACTGTGCTGGCGTTTATCGCCGTGCTGATCGCCAGTATTAACATCTTCGGCGGTTTCACCGTCACTCAGCGCATGCTGAAGATGTTCCGTAAAGATTAAGGGGGTATAACGTGTCTCAAGGACTGGTAACAGCAGCTTACATTATTGCCGCCGTGCTCTTTATCTTCAGTCTCGCAGGATTGTCGAAGCAAGAAACGGCCAAACACGGCAATTTATTTGGTATCACAGGTATGGCCATCGCCCTACTGGCGACCATTTTTAATCCTGACACCAGCGGTGTCGCTTGGATTATTGTCGCCATGGTGATTGGTGGTGCCATCGGCGTGCGTTTAGCACTTAAAGTCGAAATGACGGAAATGCCCGAACTGGTCGCAGTACTCCACAGCTTTGTGGGTATGGCGGCGGTATTAGTGGGCTTTAACAGCTTTATCGACCTACACCCAGAGCAAGTATCGCAAGTGGTTGTGGCCGTTGGTGGAGATATCAACTCCACCTTAGCCGCAGTGCAGGATGCGCTAAGCGAAGCGGCCAAAGCCGCCGAGAAAGCCCATTTAACTGGCGCTATGCTCAACATTCACTTAGTGGAAGTGTTCCTCGGGATCTTTATCGGTGCGGTGACCTTCACGGGTTCTATCGTGGCCTTCGGTAAGTTACGCGGATTAATTTCCTCAAAACCTTTGATGTTGCCACATCGCCATAAACTGAACCTCGCAGCGGTATTGGTATCATTGGCGCTATTGGTTTACTTCGTACAAACGGGTGGCACTATGCCAGCCCTACTGTTGATGACACTTATCGCCTTCGCCTTTGGCTGGCATTTAGTGGCTTCAATCGGCGGTGCGGACATGCCAGTTGTGGTCTCTATGCTGAACTCCTACTCAGGTTGGGCGGCAGCGGCGGCGGGCTTTATGCTGTCAAACGATCTGCTGATCGTGACAGGTGCGCTCGTGGGCTCATCGGGTGCGATTCTGTCTTACATCATGTGTAAGGCGATGAACCGCTCGTTTATCTCAGTTATCGCAGGTGGATTTGGCACCGATGGTGTGGCCTCATCTGGCGATGAAGAAATGGGCGAATACCGTGAAACCAACGCCGAAGATGTGGCGGATATGCTGAAAAACGCAACTTCTGTCATCATCACCCCAGGCTATGGTATGGCAGTGGCGCAGGCGCAATATCCTGTGGCTGAAATCACCCAAAAACTGCGTGATCGCGGCGTTAAGGTACGCTTTGGTATTCACCCAGTGGCGGGTCGCTTACCAGGCCATATGAACGTACTCTTGGCCGAAGCAAAAGTACCCTACGATATCGTGCTCGAAATGGACGAAATCAACGAGGACTTTAGCGATACCGACGTAGTACTCGTCATTGGTGCCAACGATACGGTGAACCCTGCGGCGATGGAAGATCCAGGCAGCCCAATTGCGGGCATGCCAGTGCTCGAAGTGTGGAAAGCGCAAAACGTGATTGGCTTTAAACGCTCAATGAACACGGGTTATGCAGGTGTACAAAACCCACTGTTCTTTAAAGACAATACTCAAATGCTGTTTGGCGATGCTAAGGCCAGCGTTGAGGCGATTTTAAAAGCGCTGTAATGCTTAAGTTTGCGTATTAATCATAAAGGGAGCCACTTGGCTCCCTTTATCTTTTCCCCTGCTTAGGGGTGTGTTTTCACACGTTTTTAAGCCAGCTCAGCTAGTCTCTGCGCAACTTGCTTGTGGTCGCCCCATTCATTGAAAGGATAGCTTGATGCTGCTTGGATTATTTATGCTGTCGGCAATTTTGATTAAAACCTCGCTGCTGGGGCTCGGCTGGATATCGATTGGCATTGGCATCGGCGGTTATCTATTTTGCCGCTATTACCGCATCAATCTCGCCCCTCGCTTGGTGCAAAAGTTTAAGCGTCTCTTTATCACAGGAGCGATATTGCACTTGCTCTTGTACCTTGGGCTTATCGTTAAACTCTTCCTTATCGATAGTATTGAGGATATTCCAGCCTTCTTTATCAGCCATTTGGTGTTCCATCATGCGCTTTGCGCCCTGATCGCCGCGGCGCTGACCTTTATGGCTGTCGGCGTTTATCTTACCCAACAAAAGTTAAAACAAGCTCAGCTGTCTCCCCCATTGCAGCTTAACTAACTTAACAGCGCGAAAACGTAATCGGCGCGCCAAACCATAGAAACGAAAAAGGAGCCTGAAGGCTCCTTTTGATAGTAATTCGTTGAGATTATGCGGCTTTGGCAACATCAAAATTAGACAGCAGCATAACCGCAGTACGGCCTAACAGGTGATTGATGGTGCGATCGCCGACCAATCCTAATTCAGCAATGGCTTGCTGACGTGCTGTGCTGACCGCTCTGAAGAGCGTGATTTCATTATTCGCGCCACCACAGAGGCTGAAGAATAATCGTAACACTGCGCGGTAATGCTCTTCTTGCATCGCTTTCATCCAAGATGCCTCTAAGGCTTCTTGGCTAGAAAAGTCGAGTGCTGCAACAAATAAATTGCCAATACGACTATCTAAACGAATTAAGAAGTCGTTTTTACGCGGAAAGTGATGACTAATACCAGTGCGGCTAATCCCCGTTGCTTCAGATAACGTGGTGTAAGACATAGTCTCAAAGCCAATAGTCAAAATTTGTCTTAACGCTTCATCCATAATCTGATTTATGGTCTGCTCAGTCTGTACTCGCGAGCGCTTAGCCATAGTAAAGTCTCCCATTGTTCTTTTTCTGGGGTAGAGCTTACCAAAGCCTTCCAGGGATTACTGCTGTTTGGAAACACCAAACAAGTGTATTTCGCTTTTGTTCAGCTAGGGTTCAGTTTGAAACAGAGAGATTTAGCGGTTCCGTTTACATATTCACAACATTGAGTTTTGTACTAACCAGTCGTGTGCTTTTGTCTCACCCATTAATAATGTCAATGTGGGTGTGAGGTAACGTCCAAGATCCGGCTTACGCCAAAATAGGTATGCTGGCAGGGGTTGCAGCACTGTTTCACCAAAAGTGCGCTGCATTAAACTCGAATATTCACGCAGTACCTGTGGTTCGATTTGGACGATTTTTGGGTAAAAGTCGGCGACAAAATCACGGTATTGGCTGTATTGGGCGATTTGCCCTACCTGATACCTTTTTAACACTTGTATCATCATAGGGCTGGACCAGTGAGACATATACTGCGGACTTGTTAACGCCGCAAGGTTGCGCCTGTGATATTGCTGCCAGGCTAAATCAAGATTGCCTTTGGCCTTGGCAACACACCAAATCAGATAGAGATCCGCTAACCATTCATGCTGGTAAGCTGTTAATTCTTTAGGTAATAAACTGCCTTGCAACGCGAGATTTTCAAGGTGCCCCAACTCATGCCACAGGGTCAACTGAGCCTGTTCTTTTAGGTCGTATTGGTAGGTAGTGCCATCAATATTGAGCAGTTGAAATTCTGGTGTTTCTCGCTCATTTACCAGGATTAGACCGGAGAAATGACTATCCTCTATGGGTAACACCATGGCACTGCGAAGCCCGAGCTCGGTTTGAAACAGGGCTTCGCTGCGGGGGAGTTGTTCACGGACCTGAGTTGGAAAGCTTGCCAGACACTGACTCAATTGCGCTAACGGGCAAATTAACGCCTGCTTGTCGCCAATAGGCACCCAAGTCAGGCTAGAGATCAGCGTCAGAGCAATGAGACTCACTGTTTTGCCATGATATTTTGGATAATCGCCGTCGTTGATATGCCGTCTTCAAAGCCCAGCACTTGAACTTGACCGCCAGCGGCGATTACTTCCGCGCCGCCGGCAATATCTTCAATCTTATAATCGCCGCCTTTCACTAAGAGATCGGGGAGCAGTCTGGCGATGATCCGCTGTGGCGTGTCTTCACTAAAAGGCACGACCCAATCGACGGCGGCTAATCCCGCTAACACCGCCATACGTCTATCCACCTGATTGACTGGGCGACCTTCACCTTTTAAGCGTTTAACCGAGGCGTCATCATTCACAGCCACGATCAATCTGTCACCTAAGGCTTTAGCTTGTTTAAGATAACTGACGTGCCCCGCATGCAGAATATCGAAGCAACCGTTGGTCATCACCACTCGCTCGCCGCGCAATTTGGCTTGCTCTAGGGCATAGGCAAGTTGATCTTCACTCACCACCCCAAAACCCGACTCACCGTGGTGCAGAGCTAAGGCTTCAATCAGCTCGATACGAGACACGGTTGAAGTGCCCAATTTACCCACCACAACTCCAGCGGCGGTATTTGCAATGGCGCAGGCCTGTGGCAGTTCAGCGCCCGCCGCGAGTGACGTCGCGAGAGCAGAAATCACAGTATCACCGGCGCCTGTTACGTCATACACCTCACGGGCCACCGTAGGAATGTGTAACTCAGGGGCATTGGCCGTTACTAAGGTCATGCCCTTTTCGGAGCGAGTGACTAAGATAGCGTCGAACTGGTGTTTATTGAGTAAGCCTCGGGCCTTTTCGAGCAGATCCGCCTCAGAGGTTACCGCGCCAACCACGGCTTCAAATTCACTCATATTGGGTGTGATGAGTGAAGCGCCATGGTAACGGCTAAAATCGGAACCCTTTGGATCGACAAGCACTTTCACGCCTTTAGCGCGAGCCAGCGCAATAAAATCCTGCGGCTTATCGATAGCACCCTTCGCATAATCCGACAATACCACCACATCGACCGAATCGAGTAAGGCTTCAGACTGTTTAAGTAAACGCGCACTATCCTGCTTATCGAAGGACTCTTCAAAATCGAGGCGAATAAGCTGCTGGTTACGCGACAGTACCCGCAGTTTGGTAATGGTCGGTTTGTCGGCAATTTTTAGCCATTGTGGTTCAACACCCAGAGCTTGCACCCCAAGGGTTAACGCCTTAGCGGTATCATCCTCGCCCACTAACCCCGCCAATTGTACTTGGCCGCCTAGGGTCGCGATATTTAGCGCTACGTTGGCCGCTCCACCCGGTCTGTCTTCGACTTGGTTAATCTTCACCACGGGCACTGGCGCTTCGGGCGAGATACGTCCCGTCGGCCCAACCCAGTAGCGATCTAACATCACATCGCCGACAACTAACACTTTGGCTTTTTCAAATGCTGGCAGAGAAACCTTCATAGCGCTCTTATCTATTGCAGAAATTAAACCGTGATTGTACCTAATTTTCGACAAAATATGAGTTAGAATAAGCAGTAATTTTCAAAAGTAGTGAGTATTTTTGTGGTCGAGAAAGCTGAGTTTTCATCATCCTTATATCATCCGAAGCACTGGCCCATGTGGTTTGGGGTGTTAGTGATGCGGATTACCCAAGTGTTGCCTCTCTCGTGGCAGATGAAGTTAGGTAAAGGCATAGGCCGATTAGTCAAGGCTATTGCAGGCAGTCGAACCCATACCGCACGCTGCAATTTAACCCTCTGTTTCCCCGATATGCCCGAGTCGGAGCGTGAAGCCCTGCTGACCCGCAACTTTGAAGAAACGGGTAAAGCGATTTTCGATACCATCAATGCCTGGTGGTGGTCCGATGAAAAAATCCAACAGCATATGCAGATCACCGGCAAAGAATACGTTCAAGACACCTTGAATGCTGGCCATGGGGTGATTCTGTTTGCAGTGCACTGCTTACCACTGGAAATGGGCGCACGTATTTTTGGTCAATTTCAACCCGGTGTCGGGGTATACCGCCCACATAACAATCCGGTGATGGAATACCTGCAGGTCAAAGGCCGCCTGCGCTCGAATAAAGCCTTAGTACCTAAACGCGATCTACGCCAGATGGTACGTTGTTTACGTAATCCCGATGTGATTTGGTATACCGCCGATCAGGATTTTGGGCGTTCGAGTGCGGTCTTTATTCCCTTTTATGCCGTGCCCGATGCAGCAACCATTACCGGCGCCACCACACTGGCCAGACTTGGCAAGGCCAAAGTGTTGCCCTTCTTCGTGGAGCGCACCGAAGGCGATAAGGGTTACCATATTGAGATTATGCCGCCGCTCGATAACTTCCCCGGCGAAGATGAACTGACCGATGCCATTCGCGGTAACAAAATTATCGAAGGGATTATCGATAGAAATCGCGCCCAATATATGTGGCTCCACCGCCGCTTTAAAACTCGTCCAGATCCAACGGACAAGTCCTTATATAAATAAGCTATCGTTACGTCTGTTCGAGATAAGTGCTTAAAAGCAAATAAAAATGCCAAGCAATCGCTTGGCATTTTGTTATTTTAAATCTGTTGGTTTAAGGCATTGTTGAGGGCTTGAAACCCTAAGCATCATTTCCTGTTAAGCCCAGCATAGCAGGCTTAAGCACTGATTACGCCTCAGCTGGTAAGCGAATACCCACATTGGTGACTTTGCCTTCATAAAGCCCTGCGACCACCCAATGCAGTGACTGCCACAGGAACTGATCCCCAAGTACCGGATGTGAACCTAATTCTGCCGCCACTAAATCTGCGACAGTCATATCACCGGTTGCTTCGTCTAACTCCAGACCATAAATTGGCGCCAGATCCAGCAGCTTAACCTCGGTATCGATAAAGAAGTCCCCGAAGAAACGTGGTACTTCCTTGGTTTCAGGCGCCTGACTAAAGAGGTTACTCAAAGCCTCTAGACTCTTTTCTTGTCCTAGCACGCACAAAATATCTCCCGCTTCGAGACAGGTGCTGCCCGATGGGTGCAACAGTGTGTTATGGCGAAATACCGCCGCAATCCGCGTGCCATCAGGCATAGAAAGACGTTTAAGCGGCTCGCCAATGCACCATTTGTTTTCACTCAACCGATAAACAAACACTTCCCACTCGCTGCTAGGGTAAATTTCGACCCCAGAGCGTGAAATAGGTAATGGCTTAGGCGGTAATTCGACCTTGGCTAAACGCGCCGCAGTGGTAAGTGACGCCCCTTGCACTAACAGCGACACTAACACCACAAAAAACGCCAAGTTAAAGTACAACTGAGCGCCCGGTAATCCCGCCATCATAGGGAATACCGCTAAAATAATCGGCACGGCGCCGCGAAGCCCGACCCAAGAGATAAACCAGCGGTCACGACTGCTAAAACTCTTAAAAGGTAGCAAGCTGAGCCATACGGCTAACGGTCTGGCAAACAGGATCATCCCAAAGGCTAATGCCAAGCCCGGCAGCCAAATGTCCAACAAGTCAGACGGTGTGAGCAGCAAGCCTAATACGAGGAACATACCGATTTGACTAACCCAGGTCATGCCATCCAACACGTTTAAGATTGAATGGCGACCACGGGTGGGCTTGTTGCCAAGGAATAAACCAACTAAGTAAATTGACAGAATGCCACTGCCACCAAGTTTGTTCGACGCGGCGTAAATCATCAGGCCGCCACTGAGCACTAAAATCGAATACAAGCCTTCGGCAAGCTTGCTTAAATTCACCAACTTCCACAGCAACCAGCCGCCACCGAGGCCGAGGAAAATCCCCAAGCCAAACTGCTTGATAAAGCTTATCAGCATAAAGCTTGCGGATAGCTCGGCGTCCACATTGCCTAGGATGGCAATCAGGGTCACGGTTAAAAATACCGCCATAGGGTCGTTGCTGCCCGATTCGATTTCCAGCGTCGCGCCAACACGCTCGTTTAAGCTGCGTCCCTTTAATAGTGAAAATACCGCCGCCGCATCGGTGGAGCCGACAATAGCTCCCACCAGCAACCCCTGCAGCCAATGCAAATCGAATAACCATGCGGCCATCACACCAGTGATACTGGTGGTGATAGCGACTCCGAAGGTCGCCAACGATAATGCTGGCCACAGTGCCACCCTAAAGCTCGCGACCCGCGTGCGCATACCGCCATCGAGCAAGATAATGGCTAAGGCTAAGTTACTGACAAGATAAGCGGTTGAGTAGTCATCAAACAGAATGCCGCCGGGACCATCTTCCCCCGCTAAAATCCCTACAGCGAGGAAAATTAATAAGATAGGGATACCCAAGCGCGAAGACACGGGACTTAACAAAACACTCACAGCGGCAAGCAAGGCACCGATCAGAAAAAAACTATTGATGGAATCTGCATCCACACATGCCTCCTTAACTACAAGAGTGTTTAGTTAAACGATAAAGAAATCACCTAGATTAAAAATGACTCAATTGAAAATTTTTGTATTTTTATACTAGCATAAAAAATGCAAATTAATGGAGTTTTAAATATTAAATTTCAAACATCTACATTGAAATACTCCCTCATAGGCCGTTTCGACTAATTTTCATATAAAATCCAGTACAAACACAAAAACAAGCCGAACACACAACTCTCTCCACAACAAAGATAAAATCCTTATTTATCAATATATTTAAAAAAAATATTCCACACAAACTTACGCTTTACGACCTAAATAGTAAGGATAACCATATGAAAATACACTGTATCTACTCGAAGCTGACTTAAATCCAATTTAACGCCGTAATAACTTGAAAGCGTAGATAAAATCCCCTTTTCCATTGTGTTATCGACATTCAAGCTCCTAAAGCTGTCACAAAGACAATAACTGTCATATCGACAATAAAAATTCAGTATCAAAAAGACAATTAGCCATAGAGTAAAACTTATATTTCCCTTTATTTTCAACAACAAAAATATTTGGCACGTATTACGCAATAGCAGGTGAAACGTATCAAAATGACGTTGCATCAAGGAGACTTATGAGCAAACAAAAACTCACCGCTATCGCACTGTTAGTTGTGCTGATTGCTTCATTCACTGTCCTGCTGAGCATAGGCAGTGAAATCTATCGGGAAAAACCGCCGATACCCAATGCATTTACCGATGTGAATGGTCAGGTTATCTACAGCGAAAATGATATCGAACAAGGCCAATTGGTCTGGCGCTCCATGGGCGGCCATCAACTGGGGTCGGTTTGGGGACATGGCTCTTATGTTGCCCCAGATTGGACCGCCGACTGGTTACACAGAGAAGCCGAAGCTTGGCTCGATATTCGCGCAGAGCAGCAATATAAAACGCCTTTCGCCCAATTAAACTCCCAACAAAAGGCAGGGCTTGAGCAGGCATTAAGGGAAGATTTACGCCATAACAGCGTCGAGCCACAGGCCGATGGCACAGTGCTTATTCGCTTGTCTAGCACTCGTATCGAAGCGATTAACAGGGTCGAGCAGCATTATTTATCCCTGTTTGGGAGCGATCCAGAGCTTAGCAATCTTCGTGAACAATACGCCATGAAAGAGGGCACAGTGCCCGATCTTGCCCGCCGCGAACAACTCAATGCGTTTCTCTTTTGGGGAGCCTGGGCGGCAATCACTGAACGCCCCGATGCCCCCTATACCTACACCAATAACTGGCCCTTCGATCCCCAGTTAGGCAATACACCGACCTCGGATAATATCGTCTGGTCGATACTCAGTATTGTGACCCTAATTGCGGGGATTGGCGGATTGATCTGGCACCATGCGAGCGGCAAACATGAAAGCCTGCCCAAGCCTTCGGAGCAAGATCCGCTGTTTTTCACTAAACCAACCGCCTCACAAAAAGCCGTCGGCAAATACTTCATCACGGCAATTGGTCTGTTTTTACTGCAAATTTTACTCGGCGGGATCACTGCCCACTATGCGGTAGAAGGCCAAGAGTTTTACGGTTTACCAATTTCAGAAATACTGCCCTACTCTGTCACTCGCACCTGGCACACCCAATTAGCGGTATTTTGGATTGCCACGGCCTGGTTAGGCACAGGGCTATATATTGCTCCCGCCTTATCGGGTTATGAGCCGAAATATCAACGTCTTGGCGTTAACGTACTCTGGGTAGCCTTAGTCGTCGTAGTGCTTGGCTCGATGGCGGGCGAATGGATTGGGGTACAGCAGTATTTTGACCTCGATATGAACTTCCTCTTTGGTCACCAAGGATATGAATACATAGATCTTGGCCGAGTATGGCAAATCTTACTCCTCGTCGGATTACTGATTTGGCTTGCCTTAGTCACCGCCGCCATCAAACCCGCCCTCAAAGTGCAAGGCGAAATGCGCCCTGTTATTTGGGTACTCTATGCCTCCTGCGTGGCGATTGGTTTGTTCTATGGCGCCGGCCTCTTTATGGGTAAACACGCCAATTTAGCGATTGCAGAATACTGGCGTTGGTGGGTAGTACACCTGTGGGTTGAGGGCTTCTTCGAAACCTTTGCCACTGCCGTTATCGCCTTGATGTTAGTACGTTTAGGGTTAATCCGCGGCCGCAGTGCCAACGGCGCCGTGTTATTTACAACGGTGATCTTCTTAACCGGTGGCTTGATTGGCACCCTACACCACCTCTACTTTACAGGCACACCGACCTCGGTGATTGCCTGGGGCGCCATCTTCTCCGCCTTAGAAGTTGTTCCCCTCGCCATTATTGGTTTCGAAGCCATGGAAACCTACCGCCTGCGTAAAGCCAGTGGCTGGATGCAACGTTATCACTGGGCGATTATGTTCTTTGTGGCTACCGCGTTTTGGAACTTGGTCGGTGCCGGTATGCTGGGCTTCTTAATCAATCCACCTATCTCGCTCTATTACATTCAAGGATTAAACACCACGGCCACCCATGGTCACGCCGCCTTTATGGGGGTTTACGGTATGCTCGGCATGGGCTTGATGCTCTTCTGTCTGCGAGGCCTCACAGGTAATATGCAGTGGAATGACAAAATGCTCAAAGGCGCCTTCTGGTGCCTCAATATTGGCCTAGCGGCTATGGTGTTCATGTCGTTATTACCCGTAGGGATTACGCAGTTTTTTGCGGTCATCGACCATGGATATTGGTTCGCCCGTTCGCCAGAAGTGATCCATAGTCCGCTGGTTGAAAGGCTGGTTTGGATGCGCATGTTTGGGGATGTCATCTTCAGTATCGGCGGTCTCTTAATGGGCGCCTTCTTGCTCGATTTGATCAGAAAAGCCCTGAATAAACCTGCCAAAGTGCAACAGGAAGTCTTACAAACAAATCACTAACCACAGCGATTAATCCGGTCTGACCAAGGTGTCGTTTAGGCACCTTGGTTGCTGATTTTTTATAGCTTGCACCGTTTATCGTCCACCACGCTTTTAGAACCATACCGCATTAACGGTTAGCAGTGTCTAAATAACCTGTGTCAATATAACAATCAATGGTATAAATCAGGGAAGCCTCGCTGCAGGAGTTTTTATGGCCCTTAGTCAAACCGACCTTACCCGTATCGCTCTGGATATCACCTCAGGTTTAGCCCACAGGGACCGCTTCTCACGCTTGCTCGATACGGTGAGAGCTAACCTGCACTGTGACGCGGCTGCGCTCCTCACCTTCCATGGACACTATTTTACCCCGCTGGCCATCGACGGTTTGAACGAGGATGTACTCGGCAGACGCTTTATCCTGAATGAGCATCCAAGGCTTGAGGCCATTGCCCGTGCGGGGGATATAGTGCGTTTTCCCGCCGACAGTGAACTTGCCGATCCCTACGATGGTTTGATCCCCAATCAAACAGGGGCATTGAAAGTCCATGCCTGTATCGGACTGCCTTTATTTGCCGACGAGCAGCTTATCGGTGCCGTAACTATCGATGCCTTTAATCCCCTACAGTTCGATCAATTCAGCAATACTGAGCTTCGCAGCTTAAGTGCGATTGCCGCCGCATCCTTAAGCAACGCCCTGCTAGTTGAAAAGTTGGAGCGCATGGCGCTCAATAGCCACTCGACTCATGTGCAGGAAAAAAGCCCCAACCTTAACCACGATGCCGAAATCATCGGTAACTCGCCCCAGATGCAAAGCTTGAATCGAGAGATAGAAGTTGTTGCCCATAGCGACCTTAACGTACTGATTTTAGGCGAGACTGGAACAGGCAAAGAATTAGTTGCACAGGCAATCCATCAAAAATCCGCGAGACAGCACAAACCCTTGGTTTATCTCAATTGCGCAGCGCTTCCTGAATCGGTTGCCGAAAGCGAACTCTTTGGCCATATCAAAGGCGCGTTTACCGGCGCCATCAGCCATCGCAGTGGCAAGTTTGAAATGGCCGATAAGGGCACACTCTTTCTCGATGAGATTGGCGAGCTTCCGCTCACGCTTCAGGCCAAGTTGTTGCGGGTATTACAATATGGCGATATTCAAAAAGTGGGGGATGATCGCAGTCTTAAAGTCGATGTGCGTATCATTGCCGCCACCAATAAGGATCTGAAGACAGAGGTGCTGGCTGGTCGCTTTAGGGCCGATCTCTACCATAGATTAAGTGTGTTCCCCCTGCTGGTGCCGCCCCTGCGGGAGCGTGAGCAGGACATCACCTTGTTGAGCGGATTCTTCGCCGAGCGATATCGGCAAAAGCTGGGGATGAAGCAGCTTAACTTCAGCCCCAGTAGCTTAATGTTGCTCAATCAATATGCATGGCCGGGCAATGTGCGCGAGCTCGAGCACGCCATTCACAGGGCAACCGTACTGGCGCGCGTCTCGGCACAGGATGGCTGCTGCACCATAGCGCCACAACATTTTGATTTACCGTTTAAACAAAGCTCTGTAGAGACAAACGCATCGACAAGCTTAAGCGTAAACGATATGCAGCTTCGCCCGTTAGAAGGTGCCAGTTTAGCCCAAGCGACCGACGCCTTTCAGCGTGACTTCATCAAACAAGTACTCACTGCACATAATGGCAATTGGGCCGCCTCGGCCAGAGCCTTAGGACTCGACCCAGGCAATCTGCATCGCCTCGCAAAACGCTTAAGGCTAAAATAAGTGATAAATACGCCGTACGGATCATATTTCAGTTGAAATAATGGCCAAAATAAGGAAGGATGCGAGCTTCGCGCGCCAGTGCACTTTGCCCGACAATTTGCCGCCCTGTTTTGGGGAGAAAAAGCCGCGTAAAACAGGTTATTTTATTAACAGGAATCGTAGTATCCGCTTATGAGTATGCTTCGCACCACAGCTTTATTATTGACTCTGGTTTTTCCGAGTCTTTCCGCTTTAGCAACGGAATACCCTTTACCGTCTTCGAAGAGTCGGTTAGTTGGCGAGAACCTGTATTACACAGTGCCAGAGGGTAAACACACCCTCGAAGATATTGCCGCTAAATTCCAACTCGGTCTAAGCAACTTGCTGGAAGCAAACCCTGGCGTGGATCCTTTCCTACCAACACCAGGCAGCAAGCTATTAATTCCTCAACAGCTCATTCTGCCAAATGCGCCGCGTGAAGGCATTGTCATCAACGTCGCCGAAATGCGCCTGTATTACTATCCAAAAGGTAAGAACACCGTTGAAGTGCTGCCAATCGGTATTGGTCAGATTGGTAAAGATACCCCTGAAAACTGGGTCACCAGTGTTCAACGTAAACGCGCTAACCCAACTTGGACACCGACACCACGTATTCGTAAAGAATATGCGGCAAGGGGCGAAATTCTGCCTGCGGTATGGCCAGCGGGTCCCGATAACCCAATGGGACTCTACGCGCTCTACATTGGTAACTTGTATGCCATCCATGGTACCAACGCCAGCTTCGGTATTGGTTTACGTGTCAGCCAAGGCTGCGTGCGTTTACGCCACGATGACATTGAACACTTATTCAAAACGGTTCCAGTGGGTACCCGAGTACAATTTGTGAACCAACCGATTAAAGCGACCGAAGAACCAGATGGTAAGCGCTACTTAGCCGTGCACCAGCCACTGTCGCGCACCATTGCCGAGTTTGAATCAGCAGAGCCAGTCTCTCTGACCTTACCGAAAGACATCGCCAAGTTTATTGCCAAGGCCGATACCGATTCAGCAGTGATTAAAAAACTGCTCGATGAGCGTACAGGCGTACCAACGATTATTAATCAGTAATAAGCGAATCAATAGAGTAGCGGGTGATGCCGCTACCCCCATAAAAATACCCGCCTAGGCGGGTATTTTTGTTTCAATCGAAATAGCACTTATCGAATCAATCGCATAATGGTGCGCAAAGGGCCAAGAAATGGGTCATTGCCGCGCTATTTGCCAAGACGCGTTGGTCGAAGTTTTGCAGTGCTGGCGTTTCAGTACAGGCACCGACACGCGCGCCGCTACGCACTAAACACGCCTCAAATGAGGTATCGAAGTGGTTGAAAATGAGGCCATCTTTAACCGGGCAACCATCAATATCACCATCGGCCGCGATAGGGAAATAACCCCCTAAGGTATCGCGTAAATCGAGACTAAAACGTCCCGGCACTTGGCTTGGTTCGAAAGAATACACATAAGCATCACGGCTCAGCACATCCTCATGGCAGGTTAAAATACCGTCACGGCTCGCTCCAATGAGTAATTGTGCGTGTTCTAACAGCAGTTTACCTTCCACCGAGGTGCTCTCGTTGGCCTTAGGTTTACCGTTTTCGAACACGAAGCCACGGTTTGGGTTTTCGCCAAACTTATTAAATCTATGGCCACGCTTAAAGCCTGTTGGGTTCACCAGAGGCAGAATGCTCAAATTCACCCGTTCGAATAAATCGACCGATGCTTCACTTAAAAAGTGCAGTAAGCCCCAAGGGCCTGCCGATTCTTCACCGTGAAACCCTGCGCTGATCAATAACGAAGGTAAGCCAGATTTGGCGGCGGGAGATTGATACAGACTGACGCTGTACTTGCCGACTTCACCGAGTTTTTTCTCAACCATCCCCAAACGGGACATTTCCTGCTCAAGCTGTAGATAAAAATTATCGATATCAGTGCTTTCACAGTTAAAAATATCGCTTTTCCACTGAAAGGATTCGAACGGAGATCTGCTTACCATATCTTGTACTTATGCCAGAAAAAGAACTGTGCCATCATAGCAGTTCTTTTAAAAAACTGAATGCTATTCAACTGATTTAGATGAAATCTGACGAGTGGGTTAAGCTGCTTACACAACTACACGAATGAAAGCCTTCAGCGGGTAATTTAGATAGGATGCTAAATGAGACCATACCTTAGCGGTTATTTTGGCCTAGTTATCGCGTTGCTTAGTCCTGCGCTTAAGGCGCAGTGCCAGATAACGGGCACCGAGCGACTGTATCAACTCGAGTCGCAAATTGAGACTTACACTTTGGCCAATGGCCTCACTGTGCACCTCTTGCCACAAGCGGATAAGCATACCCTGACCATTGCCAGCCAATTTAATGTCGGCGCGCGCAACGAGGCCAAGGGCCAAACTGGCTATGCGCACTTATTCGAGCACATGCTCTTCAAGGGCAGTGAGCAGGCTCCCGGCGACAGCTATGCCCAGCAGTTAAGTGCCCTTGGGGCGCGTTTTAACGCCAGCACCCATTTCGATTACACCAATTATTACGTCACTCTACCCAGCCAAGCCCTCGGCTTAGGGCTGTTCCTCGAGGCCGATCGTTTTATTCGCCCCGATTTGAACCAGACTACGGTGAAAAATCAGCAGGAAACCGTGCTCCAAGAAATGGCGCAAACCATAGATAACCAGCCCTACGTGCGCAGTGCGATGGAATTTTTACTAGAGCAGGTTAAGGATACGCCCTACGGCCACGGTATTATTGGCAGTCGTGAGGATATTACCGAGGCAAGTCCCGAGCGTTTAACCGCCTTTCATCGCGACCATTATCGTCCCGATGCGATGCAGTTATCCTTAGTCGGCAAGCTTCCCTCCGACGTTAAGTCGCTTATAGCACAATACTTTAATGCTTGGCCCACACCTAGTCAGCCCATAGCCGAATTTGATGAGCTGAAAATCCCCCCCAAACCCGTGCATGCAGAGCTTATCGATGAGCGCGGTCCTTGGCCCGGCTTACTGCTCGCCTGGCATACTGTGGGTAAAAATCATCCCGACGCCGCCGCGATTCGCCTGCTCGAAGGCGATTTATTTCAAAATACCCGCAGCGCCATAGCGCAAATCAGCCAGCACGATCCGGCACAAATGTTAAGTTATTCACTGCCCTTTGAGCTGGAAAATCATGGCATAACCAATCTGGTCTTAGTGCCTCGGGCCAAAACCTCCCTCGATGACTTAACGGAAAAGGTTTTAGGCGTGGTTGCTAAAGTGCAGCAGACACCATTGAGCGACGCAGAACTATGTCAACTCAAACAGACCTGGCTGAACAATCAGCTAGCGCTGCTCGATAACACTCAATCGCTCGCCACCCTGTTATCCGCCACGGCGAAACAAGACCAAATACATCCTTTAACGGCCCAGTGGCAACGGATTAACTCCGTTAGTGCAGAGGATATTCAACGGGTGGCCACGCGATACTTTACCACCGATATGGTCAGGGTTGACCTGTTACCGCCTTGGTATATCCGCGTAGGAAAGACATTGCTGGAGTGGCTGCCATCGGGTGTGAGCGATAGCCTTGAGGACGCGGTACTATGATAAAAACGATTCCATTCACTAGATTGGCAATAGTGCAAAATATCCTTAAAGGCCTAAAAGCCATGAGCCTTGGCCTTATCGGTATCTCGCTAATGGCCTGCCAACAGACCCAGCTTAACTTTACCGCCACCCAAGCGCCCAGCTTGGCAAGCTTCGATACCCCAACTCAGCTACCGGAGGTGGGGCTGATCCGCCTGCCCACGGAATCGGCTTTTATCGATGTGGTGCCCGATGGCTTAACACTCCCCTACCAGCTCCACACAGTACACAGCAGCCAAGGGCTGAGTAATAGGGTGAGCCTCGTCGCCATCAGTCCCAGCATGCCCTTCGAAAATCCGGATATTTTACAGTTTGCCTTGCAGGAAAAAGCCCGCAGTCTGGCGCTCAACCAAACCGATGCCTGCCTTGAAACCTTTGAGACTCGCGTTACCCTGCACAGTATCAATCTGAGCCTAGCCTGCCCCATGCCGGTTAATCATCTCTATCGCCTATTGATACAATTTTGGCAAGCCGATGCGTTTAGCGAACATGGAGTGGCAGCGGTCGATATCGACAATATCCGCCGCCAATTGAAACTCAATAAGCACTTAAATGCCTTTAGTGGCGTCGAAATTGATAAAGTCTGGCGCGATAAACTCCTTGGGGCGGCACATCCCTATAATCAGAGCATCAATAATCAGGCTCTGTACGACTCACTCATCTTAAGTGAACTGTCGCAATTGCAGCAGCGCACGTTTGCCCAAGCAAAGTGGCACCTGTTTTTAGAAGGCACAGAGGCCGCAGTAGCCGAGTTTGATCTCAAGCAAAGCCTCGCCCTGTGGCCGAGGGATACAAACTCAAGCTTGCCAACGGCATCAACAAAACCAAAATCGGTTAATCAAGCGACTTCGTCGATAAAGCAGTCCCACACTATCTATCTGATTGATGCGCCGGGGAGTGTACAAACTCAGGTACGGATCGGTTATGCCCTCGACGATAAACACTTATCAGCACAGGATATTCCACTCGCTTGCCGCAGTTTGGCCGCCATCTTGGGACGCAGTTTTTCGGGTCGGCTCTATTACGACTTACGTGAACAACGCGGCTTAACCTATGGCATTTACGGCCAATGCGCTAATGCGCCGCTTGCCACCAGCATCAAGTTTTATGGCAGTACGGCGATAGAACACACGGGCGCCTTTGTGGTGGGGATTTTAGATCATCTCAAGCTGCTGGCCTCGGCGCCCGCGAGCGAAGGGGAAATCGCCGCCCTTAAAACCTATCTGATTGGCGAAGCACTGTTAACGCAAGACAATCCCAGCCAGCGCGAAACCCTGTTTATTCATCAGCTCGCAACAGGGTTAACTCAAGCTGAAGTGCAAAAGCTCAATACAGAGTTACAGGCTCAAACGCCCGAAAGGCTACAGCAGTTAGCTAATAAGGCGTTTAGCGGTGAGCCATTAATCATCTTGCGAGGCGATATAGAACAAATCGTCCCAGACTTAAAAGCGAAACTGCCAGAATGGCAGCTTGAAAGGGTCAAGGTGGACTAATGCTTAATGGAGAAAATCGAAGCTGAGTAAATAGCTAGCGCAACTTGTAGTAGCAACGTTCCGGGCGGCCGATGGAGCCATAACTTTGGTCCGCCGCCAGCTCATTGCATTCCAACAAAAACTCTAAATAACGCCGCGCAGTAGAACGGCTAACGCCTAGCTTTTCACCCACCATTTGCGCCGTGAGTTTATCCTGCGGCTTAGCATCAAACACTTCACGGATTTTCTGTAGGGTCAATTGATCGACCCCCTTTGGCAAACGAGCGGCAGCCTTGGTCGTCCCTGTCGGCACTTCCATAAAGGCATCGACCACGGATTGAGTCAGCTCTTCTGTGGCAGAAAGTTTGAGCTGGCGACTCTCAAATCGACTCAAAGCTTGGTCTAACCGGCTCAACAGTACAGGTTTCACCAGAAAATCGAACACGCCCAGCTGCATGGCTTTTTCTAAAATCTGCACTTCCTTGGCCGCAGTGAGCAATACCACTTCGCTGCGGATCCCTTGGCTGCGTAATTCTGCCAGTAAATTCAAACCATTACCGTCGGGTAAATACACGTCTAGCAGTAAGAGGTCCGGCGTGATGGCGCCCAATAAAGACCGCGCGGTACTGATATCGCTGGCCATGCCAATCACTTTATAACGATTGGTCGAGAACAAATATTGCGCAACCAAATGGGCGACTTCGACTTCATCCTCAACGATGATCACTGTATGCATTAAACGGTACCTACTTCAGGTAAAGGTTTAGTGGGAATATACACAGAAAAACGCGCTCCACCTAAATCTGAGTCGGCAAACTCTAAGCTGCCATGGCAGGCACACAGGTAAGTATTAACGATATACATGCCCACACCGTGCTGCGCCCCCTGCTTAGAGCTGTAATCTGGATCGAATATCGTACTGTACTCGGTTTTAGAAATCCCATCGCCACTGTCTTCCACATCAAAAATCAGGTTAGAGGCGGTTTCATCTAAAGTTACGACCACGCGGCGGGGCTTATGATTGTTCGCCCTGTGCACAGCCTCAATGGCATTATCGATAAGGTTGCCCATAATCGACACCATCCGCTCAAGCATAATGGCGTCTTGAACATCGCTGAGTTGACTGTCTGGGCTGATTTGAAACTCAATATTGAGCTCTTTCGCCTTGTGATACTTACCCAAGAGTAATCCGGCTATCGTCGGCTCATGGATTTGCGACAGTAATAAATGGATTTGAGCCTGCCAACCTTGGCTTTCTTGGCCGATAAATTCGACCGCTTTGTCGTAGGCTTTAAGTTGCAACAAGGCGCCTAGAGTATGGAGTTTATTCGAGTAATCATGGGTTTGCACTCTGAGCATTTCGGCAAACTCTTGCACTTTGGCCAGTTGTTGGCTCAAGCGCTCAATTTCATCGGCGGGGCGCATCGTCAGCAGCAAGCCATCATTTTGATCCCGCACCTGAAACGGCACCCGCGACATCACCAGCCATTGCTCATTGGCAAATAACTCGAATCCCCTGATGGTTTTGTTTTGATTCGTCAGTAGAAAATCGGCGTGCTGCGGCAATAAATCACTCAACATTAGATCATTAGGTTGGCAGGTCGGAGATAAGGCTAAGATCTCCCGCGCCCTTTGATTCAACTTGCGGATACGACCATCGGCATCCAATGCCACCACACCCATTCGCACTGTGTTAAGAATCGCGTCTTGCTCGACGAATAAACGGCCAATTTCAGCAGGTTGCAAGCCGAACAACATTTCCCGCACTTGCCGCCCCATCCAAAAAGCCACCAGCACGCCCATCAATAACACTCCTAGGACTGTCATGATGATTTCAGGAATACGTTTATCGATTAACGCGCCCACGGACTGACTCAAAAAGCCCACGGAAACCAAGCCGATAATTTCGCCTTGCTCGTCAAGCACTGGCACTTTACCGCGAATAGAACGACCTAAACTGCCCTGCGCCTCGGAGATATAAGACTCCCCTTCTAATGCCGCTTGGCTGTCACCGCCCTCCATCTTCTTGCCAATTTTATCTGAATCTGGGTGCACGATACGGTATTTATGAGTATCGCCCACCACGATAAAATCGGCCTTAGATGCTAGACGTATTCCTTCTATCGCGGCCAGCAATTTGGGGCTCGAATGCCCAGTCTGCAAAGCGGTAATCACATCGGCCCGTGTCGCGACTGCATGTGCCAGCCCTAATGCCTTAGCGCCCGATTGCTCAGTAATACTGCGGCTCAAAATTTGATAGCTGATGCCGCCAAATAAGGCGCACAGCAACAAACTCAGGCAAGTCACCCCACTGATTAACCAGGTTTCTAAGCGTTTAGGGCGTCTCATTAGCGTACCTTTACATTAAGAGGCTTTCGCCAATTTATCACTACGATGACTACGAATAAAACCGATCAATGGCACAGCCAGCATAGCGATTGCCACAATCAAGATAGTCAGTGTTAGCGGGCGTTCCCACAGAAAGCTCAAAGAACCATCGGAAGCGATCATAGCACGGCGGAAGTTACGCTCAATCATATCACCGAGGATGAAGCCCAGTAGCAGCGGCGCCATCGGAAATGCCAGCAAACGTAGCACCACAGCGACAATCGCAAAACCTATCATCAAGAACAGATCAAAGGTATTAAATGAGACTAAATACACCCCAATCAAACTGAAGAACAAAATCATTACAGTCAGAATCGACTTAGGCAAAGCCAGCACTTTGGCAAAATAAGGGATCAGCGGTAAATTCAGTACCAGCAGAATAATATTGCCGAAATACATAGAGATAATCACAGACCAAAACACGTCTGGACGCTCTTGCATCAACATAGGGCCAGGTTGAATACCATAAGCGATCAATGCACCAAGCATGATCGCCGTGGTACCCGACCCCGGAATACCTAAGGTCAATAAGGGTACAAATGAGCCAGTACAGGCCGCATTGTTAGCCGACTCAGGCGCCGCAACACCGCGAATCGAGCCCTTACCAAACTCATCGCGTTTCGCGCCGCGGGATAAATTACGCTCAGTGCCGTAGGCCATAAAGCTGGCAATCGTTGCGCCTGCGCCCGGTAATACCCCAATCAAAAAACCGAAAATCGACGAGCGACCAATCACAGGCGCTATCTCTTTTACTTCCTCTTTGGTTAAGCGAGTGCTGCCAATCGGCTGCGCCGAAAAGTTGATGTTTTCGGTCGACTTCGGCGGCTTAATCACATTCATTAACGCTTCCGACAGGGCAAAAGTCGCCATAGCGATTAACAGAAAACTGATGCCATCGAGTAAATCTGGCTGACCGAAGGTGAAGCGTTCCATCCCCGAGAAAGGATCGATCCCCACTGATGAGAGTAACAAACCTAAGTGAGTCATCATCATGGCCTTGAGGAAATCGCCACGATTCGAAAACGCTGCAATGGCCGTCAAACCGAGGAACATCAAGACCACATAATCGCCCGATTGAAAGCTCAGTGATACTTGCGCTAATAATGGCGCCGCGACCATCAACATAATGGCGCCGATAGTGCCGCCGGTAAACGAAGCATAGGCCGCAATCGCTAATGCTTTGCCCGCCATGCCTTTTTGCGCCATTGGATAACCATCAAATGACGTCGCAACCGTTCCTGCTACGCCAGGGGCGTTGATCAGAATTGATGATGTCGACCCACCAAAAATAGCGCCGTAGTACACGCCCGCCATTAAGATCATCCCTGAACTGGGGCCAATACTGTAAGTCACAGGGATCATCAAGGCGATCGCTGTGATCGGCCCTAATCCCGGCAGCATACCGATCACTGTGCCGACCAAGCAGCCTAAGACTACATACATGAGGTTTTGCAATTCAAACGCGGTCGATAGACCAATAAACATTGCATCGAACATAGTTAACTCCAAAGAGAACCTGAGGCCAAGTAAATACCTAAGACTTGCGTCATCAACACCCAGAACACCAACACCACGGGCACAGAGGCGAGCAACAAGATCTTAAAGCGGCGCTCTCCCATCAACCAAAATCCAGCGACCAAAAACAATAAAGTAGCGACAACAAACCCCAACGGTTCGAGTCCGGCGGCATACAAGACCATCAGCACAATCAGCGCCGCGGTTTGTTGTAAGGCGGCTTTTGTCAGCAGCGCCCCCCGCTGTTGAACCGTGTTTCCTTTCAGCAAGACAGCAACCAGAGAAAACAGACTAAACATCAGCCCCATGGCAGCATAAATCTTCGGCATAGTGGAAGACGTCACGACTTCAAATTCTTCAAACGGCAATAAGGGAATTTGCCATGCCAGCACGCCATATCCGGTAAACACGGCGACAAATAGCAAGGAACCAAGCAGATCACGATTCAACATCTGTCACTCCTTACTTAATAAAGCCCAGTTGCAACATAGTGGCTTTAAGCTGTTGCTCCTGTGCTTCCAATGACTTAATGAACTCGGCTTGGGGTTCAAACAAATTGATCCAACCATTACGGGCACGCACTTGTTCCCATTCGGGTGTCTTGAGCAGCGCCGCAAACTTGGCCACATACTCATCAACTTTGGCTTTAGGCGTATCGGGTGCAGCAAAGAAGCCACGCCAGTTAGTAAACGTCATGTCATAACCGAGGGACTTAATCGTCGGAACCTCTGGATATTCGGCAACAATTTCAGGCGCCGTCATCGCAAGGATCCGTCCTTGACCACTGCCTGCAATTTCTAACGCTTCACTAAATCCCGTCGACAATAAATCGACTTCGCCCGAGAGTAAGCCTGCCTTAGCTTGACCACCTGCATCGTAGGGAACATAACGTAAACGACCGCCATCTAAGCCCGCCGCCGCAATCGCTTGCGCCGCAACTAAGTGGTCCATACTGCCGCGCGCCGAGCCGCCAGCGATATTGAATCTTTGTGGATCCGCCTTAAAGGCAGTCAACACATCATCCCAGGTTTTCAACGGTGAATCGTTACGCACCACAAAGGCACCGTAATCGGCGACTATGCCAGCAACTGGCGTTAAATCGCGGTAACTAAACGGGATTTGCCCAGAAAGTGCACGGAGCACAATCGGAGTTGAGTTGACGAGTAAGATGTCGCCCTGTTTGTTTTTCGATTTGATCATAGAGGCAATCGCACGGCCGCCACCGCCGCCCGAGAGGTTTTCAAAAGAGGCATTACCATCGATTTTCGACTTCACTAAGGCTTCACCGACGCCGCGCGCCGTGGTATCCCAACCACCGCCTGGACCGCCAGGAATGATAAAGTGGATATCAGCACTCGCCATGCCAGAGACACCGAGTAACAGCGCACTCATGACTAAAGATTTCATTTTCAACATGATTCATTACTCCTAAAACACATATTGCAAACGGGCAGCAAAGGCATCGCCCACATCTTCATTGCCGACTAAGGCAATCGTGCCTGCCCCATCGACGGAAGAATGAATGTAGTTAGCCATCACTTTGATTTTTGGATTGAAGTAGTAAGACACACCTAAGGTATAGGTTTGGGCTTGAGTGCCTTGAAAGTCGGAGCTTGCATCCACGCTAGAGAAACGTGCCGCCAATTCCCATGCATCGGTTACGCCCTTAGGTTGAGAAAACACCGCGCTCCCCTTGGAATAGCTGCGCTGTTCGCCCGTTAAGAAGTAACTCGCCTGCAGGTAATACGCCTCATAACGCTCACCATCAAGCACAGACAGAGGATCTTGGGTCGTTAAATTCCGCTGGGCGTATTCGCCTTGCAATAACAAAGCCTTATGTTGGAATGCCAGCTCTAAACCCACTTGATTTAGCCGATCTATCGCCGCCGTTTCACCACCCGCAACATAGTTAATCAGGCGAGTATTGGTCTCTCGCAGTTCGCCGCGAGCAAAGCTGGCAGACAAGTTATCGCCGTCCATTTGGCGCGCCGAGTACCACAAGCCCGCATGCAGCACTTGGCCCGGTTCAGTGGCCTGTGACCAGGTCACTCGCGAGCTCAGGGCAAAATTCAAGTCATCGGTGTCATCTTTGCCATCGCTACCAAAGGCATCGTTTTTATAAACACCCAAGGCGTAACGTAAACCCGTGGTGGGGAAATATTGGTAGGCAGAAACACCCCAGCGGAAATAGGGTGACATAGTATCGGCAAGGCTAGAACGTTCGATCAGCGCAATGTGATTACTGCTGGTGAGCGCATCGAGGCTAATATCCTCACGCAACTTACCCAATTGCAGTTTAGGGCCATTCTCAAAACCCGAGTAACGCATCCTAGCCATGACGATTTCAGCAGTATTTTCAGCAAATTCAAGCAGTAGCTTGTAATCCCAATCCGATAATTCACCTTCCACAAAGGTACGTACTCGGCGGGGGAAAATTTCCTGCGCGCGACTGCCGTTATGTTCGGCGTTATAGGCACCATTGAAGAGGTTGTAATCGAGTTGAATACGACCACCTATCTCAAAGGCTGGCGCACTAGGCTCAGATGGAGTCGCGGCGGCATTCACTGCCTGCTGTTGTTTTAGCAGGTTTACTTCTTGAGTCAATTGGGTGAGTTGTGCTTGAAGCTCTTGTGGCGTTAAGTCTTGCGCATGCGCAAAACCAGTAAAAGCCACAGCGGTTGCCGCGGCAAGTAAGGTCAATTTAGGCATCAATGCCTCCTGTATTGCAGTCTGCCATTCCCAGTGGGAATGCCTGTGTTATTAGAATTGTGTCAGGTCTGTGACGGACTACTTCCTCGCCCAGGTAACGAAATGTATCGTTAACATTTCGTTAAAGATATTTAACGAACTTAATCTCCATTAAGGGACTTAAGGCGACTAAAAATCATAAAGCGCATGAACAAAATGAACTTAATTCAATATAAACGGCTTGAAGTGCACAAAATCGATAAGAATGAGAGGTAACTCAATGAAAATGCGGCACGAATATTAGCGGGCGCAAAATGTTAACAGATGAATGAAATCGCAGAAAAAAAGGACAAATTAACCCTTAAGAGGTAAAACCAAACATAGAGTGAATTCATAAAAGCAAACATAAGATCAAAGCGCAGTTACGCGCTTCTCGGGAACCTTGGCCAAAACTTGCAGCGAATAGTGAGCCGAATTTCGGTGCTAAGCATTAGCAACCATGGGCAAATAACAGTGGTTGAGCAAAAAAATGCTCACTCCATAGTATGCTACTGCTTATTGATTCGAGCTTATGGCTTAAATAAAAGATCTTAACAATCAGAGCTTATTGCCAGCATTCTCACTGGTGGGCGCGGCGCCATTATCCCCCTGCGCCATCTGTGCATGGCCTTGTTCCATTTGCTGTAAATCTTCCATCGCCGGATCCTGCGACAGAGCCGGCGGTTCGGACTCTTCGGATATGGCTGCGCTATTGTCGGCATTCGCGGTATCTGGCGCAGTCGTTTGTTGCGTGAGTAATGGAACATCCTGCTCCTGAGCCACGGGAGACACTTCAGCACTAAGCGGGTTATCACTCACATTCGGTAACCACTCACGCAATTGCTCGGGTCCAAAACTAAAACCTAAGGCGATGACGACCGTTGCCGCAGCAACATACAACCAAGGGCGAATGGCGCGATTATCGCCTCTTAATGAACCGCTCTCACTGGCATATAACTGCGTATCCGAGCGATGTTCTGCTGGCGCGAGTGCTTGCAGTATGTCTGGCAAGGTATCTAGCTCAGGGCCTTTAATCCGCTGACCAATAAACTGGCCGCCTTCGTAAATCTCCATCTGATGGCTGGCTACTTCACCTTCAACCACACCAGAATTGGTAATAATCAACTTATTACAACAGGCTCTGCCACTAAATAAACCGCAGACCCGCAGCTCATCACAGTTGATTTCACCGGAAATTTCACCACCGAGTTCAATCTTAATTTGTCCCGCTGAGCCAATCTTGCCCTGCAATTTACCCGCAACTAATGCCGTGCCCGCCAGTTGAATCTCACCCTCAATTGAGGTTGAGGCACTGATAAAAGTGACACTATTACCTTTGCTAGCCATAGGTTTAGTTCCATATCATTATTTTTGTGAAAAAGATGTTAAGTGAAAAGACCTGAATAATAAAGCATTGGATTCCTTTGATATTTGACTTGAGTCGGTTTTAGGTAAGATTTTAGTCCACTGATTAACTGTGTTAGGCTGGCAAGGTTTTTCAGCAAATTGGTGCTAAAACTCTCACACAAGATTAGCCCAAGCTGCTGCCGTAAAGGGATAACACTGACTCAATTTATGACAAATTCCATGGTCTTAAACCCACTCACAAGGGCAACCGCCCCCCAATCACCTCTGGCCATTTATCAGGCCCAAATTGGCGCCGGGCTGATTGAGGATCCCGCGCAGGCACAGGCGGTACTCGCCTTAGATAAGCTTTATCAGCAGATTATTGGTCGAACAGACGCTCAGCCAATCAAAGGCTTATATCTGTGGGGTGATGTTGGCCGGGGTAAAACCTTTCTTATGGATTTGTTCTTTGATGCCCTGCCACAGCAGGGGAAGCTTAGATTGCACTTTCATCGCTTTATGGCGCGGGTGCACCAAGCCTTAAAGCAACATGCGGGGCAGCGCGATCCCCTTAAGCTGATCGCAAAAAATTTAGCGCAGGAGTGCAAGGTACTCTGTTTCGATGAGTTTTTTGTCTCAGACATAGGTGATGCCATGATCCTCGCCGGATTGTTTGAGAGCCTGTTTGCCCAAGGGGTGGTACTGGTCGCCACATCCAATATTCCCATCGAGCGCTTATATGAAAATGGCCTCGCAAGGCACAGATTTTTACCCTGTATTGCCCAGCTCCTAGCCCATACCCAAATGCTGCATCTGAATGGCGAGCAAGACCACAGGTTGCACGCCTTGAATCACGAGCCATCGGCTGAGGCCATTGCCGCCACCTCAAAGAATATTGGCCTGACGGGCACACTGGATTTCGATGGCATTTTTGCAAAGCTCACCCAAGGCGCGCCAACGCTTGAAGCCTGCACGCTGCGCGTCTGTCAGCGTGATATTCCCGTCGAGCGCGCCACTGCTGAAGGGCAACTTCCTTCAGTTGCTTGGTTTGATTTTCATGCCCTGTGCGATGGCCCGCGCTCGCAACTCGACTATATTGAAATTGCGAGCCGATTTAAGGTGTTAATGCTCCGTAATGTGCCAAGACTCGGAGGCGAAGTAAAAGGTTGGATCCGCGCCCGCGGCACTGAAGATGGCACAGGCGACAATCAAGCGGCCACCACGGGAGAGCGGCAACTGTCCTACGCCGCTAACGATGACCCAGCGCGGCGTTTTATCAGCCTTATCGATGAGTTATACGATCAAGGGGTGAGATTATATTTAAGTTGCGACGTGCCACTGAACGAACTTTACCAAGGCGGCGCCCTCAGTTTTGAGTTTCGCCGCACCTATAGTCGACTCATTGAGATGAGCCAGCAAAGAGTCGAGTGAGTCAAAATGCCATGGCCACGGTTAACATCAGCAAGAAAGCGATATCAAGATGAATATTGGTGAATTATCCCAAAAGACCGGACTTGCGGCGTCGCGGATCCGATTCTACGAGCGCATTGGTTTACTCAAAGCGGTGAAGCGTAAAGCCAATGGTTACCGCAGTTATCCCCCTGAGGCAGTGATGGCACTCAAGATGATCACCACGGGGCAACAGGCGGGATTTAGCCTCGATGAACTTCGTTTATTACTGCCAGCCGATCTGGCCAACTGGGATCATCAGCATCTACTCACTACGCTGCGGCAAAAGGTCCACGATCTCGAAGAAATCGAGCGAAAAATCGCGCTCAATAAGGCCAAGTTATTGGAGGTCTTAAGCGAAATAGAGGCTAAACCCCAAGATATGGACTGCCAAACCAATGCGCAGCGGGTGATGTCTCAATTCGGCTGGGATATTTTACCCTCAAAATCACAACCCAAGACCAAATAACCCGATCACTGAAAGGCTTCAGATCGAAAACAATAACGGCCCCCTCTTTTGGCCACCACTTTGCTGGCTGTGGATTTAGCCTAAATGAGTCACCACACCCCTAATACCTTCTTTATTCTTATGGCATCACTTAGTGCGGTTTAAGCTCAAGCGAATAAACCCCAAGATTGGCTATTGACCTTAAACTTAGCTTTAACCTTAGGATAGTGGCAAACGAGTCATCCCTTTGGAGAAAACATGAGACAAACCATACTCGGAGCCAACGGCCAAATCGGCAGAGAACTAGCCCTTAGCCTTAACCGCGAGTTTGACTGTGACATTCGCCTTGTTAGCCGCAAGCCGCAAAAAGTGAATGCCACGGACGAGTTAAAGAGCGCCAACCTGCTCGACTTAGCACAAACCTTAGCCGCGGTGGAAGGCTCTGAAATCGTTTATCTCACGGCGGGACTGCCTATGGATACTCAGCTTTGGGTCGAGCAATGGCCTGTTATCATGGGTAATGTTATCCAGGCCTGTAAGACTCACGGCGCCAAGCTGGTGTATTTCGATAATACCTATATGTATCCGCAAACAGCGGCGCCGCAGCGCGAGGATGCAGCATTTGCGCCCAATGGTGCCAAAGGCCGCGTGAGGGGCGAAATCACCCAAATGTTACTCGATGAAATCCATGCGGGGCGACTCGAGGCGATGATCTGCCGCGCGCCAGAATTTTACGGCCCTGGCCAAACCCAGAGCATTACCAATACCACGGTTATCGACAATCTCGCCCAAGGGAAAAAGGCCAAAGTGTTTTTGCGTGACGATACGAAACGCAGTTTGATTTACACCCCAGATGCCAGCCGCGCCATGGCCTTACTCGGGAATACTCCCGATGCCTATGGCCAAACATGGCACTTACCCTGTGATGACAATAGGCTGACCTATAAGGAATTTATTACTCTTGCTGCCGACATTTTTAAAGTGCCGGCTCGATATACTGTGGTCAAAGAATGGCAACTGTGGCTCGCGGGTAAATTCAATCCCACCATACGAGATGCGGGAGAGTTGCTGCCCCGTTATCGCTGCGACAATCTATTTATTTCCGATAAATTTAAAGCCCATTTCCCTGATTTTAAGGTCACTCGCTTTGCACAAGGGTTGGCTGAAATCGCCAAGGAGCGCCAGTTAATCTAAGAGTATGCTCGATGGCGTCGTGGATAAGCATGACGCCATCACATGCACCCACTAATAGGTGGCGATTAAAAGATCCTTAATAACAAACACTTAAGCTATCACTCGCTAATAGCGACTTTTCCGGCCAGACCGACCAGTAACACGCCAGAAACGCCCTCAAGTCCGCGAGCGTAACGCTGTGAATCGGCTCGATTAAATAACCAGCTACCACTGGCGGCATATAGCAGATTGACCAAGGTTGCTAAGCCACTGAAGAGTAAACCTAAGATCAACAGCTGCGTGGTAACCGCGCCCGAGGCGGGGTCGATAAATTGCGGTAAAAACGATAGGAAAAACAACGCTACCTTAGGATTTAACACACTCACCACCACGCCCTGTAAAAACACATTGGTGTTTGGCGCGGCGTTGTCGCCAATCACGATTCTGCTCTGGCCCTGCCAGCAGGATATCAGTACTTTTACACCTAAATACAATAAGTAAGCCGCACCGAGCCATTTCACTATATTAAAGGCCAAGGCCGAACTTAAGATAATGGCGGAGAGCCCTAAGCAAGCGGCCAAGGTATGCACAAAATAACCGGTCCCTAATCCTAACGCCGCTTTAAGACCGCTTGCCACCTTACCCTTCATAGTGTTCGAAACGATGTAGATCACATCGGGTCCTGGGATCAGATTGATTGAGAGACACGCAATCACAAACATCAACAACGAATCTAGCTCCATTTAAATTCCTTTTTACTTCTGTACCTATTATTTTGTCTAAACTACCCATCGTCAGTTAAACGCCAAGACGGAGTATCATCCATTAAACCGTTGGCTTAACTGCTGAATATCCACGGCAACCCACTCAGGTTCAATACACTCGGCGAGCTGACTCGCCATAAACGACACCAACTGCATGGCAGCATAGGGTAAGCGCCTATCCTTGCGCCCCACCAGATACCAGTTACTCTCCAGTGGAAATCCGTTCACCGACAATATTGCGGGTTTTTCACGGCCTTCTTGCAGAGTGTGGGCCGAAATCACCGATAAGCCTAAGCCCGATGCCACGCTTAAACGGATGGCCTCGTTGCTCTCAATTTGCATAGTGTCGCTCAAGGCAATGCCTTGGGCGCTACACCAAGACTCAAACATCAGCCGTGTGGCAGAGCCTGGCTCGCGCATGATAAAGCGCTCTTGTTTCAACTCGCTAAAGTTGAGATGTTGGCGCTCAACTGCCCAATGGTCCTTAGGGGCTATCAGTTGCAGCGGATTTTTAATGATCCGCGCAGATAATACATGCTCACCACTTGGGGGATGACTAAAGAGATATAAATCATCTTCTTGACGTTCGAATCGCCCCAAAATATGCGCACGGTTGCCAATATTCAGAGTGACTTTCACCTGCGGAAATTGCCGATAGAAGGCCCCTAAAATCCGAGGCATCACGTATTTTGCCGTGGTCACTAGACCAATATTGATATGGCCCACACTGCCGCCCCTCGCCTGCTGGATAAAGGCATCGAAGTCTTCGAAACGACTCAAGGTATCGCAGGCAACCCGATAGAGCTCTTGCCCAACTAAGGTCGGCTGCATTCGCCCCTCTGCGCTTACTAACAGAGGCTCACCCAAAATATCCGCCAATTTCTTCAGTTGTAGCGAGACCGTCGGCTGAGTGAGATGCAAGGCGCGCGCGGCGGCTGAGATATTGCCAAGCCTGACGACCTGCACATAGACCTCAAGCAAACGAAAGCTTAAGTGCCGAAGTTTAAGTTGGCCTTGGGATGATTTATCCATAGATTTTTATCTATACCTAATCTGCAAATAATTTATTTTTCAATATAGCGAATTGGGTTCAGAATCTCCAGCCATCGATGCCCGTGGAACTTTCTCGGCGCATTATTCTGTTGATGTCGTTATTAATGAGATACTTATGCCAGATATTGTCATTGCGTTTTTCGCCTTAGGTTTACTCGCCGGTTTGGTTAAATCCGATCTTAAGGTCCCCCCCGCCATCTACGAAACCCTCTCGATTTTGTTAATGCTGACCTTAGGGCTTAAGGGCGGTATGGCGCTGCACGGCCATACCCAAAACCTAGTGATCACCGAATTGGTTGCCGTTGTCGCCTTAGGCTTACTGATCCCCTTAGTGCTTTACCCTGTGCTGACGCGCTTAGTGCAACTCGGTCGAACCGATGCCATCAGTATCGCCGCCCATTATGGGTCGGTGAGCGCGGGCACCTTTGCCGTGGTTCTCGCCATGGTGGAAAAATCAGGGATGACATTAAGACCAGAAACCACCCTATACCTAGTGCTACTCGAACTGCCCGCGATTGTGGTTATGCTCTGGCTGCACAGATACTTAAGCTCAAAACAGGCGGGGCAAGATGCCGCGCCAACGGCCCATAAATCCAGTGTGTTGCACGAGGCGCTAACCAGCCGTGGCGTCGTGCTACTGGTTGGCGGTGTCGTGATAGGTTGGCTCTATGGCCCGACGGGACTTGCCCCTCTCACACCAGTGCTGCTCGGCGGCTTTAAAACCCTACTGGCACTGTTTTTACTAGAGATGGGCTTAGTCACGGCAAAAGTTTGCTTACCACTGCCACTACAACAATGGCGTCTGTTAGTATTTGCCGCCGTAACGCCGTTTATCTTGGCATGGTGTGGTATCGGAGTCGGTTTGTGGTTGGAATTGCCCGAAGGTAGCATCTTAATACTTGCGGCCTTAAGTGCCAGCGCCTCCTATATTGCAGCGCCTGCCGCTATCCGCGCCGCGATTCCCGAGGCCAATATCGGTTTAGCGATGCTGGCATCGCTGGGGATTACCTTCCCGGTAAACGTGCTAATCGGTTTGCCCCTGTATCAGCACTGGGTGATACAAATTACCGCTTAAACTTCGCCCATAAAAAAGGGAGACGACAGTCTCCCTTTTTAGCTTTTCAATCTGCTTATCACTGAACCAACGCCCAATCCACTAGGGCTTATCCAAGTGGTGTAAGGCTTTGTTTTCATACATAGCCCGGTCGGCGGTATCGAGTAAATCCTCAAGGTTCATATCGGATTCTGGCGACCAATGGGCAACACCGATACTGGTTTCTAACGGGCGTTGCTGCGGACGTTGCTGATTATATTGCTCAAGCAATAACTTAAAACGCTCGATGGCAAAACTGACGGTATCAGGCTGCACAAAACTGAGCAGCACCACAAACTCATCTCCGCCCAATCTGGCTATCACATCGGACTCTCTAAACGCTGCCATTAAAATATGGGCAAAATCATAGAGCACTTGGTCGCCCTTACGATGGCCAAAGCTGTCGTTTACTTCTTTAAAAAAGTCGAGGTCAAAAAACACTAACGCCGCTTTTGCGTTAGTACGTCGACAACTGGCAAGAGATTGATAGGCTAGCAGTTCAAACCCACGCCGATTAGAGATCATGGTGAGCGGATCTAAGGTATTTTGCGCGATAAACAGCAGTTCGGCTTCAACCATTTGCCCCAGATCCGTTAAGGTTTCAATGTCATCGTCGCTAAACTCCCGCGGCTCATTGCCGATTAAACACAGCGTCCCGACCCGATATTCCCCTTGAATGGTAAGAGGATAACCCGCATAAAACCGGATATGCGGAGGCTCGGTAACTAAGGGGTTATCGAAAAAACGGGGATCCTTGAGGGCATCGTTAACGATAAACACGCCATCATGGTTAATAGCATGGGCGCAAAAGGAAATATCCCTTGGAGTTTCAGTCACCTCTAACCCTTGGCGAGACTTAAACCACTGACGATTCGCGTCGACTAGGGTCACCACGCAAATCGGCAGGGCAAAGATCCGCCGCGTTAGCCGAGTGATCCTGTCGAATCTTTCCTCGGCATCGGTATCGAGTACATTCAGCGCCCTCAGGGTGGCTAAACGTTGTAACTCATTCTCAGGAATGGGAGGTAATTGCATAGTACACTCCGCTAATGGCTCTCTAACAAGCTTAGACTAACTGCAAGGCCCACGTTGATTTACTCAAGGATTGCCTGATAAATCACAACCACTCTCTCCGCGTGGGCAGCCACATCATCAAAGGCCAACTTACCGGCTTTTTGTTGCAGGGTGAGACGATGATTTTCATCCCGTAGCCAGCAATAACTCTGAGTCAAATGCTGCGCGCTCATGAGCGGCAAAAGCTCAAGCTCTGCCAGCACACCAAAAATACGCACGTTATCAGACCAAATCGACAATTCGGGATACTCATGTGCGTGAGCAAGCACTAAATATTGGGCGATAAACTCAATATCCGTGATCCCGCCGGGGCTCTGTTTTAAGTCGAATTCACCTTCGCTGACTTTAAGTAAATGGTCACGCATCTTTTGGCGCATCTCACGCACGGCCTTTTTCAGCTCGTCCTTGTCCCTTGATTGCTCAAGCACAGAGGCGCGGATCTGGCTAAATTTAGCCGCTAAACTATTATCGCCAAAAACAAAACGTGAGCGCACTAAGGCTTGATGTTCCCATGTCCAGGCCTCCTGCGCTTGATACTCACCAAAGCGCGCAATCTCACTCACCATTAAGCCCGATGCGCCAGACGGACGCAGGCGCATATCCACTTCATACAACTCACCCGAGGTGGTTCGGGTCGAGAATAAGTGCAAAATACGTTGAGCCAGTTTCAAATAAAAATGACCCACTTCTATCGGTCTATCGCCATTGGTAAGGCTGTTGGCCATATTTTCGGGCGCTTCGTAGAGGAAAACTAAATCCAGATCCGAACCGTAACCCAATTCGATACCGCCTAACTTGCCATAGCCTATGACCGCAAAGCCGGTGTCGTTGCCTTCTTCAAGATAACTGGGCACACCATGACGCACCGCCACTTGTTGCCATGCCTGCATAACCACTTGCTCGATAATGGCTTCGGCCAAGAAGGTTAAGTGGTCACTCACCTGCATCACAGGTAAAACGCCTGTCACATCGGCGGCAGCAATTTTCAGCTGTTGTGACAACTTAAACTGACGCAGCGCCTCCATTTGCTGCTCCATATCATCCTCAGGTACTCGCAGCAGATATTGGCGTAGCTCACTGGGGTAATCATCAAGCGAGGTTGTATCGTACAGATGCGCAGGGTCGATAAGCTCATCGAGCAACATCGGGAATTTAGCAAGCTGCGCCGCAATCCAAGGACTGGCGCAGCACAGGCTCACAAGCTGTTGCCGTGCGCCGGGGTTTTCGCACAGTAACTCAAGATAGGTCGTGCGCGTCAGAATTTGCTCTAGCACCTTTGAGACAGGCTCGAAGGCCGCTGAAGGGCTCGGCTGATTGAGTAACTCGTCCAGCAACCTTGGCATTAATTTATCGAGGGTCTCACGACCACGGGGGCCAATCGAGCGTTTAGTCACGGTGTCACGCCAACTGCTGAGCAGCGGCCAGAGTTTATCGTCGTCAATCTGCTGCTCGGCGAGGAGGTTAATCGCGTGGTCGTCCTGCTGCACATTCCACAGCTGCGCAGTCCAATGCTCGGCTTTCTCCTCCCCTTCTTCACCGCCCACTGTGGCTTTAAAATGGCGATGAATTTTCGCCATCGCCGCCTCGATATGGGTGCGAAGATCGGTTTCGTTGGTCATATCCAGCACTGCGCAAAGTCTTGCCCAATCGAGGGGATTATTTGGCAGTGTCTGGGTTTGCTTATCATCAATCGCCTGTAACAGGTTCTCGACTCGGCGCAGTAATAAGTAGCTGTGTTTTAGCTCATCGACCGCTAAGTATTCGAATTGACCTAGGCTGTAAAGGGTATCCATGGCCCCAAATAGGCTCTGCTGGCGCAGGGCGGGTTCACGACCGCCGCGGATCAGCTGAAAGCTTTGCACCACGAACTCCACCTCACGTATCCCGCCCGCACCGAGTTTAATATTGTCGGTTAACTGACGGCGACGCACTTCTTGGGCAATGAGTTGTTTCATTTTGCGCAGAGATTCAATCGCCGAGAAGTCGATATAACGGCGATAAACAAAGGGGCGCAGCAAGCTGTGTAATTCGTCGGAAAAATGGTTCCAAGGTCCGAGCGAACGGGCTTTAACCATGGCATAGCGTTCCCAATCCCGCCCTTGCTCTTGGTAATAATCCTCAAGGCCACTAAAACTCACCACCAATGGACCACTTTCGCCGTAGGGACGCAGGCGCATGTCGACGCGGAACACAAACCCATCGACAGTAATTTGGTCGAGTAAATTAACTAGCCGCTGCCCCATACGGATGAAAAACTGTTGATTATCGAGGCTTCGGCGCCCCCCCACAGTTTCGCCATGTTCGGGGAAGGTAAAGATAAGGTCGATATCGGAGGAGAAGTTAAGCTCACGCCCACCGAGCTTGCCCATGCCCAAGATAAGCAAAGGCTGCGGGTTGCCCGCCTTATCCATAGGCGTGCCATATTGGGCACACATTTCTTTATAGAGCCAATCCCTTGCACCAATCACCAACGCTTCGGCGAGTGCCGAGAGGTCCAGCAGTGATTCTTCTAAGCTGGCGTAATCTAAAAAATCTCGCCAGGCTAAACGCACCATTTGATAGTTACGGAATCGACGTAATTGACGTTTTGCGAGGTCTTCAGTCGTCGCACTATTTAACTGTTCGTGTAGCTGGGCATCAAAGGTCTGCCGCTCCACTTGCTGTAGATCGCCTGCGAATAAAGTGTTAATCCACTCGGGTGACCGAGTTAACTGCGCTGCGATATAATCGCTTAATCCTAAAACGTTTTTCAGTTCTTGCTGCTGCGCAGGCGTTAAATTTGCCAGACCTTCTGACCATACTTCGGCGAGGCGTGCCCAATGACGATCTGAAGCTTGGGTAATGAGGGGAGACAATGACTTATTACTGTCTTTTTGTACGGCCATAATAATCCCTAACAAATTTAAACGTCGACATATTATGTCGCAAATGATATAGAATGAAGTCACATCAGGTTTGATGCCTTTGCCATGCATCAAGGCAAATTTCCCTCCATGGCAAACTCAACCCAAAAGAAGGTGGCCCCCTCTTTCTTGGCTGTTTAGGGTACTATAACCTGTGAGGCAAACATATTGGGCAAGTAGATTATTATTGTCCGCCCATATTTGAGTTTTATTTCAGCACTTTTGGAGAAAACATGGCAGGAATGCTAATGCGGGTTCTCACGTCGATACTCATTTTGGCCGCGACCTTATCGCTTACGGGTTGTGGCGATGACAGGCCAGAGAAAATTGAGAAGTATCAACAACTCACTCAGCAGCGCCTCTCGACACTCAATACTATGCTTGAGGACGGTCAGGTACGTAACGCTAATCTGCTCAAGCAATATAGCAGTTTGCTCAAACAGCAAAAGCCCGATTTTGCGCCACTCTTGGATGAATTAGCCAAGGATTCCACCGCCGAAGGGCCAATGTATACGTCGCTGAAGCGCCGCTTAGACGATGCCAAAAACTCGGCTAACTTTACCGATCTCGACCAGCAACTCGCCGAGGTTGAGAATCTCTATCAAGCGGCCGATCCCAGCCTGTATAACGACATGCTTTCCGATCCCGTCAACGTGATTGCCGATATGTCGGATGGCAAGCTTGCCCGCGTTAATGCCATCAGTCGTGAAGCGGCAGCCCTTGCCAATAATGCCGAAGATTTTGGCCCTGGTAGCCAATTGGTGGGTAACCCTGCTTACGGCAGCTGGCAGACAGACTCGAGCGGCATGTCTTTCTGGGCTTGGTACGGCATGTATTCGATGTTTTCGAATATTTTCCACCGCCCCATTTATTACGACCGTTGGTCGGGTAACCGTGGCTACAGCTATTACAACGACGTAGGTCGCTATCGCTATACCTCGCCAAAACAAGCACAGGCGCAGGAAAAAACCTTCGAGCAGACCAAAAAACGTTTCGATTCTCAAGGGAAACGCTTCGACAGCCCCTATTCAAAATCGCGCACGGGTGCCACGGCTCTCTCCCGTGAGAGCAGCAGCGCGCCTAAAACCAATACCACAGCGAATAAGTCGAGCGCGCAGTCGGGCAGCAAATTCCGCTCAAATTATTCTAAAGACAGCAGTTTCCGTAATTCCAGCAACCGCACGACCCGCAGTGTGCGCCGAGGCAAGTAAACTAAAGGATCTCCCATGACATTATTTCAGGATTTCGGTATCACACCAGAGCTAGTCACCATACTGGCAATTGACCTCACGATTGCGGTTATCTTATTGACATTAATGCGTTATTTGCAGGGTTGGAGCGTCAGAGTCAATAGCAGTAAAGAGCTGGCTGAACGCGATAACTTTGCCTTTGGGATCAGCACCGCCGGCGCTGTTGCCGCGCTCGGCATAGTGCTGACAGGCGCAATTACTGGCGCTGCTGCCCCCTCCTATTTAACCGAAGCCATTGGCATGAGTGCCTACGGGTTATTTGGTTTAGTGCTGATTAAACTCGGACGTTTTTTACACGACAAAATCGCGCTAAACGAGTTAGATAAGAATCAACAAATCCTTAAAGGCAACGTGTCTGTCGCCATTGTGGATGCGAGTGCTGCCATCGCTACCGCGATTATTATTCGTGCCGTACTGCTGTGGGCCGAGGATTTAACACTCGACACCTTTATTGCCATCTTCAGCGCCTTTGCGATTTCGCAGTTGATGCTAGTGCTGCTCACCCGCCTACGCGAAAAACGCTTCGCGAGTCGTAATCAAGACTCTTCCATGCAGCAAGCTCTCGCCCAAGGCCACACGGCATTAGCCATTCGCCATGCAGGCTTTATGATCGCCATGGCACTTAGCTTTAATGCTGCGAGTCATTTTATCCTGTTCAACCCAACCGCCTATGTGACTAACATCATCGGTTGGTTAGTGTTCTCTATCATCATGTTGGTGGTACTGACACTGCTACTGTTTGTGATCAAAAAGCTGGTGCTGGCACGAATCGATTTGGCGGATGAGGTAGAGAGACAGCACAACATTGGTATCGCTGCTGTAGAAATGGCCATCAGTATTGCTATCGCACTTATTCTCACGGCCCTAATGGCGTAATCCAATGCACGAATCCCAAACAACTGGCTCAGCGACTCAAGCGGTAAAAACGAGTCGCCTAAGCTGGTTCGATGATGTCCTACTATTGGGCATTATGGCCGTACTCGCTGGGTGCGGCCTGATCTACGAATACCTGTTGTCCCACTACGCAGGCCGGATCTTAGGCGCGTTAGAAGCCGCCATTTACACTATGATCGGCCTGATGATCGTCTCCATGGGTCTTGGCGCCTTTGCCGCTCGCAAAATTAAAGATGCCTTTACCGGCTTTGTGGTGCTCGAACTCACGGTCGCGCTCTGTGGCTCGCTGGCGATTTTAATTACCGCTGCCGTGATAGGTTTGGGTCAGCAGCTGCCGATGCTTATCGCCTCCACCTTAGGCTTACCACCGGATCAACTGCCTGAAGGTGGCATGGTTGGTTCGCTACAAAAGCTGAGCGAATATCTGCCCTATATCTGGGGCGTTTCGCTCGGCTTGATGATCGGGATGGAAATTCCGCTGATCGCGAGGGTGAGACAATCCCTTTCTGACGAGCATTTACTCCACAACGCGGGGACGATTTACGGCGCCGACTATATTGGCGCAGGCATTGGCGCGGCTATTTGGGTCGGCTTTATGCTGGCCATCGATATTCAACTCGCTGCCGCGCTGACCGCCAGCTTTAACTTGCTCGCCGGCTTTGTGTTTATCTGGCGTTTTTGGCCCAAGATCCAAAGGGCAAAATTATTGCTCGCAGGGCATTTTGTGGTCACGGGCGTATTATTGCTGCTCGCCATTCAAGGGCCGAGTTGGGAGCTGCAGTTCAACAATCTGCTCTATAAAGACAAAGTGGTTTACGCTAAGGCCACGCGTTTTCAACAACTCACCTTTACCGAGCGCTTACGCGGCAATGGCCTCTCCCCCATATACTCTTTGTATATCAATGGCCGATTACAGTTTTCGAGTATCGATGAGCATATCTACCATGCGTTTTTAGTTCACCCAACGCTTGCGGCCAGCGCTCGCCATAACAAAGTATTAATCATTGGTGGTGGTGATGGTCTGGGCCTAAAGCAAGTGCTGCGTTGGGAGCCTGAGCAAGTGACCTTGCTCGATCTTGATGCCGCATTGGTGCAACTCTTTAAAACGCCCGATACGGATATGCCTAAGCGTCTAAGCCAAGCCCTGTTAGCCCTCAATGGCAATGCCTTTAACGATCCTCGCGTTAAGGTGATCCACGACGACGCCTTTAATGGGGTCGATAAATTGATTGCCGCAGGAGATAAATACGATGCCATTATTGTGGACTTGCCCGATCCTAGCCATCCCGATTTAAATAAGCTCTATTCGGATTATTTCTATCGCAAGCTCAAGGAACTAATGAGCAGTGATGGCGCTCTGACTGTACAGTCAACCTCGCCCTATCACGCGCAAAAGGCCTTTATCTCGGTCGCGAAAACCTTGGCTTTAGCGGGGTTTGACGTAAAACAGTATCACCATAACGTCCCAAGCTTTGGAGAATGGGGCTGGAGCATTGCCACCCTATCGGGAAAAGATGCCCAGCATCGCCTAGGCGAGCTGACAACACTACCGATAGCGGATGACTGGTTAACCTTAGGTTTAGTCAAAGGCGCCTTTGAATTTCCTGCCAATTTTTATCAGGACGCCGCCAATATTAAGCCTAACGAACTGGGTTCGTTGCAGTTGTACCATTATCATCAACAGGCATGGTCCGAAACCCAAGGACTGGATCTTTTTTAACGGATGAAGATAGTGCTTGACATATTATGTCTCGGTGCTATCTTTGAACACAGACATAATATGTCAATAAGGACAAATATGAATATCCATACTCTTGCTAATCACCTCAACAGCCTTGGCAATAACAGCCAGACCGGCTTCCAATTCGATTGCTATCCAATTGATGGTGAAGTCGAAGTGTTGCAAGTGAATGTGGTCGGCCGTGAAGAAATCCCGGTATTCGTATCGGTTACGGACAACCAAATTCTCTGCATCAGCTACCTGTGGGGCGAGAACGAAGTAAACCAAGAACGTCGCAGCAAAATGTTTGAAACCATGCTCGAATTAAACATTCCAATGCCATTGTCAGCCTTTGCCAAAATTGATGACAAATACGTGGTTTACGGCGCGCTGTCTCTGCAATCTAGCATGCTCGAAATCGAGCAAGAGTTAGCAGTCTTATCCGATAACTGCTTAGAAGTTATCGATGAAATGGTCGACTATCTGAAATAAGGAGCCACAATTATGGGCATTCTGAACAAAATTTTAACAGCGTTTCGCGGTGGTGCCACCGAAGTTGGCCAAAGCATCGTAGACGCAAACTCAACTCGAATTTTCGAACAGGAAATCCGTGATGCCGAGAAACACTTAACCAACGCCAAGCGCGAACTGACCGATGTAATGGCGAAAGAAATGCAAGCCAGCCGCGAAATTGACCGCTTAAAGCGTTCTATCGCCGAGCATGAAGGCTATGTAGCCCAAGCATTAGACAAAGGCAATGAAACCTTAGCCATTGAAGTGGCTGAAAAAATTGCACAATTGGAGCAAGAGCTGGCAGAGCAGCAAAGCGCCAACGACAGCTTTAGCGCCCATGCACTGCGCCTGAAAGACTTAGTGAAGAAGACCGAGCGTCAACTGTCTGATTATCAACGTCAGTTAAGCATGGTCAAAACCACCGAAAGCGTGCAAAAGGCGACAGCGACCATTACCGACTCTTTTGCGTCAAGCAACTCTAAGCTGCTGAATGCCAAAGATTCATTAGAGCGTATCAAGTCGCGTCAACAACAGTTTGATGACAGATTAAAAGCCGCTGAAACCCTAGCCGAAGAAGGCAGCGATAAATCATTGCAGGCCAAATTAGCCGAAGCAGGCATTGGTGAGCAAAAATCCAATGCCAACGCCGTGCTCGAACGTATCAAGGCACGTAAAAGCTAATTCATGATTGACCAAACGCCGAGCACCAATGGGACCATCACCCCCTATTGTGCTCGGCTTTTTTGTTTTAGGTACGCTAATATGCCCTTAACGCCAGCTAACTCATGGTGTTAACAAGGGAATTGTCCGCACTGTTTAGGAGCGAATATGGGATTTTTTAACAGTATTTTTGGTAAAAAGGCGCCGCCAGCGCGTGAACTCAATCATCCCTCTGCGCTCAAGATCGGCGATATGATCTCCATCGACAATAGCTTTGCTCTGCCGCCACAATTGCGCGGTCAACAACTGAAAGTCGAAGCGGTGAATACCTATGAGTTTGAACGCAATCAGCAAACCGAGTGGGTGCTAAAAGGTCATGGTAGCGAGACGCTATTTTTGAGTATTGAAGAGGACGATGAAACCTACCTCGCTTTCTCCCTTAAAATTACCCGCGCGCAGGTAGAGCAGTTATTCGATTTAGAGCAATTCAGCACCCTGTTCGATGAACCAGGCCACGCCGAACTCACCACCCAAGAGCTATCGCCACCATTAGCCGAGCAACTCGAACAATGGCTGGGTAAGCAATACCATCAAGTGACCTTTGCGCTGTTTGGCTATTTTCACCGTGAAGACTACCGCGGATTAAAACCGCCGCAGGATGCTAATGGCGCAACTGGCGAGCCCTTCGAATATTATTTATTACTCGACGATGATGAAAGCCGCGCGGTAGAAGTCGAAGTATATGAGGGTGGCGATACCGATGTGGTTCTGACCTTATATCGTCCATTGTCAGACATTCGCGACTACTGGCCCGGTCAGTAAAGTTTGGCATATGATAAAGTGCGCGATTCGCACTTTATCGCTTAACCCATTACAATCCCAATATAATTCGCTCGAAATGTTCGGTTGATAGCAACAGGTAGCACCTAATGAGTAAAACGAAACACCCTCTCCCAGAGCAATGGCAAAAGAACCAGCAAGCCGCAAAAGCGACACAAGTTGCCTTCGATCTCGATGAAAAGTTTCAATATTCTATTCGTAAAGCCGCGCTCGATGCGGGTGTCAGTCCTTCCGATCAAATCCGTACCATTTTAGGCCTAAGTGTTTCAAAACGTCCGACTCGTCCACGTTTAACCGTATCTCTTAACGCCGACGATTACGTACAGCTCGCAGAAAAATATGGCCTCAGCGCCGATGCGCAGCTTGAGATTAAACGCCGCGTGCTCGAAGACCTAGTGCGTTTTGTCGCTGAAGATTAATCAGTCGGCTTCAGTTTAAGCCATTAAATCGCCTGACATACCTAAGTCGGGCGATTTATCACAAAGTTAATTTACTCATAGCGTAAACTCTTTTACCTTAGACATTCGCCTTAAAACACAGGGATCATGTTAGGCATGACAGATAAAACCTCTTGGTCGCTCCGTTCTCTGGGTAATCCATCTCCCTTCGAATTCGCTATGATGCTGCTGTCGCTGCTCTCAGTCATCATAGTGCTGGTGATGACCTTTGGCCGCCTCGACAAAGAAACCTATCGGTTACTGTTTTTTATCGATACCACGATTTGCATGATTTTTATGGTCAACTTTTTCATTGGCCTGTTTCGCGCTCGCGATAAAGTTTTTTATCTGCGCCATCATTGGATTGATTTTATCGCCAGCATCCCCGCCATCGAGGCGCTGCGAATTGCGAGGGTATTTCAAATCCTGCGGGTGATCCGTTTAATCCGCATGAGCCGCTCTTTCCTTATTCCATTGATAAAACAGCGTAAACAAGCCACTCTCGCCAGTTTACTGGTCGCTATGGTGACCATTTTAACCTTCGCCTCTATTATCATTCTGATCGTCGAAAGCGGCACAGAGGGCGCTAATATTCAAACCGCCGAGCAAGCCATTTGGTGGGCCTTAGTGACGATTTCAACCGTGGGTTATGGTGATTTCTATCCCGTCAGCACCGCAGGACATATTGTGGGTGGCATAGTGATTGTCAGTGGCGTGAGTTTTTTCGGGGTGATTTCGGGTTATATGGCGTCGGTATTTGTCGCCCCCGATGAAAGCGAGCGCCAAGAACGTCAAGACGCCCATAAGGCAGAGATTAAAAGCGAACTCGAAATGGCTCTTGCCAGAATGGAAGAAAACCAGCGGCAGATGGAGCAAAATCAGACGCAGATGTTGGCAAAAATTGCCGAGTTAAAACAAGCACTAGAAGCGAAAAATAGCTAGGAAGGCATGGCCTTCCTACGCTTTATGCAATGTGACTATTACCAATAGGTCGTCTGCTGAATTGCATTTTGCCTCGAGGCCTCCATCGCAAAAAGTAAGCTTTGCTGCTTAGCCTCAAGCCAGTCGCTTAAGTCAATGCCAAGCATTTGAGCTGCAAAGGTTAATTGCTGATAACAGGCTAAGGTTCGAATCCCTAACACCAGATCCTGCCAGGGAGCCCTAAAGGCATCGCGGGATTTCGCCTCATACAAAAGCCCATACGCTTGTCCTACTTGAATACTTTCATCGAGTAAAACGGCGCACTGCAAATAATCCTCGGCTGTCATGGTCTTATCGCTAGGCATAGCCGAGAGAACCGCCTGCCATGAGGCTTCCTGTGCATGATCAGCATGCTGGGATAACCCAAGCTCTGCGGGCAGTTCTATGTTACCCGCGCTAAGCGCCAATAGGATCTCAACGATAGCCAACTGCAATTGACCGTATTCGACGCCTTGCCAAAGCGAGCTTAAACGCCCTGGCAAATCCATCGCCTCAAACTGTTGCTGTAATTGTTGCATCAAGGCTTGGCGGGATTCGAGCCGACTTAATAACCCTTTTTGACTGCCGAGCAAGGCCGCTAAGGCCTGTGCCTCTTCAATAAACGTAAGCTGGGATTCAATCAGATTAAAGCACTGCATCAAAGTAGCGTTAGCAAGGCCAAACTGGCTCAGCGTCATACGCAGTAAACGGATACAGGCGCGCATCCGCCACCAAAGGGCTATCGCGGCTTCGTTATCTTGTTCTTCGGCAATCATGGCTTCGAGCAACTGCCAACGTTCGAGCGCAGTTTCTAGTAGCACTTGGCAGGTGGCCGTTAAATCCTGCTGATGAGGCTGATGCAGGTTGAGATCCTCAGGCACAGGCAGCGGTAAAAACTCGAGAGCACTTAAGGTTAATGGCTTAGATTGCCCCGCGAGTCGATAGCCACGCTGCGCCTTACTGGCTTTACCTAAACGCACAGGAACGCTATCGGCCACCTGAGTAGCCAGTGTTAATAATGAGCAGGCATCCCCCGCTAATAGCTCAAATTCGAGTTCACAGAGTGCTTCATGCTGACCATTGGCGGTGATTTCTCCAGTGTCTAAAGCAACCTCAATAAGGCTCTCGCCTAGAGTCACATGCCAAGCGCGGCGATAAAAATCGGTGTGAAATACGCAGCCAAGCTCCGCCTGTACAGCCGCTAAATTGGCATTTGCGGGCCAGATACTGGCAGGAAAGAGGCTTAAATTTGGGCTATCGGCTGCAATGGTGACGTTATATTCGGGACGAGAATGGATCCCCCCCACAACTTGCCCCGCCGTCTTAATCGTCTGCTCTCTGTGACCATCAAACCCGCGCACCCTTAGCCCCATGTCCCATTGGCGTAATTGTAATGCGGGGGTATCAAAGTAACCATTGCTTAAGCGACGCTTTCCCTGCGATATGGCGTTCGGCAGGCTATCTAGCTTATTTATCAAGGATTCTTGAAACTTAGGAAGGAAAAACAGTTTTAATTCTATCTCTGCATTCATTGCGGCACCGCTCATTTTGTCATCAAAGATTCATTGATGCGTCACTTTTAGTTCATAATGTCACAAATGTGTCATAAAAATCCCGTAGGATTTGGTTTTGAAGTTGGTATATAACCCGTTAGAATAAAGCTGTGATTTTTTCTCAAAAAACACAGTTTCAATACGCGGACGCATAGGGTAACATGCGCCCGCTTTTTCCAATCATGGAACAATCTAAATAGGTAAACGGCAATGCCAGTAAACTCTATTTTGGGCGTGTTTGCAAAATCGCCAATTAAGCCTCTTCAAGAGCACATGGACAAAGTCTACGATTGCGCATCGTTACTGGTCCCCTTTTTCGAAGCCACCATTACAGGTAACTGGGATGGTGCAGTTCAACTACGCAAGCAAATCAGTTTAGCGGAAAAGCAAGGTGACTCACTCAAGCGTGAAATTCGCCTCACTCTGCCAAGCGGTTTGTTTATGCCAGTTGAGCGTACAGATCTATTGGAACTCCTTACTCAACAAGACAAAATCGCTAACAAAGCAAAAGATATCTCAGGTCGTGTTATCGGCCGTCAATTATTAATCCCTCAGGTCATGCAAGTGCCTTTCATTGCGTATCTACAACGTTGTATCGACGCTGTGGGTCTTGCAAAACAAGTCATTAACGAACTCGAAGATTTGCTTGAAGCAGGTTTCCGTGGTCGTGAAGTCGACTTAGTGGCTAAAATGATCAACGAACTCGATATCATCGAAGAAGATACTGACGATCTGCAAATTCAACTACGTCGTCAGCTATTTGCATTGGAATCAGAATTGAATCCTGTCGATGTAATGTTCCTCTATAAAACGATTGAATGGGTCGGTGGTCTTGCAGATCTTGCCGAACGAGTCGGTTCGCGTCTTGAGCTTATGCTGGCTCGCGTTTAATAAATAAGGTTATCAAGGTATCAATATGGTTGATGCAGGTATGGAGGTGGCTAACGTCTTAGCCACTAATGGGCCGTGGCTTATTGCCATTGCGGCCGCGTTTGGTTTTCTAATGGCGTGGGGTATTGGTGCGAACGATGTAGCCAATGCCATGGGAACTTCTGTAGGTTCCAACGCTATTACTATTAAACAAGCGATTATTATCGCAATGATCTTCGAATTTGCTGGTGCTTACTTAGCCGGCGGCGAAGTAACCAGTACGATCCGTAACGGTATTATTGATTCAAGCTACTTTACCGAAACCCCTGAACTGCTGGTATACGGCATGATTGGCTCGCTGTTAGCCGCAGGAATTTGGTTAGTTGTTGCATCAGCCTTAGGCTGGCCAGTATCTACCACTCACTCTATCGTGGGCGCGATTATCGGCTTCGCGGCTGTGGGTGTTGGCACTGATTCAGTCGCTTGGGAAAAAGTAGGTGGTATTGTTGGTTCTTGGGTCATCACTCCTGCAATCTCTGGCTTTATGGCCTTCATTCTGTTCCAAAGCACACAAAAACTGATTTTCAACACAGATAACCCACTCGCTAACGCGAAACGCTATGTGCCTTTCTACATGGCTTTTGCGGGCTTTATCATGTCGTTAGTGACCATCCTTAAGGGTCTATCACACGTTGGTATTCACTTAAAAGGCGCCGAAGCTTATATGCTGGCGGGTGTGATTGCGCTGATCGTCGGTATCATTGGTAAAGTGGTGATTTCTCGTTTAAAAATGGATGAGAAAGCGACCCATAAAACCATGTACGCTAACGTTGAAAAAGTGTTTGCTATCCTGATGGTTCTGACCGCCTGTTGTATGGCGTTCGCCCACGGTTCAAACGACGTGGCTAACGCGATTGGTCCATTAGCGGCAGTCGTATCTGTAGTTAACAGTGGCGGTGAAATTGCGTCTAAATCTGCATTAGTTTGGTGGATCCTGCCTTTAGGTGCCGTGGGTATCGTGATGGGTCTGGCTATCTTCGGTAAGCGCGTGATGCAAACCATTGGTAAAAACATCACTCACTTAACGCCAAGCCGTGGTTTTGCTGCCGAATTAGCAGCAGCTTCTACCGTAGTTATTGCTTCTGGTACTGGTTTACCTATCTCTACTACCCAAACCTTAGTCGGTGCGGTATTAGGTGTGGGTATGGCCCGTGGTATTGCAGCAATCAATATTGGTGTTGTGCGTAACATCGTTGTGTCTTGGGTGGTAACCTTACCTGCGGGTGCAGGTCTGTCGATCATCTTCTTCTTTATGATTAAAGGTATCTTTAACTAAGAAGCGCATCACTATGGCAAGCTTGCCGTAGAAACGTACTAAACACATAGGAATCGCTAGCATGGATGCGGCAAAGTTGAGGGAAGTCTATGACTTCCCTCTTGCATTGCAGGCCTCAAATCCCTAGCATGTGGTCACTATTTCGTTGATGAGAATACAAAAGTGTTAAGAATGCTGACTCTGGTGGGAATGATGTTACTCTCCCCCAACCTGCTGGCCGAAGGCCAACCCCGCTATATCTCGGATAACGTGTTTCTTTATATTCTCAATGGCCCGAGTACAGACTACCGTATCTTAGGCTCAATTGAAGCGGGACAACCTATTACCTTTTTGGGCGAAACCCAAGGCGATTACTCGAAAATTATCGACCACAAGGGTCGCGAAGGTTGGGTACCGACTAACATGATTAGCTCTACCCCGAGTTTTCGCGAGCAAGTATCGTCACTCACCAGTGAACTGGCTGAAGCTAAAGCTAAACTGGACGAAGTGATGAATTCAACCGAAAACCATACGGATGAATTGGCCGAGCTAAAAGCCAAGCTGACCGAAGCCGAAGCGATGCTCAACAAAACCACCCAAGAACGTGACAGTTTGAAAGTGGCCGTGGATCGCAGCGCTCAAGAAGCGCAATTCGCCCTATGGCGTGAAGGTGGATTGATCGCCGCTGCGGGGTTAGTGATCGGGGTAATTTTGGTGTATCTGCCGAGACCGCAGCGCCGCAATAAAAAGCGTTGGATGTAAATTTTTACGCTAATCGCCGCGAAGTATAAGTAAAAGCCAGTGTTTTCAAACACTGGCTTTTTTGTCAATTGAGCGTTACATCTGGCGCGTAACAAGCTAATCAAACAATCTTCACATTCTTTCACGCTATAGTGTTGTCCGTCACATTTTGGTTGTATAATCTGCGCGCGCAAAGCTTCATATTGTATACAAAATATCAAATGCGTTTCGCGCCCCCCCATTTTTGTTTCAACAATAGAGCCCAAAACAACTGGCCAAGATGGAAGCGATTACTATGTTCAAAGCGAGTGAAGTGCTGGCAGGCCGCTACGATTCTGCCAATCTCGACGAACTGTTCAAAGCCGTCACCGACAACTATATTGTCGATGAAGAACAATACTTGTCAGAGCTAATCAAACTAGTGCCCTCCAGTGATGAAGCCATCGAGCGCGTCACTCGTCGTGCCCACGAACTAGTCAACAAAGTTCGTCAATTCGATAAGAAAGGTTTAATGGTAGGCATCGACGCCTTCCTGCAGCAATACAGCTTAGAAACACAGGAAGGGATTATCCTGATGTGTTTAGCCGAAGCCCTGCTGCGTATTCCCGATGCGGCCACCGCCGACGCCTTGATTGAAGATAAACTCTCAGGCGCGAAATGGGATGAACACTTAAGCAAGAGCGATTCGGTTCTGGTTAACGCCTCCACTTGGGGCCTGATGCTCACTGGCAAAATCGTCAAACTCGATAAAAAAATCGATGGTACGCCAAGCAACCTGTTAAACCGTTTAGTGAATCGTTTAGGTGAGCCTGTGATCCGCCAAGCCATGATGGCGGCGATGAAGATCATGGGTAAGCAGTTCGTACTTGGCCGCACCATGAAAGAAGCGCTCAAGAACAGCGAAGACAAGCGTAAATTAGGTTACACCCACTCCTACGATATGCTGGGTGAAGCTGCGCTGACGCGTAAAGATGCCGAAAAATACTTTAACGATTATGCCAATGCGATTACCGAGTTAGGCGCGCAAAGCTATAACGAAAGCGAATCACCACGCCCAACCATTTCTATCAAGCTGTCGGCGCTGCACCCACGTTACGAAGTCGCTAACGAAGACCGTGTACTGACCGAGCTGTATGACACAGTTATTCGCTTAATTAAGTTAGCCCGTGGCTTAAATATCGGTATTTCTATCGACGCCGAAGAAGTTGACCGCCTAGAGCTGTCGCTAAAACTGTTCCAAAAACTGTTTAATTCCGACGCCACTAAGGGTTGGGGCTTACTCGGTATCGTGGTGCAAGCTTACTCTAAGCGCGCCCTGCCTGTGTTGGTATGGTTAACCCGCCTAGCGAAAGAACAAGGCGATGAAATTCCGGTTCGTTTAGTGAAAGGCGCTTATTGGGATAGCGAGCTGAAATGGGCACAACAAGCTGGCGAAGCCGCATACCCACTCTACACGCGTAAGGCTGGTACAGACGTGTCTTACTTAGCCTGTGCGCGTTATCTGTTGTCCGATGCGACACGCGGCGCAATTTACCCACAATTTGCCAGCCACAACGCGCAAACGGTTGCCGCGATTTCCGATATGGCGGGCGATCGTAACCACGAGTTCCAACGTCTACACGGCATGGGACAAGAGCTGTACGACACTATTCTGTCGGAAGCGGGTGCGAAAGCGGTACGTATCTATGCTCCTATCGGTGCCCATAAAGATCTGCTGCCCTACTTAGTGCGTCGCCTGCTGGAAAACGGTGCGAACACCTCGTTCGTTCACAAGCTGGTCGATCCTAAAACCCCTATCGAGTCTTTAGTGGTTCACCCACTGAAAACCCTGACAGGCTACAAAACCCTGGCTAATAACAAAATCGTTTTACCTAGCGATATCTTCGGTAGTGATCGCAAAAACTCCAAGGGACTCAACATGAACATCATTTCAGAAGCAGAGCCATTCTTCGCGGCCTTAGACAAATTTAAATCGACGCAGTGGCAAGCGGGCCCTCTGGTTAATGGTCAAACCTTAACTGGCGAGCACAAAACCGTTGTTAGCCCATTCGATACCACCCAAACCGTGGGTCAAGTGGCCTTTGCCGACAAAGCGGCTATCGAACAAGCTGTCGCCTCTGCCGATGCTGCGTTTGCAACTTGGACTCGTACTCCCGTTGAAGTGCGCGCCTCAGCCCTGCAAAAGCTGGCGGATCTGTTAGAAGAAAACCGCGAAGAACTGATTGCTCTGTGTACCCGTGAGGCTGGCAAGAGCATTCAAGACGGTATCGACGAAGTGCGTGAAGCCGTAGACTTCTGCCGCTACTACGCGGTGCAAGCTAAGAAGCTGATGTCAAAACCTGAACTGCTCCCAGGCCCAACGGGTGAGTTAAACGAACTCTTCCTCCAAGGTCGCGGTGTGTTCGTCTGTATCAGCCCATGGAACTTCCCATTGGCGATCTTCTTAGGCCAAGTTTCGGCAGCACTGGCGGCGGGTAACACTGTCGTTGCTAAACCTGCTGAACAGACTTCAATCATTGGTTACCGCGCAGTGCAGTTAGCACACCAAGCGGGTATTCCAACGGACGTGCTGCAATATCTACCAGGCACAGGCGCTACCGTAGGTAACGCGCTGACGGCTGATGAGCGCATCGGCGGCGTATGTTTTACCGGTTCAACTGGCACAGCCAAACTCATCAACCGCACACTGGCAAACCGTGAAGGCGCAATCATTCCGTTAATCGCCGAAACCGGTGGTCAAAACGCTATGGTGGTTGACTCTACTTCTCAGCCAGAACAAGTGGTTAACGATGTAGTATCTTCATCCTTCACCAGTGCGGGTCAACGCTGCTCGGCGCTGCGTGTACTCTTCCTACAGGAAGATATTGCAGACCGCGTAATCGATGTACTCCAAGGTGCGATGGATGAGTTAGTGATTGGCAACCCAAGTTCAGTGAAAACCGACGTAGGCCCAGTTATCGATGCGACCGCGAAGGCTAACCTTGACGCCCATATCGACCACATCAAGCAAGTTGGTAAGCTGATCAAGCAAATGTCTCTGCCTGCGGGTACCGAGAATGGCCACTTTGTGTCACCAACGGCCGTTGAAATTGACTCAATCAGAGTGCTTGAAAAAGAACACTTTGGTCCAATCCTGCACGTGATCCGTTACAAGGCATCTGAACTTGCCCATGTGATCGATGAAATCAACAGCACAGGTTTTGGCTTAACCTTAGGTATCCACAGCCGTAACGAAGGCCATGCCCTCGAAGTGGCTGACAAGGTTAACGTAGGTAACGTGTACATCAACCGTAACCAAATCGGTGCAGTCGTTGGCGTACAGCCTTTCGGCGGTCAAGGTCTGTCGGGCACTGGTCCAAAAGCCGGTGGTCCACACTACTTAACTCGCTTCGTGACTGAAAAGACTCGCACTAATAACATCACCGCTATCGGTGGTAACGCCACACTGTTATCACTGGGTGATAGCGACGCCTAAGCTTGCTCACATCTTCAGCTTTAAGCTAAGACTATTCCATAAAGTTAAGGCCAGACATTGTCTGGCCTTTTTTACTTCATTAATCAAAGTCGTGGGGCTTCACCCCACACCCGACCAAGGAGGACTGCTCGTCCTATCCTCCTTGGATGCTCCAAGACGCCCCAACGGAGTTGAAAGCCCCTTGTGCTCATTGCCAAATTTGCTATCGCTTCCGAAGGATGCGTCCCTGCACCTGCGAAAGCTAGTCGGTCATCCATGACCGAACTCACGCAATTTGTCTATTCGCCCTGCGGCAACTCCGAGGGGAGGTGTATTCTGTTACTTCAGAGTTAACAGTTAATCCCAAGAGAGTGGTGACTATCCCTCCATGAATACGCGAGTGTAAAAATAAAACTATATATCAATACGTTATATTGACTTGAAACACATAAAAACCGCTACAGCAAAAAACAGGACATGCGCAGATCTTTGGGGATTAATAGCTCACACAATTGCGTCAAGAGTTCACCTTCTCCTGCGAAGTTGCAGAAGGGCGTTGAAGAAAATCGCGTGACGCAGACAGGACGTCTGCGTAGCTTTCGGGGGGAAGGTACGCCCCATCGGAAGCGTTAGCGATTTTCGAATAAGCACGAAGCCACTCATCAATGCATGTAACTTCGCTAGGGACGCCGGGGGATTTCCAAAAGGGGAACAGGCGTTTTTCCCCTTTTGGTCGGGTGTGGGGTGAAGCCCCACGACTTTGATTCACCTCGGCCGTTAGGCCATGATTCGAGATTCGTGACACAACCCCTACGCATTTTTCTCACTCACTTACCTGACATGAATGTCCTCAAAACTGAGTCTCACCAAGCAAGCGGTTTCAAAGCCAATGTGAGCGGCTTCAAATTGTGAATAGGCAAGATTTGAAAGCGATATGAGGGGATTGCGCCTAAGAGATAAAAACCTTCATAATCGCCATTCAATCAACCGATTTTTTACTTTCTCAAAGTCACTTTCTCAAGGTAACTATGACATTCTCGCTATTAGATATTTCTGCACTGACGTGGTTTATCGTTTCTTGGGCTGGCTATACAGCTTTTGCCCGACGTAAGGCGAAGGATACCGACTGTATTGCCCGTGGCCTGCATAAGCACCGAATTTACTGGATGCTCGAGCTGATGACTCGAGGCGTGCGCGTTGGCGATGCGGCGTTATTAGCGAACCTTGAGCGTAATATTGCCTTTTTTGCCTCAACCACACTGTTCGTGCTCGCGGGGGTATTAACCTTATTTGCCCAAGTTGAACGCCTCGAAGCCGTGATCGCCACTATTCCCTATGCTACGCCGCCGAACCACTCCTTAGTCCAAGTGAAGTTGGCGCTATTAGTGGTGATCTTCGTAATGGCGTTTTTCCAATTTACCTGGTCGATGCGCCAATACGGCTTTGTGAACGTGATGATAGGCGCAGGCCCCATGGATAGCGAAGGCGCCAATGACAACCTCAAAGCCTACGCGCGGCAAATGGCAACGGTGCAAGACCAAGCCGCCCATTCCTATAACTATGGCCTGCGGGCGTACTACTTTTCGATGGCCGTGCTCTGCTGGTTTGTGCACCCGATACTGTTTATTTTGGCTAGCCTGTTTGTGGTGGTCACCCTGTATCGCCGCGAATTTAAATCCCGCGCCGTAATAGCCATTACCGCCGCCAAGGCACATTTAGGCAGCGAATATCAGGCGCGAGAAAACCAGCGCCAATCTAAGTAGTCCCAGCCAACCTAAGACTGCGCCAGCCAAAGCGCAGTCTTATTCTTGTTCTATACTCATTGGGTTAATCACCAATCAATAATGGGAGTGAGCCATGAGTGATAATCTGTTAACTGTGGATGAAGTATGCAAGTTGCTGGATAAGAGTCCGGCAACGATCAAACGCTATGCGCGGGAAAACCTGCTCAGCAGTGTGAAAGACGGTGAAGAATTGCGATTCCCCGAAGAAGAGGTCAAACGTTACTTAGCCTTTTCGCAGCGCTTAGGAAGATAAGCCGCCGCGCCTTTTATCGATTCATCCCCAAATGGACTTGGGATGCCTCGCTTATCCTTGTATAGCCATCTGTAACTGTCTGTAAGATAAAAACTCCCGTTGTGATTCCTCTAGCCCAAGTTCTGCGGCTAAGGCGAGGAGCTGCGCCTCATAGATTGGCAGCTTAGCTTCATCATTAGTCATAATAGCAAGCTCGGCAAAGTCACCTAAGCCTTCGAGCCAATCAAGCGTTAAGTGAAATTCCCCGAGAAAATACACGCTGCGGCGTTTTTTAATCTCAAGCACACATTGATAACCTAAAGTCCGCAGCATACTTTTGGCCTTGTTGGCATCCGTGATATTAACCGCCTCACAGCGGTCCTTCTCGGGCCCTTTCACAATCCACAGCATGATGCCAGAGGGCTGCATCTCGCGAATACACAGGCTTTTATGCTCAGCCGCTAAGGATGCTGTTGGTGAATCAAAATAGCAGTCATGCTCAAGATTATCCTCGAGCATCACCTCAGGGGATTTGGCACTTAAACGTGCCCAAAAGGCCTCGCGGTCCGTGAGTCGATACTTAAGCTCTACCTCAAACTTACCGTTAAAATGGGCGTTAATTTGCGGAGCGAATTCTTTTGGCGCCAATTCTTTTGGTGCAAGGTCTGCTGGCATAGGGTTATTCATATAAAGGCTTCACTCCTGCTGCGCGTATTTCTCACCCATTCGACATCCAGACTTAAGCTAAGCGACGATAGAGCGCCTGATAGGCGGGGCAAGTTTGAAGTAACTGCTGATGATCGCCCGATGCCACAATTTGCCCCTCGGCGAGGAGGTGAATTTGGTCCATCTTGGCCATCGCCGTTAATCGATGGCTGATCATTAGCAGGGTTTTATCCTTTGCGAATTCAAGCAGTAAACTTAAGATCTCCCGCTCGGTGCGCTTATCTAAGCCCTCGGTTGGCTCATCTAACAGTAACAAAGGCGCATCACGGAGCAATGCCCTTGCCACGCCAATACGGCGCTGCTCACCGCCCGATAACTGCCGGCCGCCCTCACCAATCCACATATCGAGAGGCTTGTCGCCTTTAAGTAATTCGCCTAAACCAACCTGCTGTAATACTTGGATAAAACGCTCGTCATTAGCGGTACGCTTTTGCCCTTCTGGCACAGGCAAGGCAATAGCAAGGTTCTCCCGCAGCGTGCCCGCGTACAGGTAAATTCGCTGGCTCACGACTGTCATCGCCGATCTTAAGGCAGCCTCGCTATAGTCCGTCAGCGGCTGACCATCTAGGCAAATTTGGCCACGCTGCGCCTGCCATTCACGGGTGATTAAGGACAATAAACTGGATTTACCGCAGCCCGTTGCGCCCAATAACGCCACCTTTTGCCCGGGCTCTACCGTTAAGGATAAGCCCTGCAGTACGCTCTGGTTATCGTGATAGCCAAAATGGATATCCGTCATCTGCAGCCCGCCCGATGTCGCCTTAAGCGTTGAATCTTCGCTAAAACGAATATCGCTTTCTTGCTCGGTGATTTCGTGAATTCGTGTCGCCGCCAGCACACAGCCCGACAAATGTTGGAAAGCACCCGCGATTGGCATCATCATTTCGACGCAGGCCATAGTGGCAAACACCATCAAGGCAAACATAGGGCCGGGAGGCACGGCATCGCCCACGCCATTGGCGGCTAAAAATAGCATCATGATGAGTGCCGAGCCTGTCGCGAGGATCAGCATGGCTTGGCTCAAGGCGGTGATATTCGCCATCGCCCCTTGGCTGGCAAATAACGCCTGCTCGGCCTCATCGAGCTTGTGTCTGTATCTGGCGTTCGCACCAAATAAACTCAGCTCAGCTTGGCCCTGCAGCATCTCAAGCAACTGCACCCGATATTGGCGTTTGGTCTCCAACATATTGCGACTTGGCTCATGCCCAAGCCGATAAAACAGCAATGGTAGCAGCAGCCAAACCACCACTAAAAACAGGCATAAACTTAAGGCCAGCTTGGCATCAAACCATGCGAGGAACAGATATAACAACGCCGTCATCAGCAAGGAAGCCGCCATCGGCGTCAACAATCGTAAATACAGATGGTCGAGTGTATCTATATCCGCCACGAGGCGGTTTAGCATATCCGCACGGCGCAGACCCTGCAGATTTTTAGCGCTAAGTGGGAAGAGTTTTCGCCACGCCCACACTCTGAGTTCAGTCAGTAATTTAAAGGTCGCCTCATGGGTCGCGAGGCGCTCACCGTAACGACTGGCCGTTCGCGCGATAGAAAGAAAACGCACGCCACCTGCGGGAGTAAAAAAGTTAAAGGATTGGGAGCCGATAACCGTTAATCCCGCCACCGCCGTCGCCGATAAAAACCAACCCGACAGCGACAATAAACCAATCCCCGCCATGAGTGTGGTTAGGGTGAGTACAAGCCCAACGGCCATCATCAACCATTGGTGGGAGAACAACCGAATAAAGGGAAGGAGTATTTTCATTGTGCGGCTCCCTCGGTTGTCCCTAACGCGGTATCGCTATGGGTATCAGGTTTTGGCGATTCCAGCCCAATATCGGCTACTGATTCAGTATTTTCATGCAACATAGTTTGGAATAACCCCGCCTCAGTTGACAGCGTCGCAAAATCCCCCCGCTGGACTATCTCGCCTTTATCGAGCACTAGGATGGACGACATATGGTCCAGCTGATCGACTCTGTGGGTTACCATAATGCCCATCTTACCCGCCATCGCCGCTTTTAAGGTGCGGCTAACGAGTTGTTCGCTGACACTGTCTAAACTCGCCGTCGGTTCATCGAGAATAAAGACCTGCGCCGCCTGTCCCAATGCTCGCGCAAGCGCAATACGTTGCGCCTGTCCGACCGATAAGGTCGATGACTGCTCGCCTATCGGCGTGGCTAAACCAAGGGGTTGGCTGCGGACAAACTCATGGATATTGGCCTGCTCCAGCAATTGCCAAACCTGCTCATCTGTCATTTCAGGATTGGCTAAGGCGACGTTTTCTCGCACTGTGCCATGGAATAACTGCGGCTCCTGCCCAAGCCATGCTAACTGCTGTCGCCAATGGGCAAGATCTAGGCTTGCGAGTTCAACCCCATCGATTAGCAGCTTGCCTTTATAGGGCAAAAATCCTAATAAGGCATTGAGTAAACTGGTTTTACCGGCGCCGCTTGGGCCAACCAGAGCCAAGTGTTCGCCCTGTTTCAACTCAAAACTAATGGGGCCGAGTAAACGGCTGCCATCGGTACTAAAGACTTCTAGATCTTTTACGCTAAGGTGAGTCAGCTTATCGAACCGCGTTTGCTGCCCGAGCTTGTCCTGCGAAGAACCTTGTTCAGAACCCGACTCTGGCTCAGGGTGTTCCAGCAGCGTCATCAATGCTTGGGCCGCGCCAATCGCCTGCGCTTTAGCGTGATAGTGAGTGCCCATATCCCTAAGGGGCTGATAAAACTCAGGCGCCAAAATTAAGATAAACAAGCCGACAAACAGGCTAAAAGGTAAGCCTTCATTCGCATTAGGCCCAAGTTGAGCATGCGCGCCATAGTAGCCAAAATCGAGGTGACCTAAATAACTGAAACCAAAGTAAACCGCTAATACGGCAATCGATACCGCGGCAAAAAACTCTAGCACTGCCGAGCTTAAAAAAGCCATGCGCAGCACAGACATAGTACGGCTACGGAACTCCTCCGAGGCTTTTTCAATCACCTTGAGTTCAGCATCACCCCGATAGAAGAGTTTTAAGGTCGAAAGCCCTTTTAATCTATCCATAAAGTGGCCGCTTAATCTGGCTAAGGCATTGAAGTTTTTACGGTTGGCATCGGCCGCGCCCATACCGACGAGGATCATAAACAACGGGATAAGTGGCGCAGTTAACAGCAAAATCAACCCCGCCGCCCAGTTGATAGGAAACACTGCGATAAGGATCAAAAAGGGGATCACGCCAGCAAGGGTCATTTGCGGTAAATAACGGGCATAAAAATCTTGTAAATCTTCCACTTGCTCTAAGACTATGCTCGCCCAACTGCCTGCGGGTTTGCCTTTAATAAACGCGGGGCCAAGCCGAGTTAACTTATCCATTACCGCACCGCGGATCTGTTGGCGTAAGCGTTTGCCCGCTTCAAAACTGGCGCGCTCGCGGCCATAGGCGAGTATTGCTCGCAGCAACATTAAGCCAATCAAGGCCATAAAATGTGGCAGATAATCGCTTGCCCCTACAGTTGATTGCGCTTGGATGCTATTTGCGCCATCCGTAAATGCCTGCAAGGCATTGCCAACAATGACGCCATCGAGGAGTGTGGCTATCAGATAAGCCTGTGCTATCAATGCAATAGCACTTAACATTCCACACCATACGGAGAGCTTAACAAACCAGCCACAGGCCTTTTTTTGCGACTTGAGCCAAACGAGAAGGGACTTTTCTAACGACTTATCCATGGTGCTCCAACAGAAACTAGCAAAGCAGTAGGTTGTAGAAATAGGCTAAACACTGAGTGACCCCGAGGGGCTTGCAAGTGTTGAAAAGGTTCGATAGGGACGCAGTATCGCAGGCATCCAAGGTAGATGAAACCTTAGCGGAAGCTTTTGTTAGCCTATTCACAAAAATGAGATAAAGATCAATAAATTCCCAAAGTGCGGGAACCCAGAGCCAACGCTTGCCGCCAGCTTAATCAATCGGCCTTAATTATTGCTGAGCGCCGTATTTGACTAACACATGCCAGAGCAGCTTTAGCTCGTGTGCCACCTGAGCGCGGTTCCCCCGATCGCGCCAATGCTGGGGCGAGTGGTATAAATCCCGCGCCGCCACGCCAATGGCATAGGCATCGACACGCTCATCGATAGCAATGCGACTCGCCAAAGATGGCATAGTCGGTCCACGGAAATCACTGGGGATCTGCGCCGTGTGCAGACTAAAACCATTATGATATTGCAGCTCGATATCATAGCGATCACAGACCTTGCTCAAGGTGACACCGATTTCAGTCCCTTTAAAACTAGGATCTGCCACCAGCATGGCAATGTCTTCATCGAGGGACACATCACCGTGGATCTGCGCCTCAATATAATGGTCGAGATTGTTCGACATCGGCCGTTCAAAGCGCGACAGCAGGGAGGAGTTCAGTTGATGCGCCAAATATTGGATCACGTTGAGCGGTTTAAAATCCACTTTCCCCAAGGCATAGTGGCGCTCAAAACTCTCGGTGAGCAGCGCCGCTAATACATCATCAAAGCAGGATAAAGTGCCCTTTTCCTTCGGGTTACGGTAGGAATCTAAATAAGTGAACGTCGAGCGCGTGAGCAACTGTGAATGGGTCAGCAAATAACAGCTGCCAAAACGCGGGGCAGGGCCATCCTGCCACATGCCTAAATCCAAGGCGCCATACTTAGGCCGAGACTTAGTCCCCTTGTAAGCATCGCCAAAGAGTTGATTTTCCCAATGATCCCTTGGCCCACCTAATTCGGGGGATAACTGTCCATTGGAGATATGGGTTTCGAATTGGCTGCGGTATTGACCATCACGCAATAATCCTTCGGCCACTGTGATACCGCGGCTATCAATTCTGTCGGGATGAAAATGCAGTGCGACTCGGCCACAGTGTAACAATTGCTTCAGCGCCGCTTGCATCTCCTGCATGGGAATGTTGGACATCTGCTGCACGTTTCGAATAACCGCCACGGCCTGTTCACTTCGACCACGTGCGAGGCGTTCAATATGCTGTATTGCTGTCATAATCCACCTGCCATGGAGCGTCAATATGCCTAAGAGGACTCATCCTAAGAATTCAATGCTGCTGAATTCAAGCTACAAAGGGAAAATTTCCCAGTTATCTTTACTAATCCGATTGATGACTAACGTCTTTGCAACCTATTGAGGATGTTTGTTAATTTTACCCCAAGTTAGATTACTTAGAAGCAATGAAATTAACACAAGCGTGATCTTTCCCTAAATACTGAACAAGATACTGATAGGTCGATAAATTAGCCACTCCTGAATCGGCTTTTGCGCCAGATAGACAACAAACCACTTTCAAACATGGCGATCTAGCGCCTCTTCATGTAAGCTGCACGCCCGCCAATTCGGCCATACTACTGCTGCGACACTTTGCTGCCACAAGAGACCCATTAATGAGTTTTTCCTCCCTAGGTTTATCTGCACCGATCCAAAAAGCCGTGACTGAACAAGGTTATGACACACCCTCTCCTATTCAAGCACAGGCGATTCCCGCCGTACTGACGGGTAAAGACGTGATGGCTGCGGCCCAAACGGGGACAGGAAAAACCGCAGGCTTTACCCTGCCGTTGCTCGAATTACTCTCTAAAGGCAATAAAGCCAAGGTGGGACAAATCCGCGCCCTAGTGCTAACCCCCACGCGCGAGTTAGCGGCTCAAGTAAGCGAAAGCGTTGAAACCTATGGTAAATATCTGCCATTGCGCTCAGCGGTCGTCTTTGGTGGCGTGCCAATTAATCCCCAAATTCAAAAGCTACGCCACGGGGTAGATGTACTGGTCGCCACACCTGGACGATTATTAGATCTTGAGCAGCAAAAAGCGGTGAAGTTTAATCAACTCGAAGTCTTAGTGCTGGATGAAGCGGATCGCATGCTCGACATGGGTTTTATCCGCGATATCAAAAAGATCCTCGCCATGTTGCCCGCTAAACGACAAAACCTGATGTTTTCGGCGACCTTCTCCGATGAAATCCGCGAGCTGGCCAAAGGCCTAGTGAATCAACCAGTAGAAATTTCAGTTACGCCACGCAACGCCGCGGCAAACACAGTCAAACAATGGATTTGCCCCGTCGATAAGAATCAAAAATCGGCGCTGCTAATTCAGCTCATCAAGCAGGAAAACTGGCAGCAAGTCTTAGTGTTTTCACGCACTAAACACGGCGCCAACAGACTGGCTAAGAGTCTTATTCAAGCCGAGATCAGCGCCGCCGCTATCCACGGCAATAAGAGCCAAGGCGCACGCACCAAAGCCTTAGCCGACTTTAAGAGTGGCGAAGTGCGCGTGCTAGTGGCGACCGATATTGCGGCGCGCGGGCTCGATATCGACCAATTACCACAAGTAGTGAACTTCGATCTGCCCAATGTCCCCGAGGATTACGTACACCGCATTGGCCGCACCGGCCGTGCTGGCGCCTTAGGCCAAGCCGTATCCTTAGTCAGTAGCGAAGAAACTAAGCTGCTCAGGGACATTGAGCGTTTGATCAATCGCGTGCTTGAAAGGCAGGAGGTTGAAGGCTTCAGCCCTGTGCATGCGCTCCCCGAATCGACCTTAAATGCCCATGGTAAAGAGAACAAAATCAAAGCCGTGGCGAGCCAACGTAAGCATCGCAGCGCGGGTAAACCCTCGCCAAGAGCCGGTACAGGCCGCGATGGTCGTAAAACGCCAGACAGCAGCGACGGCGCTGCGCAGCAAAAGAACTCAAATCCAAACCAAGGCCAGCGCAATAATCAGGGGCAGCATAAGCGTCCTCAAGCGCCAAAAAACGCTGAGCATAAAAACACGCACTCAAGTACCGAAGCTGGCCGCACGCCAAAACCACAGGATAAACGTCCTCCGCGCGGCAAAGGCCCGGCTAATAGCGAACATAAAGCCAAAGGCCAGCCTCATTCAGCGGCGCAACAACTTAGTCCACAGGCTCGCAGCGAAAAACAACATTCTGACTCACGCCGCCAAGGCCGCGCTCAGCCGAATGCTAATCCCGCCAGCGGTGAACACAAAAAGCCCTCGCATCGACCCGATAACCGCCCTAATCGCGTAAAATCCTAATTCGATTTCACGCCCAAAAGCCCCGTAATAAGATGCCAAAAAAAGATGCCCAGCACTGAGTGCTGGGCATCTTTGTTTGAGTACTAACTTACCTAAAATCCTAGAGTTGTTAGGCTTCACGCACCTTAAATTGCTGCATGGCTTCGCGTAGGGTGTTGGCCTGCTGCGAGAGGGATTCGCTGGCCTTCGCCGTTTCAAATGCGCTATTAAGCACGGATTCTCCCGAGTCACGAATGGTATTTAAGCGTTCGCTGATATCTTCGGCGGTCACCGCCTGCTCCTCACTGGCGGTGGCGACTTGAGCATTGGCCTGCGAGAGCTGAGTTAAGGCATCTAAGATCTCAAACAAGTTTTGTTTAATTTGCTTAACTTGGAGCGATGACTCATTGATTTGCTGCTCATTTTTACCAAATGAGTCGACGGCCGACTGGGCATCAAGCACTAAGGTTTGAATAAGCTGACTAATTTCCTGGGTGGCGGTTTGGCTACGCGTCGCGAGGGCGCGCACCTCGTCGGCAACGACGGCAAAACCCCGTCCCTGATCGCCCGCCCTAGCCGCCTCAATGGAGGCGTTTAACGCCAGTAAATTTGTCTGCCCCGCAATGGCATCGACTACGGAAACAAAGTTTAAAATTTTGCCTGTGCTGGCCTGGAGCTGCTGGATAAGTTGGCTCGATTGCTGGGCACTCTCCACCAGTTGCTGAGTGATCCGCTCGCTGGCCTCCACAACGGCGCAGCTATCCTTGGCTCGGCCTTCCGCTTGGCCCGCCGAAAATGATGCCGTTTCGGCGCTGCTTGCAACCTCGGTAATGGTCGCCGCCATTTGCGTCATCGAGGCGGCGACTTGGTCAGTATCTTCCTGCTGGCTGAGTATTGCCCTGCGATTATTTTCAGCCACCGCATTGAGCTCTGTCACCATAGAGGCCATTTCTTCGCTGCGCCCAATCACATGCCCGACGGTTTGGCTCAGGGTCAAGGCCATTTGATTCATGCTCAGGGTTAACTCGCCAAGCTCATCCTTAGATTCTGCTTGCAGCACTCGGCTAAAGTTGCCCGACTCCATCATGGCGGCGGCATTACGCAAGCGCGTAATAGACCGCACTATGTATTGACTAAAGAGCATACCAATACCCAATCCTAAGATAAGCGCGACCGACGAAATCACCATCAGGCCGTAAATCGCGCTTTTCTCCTCATCCTCAGTGATGGATACTGCGGTTTGGGTCATTTGCTCTAAACGCTGCGCAAACTGACTGAGCTGGGTGTTGAATTGGGATTGAGTTCGCTCAAGGTCGCTCACTTGCTGCACCAACGCTGTGGCCTGAGTATGTTGCTGTATCGCATTCACCACAGTCGCTAGCTGGGCATCATAGTCGCGATAAACGCGAATAATGTCGGTGACTTCTTGGATCAATTGTTGGGTTTTATCACGTAGTTCAGGCGGTTGAGGGAGGGTTAACGCCTCATTTAGCATGGTCTGTGTGGAGAGTAACTCGCCGTTAATTCGCTCTTTATGCTGAATCACTTCCCCGATAAAACCTTCAATTAATCGCTCCTGGGCTGAGACAGGGATCTCTGAAGCGCGAAAAGCCTTTTCAAGACTAATCGAACTCTCGAGCTGCAAAATAGTGACCTCACTCGATAACTTCACTAGGGGGAGGTTTTCGGCGGTAATAGTGTGGATTTCATCCGTTACCCGCTTCATCTTTAGTAGGCTAAAAGCCGCTAATAACAGCATGAGTAGCAGCATAATGCCGATAAGGCTGCCCATCTTATATTTGATCCGTAAATCTTTTAAAAAACCAAGCATAAGCTTTGAACTCCAACAACCAAGGATCCCTTTGTCTGTATTTAGCATAGTTGGAGTTTTACGCTTTGCCGCTTAGGCTAAGCGCTTATAAACGAAAAATAAAACCTTTAGCATCCACAGTTCACCCAATCCAATTAGGCGACTGAGTGTCAATCCCTTACAGACTCTAGCGTCCCCTTGCAAACCACAAGCCCGCAACCGATGAAAACTTGCATTCAGGTGAGAGATAACCGAAGATCCAAAAGCCTTTTTATTGCGTTAAGCCCTAGATGACACATTCAGCCTCAACCGACACAACATTGCCCGATAGCCATAGCCAAATCCGCTCGCAATTTCCAACCCTCTCGCAAATGTTGGGCGACTATCCCCTGTGTTATCTCGATACCGCGGCCACCAGCCAAAAGCCGCAATCCGTGTTAGATGCCATGGCTCAGTATTACCTGAACGACAATGCCAATGTGCACCGTGCGGCGCACCAGTTATCGGCGCGCGCGACCTCTAGCTACGAGAAAGTCCGCGATGAGTTACAAGGGTTTATTAATGCAAAGCGCCGCGAAGAAATCATCTTCACCCACGGCACCACAGAGTCGATCAATCTAGTCGCCTATGGCTTAACGCCACAGATTGCTGCGGGCGATCTGATTTTGATCGATACCGCCGCCCACCACGCCAACATAGTGCCATGGCAAGAATTGGCAAAACGCACGGGCGCCATCATTAAACCTATCCCTCTCGATCGTGATGGCAGGCTCGATCGCCATGCCTATCAAGCGCTGCTCGCCCTCAAGCCCAAAGTAGTCGCCCTGTGCCATGTTTCTAATGCCTTAGGCACAGTGAATCCTGTTGTCGAATTAGTGCAGCAAGCCAAGGCACAAGGGGCGATCACCTTAGTCGATGGGGCGCAGGCGGTTGCACACTTAAGCTTAGATATGGCCGCTATCGATTGTGATTTTTATGTGTTTTCCGGCCATAAGATGTATGGCCCGACTGGCATTGGTGTGCTTTATGGCCGCTTCGATAAGTTAGATACGCTCACGCCACTGTTAACGGGCGGTGAGATGATTAAACGAGTGAGTTTCGATGGCACCGAATTTGGCAGCCTACCCAATCGCTTAGAAGCGGGTACACCACCCATCAGTGAAGTCATCGGCCTAGGCGCCGCTATCCGCTTTTTGCAACAACACTTAACGCCAGAGGTTCAGGCCCACGAGGCTGAGCTGCTGCAGTATTTACAGCACCAGCTGCGCGCCCTCGGAGATGTGCATCTCTATGCTGCCCATAGTGATAATCTCGGTGCGGTTGCCTTTAATCTGGGCGATGAACACCATCAAGATGTCGGGATTTTATTAGATCAACAAGGCGTTGCCGTGCGCTGCGGTCATCACTGCGCCATGCCCTTGATGCAAAGCCTTAACCTGAAGGGCTGCTGCCGAGCATCGATTGGTATCTACACCAATAAAGCCGATATCGACCGCTTTATTGCCGCCTTAGCCTCAGTCAAAGAGTTGCTGCTCTAATCCGCTCGCTAAGGGCTAACATCATTGCGCCATCAGGCAACACGCTTAAGAAGAGGACATTTTCGCCATGACATTGCCAATCATGCCCGTTGCCACCGAGTTTGATTACTCCGTTGAGGAGGCATCAAGCCTGTTAGCCCGTTTTGAGCAAGCACCAAACTGGCAGGAAAGATATCGCCAAATCATGTTATTAGGTAAAACCTTACCGAGTTTAGCGGATGAGTTTCGCCTTGAGTCCGCCCAAGTCAAAGGCTGCGAGAGCGATGCCTGGCTGTACCATCTAGAGCAAGACGCTAAGCATTATTTCCTAGCCGATAGCGATGCGCGCATTGTGAAGGGATTAATCGGTTTACTATTGAGTGCCTGTCACGGCAAACAGAGCGACGAGATTCTCGCCTTTGACCCTTCTGCCTATTTCAAACAATTAGGGCTAGAGGGTCAATTAAGCCCCTCGCGCACCAATGGCTTACATGCCTTAGCCAAGGCGATGATTGATGCGGTAAAACCCTAAATCAATCTGTGGGTAAAATCGGTAAAAGAGGGATTTAATCAAAGACTTCTACGCCTTAACAGGGTATAAAGAAGTAAAAATTAGCTTCATCTGAAGGAGAGCGCACGCCCATGAAGGCTGTCAATCAAGATCGTCGAACGCTGTTAAAAGGGATTGGCGCCGCCACGCTACTTTGCCCCTTTGCCAGTTTCTCCAGCCTTGCAGCGCCGCGCTCTCGGCGCTTATATATAGATGGTTTATCCTTTCTGCCCGATGACTTAGCCGATGTTCCCGCATCGGGGCTCGATGCCTTTTTATGTGATATCTCTGCCATCGAAACCATTGAACAAGCCGATGGCACCTTAAACTACAAACGCACTTACAAAGCCTGTATGGAAAGCATCCAGCAAGCCGCGAAACGCGTCAGCGAACACTCAGACATTCTCCTACAAGGCTTAACTGGACGCGATATCAAACTGGCAAGAGAGAGCAATCGCACCGCGGTTTTCTTCCAGATCCAAGGCGCGGATTGCGTGGAAGAAGACAGCGAGGCCAACCAATGGGCCCGTGTCGATGAGTTTCACCGCCAAGGTCTGCGAGCACTGCAGCTGACCCACCATTACGGCAATACCTTTGCGGGCGGCGCCCTCGATAACGATGCCAATGGCGGGCTCAATAAACCTCTTACCGCCCATGGTCGTGCACTGATTGAAAAACTCAATCATGCCAATATCTTAGTCGATGTCAGCCACTCGAGCGCCCAAACCGCGTTAGATGCTGCCAAACTCAGCCGCGCGCCCATAGTCCAAAGCCATGGCGCGGCGCGCGGTATTGTCAAACATGCCCGTTGTAGCCCCGATGAAGTGATCCGCGCCATTGCCGACTCAGGCGGCGTATTCGGGGTCTTTATGATGAGCTTTTGGCTCACCAATAATGCCGTTCCAACTGTCGATGATTATATCCGCCAGTTAGAATATGTCACCCGTATCGGCGGGGTCGATTGTGTTGCCATCGCCAATGATTATCCGCTCAGAGGCCAAGAAAATCTGTTAGCCCTGAATAACGACAATGCCCAGGGCGTGAAGGAATATCAGGAATGGTGGTACAGCCTAAGGGCTAAGCAAGTGTTAGGTTTTGATGCCGAACCAAGGCATGTGGTGATTCCCGAGCTAAACCATATCGAGCGTATGAGCCGTATCGACGATGCATTAGCTAAGGCCCGTTTTAAGTCGACCGATCGCGACCGCTTTATGGGCGGAAACTGGCAAAGAGTGCTCAATCAGGTACTCATCTAAGCCCACGCTAACTCAGTCAGGGTTGAATTGCGAAAAATCACTCGAGTAAATGGACCGCCATGCTGACTACCCTAGCCATCTCTAACTATCGCACCTTGAGGGAGATAGTCTTACCCCTTGGGCGCCTGAATCTAGTGACCGGCGCTAACGGTAGTGGCAAATCCAATTTATACAAAGCCTTACGGCTACTCGCTCAAACAGCGCAGGGTGGCGTTGTTAATGCTTTGGCGCAGGAAGGCGGCTTAGACTCCTGTTTTTGGGCGGGACCTGAAAATCTCACCAAGGGCATGTTAGCGGGCGATACGCCAATTGAAGCTACAGTCAGACAAGCGCCCAAACGCCTAAAATTGGGATTTGCGGGCGAAGATTTTAGTTATCTGATTGAGCTTGGCCTCCCCAAACCCGACTCCACCACCCTGTTTGGGTTAGATCCGCAAATTAAACGTGAGGCGATTTGGAATGGCCCCAAATATCGCTCCGCCAGCGTGTTGGTGGAGCGGCGCGGTCCTATGGTGAAGAGTCGCAGCCCTGAGGGACAAGGTTGGCTCACCTTGAGCGCCCATCTGCAAAGCGGTGACAGTATTTTTACCGAACTTGCCGATCCTGAACGTAGCCCTGAAGTATTAACGCTAAGGGACAGCATTCGCGCCTGGCGGTTTTACGATCACTTTCGAACCGATGCCGAAGCCCCAGCGCGTCGTCCACAGCTAGGGACGGCTACGCCCGTATTGCACCATGACGGTCGAGATCTCCCCTCTGCCATACAAACTATTTTTGAGATTGGCGATAAAGCGGCATTTGATCATGCGGTGACCGATGCTTTTCCGGGGGCCAAGGTGCGTATCACGCCCCAAGCGGGTGGGATACTCCAACTCGAATTCCACCAGCAGGGCTTATTAAGGCCACTGCATGCCAGTGAACTCTCCGACGGCACCCTGAGGTATTTATTGCTTATCGCCGCATTACTCACCCCAAGACCACCCGAGTTAATGGTATTAAACGAGCCCGAAACCAGCCTGCACCCCGATTTATTGCCCGCTTTAGCTCGGCTTATCGCTAAGGCTTCCGAGGTGTGTCAGCTTTGGGTCGTGTCCCACGCTAACCGTTTGATTAATGCCTTGAGCCAGTTTGAGCACTGCAATACTTTGGCACTGGATAAAAATCTAGGGCAGACCCAAATAGTGGGGCAGGATTTACTCAATACGCCGAGCTGGCAATGGCAACTCAAATAGCTGCTAAGATATAGCGTCTTTGCATCATACCGTTTCAGCATCGTAAAATACTGCCAGCCATAGGGTTTCGCCCTCTGAACTGGTCGAAGCGACTCTGTGCTTTTGATGCGGCGCTAGGGTGAGATAATCCCCAGGTTTAAGGGTAACTAACTGAGCATCTTCGAATTCGAGCTGCGCCTCCCCTTTGAGCAACATCACCCACTCATATTGCGATTGATCGTACCACTCCCCCACTGGCGTCGAATGGCCTTGCGAGATAATGCGCTCGATCTTCAACTTGCCATTGCCAGCAAGAGTTTCGAACACTTCTTGTGATAAATCATCGGGGAGTGACTGATAAAAATTTTGTAGCATCTTGAATCCTTATTATGGCTCGAGGGCAAGATAATCTATTGAGAAACCAAAGTATAAACCGTTATCATAGGCGCTCTTAGGGCTAAGAGCCTTATGAGATAACAAGATAAGACAGTTGTATCATATGGATATGGAGAAGTTGACCTATGTCGTTGTTTCGCGCGTTTAAAGCTAAATTATTTAATACCAAAGAAAAAAGCTGCGCCCATCAAGACATACCTCTTCAAACTTCTCCCAATCCCACTCCTCTCCCATCTAGTACGTTCAAACCCTATTTTAGTCTTGCCATTCAAGCGACTCCGGCGCAAGCCACTCATTCAGAAACCCACGAAGAATTTACCCGCCACGACTTCGACAGCCCGCAAACGATTGAGCTGCTCGGTTGGGAGCGAGAGCATGAATCCTGCACCTTTCACGAGACCCAATTTGACCGCGTCGAGATACACGGCCCTGTGCAAGATTTTTATCTCGGTCAGGATAAGACCTGTAGCCTAGCGCAGGATTCTGATGCAGCGACAACTCAAGCCCGCTGGCAAGTGGCACTGGTAAACCCGCAGGAATTAGTGATCTGCCGTTTTTATATCGATGCAGAGTACAGAGTACAAGGCGATATGCAGGACTTCGGCAGTCTCACTGGCAAACTGCAACGGACATTCCATCAGATTGAGACTGAGCAAGGTCAGAATCTACTCAGAATTGTCACCCAATCCCCCAACCTCACTCAAGCCGTCGATTGCAATTACTTTGGTGAGCGCAACGGCATCACTCGCCAATTCAACGCCTTAGGTGTATTGCAGTTCGAAGGGCATTTTATTGAGGAGCAACAGCTCGGGCGCCAGACTTGGTATGACAATGAGGGCAAAATCAATCAAGTCGAGGAGCGCCACGCCGAGGGAATGTTACTGACCCGCTACTATAGCAATGGTCAGATAAAAGAAACCGCCGAAAAGGATAGCGAAGATAATTATATCAATCAGTTAACTCGCTATTATGAATCAGGCGCCCTGTGGCTGATACGCCCCATGCGGGCGGGAAAAATCCATGGCACAGAGCATATCTACTATGAAGATGGCACGCTGCAGGCCGAGCTATCCTATGACATGGGGGAATTGGTTAAAGAGCTTTGGTACCATACCAACGGCAATCTTAAGCAAGAAGTTCATCTCGATGCAGCGGGCAAAAGCCTCGAAACCTATTACGAAGATGGCCAACTCGCCTGGCGGGAACACCTCAATCCACAGGGGTTAAATTGCGGTCTACGCCAGGAATGGCACCCCAATGGCGTGCTGGCAAATCAACTCAATTTTGTTGATGGTGTTGCCCATGGCAACAGCGAGAAATGGTATCCAAACGGACAGCTTGAACAATGCATCCCCTTTGAGAATGGCTATGAGCAGGGGCTTGCCACTTGGTACCATGAAAATGGTCAACTCTCCCTTGAGATCTACCTTGAAAAGGGCCTAAGAGAAGGCCTTTTCCGCAGCTATTATGCTAGCGGCGTATTGTCAGCCGAGGGCCAATATCAGCGTAACCTCTCCGTCGCGCCCTTTATCGAATATTATGAAAACCAGCAAATTCAAATGTATTTACCCCACACTCAAGGCAATCGCGATGGCTCTGCCCGCTGGTTTTATGAAGACGGTACCATCAAGACGATTGCGGAGTATTTTGTCCGCCATGGCCAAGGTTACCTTAAGGAAAGCTCCTCCTATAACAAGCAAGGTGTTCTCGAATCCTTTGAGAGCCACTCCAATACCCGTTGTGGCTATCTTCTTGAGGATAATCAACGGGAATATTATCAAACGGGCCACCCAGATACTCGCATCGAATACTATGAGGATGGGGCTATCCGTTGGCTGCTCACTCGCCTAGACGAGAACCTATTCAGCTCAAAAGCCTTTTCAAAACAAGGCGAATTGCTCGAGTCTGGTTTTGTGAAAGTGATAGATAACGATTATCAAGATGTCGGCCACTGGCAACGTTTTACACCGCAAGGCCAATTGCAGCGCGAAGCCTGGCTCAGTGACGATGGCAAGCTCAATGAAACCCGTCACTATTTTGATACCACCGAGCAGCAACAGACGATGGCAGCGGAAACCAAGGTCGATGACAATAACATTGTCGAAGCAATGGCTAAGTCTAACGATACTAAGGAGCCCCAAACGTCGGCGCCTATTCTTAGTTACCATTTGAAATTTGACCCAGATAGCCAACTCTATGCCATGAAACGCTATCATCCGAATCGTCAAATCGCCGAAGAAGGCAACTTACATTTTCGGGGACAAGAGCACTTTTGGGTGGGGATCCACAATCAGTACGATAAACAAGGCCGACTCGAATTATCCGAAACCTATACTATGAATGGTGAACCGATAGAACAGTCCAACGGTTCAAATCATAGAGTCTTGAATTGATTGAATATCAGCAAGTCAATTAGGCGATGACCTGCTGATAACTCGATCGCAAAAGTGAGGGGTTATAGCGCGAACGTCGCTATGGTCTTTTGGATCCCCACCACATCGGTACCGCGTTTGAGCTCTTTGACCAGAGGATCACTTTGGCCAGAGATCCAGATCCTAAGCTCGGCATCCATATCGAAATGGCCTGTGGTTTCCACTTCAAAATGGGTGATGGATTTATAGGGCACTGAGTGATAGCTGGTTTTCTTGCCCGTCAGTCCTTGCTTATCGATTAAAATCAAGCGTTTGTTGGTAAATACAAACAGATCGCGGATCACTTTATAGGCCAGTTTTAATTCTTCCTGAATCCCCATAATTGGGCGCAGCTCTTCGGCCAGTTCCTGTAAATCGACCTCAGACGCATTCCCCAGTAACCCATCTAACAATCCCATGCTGACATCCTTTATTATTGAAATTTTTCAATAAAATATCCTGTAGTTAACCAAGTAGCAACATAGAGAGCGGCAACAGCCCTAAAAACAAAAAGGGAGCATTGAATACTCAATGCTCCCTTGATAACCATTCAAGCTGAATTAAACGGCTTTTTGACCGCGAACCTGGCGGTTTTCACCGACGACCATCATCTCGCATTTTGGACAGTCGAAGACCAACTTCAACACATCGTTACCTATCTCAAGCACCATAGGATCCGCCTTAATGCCCGGCACTTCCTTAGGACAGAGATTAAAGTTAAATCGCAGGCAATGCTTAGTGATCATTAACGGCACATCTTCGGTCACGCCATTTTTCTCGTAGGTGTCCTGAATTTCAATCACGCCATGGCGTTGGTAAAAGTCCTTCGCCTTTTCGTTTGCCACGTTACCCAAGTAACTTAAGTGTTTGAATGGATACACGGCATCTTGATTATATTTCCAAGGTTTTGGACGCTGGTAACCTTCAACACGGGCAAGTTCTAATGCTGCGACCGCATCACGGCGCAGGCCGTTGAGCACAGATGCAGGCAGGAACCAAGGCTCGACGGTTTCGATACTAATCTGGCGCGCTGTAAAATCGGTACTACCAAGTTTCGACAATTGAGTACGGATAGTCTGCAAGGTTTTTTCAGCGTCGGTGGCGGGCGTTTTTTCGACTGCAAGCTCAACCGTTGCACTGAGGCCGTAAATATCCGTTAAGGTCAGCGCCACGCCCGTAGCAGTATCGGTTAAACACATGTCGACGACGATAATACGCTTGGCTGACTCCTTAGAAAGTAACGTCTCGAAAGCTTGGTTATGGTTACGGTATAAGGTCATACCGATACGCAGATCGCGCGGCACCTGCAATACATGCAGCTTATGACCTTCGGCACGGTTAACACGCAGTCCCTGCAATTTGTCATCGGACTGTTTGGCCATCGCATAGTTTGGCGGGAAATACGCTAAACCATCGCCGTTATTAAACTCGTGGGTTGAACTGACTTGAATAAAGTCTTTACCGATGGCGACCACTTTACCCACATCTTGCCCGATATATTTTGGCGAGCGGAAGTCTTTAATCCCTTGGCTACGCTCATTCACAAAGTAATCTGTGCTGCCACGGTTAAAGGTTTTTTCAGGATCCGGAGTAAAGGTATGTTCAGTACGGCCATGGGATGACGCTACAAACTCAGGGCGACGCGCCATAATGGCATCGAGCTTTTGACGATAATGGGCGGTCACGTTTTTAACATAACTTAAGTCCTTTAAACGCCCCTCAATTTTGAAGGAGCGAACGCCGGCATCAATCAAGGCTTCGAGGTTATCGGTTTGGTTATTGTCTTTTAATGAGAGTAAGTGCTCATTTTGCGCCAACACATCCCCTTGGCGGGTCTTAAGATTGCCCGGCAGACGACACATTTGCGAACATTCGCCACGGTTTGCACTGCGGTTACTGAAGGCATGACTTAAGTTACATAATCCACTGTAGGCCACACACAGGGCGCCGTGAATAAAGAACTCAATCTGCATATTGGTGTGAGCCGCAACCTCACGGATTTGGCTTAAGCCTAACTCACGCGCCAATACTACTTGTGAGAAACCCACTTGCTCTAAGAAGGCGACTTTCTCGGGATTACGGTTATCCATTTGCGTACTAGCATGTAGCGCAATCGGCGGCAGGTTAAGTTGCAATACGCCCATGTCCTGCACAATCAGTGCATCGGCGCCCGCGTTATACACATCCCAAATCAGCTTTTCAGCGGTTTCGAGCTCATCGTCCATCAGAATAGTGTTAATAGCCACAAACACTTGCGCATGATACTTATGAGCAAAAGTACACAGACGGGCGATATCTTCCACACTGTTACCCGCGGTCGCACGCGCGCCGAATGCGGGGCCACCGATATAAACCGCGTCGGCACCATGGCGAATGGCTTCAATGCCATAATCGGCATTTTTTGCAGGCGCCAATAACTCTAAGCGGTTATTAACGTGAGAAAGTGTCTCAGGTGTGTAAATCTCTGGCTGGCTCATACTTCACTGGCTCAAAATGAACAATCACGAAAAAGGTGACGAGTATAACAAAAACTCAAATCCAGCTCTATCTGCAAATCATTTTTCGCTGGATTAAAGCGAGGCGAGATAAGGAGCAGAGACAACAAACTTGCACCCCAGAGCCGAGCAGAGTATCTTTGCCGCGCATTGTTTAATAGGCGCGATTATGACTGATTTTATTTACCAACCACCGACAACTCCCTGGCTCGATGTGCTTTACCAAGATAAAGACATTATCGTGGTCAACAAGCCTTCGGGATTATTGTCCGTGCCAGGTCGCGATCCCGCCCATTACGACAGTGTTTACGCCCGAGTAAAAGCCGAGCATCCCCATTGCCAAATCGTCCATCGCCTCGACATGGCGACCTCAGGTGTCATGGTGGTTGCGCTCATTCGTAGCGCCGAGCGCGAGCTAAAACGCCAATTTCACGATAGAGAAACCAGCAAAACCTATCTCGCTCGGGTGGCTGGTCATATCAAAAACGATACTGGCAGTGTGGATTACCCGCTAATCTGTGACTGGCCCAATCGCCCAAAACAGAAGGTTGACCACGAAATTGGTAAACCCTCATTAACTCACTTTGAGGTGTTAAGCCGCGCCAAACGCTCGACTCTCGTTAAGCTAAAGCCGATTACTGGACGCTCACACCAACTCAGGGTGCATATGATGGCACTTGGGCATCCTATTCTCGGCGACGGCTTTTATGCCGATCCGCTGGCAAAATCCTTAGCACCGCGATTACTACTCCACGCAGCAGAACTGACCATAAAACACCCTTATACGGGTGAGAGCATGACGTTCAGTGCCGATGTCCCCTTTTGTGAGCCAGAAGGTGAGCAATGATCACTAAAAACAATAAAAACACCTAAAAGCAGTAGCCATTCACCATAAAAGAACGTAACTTTATGACAATTCATTATGTTATAGAGAGTTTATTTATGGAAACCGCATTTCAGCGCGATCAGCTTGATAACCATATCCTCGAAGCCTTAATGCAAGACGCACGCACCCCGTTTGCCGAGCTTGCCAAACGTTTCGGCGTGAGTGCGGGTACTATCCATGTGCGTGTCGAGAAAATGAAACAAGCGGGGATTATCACGGGTGCCCAGATCACCATCAATCCCAAGGCACTAGGTTACGATGTCTGCTGTTTTATTGGAATTAATCTCAAAAGTGCCGGCGACTACCCCGCCGCCATCGCCAAGCTAAACGCCCTAGAAGAAGTGGTAGAAGCCTACTACACCACAGGCAACTACAGCATTTTTGTCAAAGTCATGTGCCAATCCATCGATGGCCTGCAACACGTGCTGATTAACCGCATCCAATCAATCGACGAAATTCAATCGACGGAAACCCTTATCAGCCTGCAAAACCCTATCACAAGAGCGGTAAAGCCTTAGTAACAGAAATCACAAAAAAGCCAACAAACAGAATGTCATACCACAAAATATGACTTAGGTCTTTTTTTCGCCAAAAGTGTTAACCGCGAGATACTTTTGTGTTACAACTTCATTGCTAGCAATATAGTTAGCATCATAAAAATAACAATTCAGCTACATGGTGCATTGCCAGCACCAAAAGCACTAATTGACAAGGAATGAAGTTGTGAAGACAAAATTATCTATCGCTATCTCGGCTGCACTTTTATCAAGTGCAGCAGTTGCAGACAATAATACTCTGCGTATCCACCAAGTAAGTAATAACCTCGACAGCAAACAGCAAAATTCAACCTTAACTTCAGTCAGTGGCATGAAAGATCAATATGACCAAGAAACTGGAGAAACGACTTTTCAATGGGCCAAATCAAATCAAAGAACACCCGATATGGGAGCCCTTGATACACAATACAAACTTGCTTTTGCTGCTGATTACTACCTTAATCAAGTAGCAGGGTTATCAACCAGCAAAAATGCAAGCTTGAAGCCTATACTTGCTAACCTACATGATACAGGCCGTGGTGCTAAAATTGCTAAGTACCAGCAAGAATATCAAGGTGTTGAAGTCTTCAATCGTAATTTCAATGTGTTGATGAATAGCAATTTTGAACTCGTAGCAACCTCAGGTAGCTTATTGCCTTCCAGTACAGCAAACACAACTGAGCTAAAGGGGATCAGGACAACTTTTAATGATCCTATTAATGCAGTGAAAGCTGCTTCAAAAGCAATGGGCGTTACCGATGCAAATATCAACGCAACGACATTAGTTGGCAAATATCAATCTTTCAATGTAACAGCTACTGATAGTGCAAAAATACTCAAAGGTGAGCCTCGTGCTAAACCGGTGTTTTTTGAATTAAAAGGTTCACTGATCCCTGCTCATTATGTAGAAATTGAAGTCGCTGATAACGATAGTGTTGACTCTGAATTCTATTCTTTTGTCATTAGTGATTTAGATAACAAAGTTCTCTTTAAACATAATCTGACAGCACAAGAAGCCGCATTTAACTACCGTATATATGCTGATGAACAGGGTGTACCTTGGGACGGTCCACATGGCAATGTCATCCCTGCAATGAGCGAAGACCAAGTTGATGCAACTGAATATTTAGATGCTCCAATGGTCACAATCACATCAGGGCCCATCAGTACAATGGATCCTTGGTTAGCGGAAGATGCCACCACAACATCAGGTAATAACGTCTTTGCCTATGTAGACGCACTAGCCCCAGATGGCTTTACCAATGGTGACTTCACAGCAGAAATCACTAGCGATAAAACTTTTGACTATCAATATAATACAAATCAAGTCGAAAGTTCTGTTAACAACCGCAAAGCATCTATTGTTAACCTGTTCTATATGAACAACTATTTGCATGATTTATTTTATGATCATGGGTTCGATGAAGCCTCAGGAAATGCTCAAGCTCAAAACTACGGCCGTGGCGGTGAAGAAGGTGATGCAATTAGAGCTGAAGTACAAGATAACTCAGGTTTTAACAATGCAAACATGAGCACCCCAGCTGACGGCCGCTCACCAAGAATGCAGATGTATCTTTGGGATAGTAAAGATGCAGTCAATGGTGAGGACTATGGTGTAACCGTAACCTCTGATACAACTATCGGGTTACTCCCATCGACACAACGCGCAAGCTTTGGTCAAGGTCAATTTGAAATTAGTGGTGAAGTGGTTCGCCTTGTTGATGGTGTTGCCCCTGTAAATGACGGATGTTCAACACCAACAAATGCTGCCGACCTTGCGGGCAAAATTGCCATTATTGACCGTGGTGTTTGCGGCTTTACCGTGAAAGCTAAATTCGCCCAAACTGCAGGCGCTATTGGTGTACTCATTGCTAACAACTCGGGTACCACAGAGCCAGCGCCAATGGGCGGCAGCGACGATACGGTAAAAATTCCAAGCATCGGCTTGTCAAAAAATGACGGTGCATTGATTTATGCCCAGCTCGATGCAGCCAAACCAGTCAGTGTCACCATGTTCAACAAAAAGCCGTTTAAAGACAGCTCTTGGGATAATGCTATTGTTGCCCATGAATGGGGACATTACATCAGTAACCGTTTAGTGGGTAACTCTTCGGGTTTAATCAACCAACAGGGCCGTTCTATGGGCGAAGGTTGGGGAGACTTCCATGCATTGCTCGTTATATCTGAGGCAGATGATGCATTAATCCCAGGTAACGAGTTATTCCAAAAACCTTATGCAGCTATTAGTTATGTTGCCTCTTTCTATTCAGGCATTCGTAATTACCCTTACAGCACCAACATGGAAGTGAACCCACTCACCTTCGGCAATGTTGAACTAAATAAAGGAACTGGGGCTGATGTTAATGGTAATGCCGAGGTCCATGATGCAGGTGAACCATGGGCTGCAATGCTTTGGGATTGTTATGTTTCTTTAATCAATGATGAGCGCTATACCTTTGCAGAAGCACGTAGCATGATGATGAGTTATCTCGTTGCTGCCTATAAAATGACGCCTATTGCGCCAACTTATACAGAAGCCCGAGATGCCCTGTTAGCAGCGGCGTACGCAAATGAGCCAAAGGACTATGAACTATTCGTAAAAGCCTTTGCACGTAGAGGTATGGGTCTCGATGCAGTATCGCCTGAACGTTATGATACCAAACATCGCGGAGTGGTCGAATCTTATAAGACTGAACTATCTGCCTTCAATGTGACGAATCATGAAATCAATGCTGACTATGAAGGCTTAACTGTAGGTTATTGCAGTAAAGACGGCATTTTAGATAAAGGTGAAACGGGTACTGTCAGCTTCACGATAACAAACCGTGGAAGTAAAACTTTTGAGGGGCTAGAAGGAAAAGTTGAAGTTGTCAGCGGACAAGATATTACGCTTGCAAACGGCGGCAAAGTCACCTTTGGTGCCCTAGATTTATTTGCGGAAGTAACTAGTACTCCGATAGAAATGACTCTTAATGAAGCTACAACAGCCGATACTGTAGAGTTAAAACTGACGTTCCCAACTCTAGAAGGAACTGAAGTAAATGAGTACAACTTTACGACCATCGTTAACATGGACTTTAAAGACAAAGCACCTGAAAGCAATATGTCTACGAGTGATATGGAAAGCCAAGTTGGACTAGTTGACTTCAAGGAGCATGTGCTAGATGGCGGAGATCAGGCTAAGGGCACCGCGAAACTTGAAACTCGATATGCAGATTATTTCCCTGTTGGCACTCAATATCTACGTATTGCCAATAATGGTTTTGCATCCGATGTTGCTTATGAAACCAAACCTGTAACTGTTGGTTACGGTGGTGATTTCAAAATCAGCTGGTTCCAATATTTTGAAATTGAAGAAAACTACGACGGTGGTGTCGTCGAAATTAGCGTCAACGGAGGGGATTGGGCCGATGTCACTAAAATGGGCGGTGTCTTTGAAGGTGCAGGCTACACTGGTGAGTTAGAAAATTTACTCCCAGGCCGTCTGGCATTTACCGGTTTCATGGATTTCCCTGGTGATATTGAAACGGTTAACTTTGGAACTAAGTTAAATGGTAACGAAGTTCGCTTCCGCTTCCGTATAGTGTCGGATACCAACACAAATGAGTTTGGTTGGGTTATTGATAACGTCACCTTCTCAAATATTGTGACTAGCGTCTTCCATGATCAAACTGCAGGTGATGTAAATCCATGCGCTAACCGCTTACCAAATGTTAGCTTGGTCACCAGCGCTACAGAGGTGAAAGAAGGCCAAGTTGTGAGTATTAATGCTACTGCTATTGATGCGAATGCTGATGACACCCTTACTTATACTTGGGTTCAAACTTCAGGAACTGCTACAACACTAGCAGGAAAAGATACTGCTTCGTTAAGTTTTACAGCGCCAAATGTTGATGCTGATGAAGTTTTAGAATTCGCATTAACTGTAAATGATGGTACGGGTGATGTTGTAAAAGCTGCATCAATAACAGTAAAAAACAATAATATTCCCGATATCAGTTTGACTCCAAGTGCGACTGAGGTAAAGGAGGGTGAAGACGTTAGCATAAACGCTGTAGCAGTTGATGCTGATTCCGGTGATGTACTCACCTACTCTTGGGCACAAACTTCAGGAACTACAGTCACCCTGAGTGGTGCAGACACAGCATCATTAAGCTTCACAGCTCCACAAGTTAGTGCGAATGAGACTCTTGAATTTACGTTAACCGTAAATGATGGAACTGAAGATGCAGTAAGCACTATATCCGTGAAAGTAAATGATGTGCCGACTACTACACCAACTCCTACACCTCATAAATCTTCTGGAGGCAGTTTAGGTTGGTTAACGTTTATTTTATTGCCTTTAGCAGCATTACGTCGCCGTAAATAACGCTATTTAGGACGGGTCATATACTGATAAAAAGCCGCGATTTGCGGCTTTTTTATTTCAAAAATTCCCTAAATGCTACATTTCTGAATTTTTATCTCGTGGAGTGTAATCCACCTCTAATTCAACTTGACCGAATTTCTGTAGCCTTTTAAGAATATCTAGTAATAAAAGAGAGCTATCGCTTGGCGTTAGTCGATAAGTATTATCTGCAATACGCTCAATCCCAAAACTAGAGGATAATGCCGCTAAATCAGATTTAGAAACTAGTACGAATGAGCCTCTAAGCAGTCCAAACGTCGATATTTGCGTATCGTAAACCACTGTTCCTTTAACCAGTCGAGCTGTATGTGCGGTAAACTGACGTTCATTAAATTGATAATTGTATAATTTCTTTTTCTGAGCCAAGCCTTTTGATTGTGTTGATGAGAGATTGTTTTGTGGATAACTCTCCCACTCCGTAGGCAAAGTTGTTACTTGACTATTGCTAGTAGAAAGAGTGTCGCTGGCTGTTACTTCATTTTTTGCGTTCGTACAACCAAATAAGCAACCCACAATTAGTATATATAAAGTCCTATACATGCTCATCCTTCATTTCAAACCAACTTAAAGCATTACCTTAGCAAGTTATCATCAAAAATGAAGCTAAATACTCCTTAAACAAAAGCCTGCACATAAAAAGGCATAAAAATTTACGCCTTCCAAAGTCACAACCTTAATAGTTATTTACGAACGCAGCCCTATTCCCCGTGAGATGAGGTAATATGCAACACCCCAGAGTACGGCACAAAAGCCCACCATGATACCGATTGAAAGTGGGACGCTGATATCGGCAAAACCTAAGAAACCGTAACGGAAGACGTTGATCATATAGACCACAGGGTTCAGTGCCGAAACGCCTTGCCAAAAGGATGGTAACAACGACAGTGAATAGAATACTCCGCCTAGGTAGGTTAAGGGCGTGAGCACAAAAGTCGGGATGATACTGATATCATCGAAACTCTTGGCAAATACCGCATTAATTAATCCACCCAAGGAGAACAACACTGAGGTTAAAAATACCGTCATGACCACAAGGCCGGCATGGTGCAAGCTGATGTCGACAAAGAACATGGCGACTAGCGTGACGATTAAACCAACGCATAAACCCCGAGCGACACCGCCACCCACGTAGCCTGCGATCATCACATAGTGAGGCACGGGCGCGACCATTAGCTCCTCAAGATTGCGCTGAAATTTTGCGCTGTAGAAAGAGCTCGCCACATTCGAATAGGAGTTAGTAATCACCGACATCATGATTAGACCAGGCGCAATAAACTCCATATAAGATACGCCACCCATATCGCCAATCCGGCTACCGACCAAGTTACCAAAAATCAAAAAATACAAGGTCATAGTGATTGCAGGCGGAACTAAGGTCTGGATCCAGATCCGGGTAAAACGATTGATTTCCTTAGTTAATATGCTTTTGAAGGCGATAAAATACAGCTGTTTCATGCCTTAGCTCCTTGAGTTTTCTTCACTAACTCGACAAAGAGTTCTTCTAAACGATTGGATTTGTTGCGCATAGACAACACTTCTACATTGGCAGCGGTTAATTGGGTAAACACATCATTAAGATTGTGCTCCTTCGCCACGTCCACTTCTAAGGTATGGGGATCGATTAAACGACACACCATACCATCGAGTGTGGGAGCGACATCGATATCGCGGCGCAGGTCGAGAATAAAGGTTTCGAGATTCAGTTTACTCAGCAAGGCCTTCATACTCGTGCACTCCACCAGCACGCCCTTATCGATAATGCCGATATTGCGGCACAGCATTTCGGCCTCTTCAAGGTAGTGGGTGGTCAGAATGATCGTCACGCCCTGCTGGTTGATTTGCTTGAGGAATTCCCACATTGAGCGGCGTAGCTCAATATCGACCCCCGCAGTAGGCTCATCTAAGATCAGTAACTTAGGTTCGTGCATCAGGGCGCGGGCAATCATTAATCGCCGCTTCATTCCCCCAGAGAGTGTACGAGATTGGCTGTTGCGCTTATCCCACAAATCCAGCTGGCTTAAGTATTTTTCGGCTCGCTCAAGAGCCACAGCCTTAGGCACGCCATAATACCCCGCCTGATTCACGACGATTTGCAGTACCGTTTCAAACTGGTTAAAGTTAAATTCCTGTGGCACTAAACCTATGTGCAGCTTGGCTTCTTCAAGCTGTTTATCGATATCAAAATCAAATACTTGAACAGTGCCCGCGGTTTTCTGCACCAAGGAGCTGATGATGCCAATAGTGGTCGACTTACCCGCGCCGTTCGGGCCTAACAGGGCGAAAAAGTCTCCCTGTTCAACGGTAAGGCTAATCCCCTTTACCGCCTCAACACCGCCTTTGTAGGTTTTTTTTAGCCCCTCGAGTACGAGAGCATGGGCATGATTGGCCATAGTGCTACCTGATCCTGAAACAATGAACAAACTACTAAAATGGTGACGAAAAAAGCAAATGCAACATGCTAAGCTGTATAAAAACGCATTATGACTCTAATCGATTGAAAGAATTATTATTAATTTATTAAAAATAACGAATCGTTGGCAGGTATCACTTGGTATCTATTCAGCACAAAACAAAACTCCCGCCTTAGCGGGAGTTTGAATCGTCGAGCAACGAGTACCTATTCGAGCGGTACTACTTTGGCGATATAAGGCAAGTTGCGGTATTGCTCGGCATAATCGATGCCGTAACCCACAATAAACTCGTCTGGAATGGTAAAACCGATAAAATCGACTTTAACATCCACTTCACGGCGCTCGGGTTTATCCAACAGAGTGCACAGGGCTAAGCTCTTTGGCTCACGCAATAACAGCATTTCGCGCACTTTGTTTAAAGTGTTGCCCGAGTCAATTAAGTCTTCCACAATCAGCACGTCGCGGCCCGCGATATCCGATTGCACATCCTTCAGCACTTTCACATCCCGTGAGCTGGTCATGGCATTGCCATAGCTCGAAACCGACATAAAATCGATTTCAACATGGCCTTTAATACGGCGGCACAGATCAGCCATAAATACGACTGAACCTTTTAACAATCCCACCATCAGCAAACGTTCGCTGTTGGCATAGTGGGCATTGATTTGCTCGGCCATTTGATCCAATTTTTGGCTGATCTCTTCGGCGGAGATCATCACTTCGGTGGTGTGTTTCATATCAGTCTCAATTGTCGATGTCATTGGGGGAGTGTTTGTCATAACCCCAGCGACTCGTTAATGCATGGTCAACGCCCAAATGATCGAGGATTCGAGCGACCATGAAGTCTACCAGATCTTCAACCGATTTGGGATTGTGATAAAAGCCCGGCGCCGCCGGCATAATAGTAACGCCTAAGCGCGACAGGTTGAGCATATGCTCTAAGTGTATGGCATTAAAGGGAGTTTCCCGCGGAACGAGGATCAGTTGACCACGTTCTTTTAACACCACATCCGCCGCGCGTTCGAGCAAATTATTGCTCATTCCCGTCGCAACAGCTGCCAGAGTCCCCGTCGAGCAAGGACAAATCACCATTTGTTTGGGGGCTGCACTGCCTGAAGCTGGCGGCGAAAACCACTCATCCTTGCCTAATACCACTAACTCGCCAGATAAAGTTGCATTCTTTTCTGCAAGCACCTCTAACAATTGCGCCTTGGCTTTATCGCTATTCGCACTGAGCTGCAAACCATGTTCAGTGGCCAGCACCACTCGGGCGGCGCTTGAGATCATTAAAAATACCTGATAGCCCGAGGCCAATAAGCATTCTAATAATTTCAAGCCATAGGGCGCGCCCGAGGCACCCGTCCAGGCTAAGCTAATGGCTTTCTCAGATTTGGCATAGGCCATATTAGTCCGCCTGCTGAACAAACTGTGGGCTCACTTCGAGCGCCGCCAACAGTTTTTTATGTAAGCCGCCAAAGCCGCCGTTACTCATCACCACGATAGTGTCACCCGCTTTTGCCGAGGCAGAGACTTTAGCGACAACATCATCAATTTGGTGCAAGACAGTCACAGGGATCACCGCCGCTTCCATCGCCTCTTTCATATTCCAATCGATAGTATCAGCTTGATATAAAAAGGCTTCATCCGCTTGCAGCATAGAATGGGCCAGCGTGTCTTTGTGAACACCACTCTTCATCGTGTTCGAGCGCGGCTCTAATACGATAGTAATTTTGCTTTGACCAACTTTGGCACGTATACCTTTGATTGTTGTCGCAATCGCCGTCGGATGGTGAGCAAAATCATCGTATACACTGACACCGTGAACAGTTCCTAACAGCTCCAGGCGACGCTTAGGCGGTACAAAGCGGGTTAATGCAGCAATCGCGGCACTCGGTTTAACCCCAACATGGCGCGCGGCCGCGATGGCCATTAGCGCGTTTTCGATATTGTGCTGACCAATCAGCGCCCATTCGAGCACCCCTTGGGATTCGCCGTCGAAGAAGACTTCAAACTCGTGGCAATCATCACTTAAGGCCTTGGCATGCCACCCCTTAGTCACCTCAGCGATGTGGAAAGTCTCTTGCTCGCTCCAGCAGCCCATCTCAATGGTTTGTTTTACCGCGTGGGAATCGGCAGGCCAAATCACTTTACCTTGCCCTGGCACGGTACGGATCAGATGATGGAACTGTTTTTGGATCGCCGCTAAATCGGCAAAAATATCGGCATGGTCAAATTCGAGGTTATTGATCACCAGCGTACGGGGATGATAATGCACAAATTTAGAACGCTTATCGAAGAAGGCGCTGTCGTATTCATCGGCTTCGACCACAAAAAACGCCGATTCCCCTAAACGAGCCGACACGCCAAAGTTTTGTGGCACACCGCCAATTAAGAAACCGGGTTGATAACCACAATCCTCTAAGATCCACGCCAGCATGCTTGAGGTAGAAGTTTTTCCATGGGTGCCTGACACGGCTAACACCCAACGCTCAGGCAGAATATGATCGGCTAAAAACTGTGGTCCAGAAGTGTAAGGGATCCCAAGGTTTAATACCGCTTCGACACAAAGATTGCCTCGGCTCATGGCATTACCTATCACCACGAGATCAGGATAACAGCCCGCTTCACCTAACTGACTGGGATCAAAACCTTGAATGAGTTCAATACCTTGCTCTTCAAGCTGCGTACTCATCGGTGGGTAGACGTTGGCATCCGAGCCAGTCACTCTGTGCCCTTTTGCCCTAGCCAAGAGTGCTAAGCCACCCATGAAGGTTCCACAAATTCCTAAAATATGTACGTGCATACCGCTCGCTCTGATGTTTTTGAATTCAAGGCTATTCTAATCCATAGCACCGCAGATTGGCAGGTTCGGATCTCGGAAAAGCTACTTGTTTGGCAAAGATACTGATAGAGAAAGGGATTTTTACAATTGAGTGAAATTTAGCTAACAGAATTGTGTCACCAAGCTCACTTGTTAGCGCAAGCTGGTATAAAGCTTAGGAAACTGACTGCGGTGGCGATTAAAGAGGAACTGACGCAGGGCCTCACGCTCTTCGGCTTCGGCCTGAAACCTGACAATCGCTAGCCCTTGCTCGTGGCGAATAGGCTCGATTTTAACCCGCATGGTTTCACCATCGGGTAACTGTAACTGCAGTTCCTGGCTATCGATCAACTGCTCAAACTGCTGCTGGGATTTAGCTCGAATCGCCATGCCAGAACTCGACAAAGACACAACAGACCATTGTTCGCCCTGATCTTGGTCGAAGATCCACACATCTTCTGGCTGAGCCAAACGCCAACTCCGCTCAGCACCAGTAGTGTCGAACACTTCGGGGACACCTAAGGTGGGCTGCAATTGGCCAAAATCATCGAGGCGCATCTCTAAGGGAAACCAGAGTTTATAAGGTCCGACTTCGGCCAACAGAGTCAACTTGGCCTTACCTAATAGGGAGGCAAGCGCCTGCGGCACCTCAGTTTGCACCGTCAGTACGTGGTTAACCAAAGGCTCGGAACTCGCGTCTTCGGTGCTATGGGTTATACGGTTAGGAGAAAATAGCTCTCTAAAGCAAGCCAATTCCTCCAAGGTTAAATGCCGCTCATCAACCATACAACAACCTACTCAGATGAATCACTTGTACAAAAAATTACCACCAAAGCATGGTGCTGTACATTTTTTCACCTATAAATTTGCAAAAAAAGAAAAGTAGGCTAGCAAGGCTAAGGTCTGACTCCTATTAGCCATTTGCACTATTTAGTGAAGATTAACCACTCGTTGAGCGCTGCAGGATCGCGTATTGAGCTAAATCACTTATCCTTTTGCTGACTGGCTGGAGGCGCGAAGAGGATTTTACATCGCTCCGTGAATGTCAGCCCCCGCGCCGTCACCTCGCTGAACATATCGCGCCATTCGCTAAAGGTCACTTTAAGTGGATTAAAACTGTTGACAGGTTTAGTGATCCCGTAAATCACTGTCTCGCCCTCGGGTACAAAGGTACCGAAGAGTTTGTCCCAGATGATCAAAATACCGGCATAATTTTTATCGATATATTGTGGATTTCGCCCATGGTGCACCCTGTGGTGGGAAGGCGTATTAAACAGCCATTCTAAGGGACCAAGTTTTCTGATCGCTTGGGTATGCACAAAAAACTGTAATCCCAAGTTTAGCAGTACCACAAATACCACCCAATTAGGATCAAAACCTAAAATCACCAGCGGCAACCAAAATATCCACATGCCAGCGAAGGGATACATCAAACTCTGGCGAAACGCTGTGCTAAAGTTCATATTTTCTGAGCTGTGGTGCACCACATGGGCCGCCCACATCCACCGCACTCTATGGCTCGCACGGTGGAACCAGTAATAGCAAAAATCTTGGGCAATCATCAGCAGCACAAAGCTGAGTGGCCCCATTTGAATATCGAATAATTTCCAACCAAATACCGCTAGGTACAACTTAGCGATCAACAAACCCGTGAGGATATCCGTGCCTTGGTGCATGGCGGCGAGACTAAAATTACACAGCACTTCCTTCGTGTGGTAACGGGCACTCACTGGCAGTTTTTGTCTTCTGTCGCCGAAATACCATTCCAGCAAAATGCAGACAAAAAACAGTGGAGCCAATACCAGCAGCAACACCTCGGGGTGATTGATTAACGCGGCGATATCCATATACCTTTATCCTATTGTTATTATTCTATTAAAGCGTAAATCGCCTACCAGCGGGCGTAATGGTCCTCGGTCAATCCCAACACATTGTTGAGTTGGAATTTACGCCCCTGATTGTCAATGATAAAACCGCTAAAAAGCCCCAGATATTGGCGGAAATTACTCTTCAGCAAGATAAAATTGCGTTTCTCACTGCGGCAATTTCGCGCCGTAAACTCTAAATCGACACGGCCATCGTGACTATGAATACGCCAGAGATCTGTGCCCTGCTGGCCATGACGGTCAAACTCAAATTGCACAGGTCCGAGTAAATGGCGCTCGCCATTGATCCAAAACACGTTTTCATTGGCACCAGTTTCATTAACGCCCGCAGCAAGATTTAATCCGATCACCCCTTCATCGATTTGGGCATTGATGGATGCCCAGCGCCAGCTAGTATCACGGCGCATAAAGCCCGCAGAAAAATCATAACCTGCGAGGGCAAAATTCAATGGTTGCGGTTCATGGTCTATGGTGAGTTGTCCTTTGACCGATAAGCCATTGTGTTTTTGGGTATAGGTCCAGCCGTTGTATCCCGTAGGGCTACACATGGCCATAGGTAAACTTAAGGGTAAGGCATGCAGGGTTAAATCGGCTTGAATGCTTTTAGTATCAATGACTAAATGCCAATTACCCTCTTGGATCTTAAAAGTCACGCTAGCGCCTTTGCCGCCGATAGCGGCAACCCCATTGGCGGGAGAAGGCGTCATCCGGTAGCCAATCCCAAAGGGTTTTAGCCAGTCCTGTTGAGTTAACCTATTATTTTTAATGTCATATAAATAACAGAAACCACTCCCCAGATAAGCGATATCCGCCAGTGCAATTCCAATGATGTAGCGCGGCGTGATAATCGAAATAAACTGGAACTGCTTAAAATCAAACCGTTTTGCCCAGGCCGATGCGGGCTTGTCCATGGTATCAAAATAGGCAAAATCCGCTAAACCTAAGCTACCGACTATGCCATCGAAATGGCCGAAATGTGGCTGACCTTTGGCATTGATTAAACTGTCGGGGGCGATTTGGGTAATAATCCTAGACATAAACTCGCCTTTGCTTGTGCAGTCGAAGGAGCATTTATGCTCTCTTATTTAATGTTGAATTTTTACTCTAACCTGTCGCCCATTGCATTAAAAGAGTGCAAGCTCAAATTGTTGTGATTTTGTTGCCGGCAAGAATTCGGTTTAATCCCACCAGCGGATCATAAAAAAGCACCCGAAGGCGCTTAATCGACACAAACTTATCCACTAATTGATAGCGAATGACTCAGTAAACCTGATTCCGTAAACCTAAGTCGTTAGAAACGATAACTCATGCCAAAGTTAACCCCCTGTAGCTCGAGTTCTTTCATTGGCACATATTGGTATTCAAGGTTTAGCCCAAAGCCCGAGCGAAAACGATATTGCCAACCGACCGCGCCGTAAAAGCCTACATCGTCCGAATCCATCTCTTGCTTATCCATCTCATAACTCACTTGGGTGTAAGCAGCGCCGAGTTTGGCGTACAGACTATTACCACGGGAGAGCGCATATTCGCCGTAGGCGGTAGCTCTAACACCTTGGAAGCGTAAATCTTTTATCTCGCTGATCACACTAACGAGCGCACTCGCCACCCCACCAGAGCCCGTTAAATACCCTGCTTCAACGCCAAAGTTGTCATTAAGCATATAGCGATAATATAAATCGCTGGTGAAGGTATCGCCCGCATCATATTTACCGCTCTTAGTTTCAAATTCTTGAGTGCCGTAGCCTAAGCTGCCACCTAACACATGGGGAGAATCGGCAGCATTCGCCTTGCCCACAACAGCCCCGGTAAACAACGCGAACGACAACAGCCAAGTATTAATTGTTAAGTATTTCATATTGTTTAAATTCAGTACTCAGATGTTGGCACATCATAAGCTTTGCACCTGTATAAGGACTGAACCCGAGTGCATTGTGGTAACGGAGGGGATTTCTGGTATGCTGTAGCCACTTTTTACTTGCATGAGATCCCCCATGAAAAAGTTATTATTGACGCTGACTTTCCCCCTGCTCTTCGTGGGCTGCGCGAGCCAAAATCCAACTCATATGGCATTTAGCCCACAGGTTCCCGATATTAGCCAACAGACCAACAGACCCGTACAGATCTCATTGGATACCATTGATACCCGTAACGTCGAGTACGTGGCGCGCTTTATCGAAGAAGGCACTAAGACTCGCCTCGTCGGCCCGAGTGAGCCACCTAAATTATTACTCGATGAAGTTTTCCGTAACGGTTTTACCCAAGCGGGCTACCAGATTGACCCAAGCGCGACCAACTCAGTGCAAGTTCAGTTAGAAGAACTGCAAATGGATGTCACCAAAAAGACCTTCGGTTATGAGGCCAAACACAGCGTGCTGATTGCCGTGCAAGCCCGTAATTCCAGTCAAGAATTGGTCAAACGTTATAAAGCCAAGGGCACTTTAAAAGGCCCGTTAACGCCAGACTTTGCCACTCTAGAGCTGGATATGAACAAGTTACTCGGCCAACTCACAGGGGAAATTTTGAATGACCCTGAGTTAAACCAGTTCCTGCAACAATAATAGTGCTAATCGATAATTAATAAGGAAATCATAATGTTTCGTTGGATATCTGCACTCTTAGTTCTGTGTGCCAGCTATAGCAGCTGGGCGGCAATCGACATTCAACCCGATACCTTGTATCCACAAGTCGAGTTTGATACCAGCCTAGGTAAGATTGTGGTCGAACTCGATAGAACCCGCGCACCGATTACCGTCGATAACTTTCTGACCTATGTGGTCAAAGGCGAGTACAACAACACGATTTTCCACCGTATTATCAGTGACTTTGTCGTTCAAGGTGGCGGACTAAACCCACAATTAGAAGAGTTACCCGCAGGCAAGCCGATATTTAACGAGTCTGGCAACGGCTTATCCAACAGCATGGGCACGATTGCGATGGCTCGCGACAACGATCCCCACTCGGCTACCCGTCAGTTTTACTTCAACGTGGCGGATAACACTAAGCTGGATCCATCCAAACGTCGTTGGGGTTATGCGGTATTTGGTGAAGTGATTGAGGGCAAACAAGTGCTTGAAGCGATGGCCGTGGTCGAGACCACTACCAATGCGAAACTCAATTGGCCCGATGTGCCAGTGACACCTATCATATTGAAAACAGCTAAATTACTGCCGAAAAAATAATCGAAAATAATTTGAGCAAAAGCCCTAATCCTCTGTCTATACTCAAAAGGCAACAGAAAGGAGGCAAGGGTGACGATTGAAGAATTTATCGATAATAAAGCGCCCCAGCTTGCTATGTATGGCAAAGCATTTTTGAGTGACGAGCTCGATTTCCATGAAGTCCAGCTCTATCTTTGGGACACACTCGAGGAATGGCAATTACTCATTCCAAGTAGTGAAGCGCAAACAGAAACAGAAACCGTGTTTTGGCATTTGCTCCATAGCTTTAACAAGTGGCCAGACTGGGTGATCCGCGGCAATCAGTACCTGTATCAGCAGTTGCATGCGTGCTGCGACTTCCTTAGTTTAGGAGGCCAAATGCCCTCAGGGTGCGTTGGTATTCGACCTTGAGCAATACACTCTCTAAAGACTCAGCTTGCTGGGTCTTTTTATTTTCCCCCAGCCGCACAGAAACCCATCGAGCATCAAAAGGATACGCATTAATCCTTGAATCCCACCGCATCTTACCCGTAAGCTAGGCGGATTCGACTCCTCGGCTCATGCTTATGTTCGTAATCGGTTTAAATCGGCGCATCTTAGAATTCTTTAGCGTTTACTACCATAAGCGCGTGTTGATACTGCTGTTACTCGGCTTTTCTGCCGGCCTGCCATTAATGTTGGTCTTTTCAACCTTGTCTTTTTGGCTGCGGGAAGCGGGAGTCGACCGTACTTCTATCGGGTATTTCAGCTGGATAGCGCTGGCTTATGCCTTCAAATGGGCCTGGTCGCCCTTGGTGGACAGATTATCTCTGCCCATACTGACGCGCTTTTTAGGTCGTCGGCGCAGTTGGATGTTGTTCGCCCAGCTGCTATTGGTCGGCGCGATTTTGGGTATGTCCTTTAGCGACCCACTGCAAGATCTCGAACGCTTGGCCGTATTTGCCCTGATGGTCGCCTTTGCATCCGCCACCCAAGATATTGTGATTGATGCCTTTCGTATCGAATCTGCCCCCGAAAAAATGCAGGCCGCGCTTGCTGCCGCCTATCAGGTGGGCTATCGCAGCGCCATGATTGTGGCGACCGCTGGTGCACTCAGCATCGCCGCTTGGGTTGAGCCAGGCAATACCGAATATAACCTGCTCGCTTGGCAAACTTCCTATTTGGTGATGGCAGGACTGATGTTTGTCGGGGTGTTAACAACGCTTTTTAGCCGCGAGCCACAGGTCGATACCCGCGCCGCCGATGAGACCGAATTAGCGGTAAAACAACGCTTGAGCGAGCGTTATCCCAAGCCCGTTGCGGCGAGTCTCTCATGGATTTATACCGCCAGCATACTGCCCTTTATTGACTTTTTTAAACGCTATGGCCGTAGCGCCATTTTGATTCTTTTGCTGATTTCCTGCTATCGCATTTCGGATATTGTGATGGGGATTATGGCCAACGTGTTCTACGTGGACATGGGATTTAGCAAAGAAGAAATTGCTTATCTGAGTAAGATCTATGGCCTTATCATGACCTTAGTTGGCGCAGCCTTTGGCGGTATCCTATTAGCCCGCTTCGGCACAATGAAGATTTTATTCCTTGGCGCCCTCTTGGTCGCCGTCACCAATTTGCTGTTTGCTTGGCAGGCGATGATTGGGTACAACGTCCAATTTTTAACCTTCGCGATCTCAGTCGATAACTTTAGTGCCGGTATTGCCACCGCCGCCTTTATCGCTTACCTCTCGAGCCTCACCAGCAGCGGCTACAGTGCAACCCAATATGCGCTACTCTCCTCAATTATGTTGCTCTTCCCTAAGTTTATTGCCGGCTTCTCGGGCGCCTATGTCGATGCCTATGGCTATGTGAACTTCTTTGTCGCTGCCAGTGTGATAGGTTTTCCCGTGTTGCTGCTTATTCATTTAGTGAATAGATACGTGCCCCATGGCAGCAAAGATAACGCTGAATCTAAGCAATAAAAAAGCCCCTCGCCTTTAATAGCGAGGGGCTTTTGAATCTCTATCAGCACAGTGACTCGAGGTGAATCAACTGCTGGCTAGGCTTTGCGATTAATCGCGGAAGTTATTGAACTGGAAAGGCTGACCCAGATCCGCTTGACGCACTAACGCCATCACAGCTTGTAAATCATCGCGGGCTTTACCCGTTACACGCACTGTGTCGCCTTGGATCTGAGATTGCACTTTAATCTTGCTATCCTTGACCATCTTAACGATTTTCTTGGCGATATCCGTCTCGATCCCTTGCTTAAAACGCACTTTCAGGGAGAAGGTTTTGCCACTGTGAACCGACTTTTCGTCGACATCCATAGTCGAAGGCTCAACGTTACGCTTGCTCAATTGGGTACGCAGAATATCGACCAACTGCTTACACTGAAAATCATCTTCCGCGGTGAGAGTCACCACATGATCTTTATATTCGATGCTGGCATCTTTACCACGAAAATCGAATCGGCTGCTGAGTTCACGGCGGGAGTTTTCGACCGCGTTACGTAATTCAACCTCATCCACTTCAGACACAATATCAAATGAAGGCATAGTTGCCGCCCCTTAGGTGATTGTAAATGCCCATAGTTTACCGACTCCCTCCCCCAAGTTGAAGGTTAACTTTACCCAAGCAAGATAAAACTCGGGTTATGGATGACTTTGGCGGCACATTTTCCTATTATGGCGTCACACTAAGATAATCAAATTGTATTTGTGATAACTAAAAACACCCTATTCAAATTGGCTTTAGCCGTAGCCTTTGTCGTGATCAGTTATCTGGTGTTTTCCAGACCAACCTATTCGCAAAGTATCCCCAATATCGATAAGGTAGGCCATCTTGGGAGCTTCTTCTGTCTCTCTTATCTGACCTTTCTCGCCTTTCGCCCTAAGTGGTACTGGCTCTCGCTGGTGCTTGCCGCCTACGCGATTTTGATTGAGCTAGTGCAATCGCGTTTACCCTACCGCAGCGCCTCTGTGGGCGATGTGTTAGCGGACTTTGCTGGTATCGCTTTGTTTTACTTCTGTCTTTGGGCCTATCGAAAATACTTTAGCGCCGCCCAACTCAAGGAAGAATAATGTTCGGCCAAGGTGCGTCATCCGCTATGGAGCCTCAAATCACCGATATCGCGATTTTAGGGGCTGGCGCCGTGGGGCAATTGATTTGCCATCAACTGCATTCGGCGGGATTAGCCGTAGGCCTGATAGCGCGTGAATCAGTATCCACTTCTGAGGCGACGGATTGGCAAGACCTTGTGTTTTGCCCTCTGCCATCAACAGATGCAAGTGCCGATTCAGTGTCATACCGAGTGCCTAAAGTTAGTTTAGACAGCACAGGCTTACAGCAGGTTAAGCTGCTAATTGTGTGCGTTAAGGCTTATCAAGTCGTTGATGCTATTAGCCCTTTACTCGACAAACTCTCGCCCCAGTGTCATATCCTGTTATTGCATAATGGCATGGGCCCACACTTGGCTCTCGCGCCCAAATTACAGGGTCGCGGCTTAAGCCTTGGTACTACCTCCCAAGGCGTGCTGCGCCAGTCCCGCTGGCAAGTCAAACAAACCGGTCAAGGCTTGACCCAGTTTGGCCATTTTACCGGACCCGCATTATCGCAAGCACTGCGTGATGGGCTGCTCAACGCTATCCCCAGCAGTGAATGGGTTGAGGCAATTATCCCGAGTCTTTGGCAAAAGCTTGCGGTAAACGCCGCGATTAACCCGCTGACTGCCCTGCATCAATGCCCCAATGGCACCTTGGCTCAAGCAGAATTTACCCAGACCATCGCCAGTATCTTAGATGAACTGGTCGAGGTGGCCGCCCACGATGGTATCGAGCTGGATAGACAAATGCTTGAAGAGCGCGTGTACCGGGTGATTGAACTCACGGCCGCGAATTTCTCTTCGATGCACCAAGATGTAGCACACCATAGGCCAACCGAGATTGAACAAATTAATGGTTATATTTGTGACCGCGCCAGCGCGCACGGTTTAAGTGCAGCCACCAATGCCCAAATGTGCCAAGCGATTAAACAGCTGTCGGCGATAACACCACGAGCTTAATCAATTCATTCAATTGATTTTAAATGGATTTACCTCTAATCAACCGAGCTAAATAAAACTCGGTGATATTGCTGCATCGTTAAATGCACTCGAATTGGCATTTTAATGTTAAATGCACCATCACAGCGCACCAAATCGGGGCGCAATCACCTGTTTTTGCACTGTTTTGCGGCAAAAACGCTGTCTATTTGAGTGCGCCACTTTGTTAACATAATGATAATAAAAACATTATTGTTATGGCCTGATTCCTGCTTTGTTCACCCCACTTACGTCTGAAGTTCGTTGGAGAATAAAGTTGAAACTCATCACCGCTATTATTAAGCCCTTTAAAATTGATGATGTACGTGAAGCGCTGACGCAACTTGGCATCCAAGGTATGACAGTGACCGAAGTACGCGGTTTTGGTCGCCAGAAGGGACATACAGAGCTATATCGCGGCGCCGAATATGCGGTCGACTTTCTCCCCAAAATGAAGCTTGAAATCGCCATCCATTCCGAGCTGGAAGATGCGGTAATCGAAGCCATTGTTGCCGCGGCTCACACGGGTAAAGTAGGCGACGGCAAGATATTCGTCACTCCACTCGAGCAAGTGATCCGCGTGCGCACCGCTGAGGAAGGGAGTGATGCAATATGACCCAACAGACAACCGCACTTAACGCTAAGCTCCAGCACGGCACGAATACCCAAATCAGCCTGCACACTAAGCTCGCTCAGCCAAACGCCCGTTATTCAAAATTGGGTTATCAGGCATTATTGGCGCTGTTCGCCAGCGGCTTTGCAGGCACGGCTTTGGCCGATGAGGCGCAGCTCAGCGGCGCCAACACTGCCTGGATTTTAAGCTCATCTGCCCTAGTCCTATTGATGACACTCCCAGGGCTGGCGCTGTTTTACGGCGGTCTGGTGCGCAGTAAAAACGTGCTATCGATTTTAATGCAGTGTTTTTCTATCGCCGCTATCGCCTCCGTGCTGTGGTTTGTGGTGGGTTACTCTATCGCCTTCGATACCGGCAACGGTTTTATCGGCGGGCTTGGCAAAGCTTTTCTAGCCAGCATTGGTCGCGATAGTGTCAGTGGGGATATTCCCGAACCTTTATTTATGCTTTTCCAAATGACCTTCGCGATTATCACGCCAGCGCTGATCATCGGTGGCTTTGCCGAGCGGATGAGATTCTCCGCTGTACTGATGTTTTCAAGCGCTTGGTTGCTGTTAGTCTATGCACCTATCACCCACTGGGTGTGGGGCGGCGGCTGGTTGGCCGAGCTTGGCCTGTATGACTTTGCAGGCGGTACAGTCGTACACATTACTGCTGGGGTAGCGGCACTGGTGGCGGCAAAAGTGTTAGGGCCGCGTAAGGGATTCTTAAACTCGGCCATTATGCCCCATAACTTGACCATGACAGTGACAGGCGCGGGCATGTTGTGGGTAGGCTGGTTTGGCTTTAATGGCGGCAGCGCTTTAGGCGCCAATGGCACTGCGGCCATGGCGATTCTCGCGACCCATCTAGCCGCGTCGATGGGCGCCATCACGTGGGCAGGTATCGAGTGGTATAAATTCGGTAAGGCCAGTGCACTCGGTATCGTCACCGGCATGGTGGCAGGCCTTGGCACTATCACTCCTGCATCGGGTTATGTCGGCCCTGCTGGCGCGTTAGTTATCGGTTTTCTTGGCGGCGTGGTCTGCTTCTTTTCAACTGTGTACATTAAACAAAAGCTTAAGATTGACGACTCACTCGATGTGTTCCCAGTGCACGGTGTCGGCGGTATTCTCGGTACTTTGCTGGCGGGAGTATTTAGTTCGACTCAGCTTGGGATCTTCAGCGGTTATGGTTTTGCCAGTGTCAACCACACTATGCTCGACCAACTCGGGGCGCAGGCCATTGGCGTTATCGCTACGTTCAGCTATACAGCGATTGTAACGTGGTTATTGTTTGTGGTGATTGGCAAAATCCTCGGTGGACTTCGCGTCAGCACAGAGCAGGAAGTGAATGGCCTAGACCTTTCCGAACATGAAGAAACAGGCTATAGCCTGTAGCTTGATGACTACACTTGCCATCAGGACTCACGTCCTGATGGCAAGTTTACTGATACAACTTGTTAATGAGCCTTCAGCCATTGCATAAGCTCATCTAATTTCATCGGCTTAGCGTATAAATAGCCCTGCAAAGAGTGCACATTACGACTGATTAAATAGTCCGCCTGCTCTTGGGTCTCCACCCCTTCGGCCACAGCCACATAATTCATCTTATGGCAGAGTTCGATGATGGTATCGAGCACATGGGAGGATTCTTCACATAGAGCAAGAAATCACAATGGTAAATCCACTTCAAATAGTCACTCCCACATCACAAGAATTGCTGCGACCGCAATCAGCACTAGGCCAAACATTTCTTTTATTTTTACTCGTTCCTTTAGCCAGAATGCCGAAATCAGCATCATAAAGAAGATTTCCACTTGCCCTAGGGTTTTAACATAGGGCACGGCCTGCAAAGACATGGCACTAAACCAACCAATGGAGCCAAAGCAGCTGGCGGTACTCGTCAGCAAGGTTAACTTAGGACGTTGGATTAAGGCGCTTAACGTTTCCTTATCCTTTAGGACTAAATAACTGACTAACACTATGGTTTGTAGACATATCACCAAAAGCAATACCCAAGCGGCGCTATGGGGAAAGCCGACATTTAGCCTTAGGCTTGCTTCCCTCACCCACAAAGAAGTCAGTGCAAAGGCGCTGCCGCTAGCAATGCCGAGCAGCACTGTGCTTAGGGATAACTGCCTAAGCCCTTGCTTGGCGCTCAATAAAAACACGGCAACGCCACCTAAAATCACCCCAATCCAACCGAGTAACGATAAATGGGTGCCAAAAAAGAAGGTGCCTAATATCGCAGCAACAATGGCCTCACTCTTGGCAAGCCCGGCACCGATGGCAAAATTTTGTTGTTGGAACAACTTAACCATCAAGCCAGTCGCGAGGATCTGCATCATAGATGCACCGACAATAAAGCCGATAAATTCCGCCGTAAAATGCGGTAACCCCACATTGTCCCAAAGATATAACAACCCAAGATACAAGGCCGCAATCGGACCAGCCCAAATAAACCGCGCTAAGGTAACGCCCGCCACCTTAACCTCTTTACTCAGTTGGCTCTGAAAGGCATTGCGCCACGCCTGCATAAATGCGGCTAATAAGGTAAAGAAAATCCACATCCGAGCCATCCTGTTACTGCCAGACTGCACTCTGACATGGGTTATGCGCTAAATTGGAACCAACATCATAAACACAAGGTATTGATATCGCTATGGAGAAAATTTCACCCAATAAAAAACCCCGAACGATTCGGGGCTTTTTAGTTAAGAGGGTTCAGCCAAGCTTACTTGCTGGTATCAATCGGGTCGAAGGATTTAACCAAATCATCGATCGCCTTCATCTGCTTCAGATAGTTTTCTAACTGGTGCAGTGGTAAGGCACATGGACCATCACACTTAGCGTTATCTGGATCTGGGTGAGCCTCAATAAACAGACCCGCTAAGCCTAACGCCATGCCACTACGAGCTAATTCAGTCGCTTGAGCACGACGGCCGCCCGCAGAATCGGCACGACCACCAGGACGTTGCAATGCGTGGGTGGCATCGAAAATCACTGGGTAGCCGGATTGCTTCATCTCATCCATGCCCAGCATATCAACCACTAGGTTGTTGTAACCGAAGCATGAACCACGCTCACACAGGATAATCTCATCGTTACCCGCTTCGTTAAACTTAGTGATGATATGGCGCATTTCATGGGGCGCTAAAAACTGTGGCTTTTTCACGTTGATGATAGCGCCCGTTTTCGCCATGGCGACAACGAGGTCAGTCTGGCGCGCTAAGAAAGCTGGGAGCTGAATAATATCAACCACTTCAGCGACAGGCGCACATTGGTAAGGCTCATGCACATCGGTGATCAATGGCAGATTGAAAGTCTTTTTGATTTCTTCAAAAATCTTTAAGCCTTCTTCCATGCCAGGACCACGGTAAGAGTTAACAGAAGAGCGGTTAGCCTTGTCGAACGACGCCTTGAAAACATAGGGAATACCCAGTTTTTGCGTCACTTCGGCATAGGTTTCAGCAATCGACATAGCGAGATCGCGAGACTCAAGCACGTTCATGCCACCAAACAACACGAAAGGTTTATCGTTAGCGATCTCGATTGAACCTAGGTTTATGATTTTATTACTCATCGCAACTTCTCTCTAAAATGCTGGAACCTTACCAGCGCTGAACAGGAGCTAAGGCAACTATACCGCGACGGCTTGCAGTAACTGACCGCAGAGCCACGCCATATAAGTGCCTAGCGCATAACCAAATACGGCTAACAATACCCCAACAGGGGCTAAAGCTGGGTGGAACGCCGCTGCCACAACTGGCGCCGATGCAGCCCCTCCCACGTTTGCCTGACTGCCCACGGCCATATAAAACAATGGAGCCTTAATTAATTTAGCAATCAATAACATAAAGCCAGCGTGCACTATCATCCAAATAATGCCCACTAAAAAATATAGCGGTGTATCAAGGACCTTGCTCACATCCATATGTAAACCAATGGTCGCCACCAAAATATACAAGAATGCCGACGCCACCTTAGAAGCCCCCGCCGCCTCTAAATGGCGCATAGGGCTAAAGGACATGGCTAAACCTATGGTGGTCACAATCACCACTAACCAGAAGAACTTAGAGGTTAAGCTGTAATCCTCTGTCCAAGGATAGTTGGCCTCAAAATAAGGGCCGAGGAAATCGGCGGCAATATGGGCCACGCCAGTGATGCCAAAGCCGACGGCCACAATCAGCATCAGATCACGCAGGCTTGGAATACGTGCATTTTCAGCATGATACTGCTCAACCTTGTTCTTTAAGGTCTCAATTGCTGTGGTATCAGCACCTGTCTTGGCATCGATTTCTTTGGCTTTTGACGCCATAAACAACAATACCGCCATCCAAATATTGGCCACAATCACATCGACTGTCACCATCACGGAGAAGATATTGCCGCCCACCTCATAAATTTCTTTCATCGCGGCTTGGTTGGCACCGCCGCCAATCCAGCTCCCCGCGAGGGTCGTCATGCCACGCCACACAGCATCAGGACTATCGACACCAATCAATGAGGGTTCGATAAAGGACACTACGAGCAGTGCGATCGGTCCGCCGATCACAATGCCGACAGTCCCAGTTAAAAACATGATCACCGCCTTAGGCCCCAGCCCTAAGATAGCTTTTAAATCCACACTTAAAATCAGTAGCACCAAACAGGCGGGCAATAGATAACGCGAGGCCACATAGTAAAGCTGCGATGTGCCACCATCGATCACCCCAAAGGTATTCAACAACGATGGCAAGAAATAGCAGAGTAATAACGCGGGGATAAAACGGTAAAACTTTTGCCAAAATGGATGGCTACTACTACTGGTATAAAACACAAATCCCAGAATCGTTGCCAATATTCCCAGCGCCACCGCGTCATTGGTGACTAATGCCGTGCTTGCCATGTGTATTCTCCCTGTTTGGTACAGTTGTTATTGTATTTATGCTAAAAACTGCCGTTTGCAGTTAGTGGGCAAACTTCCCATTCGCCCCATTTATTGTTGTTTTTTAGAAAAACAAGGAGAGCCTACTAGGCTCTCCTTTAAGATTTAGTGATAGATTTCAGCGTGTTCACTGAGCTCTTTGAGCTGCATTTTGACAATTTCGATAACAGGATCATGCGGGCTGTTATCGACAAAGTGTTGCAGATCGGCCGCAGCGACATTGATACACCCCAGTTGCTGGGCGATAAAGGCGCGCTCCCGATTTAAATGCACATCATCTGGGTGCCACTGTAGCAGTAAGTTGCAACATTCCATCGCCGCCTCAAATTGATGCGACACAATACACCCCGCCTTAAGCTCATGCAGCATGCGCGAAATCAGCTTCTTCACCGACGCAGCCTTTAAATAGCTTGGCTTAAGCTCGGCCGCGTTCCCCAGCTCACCGCGCACTAACACATGGAGCTGATGTTTCGTTAGCTCTTTGCCCGTCAGCGGATCGTGATAACGCACAACGCCAGCAACATTACTGCGAAGCACGGTATTACCCGGTAAGAGTAAGGCTTCGAGCTCTAAATCGAGCTGCTTGGCCAGTAGCATCAAAACCGTCGCCAGTGTGGTGCTATTGCCCTGTTTAGTGATAAGGCAAGTGCCTAAGTCCGCCGCTTCGGTACTGAAGTAATTGTCGCGGACACAAAAACCCAAGTCCTGATAAAACCAATGCAGCAACGCATTTAAGCGTTGCTGTTGATCCACCAGGTAATGACTTAATACGGCTCCCGCCAATTCAAACCAAGCCCATTTCGCCGCTTCGAGGTTTGAAAATCCAAGGTGAGCACCTACATCCAATGCCGACTCGGGCAAAGAAATGCCATCTTGCAGATTGTATTTACCCATTAACCCAATAATACCGCTTGTTTAAAATGCGCCAATTTGGCGGCGTAAACTAACCAACCTAATGCACCTAAAAAGGCAAAAACTTTGAACAATTTGTTTCTGTTCGCTTTTATCGCAATCACGCCCAAGGCAATATACGCGAGCACGGCGCCAATCTTTTCGGTCAACCAAGGGTCCACAAAAGGATATTGCTTGATCATAAAGCACAGGGTTAAACCCGACAGCAGTAAAAAAGTGTCGATAACATGGGGCGCGATTTTGAATACTTTCTTGCCCATCAGTGCTGACTGACGTAAATGCAACACAAAACGAACGACAAAAAACAGCACACTCACGGCAATTAAGGTTAAATGCAGGTGCTTAACAGCAGGATAAAGACTGTAAAAAGTTTCCATTGTGATACTTATGGCCAGTGACAAAGGCGCTAGTTTACCCTAATCATAACGCCAGACCAATGCCTAACGCGCGAGATTCGCGGACGAAACCCCGTCCCTCAGTTTGCAGGAAACCACAATGAATTTAATGATAATTGACGATGAGTCCGCCGAATTTGCCGATGCAGTAAAGCAAAAAATCGTCGAATTTAATCAGCTGCACTGGCAAACACTAAAACGCCAAAACCTAGGATTAAAATTACAGGATGAGGACGGCAGCTTGCTCGCGGGCTTAAGCGGCAAAACCTTTGGTAATTGGCTATTGATTGACTACCTTTGGGTCGATGCCGCATTGCGCCAGCAAAATATCGGCTCACGCTTATTACTCGAGGCCGAAACCAAGGCCAAACAACGCGGCTGCCAATTTGTCCTGCTCGATACCTTAGATTTTCAAGCCAAACCTTTCTATGAACGCCACGGATATCGCGTGCAGTGGGTACAACAAGCCTACCCTGAAACCGGCAGTAAATTCTTTATGGTGAAAGTGTTATAGCTTCAGCCTAAGCTTAGAGCTGATTTTGAAGATATTGAGTCGGGCACTTGCCGAAAGCGAAGCACTTCAATCGATACACAAATAAAAACGCCATTGATAAATAACCAATGGCGTTGTTTAGTGTTTGGCAGGATAGGATTAAATATTAAATGCCAATCAAGCCCATCCACTTACCCATAGTGCATCTGTCATTGCTGCCAAAATCCCGCACGGTCGCGACATTCTGATAACCCAGCTCGGTCAGTTTTTCTCTAAGCTTTACCGCCTGCTCAAAACCATGTTCGAGCAGAATATAGCCGTTGGGCTTTAAATAATCCCGAGCGGTTTTGGCTATGTAGTAAAGATCGGCAAAGCCCTCATCGGCGGCAGTGAGCGCACTTTGCGGCTCAAAACGTACATCACCTTGATGTAAATGCTCATCGGCCTCATCAATGTAAGGCGGATTTGAGACAATTAAATCAAAGTCATGGGCCTTGATAGCGCTAAACCAGTCACTTTGGAGGATCTCCACCTGCTCGAGCTTAAGGTTAGTCCGATTCGCTTTGGCCAAGGCCACCGCATCTTCCACCTTATCGACGGCAGTGATTTGCCAAGTCGCCCGCTCAGAAGCCAGAGCCAGCGCAATCGCACCGGTTCCGGTTCCTAAGTCCAGCACCTTAGCATTGCTCTCAAGGGGCAAGTTTAAGGCAGTCTCGACTAAGATTTCGGTATCGGGGCGAGGAATTAACGTGGTGTCATTCACGATAAATGGCAGTGACCAAAACTCACGCTCACCCACAATATGCGCCACGGGTACGCCCTGCTGGCGACGTTGCACCATTTGCTGGAAACGTTTCCACTGCTCCACCGTTAAGGCTTTTTCGGGCCAAGTGTAGAGAAATGCACGGCTTTTATTGAGGCAATACAGCAGGAAAACCTCTGCATCCAAATGGGCGGATTCAGAGGTAGGCGCTAGCTGGACGTAGGCCCATTGCAGAGCCTCGGCGATACTCGATTGATCAGCCAAAATTACCCCTGCTCATCAGCCAGAGCGGCTAATAGGTCGGCCTGATGCTCTTGCATCAGCGGTCCTAAAATCGCATCTAAGTCGCCTTCCATCACTTCGTTTAAGCGATATAAGGTTAAGTTGATACGGTGTTCACTCACGCGGCCTTGTGGGAAGTTATAGGTACGCACACGCTCGGAGCGGTCACCACTGGCCACCAGACTACGGCGAGTCGACTCTTCGGCGCTGCGGCGCTTTTCGTCTTCAACGGCTTGGATACGCGCGGCTAACACGCTCATCGCTTGAGCGCGGTTTTTATGCTGTGAACGTTGGTCCTGACATTCCACCACAATCCCGGTAGGAATGTGAGTAATACGAATAGCAGAATCGGTTTTGTTAACGTGCTGACCACCGGCGCCCGATGAACGGAAGGTATCGACCTTCAGATCGGCTGGGTTGATTGAAATCGCTTCTGCTTCAGGCACTTCGTGCATGACTACCACAGTTACGGCAGAGGTGTGTACACGGCCCTGAGATTCAGTTTCAGGCACACGTTGAACACGGTGACCACCGGATTCAAACTTGAGTTTACCGTAGGCACCTTCACCACTAACTTTAACGATGATTTCTTTAAAACCGCCGTGCTCGCCTTCGTTCGAGCTCATGATCTCGAGCTGCCAACGGTTGGCTTCGGCATAACGGCTATACATACGGAACAGGTCACCCGCGAAGATTGCGGCTTCGTCACCACCCGCACCGGCACGAATTTCGATAAAGGCGTTGGTGTCGTCGTTAGGATCTTTTGGCAGTAACAGAATTTGCAGCTCGGCTTCGAGACGCTCGAGTTCGGCTTTAGCCGCCTTGATTTCTTCCTGCGCCATTTCGCGCATTTCAGCGTCATCTTCTTCCAGCATTTCCTTGGCAGACTCGAGATCCGCCAGGGCTTGCTGGTAGGCTTTGAAGCCTGCAACCACTTCTTCTAACTGAGAATATTCTTTGGATAACGCGCGAAAACGCTCCTGATCGGCGATGACAGACGCATCACCAAGCAAGGCTAAGACTTCTTCATTGCGCTCGAGCAAGCCTTCCAGCTTGCGGATAACGGATTCCTTCATTTAACTCGCTAACCTTAGTTTTTATCTAATCCGAGCACTGTTCTTAACTGACCTAAGGTATTCAAATCACCCTGACGACTCGCCACAGTGAGGGCTTGGGTTGGTGCGTGAATGAGTCTATTAGTCAGGCGATTGGCTAGTTCAATCAATACCTGCTCAGTGTCGCCCCCCTGCGCTAATTTATTCAGGGCGCGTTCCACTAACTCATCCTTTATCGCCATGCTCTGGCTGCGATACTCGCGAATACTGTCGACCGACTCTAAAGAACGCACCCACTCCATAAACAGATGAGATTGTTCTTCAGTAATTAATTCAGCTTGCTCGGCGGCCTCCTTACGGGAAGCCTTATTCTGTTCAATAATGCTATGCAGGTCGTCCACTGTATACAGAAACGCATCGTCCAAATCGGCGACTTCCGGCTCAATATCCCGGGGAACTGCTATATCAACCAATAACATAGGTTGATGGCGACGCTGCTTTAGCGCTTTTTCTACCATGCCCTTACCAAGGATTGGTAGCGGGCTGGCGGTAGAGGATATCACGATATCGGCTTTAGGGAGAAAATCTGGTATCTGTGCCAGCGTAATTGCCGTGGCATTAAACTCTTCACACATGCTTTGGGCACGTTCGAGAGTACGGTTTGCCACGACCATAGAAGCAACACCGTTATCCTTAAGATGTTTAGCCACCAGCTCAATGGTTTCACCGGCGCCGATTAACAGCACCTTAGTGGTCGACAGTGATGAGAAGATATGTTTTGCCATGCTCACGGCGGCAAAGGCCACAGAGACAGCCGCGGCACCGATTTCGGTTTCGGTACGCACTTTTTTCGCCACGGAGAAAGTATTTTGGAACATGCGGTCAATGGTCAGCGCAACGGTGCCCGCTTCTTTGGCTTTCACGAAAGCCTGTTTGACTTGTCCAAGAATCTGCGGCTCACCCAAAATCAGCGAGTCAAGACCGGAAGCTACGCGCATTAAATGCCTCACCGCCGCTTGACCGTGGTAATTGTAGAGGCACGGCGCTACATCTTGATGATCTAGGCCGTGATATTCTTCTAGCCATTCAATGATGTCGGCCTCATCGCCATTGTTACAATACAATTCAGTGCGATTACAGGTCGAGACGATAACGGCTTCACCCGAGCGTGTTCGACTGGCCAGACTCTTCATGGCATCATGAATTTTGTCCGGAGAGAAGGCAACTTTCTCACGCAGGTCTACCGTGGCTGTTTTATGGTTAATACCGATTGCTACAAGGCTCATCTGACTCTTTTCTAGATTCTTGGCGTCTCTCTTAATAAGGGCATTCTACTGAATTGGCCCAACTAAAAACAGAATACGCTTAACAAAACCGAATAAAGGTCTAACTTCTTACCTAAATTTTCTATCAATGATAGACAAATGCAGATTATCGCGACCGAAGTTATCCCAAGTGACCGCCAATGGAAATTTTACGATTGGCATTGGTATTCTTTACAAGCCCTCGTATCATAAGGACTTTGGTATATCAGTTATAGATGAATAATTTGAAGCGCTTCACAAAATCCATTTTCTCTTGTATCGCCTTGAGCGGCCTATTGTTTTTAGGCGGCTGCGAGACCCTGCCGCCAACGACAGATCTCAGCCCTATAACCGTCGACAATGCTGCCCAAGCCAAGGCGTGGGAGTTACAGGGGAAACTCGCCATCCGCACGCCAGAAGATAAGCTCAGTGCCAATCTCTATTGGCGCCACAGTGAGGAACGGGATGAACTCACCCTCACAACCATGTTAGGCACCACAGTGTTAACCTTGGATGCTACGCCTAACTCTGCTCATCTGCATGTCGATGGCAAAGATTTTCGAGATAGCAACGCCCAAGCATTACTCGAGCGAGTCAGTGGCTGGTCCATCCCGATTAACGACTTACCCCTTTGGATCACAGGCCAAATCGGCGCTTTAGACCGTGTGCTTGCCGTCGATAGCAATGGCAAAACCAAACAAATTCAAAACTCGCAAACCTTGCCGCCTTGGGACGTCACATTTTTGAGTTGGCAGCCCCAAAGCGGTGCTGAGGTACCCTATCAGTTAAAGCTTGAACGTGGTGATTTACAGCTCAAGCTGCAACTCAATCAATGGCAAGCCTTAGGTAAACCCTCAATAATGCTCGGAGAAAAACCTTAGCATGTCGAATGAGATTTCACGCAATTGGCCCGCGCCCGCCAAATTAAATCTGTTTCTGCATATCAACGGACGCCGCGCCGACGGTTACCATGAGTTGCAAACCCTGTTTCAGTTTATCGATTGTTGCGATCTGCTCGATTTTCGGGTGACACAAACACCTGAGCAGATATTGCACTCGGACATGTCAGCCGTTGTCGCGGATAGCGATAACTTAATTCTGCGAGCCGCAAAATCATTACAACAGGCGACAGGTTATCCTGGCGGTGCCGAAATCTGGCTCGAAAAACGTTTACCTATGGGTGGCGGTTTAGGCGGCGGCTCCTCGGATGCTGCCACCACGCTCGTGGCGTTAAATCAATTGTGGGATACCCAATTATCTAACGATGAATTGGCGACGATTGGATTAAAACTCGGTGCCGATATCCCTGTTTTTATTCGCGGTTTCGCGGCATTTGCCGAAGGTGTTGGCGAACGTTTACAGGCGGTGACGCCCACTGAGTTTTGGTATTTAGTGATAGCGCCCGATGCCCATGTTTCAACCGCTGCTGTGTTCCAAGATCCTTTGCTACCCCGCAATACACCTAAGCTTGGCATCGACACGTTAATGAGCCAACCTTGGGCAAATGATTGCCAAGATCTGGTCGTTTCCAAATACCCTCAAGTTGCCAAGGCCTTAGCCTGGCTGCTAGAATATGCGCCGTCGAGAATGACCGGAACGGGCGCATGCGTGTTTGGGGAGTTTTCTTCGCAGCAGCAAGCTCTCGCAGCCTTGGCGAAATTACCGTCTGATATGCAAGGATTTGTTGCAAAAGGGATGAATATTTCGCCGCTCATAGTGCGACTCAATCGTCCATAAACTACTTTCTTCTAGAGCAACTTTTTACGATAGCCCACGGGTTCCGCTCCCGTCCCCGCATCGTCGTTGCTCTAGCCACTAAAATATAAAGCAAACGCCTGAGGTTCATACAGTGCCCGACATCAAGCTCTTTGCTGGGAACGCCACCCCCAGTCTCGCTAAGAAGATAGCCGATCGTCTATTTTGTAAACTCGGAGACGCAGTGGTTGGTCGTTTCAGCGATGGTGAAATCAGTGTCCAAATTAACGAAAATGTACGTGGTGCCGATGTGTTTATCATCCAATCCACCTGCGCCCCAACCAACGATAACCTAATGGAACTTATCGTTATGGTTGACGCGCTACGCCGTGCATCAGCCGGTCGTATCACTGCCGTTATTCCTTACTTTGGTTATGCTCGTCAAGACCGTCGCGTACGTAGCGCACGTGTACCTATTACTGCGAAAGTGGTTGCTGACTTCCTGTCAAGCGTCGGTGTTGACCGCGTTCTGACCTGTGATTTACACGCAGAGCAAATTCAAGGCTTCTTCGACGTACCAGTAGACAACGTGTTCGGTAGCCCTGTGCTGCTCGAAGATATGCTGGCGAAGAAATTAGATAACCCAGTGGTTGTTTCTCCAGATATCGGTGGTGTTGTCCGCGCTCGTGCAGTGGCAAAACTATTAGATGATTCTGATCTAGCCATTATCGACAAGCGTCGTCCACAGGCAAACGTAGCGCAAGTGATGCACATCATTGGTGACGTTCAAGGCCGTGACTGCATTATCGTTGACGATATGATCGACACAGGCGGCACTCTGTGTAAAGCGGCTGAAGCCTTAAAAGAACACGGTGCAAACCGCGTATTTGCTTACGCGACTCACCCAGTATTCTCTGGCAAAGCGGCTGAAAATATCGAAAACTCAGTGATCGATGAAGTGATCGTGACCGATACCGTACCTTTAAGCCCTGAAATGCTTAAAGTAGCTAAAGTGACTCAACTGACGATGTCGGCCGTATTGGCAGAAGCCATTCGCCGCGTCAGCAACGAAGAGTCTATCTCTGCAATGTTCAGCCACTAATCTCGGCGCTTTGCATAAAAAAACGCACCTTAGGGTGCGTTTTTTGTTTGTGGGTTTATCGCAGTTTTCATTTAGAGCCATTCGCGTGAACTTAGCCCGCTCGAGCAACCTAAGACATACCTCTGCGCTTAACTTCGCCATAAAAAACGCACCCTAGGGTGCGTTTCTAACAGATAAAAGTGCGACTAGATCTTAAAGTGGCTCACGGCACTGACCAGATATTCGGCGCGGGATTTAAGTTCATCCGAAGCCGACGCATTAGCATCGGCAGCCCGAGAAGAATCCTCAGCAATATCACGGATAACGACCACGTTCTTATTCACTTCGGCGGCAACCATGCTCTGCTCTTCAATCGCTGCAGCAATCTGTGTACTCATATCCATAATATTATGCACATCGGTATTGATAAGCTTCAGCAACTCTCCTGCCGCTGCGGCCTGCTCGGCACTCTCGGCGCCTTGTTTTTGGCTCGCATCCATTAATTGCACTATGGCGCGGGTTCGGCTTTGCAAGGTTTGAATAATGTTGGCAATTTCCTGTGTCGACGATTGAGTTCGCATCGCCAGACTGCGTACTTCGTCGGCAACCACGGCAAAACCACGGCCTTGCTCACCCGCGCGAGCCGCTTCAATCGCCGCATTGAGTGCCAGTAAGTTGGTTTGCTCCGCAATGCCACGGATCACATCGAGCACGCTACCAATGGTTTCACTGTCACGCTCGAGCTCATCCACCACAGAGGCGCTGCTGTTAATCTGATCTGACAGTTGTCTGATCTTAAGGATGGTTTGCTCCACCTCCGTTTGCCCTAATTGGGCGTTCTCATGGGTTTTACCCGCTTTGAGGGCCGCAAGCTCGGTAGTTTTAGCAATTTCATCAATGGTCGCGCCCATTTCGGTAATCGCCGTCGCCACCATATCGGTTTCATTAAGCTGCTGGGCAACGCCTTCAGAGGCGAGCATTGCGTTCTCTGACACACTCTTACAGGAAGTGTTGATTGTCGCAACCGACTCAATAACCTGCTCGATAAGCTGCTGAAAACTGCCCACCATGCTATTGAAATGCTGTGCAATTTCGCCCAATTCATCTTGGGTTGAGGCATCGCATCTAAGGGTTAAATCCTTACTGACTTCGATACGCGAGATGACCTGAGTAATACGCTCGACCGGGGTGATAATGCTGCGGATGATGAGGTAGGTAATCACAGCAAGGATCAAGGCGATAATAACAAAGACCAAAATCCCGATATTCACACTGCTGCTTTGAGTATCATCGATGGCTTTTAACGCAAGATTATGCAGCTCGTCAGCACTGACTTCGGTCAACTTATTGGCTGCGATCAATTTCGCCATGGTGCCATCTTTTTCACTGAGTCCAAGCTGCTGCTCTTTGTTGACTAAGCTTTTAAAATCCTTTTGATATTGCTCAATTAAGGCCGCAATTTTATTTTGAGTATCCGTGTCTAAACTCGATACCCTTAGGCTAGCGTTGAACTTGGCGATGTTAGCGTCGAAGGTCTCAACGTAGCTCATCTCGCGGCGCAGCATAAAGTCTTTTTCGTTGCGGCGTAACTGCAACATGGCGACTTCGAGGGGTAACTGGTCGTATTCCTTCAGCATGGACTCGACATTATGCACAGCCGTTCTTAGGGTGCCGTAGAGACCCGTTTTAGGCGTTAAACCAATTTCTTGCTGAAGCTGCACCACTTCATTGAAGGCGGCCTGGTACTGATTTAGGTTACGATCAAAGCTTTCGAGTGACGTAGTAGAAACTTGGTATTTTTTAAAAACACTCTCAAGGTTGGAGACTAAACCATCAATTTTTGCATGTACTTCTTTATGCTTTTCAACATATTGAATGTCTTTTCGACCAAAGAAATCCTTTTCATTTTTACGCAGTAACAATACGTCTCGCTCTAGCTCGAGAACGGTTTGTGCGGCGTGGGAGAGTTCCGACTCAACCGAATTAGAATGAAGCTGCAATCCAAACATGGCAATCAAGGCCGTCACGGATACAGCGGCACTGAGTAACAACTTTGAGCGGATTAACATATAAAGCCCCTAATAAATAACATCTCTTAAAAAGATAGCTGGGAGTTAGGCCTTTAACAGCAAAATATCCCTGATATACAAAGTTTATCTTTTATTTATTGTGCACTGGTCGAGCAATGCTCCTCTGTTGACTATCTCCATGGGTAGCTATACAAGCTTTGTGCTTAACATAGCGAGCGAGCAATCACGCTTTTTAGCTATTACGCCTGAATACCATTTGGTATAAAATTAATAACTTCAAAAAGTTAGCATCAAAAAACCTAACTAATTTTACTACAACTAACAAAAGAGTTACTCAATATTTAAAAAATAAACCGACTATTTTTTATTGGATACAAACCTTTTCGGCTTTTCATAGCGTCCAATCAATAACCATTCACCTAGATGACAGGAAAATACAGTGACGGCAGGGAGACTCCCACTCAACGATGCAATGTCAGAATTTGACCTCATCACCTTGGCCAGCCAAGGCAATAGAGCCGCATTTAAGCAACTGTATTTAAGCCATCATCCAAGGGTATATGCGTTATCACTGCGGTTAAGTGGCCAAGCCTCGCAGGCGGAAGAAATCACCCAAGAGTGCTTTATTCTGGTCTGGCAGAAATTGCCACAATTTAGGGGAGAGAGTCAGTTTTCCACTTGGTTACACAGCATCTGTGTGAATCAGGCGCTGAGCTTTATCCGCAAGCAGAAGTCGTTTTGGGCGCGTTTTATCCCGATGGAGAGTGACGATGAACACCCAAGCGCAGATGAACATTATCAAGGGTTAGACAAGTTGATCCTCAAACTGCCAGAGCGGGCGCGTATCGTGTTTGTGCTCTGCGCCATTGAAGGTTATCAACATGAAGAAATTGCGCAATTACTTGGCATTGCCGTGGGAACCAGTAAGACCCAGTACCACAGAGCCAAGCAATTACTACAGGAGATGCTGTAATGTCCTTATCTAATGATCCCCGCGAGGCCAAGCTCCAGCAATTGATTGATGATGCACCCAAAGCATTAACTCCCGAACGGGATCTTTGGCAAGGCATCGAAAAACGTATGGATAAGCCATTGCCGTCGCAAACGGCTAATAATTCAAAGCGGTATTCAAGTGCACATTGGGCCATTGCAGCAACTGTAGTGCTGGCGGTGTTCTTCGGTTTCTACACTCAAGCTCCGGTAAAAACGTCGCTCCCTGAACAAATCGCCAACCAACCGGCAGATGATGAGCAAGCGCTGCACACTTTGCTGACCCAAATTGCCCAGACTCACCAGGCCCAAGTGACGAACCTTGAACAAACCTCAACGGTTGTCGCTTGGCAAGCCAGTCGCTTTAGCGCGCCGCTAGAGCAAGGCTTAGCGGAATTACGCCGTGCCGGCGAGCAGATTTATCAAGCATTGCAGGCTAATCCAACCGACAAACAACTTTGGCAACTCTGGCTTTGGGTGCAACAACGTGAACTCGATTTGCTACAGCAAGGCCAAAAACTTCCGATTCAAAACTCAACACAAGGAAATAGCATATGAGCCATTTTACCCTCACGAAAACCAGTCTCTTAGTGTCAACGCTTTATCTTGGCCTTATGGGCAGTGTATTTGCCGCTGAAAGCGTGGATAAGCAGTTACCAATAAGCAGCGATACCCTGCTGCAAATCAAAGTCCAACGGGGCGAAGTGCAAATTCAAAGCTGGGATAAAAATGAAGTCAGCGTGACGGGCACCCTCGATGAGCTGAGCGAAGGCTTTGTGTTTGAGCAGAAAGGTAACAATCTGAATATCGAAGATAAAATGCCACGCCATTATAACGGCAATGACAACAACGGCTCAAAACTCACCATTAAGGTGCCTAAAACCGTCAAACTGAACGCCGATACGATTTCAGCCAATCTGCAAATCAGCCAGACTCAAGGCGAGCTCGATCTCAATACCGTCAGCGGGAATATCACCGCCGAGGCGCTGGATGGCAACCCAACATTGCACACTGTGTCTGGCGATATCACCACTAAGGGGTTAGCAGGTAAAGTAATGTTAGATACCGTCTCCGGTGAGATTAAAGACAGCCAAAGCAAAGGCGAAATCAAATATCGTTTAGTGAGCGGCGATCTCGACAGCCAAACCTTAGCCGATAAAGTGAAAGTCGAACAGGTTTCAGGGGAAGTAAACGGCGACTTTAACGTCGCTAAAGAAGTCAATGTCCGCACCGTGAGTGGTGATACTCAAGTGTCACTGGCAAAAAGCTTCGATAAAGCCAATCTGGAAAGCGTGAGTGGCGATATTATGGTGACGTTTGCCGATACGCCCGATGCCGATTTCGACCTCAATGGTGGTCCAGGCGGCAAAATCAAAAACGGTTTGACCCAAGATGTGCCACAAAGACAAAAATACGTGCCGAATGAATCCTTAAGCTTCCAAACGGGTTCTGGTAGCGCCAGTGTGAAGATGGACACTATTAGCGGTAATCTTATCCTGAAAAAACAATAGTCTTTATCAGATAGCACTAGTAGCAGTATAAATAGCAATAAAAATGCCGCTCCATGAGAGCGGCATTTTTTTAACCCAAATGAGTTTAAATCGAGGCGATTTCCTCACTCGTCAGATAGCGCCATTCACCAGGGGCAAGATCTGAGTCTAATTCAATTCTGCCAATGCTTTCACGGTGTAAGCCAACCACATGATTGCCCACGGCAGCAAACATCCGCTTAACTTGATGATATTTACCTTCGGTAATGGTTAAACGCACCAACTGTGGCTCGATGATTTCAAGCACCGCGGGCTTTGTCAGGCCATCTTCATTTCTCAGTTCCACTCCGGCGGCAAATATGCCTACCAAACTCCCATCCACAGGATCGGCTAACGTCACTAAGTAACGCTTGCCACAGTCTTTTTTCGGCGAGGTGATCCGATGCGACCATTGGCCATCGCTGGTGATCAACACAAGGCCCGTAGTATCGGCATCTAAACGGCCAGCAATGTGTAAAGTTTCTGGCTTTTCGATATCCAGCAGACTCAATACCGATGGATAGGCTTCATCGATAGTCGAGCAAATCGTATCCACGGGCTTATTAAGCATCAGGTAACGCTCTCCGACGAGGGAGATAGGCTCACCTTCGAGGCATACTTGCATCCCCTCAAGCACTTTAAAGCCAGAGTCTTTGACCACAATACCGTCACAGGTAATCTCACCACGGTGTAAGGCTTTTTTCGCTAAAGAACGGGTAAGCGAGGTACTTTCACAGATAAATTTATCTAAACGCACTGGACGACTCAACTTCAATAAATGAAAACCGCCGTATTATGGGGCCCAACGGACGAAAGGGCAAAGCCTAGCCAATGAAAATACTCAGAGAAGCTATTGGTGGCCGCGCGTAAACCTAAGTGCTTACTAACTTGTCAGAGCTTGCGTACGGTATGTTTGGCGGTTTTTAGGCCAAATTCAACCATGGTAATTTTTAGTTACAACTGATGGATAATAAATCCGGCTGAAAAAGTGTAATCACCTTGTTTAGATTCCCACTAAAGCATTAACATACGTAGCGTTGCGCCTGAAGCAATCCCATTTTACAGCCAAACAGACCCAGAGATGGGCACAATAACAAATTCGAAGGAAACGACATGAGAAAAGTACTCATTGGGGGACTGTGTGCCTCACTCATCGCGGGCCTCACTGCCTGTAATGACAAACCCGCTGAAGTTAAAGCGCCAGAAACCACTAAAACCGCCACTGCTGCCGCTGTAACTAAAGCATTAGGTTCAGGTATCGAATTTGAAAACTTCGATAAGTCTGTGCGTCCACAGGACGACTTCTATGAATATGTTAACGGCGCTTGGCTGAAGAAAGCCGAGATCCCAGCCGATCGCACTAGCATTGGTGCCTTCTACGATCTGCGTGAAAAATCCCGTGATGACGTTAAAGCCATTATCGAAGAAGTTGCTGCTACGCCAAATCTGGCCGTAGGCACTGACGAGCAAAAAGTGGCTGATCTTTACCGTTCATTTATGGACACAGCAACGCTAAACAAACTGGGCGTGACGCCACTGAAAGGCGAGTTTGATGCCATCAACGCCTTAAAAGACAAAAACGAGCTGGTGAAATACTTCGCCCACAGTCAAATCATGGGTGCGGGTACACCTATCGCCTTCTACATCGATATCGATGCGAAAAACTCTAGCCGTTACGCGACTCACCTGTGGCAGTACGGTTTAAGCCTGCCGGAAAAAGATTACTACTTCAACGAAGCAGAGCGCTTCGTCAATATCCGTAAGGCTTACCTTGCCCATATTGAAAAAATGTTCACTCTGGCCGGTCTTGCCAATCCAAAAGCCAGCGCTGAGTCAATCCTCGCACTCGAAACTGCGATTGCCTCTAAACATTGGGATGTGGTTGAAACACGCGACAGCACTAAGACCTACAACCTGTACCAAGTGAAAGATCTGCCAAGCTTAGCGCCAGATATCGACTGGACTGGCTACTTAACGACATTAGGTGCTGACAAGCAAACCGACATTATCGTTAACCAACCGAGCTATATCCAAGGCCTGAACGAAGTCCTCAAAACGACCGATCTGGCAACTTGGAAAACCTACATGCAATGGCAAGTGCTGACCCATGCGGCAAGCAACTTGAGCGAAGAGTTAGACAACGAGAACTTTGCTTTCTTCTCTAAAACCCTAAACGGTCAAGAAGAACAAGAGCCACGTTGGAAGCGCGGTGTTGCGGCAGTCAACGGCGTATTAGGTGAAGTGGTGGGTAAAGTGTACGTGAAGCGTCACTTCGCACCAGAAGCCAAAGAGCGCATGCAAGCATTGGTTGAAAACCTGCGCGGCGCCTACGGCGACAGCATCAAAGATCTGACTTGGATGAGCGATACAACTAAGCAAGCTGCTGCCGAAAAATTAGCGAAATTCAACCCGAAAATTGGTTATCCAAACAAGTGGGAAGATTACAGCAAGCTGACCATTAAAGCCGATGATTTGATTGGTAACGCGGTTCGCGCAAGCGAAGTTGAGCACGCTAAATCACTGGCTAAGTTAGGCGCGCCAATCGATAAAGACGAGTGGCACATGACCCCACAAACGGTTAACGCCTACTACAACCCAACCATGAACGAAATCGTGTTCCCTGCTGCAATTCTGCAACCACCTTTCTTCAACATGGAAGCGGATGATGCCGTCAACTACGGTGGTATCGGTGCGGTTATCGGTCACGAAATGGGCCATGGTTTCGATGACCAAGGCGCTAAGTTCGACGGCGAAGGCAATATGCGTGACTGGTGGACAGAGAAAGACTTAGAAGAATTCTCTGCCCGTGGTAAAGCGCTGATCGCACAATACGATGGTTACTATGTGTTTGACGATCTGCACGTGAACGGCAGCCTGACCTTAGGCGAAAACATCGGTGACTTATCGGGCGTGACTATCGCTTACCGTGCGTACAAAAAGTCGCTCAATGGTAAAGAAGCACCGGTTATTGACGGTCTGACTGGCGACCAACGTTTCTTCATCGGCTTCACGCAAATTTGGCGTGCAAAAGCCAAAGAAGAAGCCCTGCGTAACCGCGTAGCGACAGATCCACACTCACCAGCAGAATTCCGAGCACTGGGCGCACTGTCTAACATGCCTGAGTTCTACACTACCTATGATGTGAAACCAGGTGATGCTATGTATATCGCGCCAGAGAAACGCGTGAAAATTTGGTAATCCCAAATTAATTCAAGACAGTAGTAAATAAACCCAATGGCGCCGCTCACAATAGCGGCGCCATTTTTTTAGGCACGAAAAATGTGAACCTAAGCCAAACATGAACAAGTCTTCATCATTGATTCAGCTTTAATTAAGCCACTCCAGCCTATGGTATTCCCGTGATGTGTATCACTCCCATAAGGAAGTAGGCCGTTATGAATAAGTTATTTCGTACCTTTTTTATCTTTCTACTCTTATTATCGACCCGCACAGGCGTAGCCAATCCTTTAGATATCAATGACAGCAGAGCCGAACGCGGTAATTACAGTGCAAGACAGGCTCAAAGCCATGATCTGCATGGTCTTTATGCGCTAAACACTCAAACCTTCGACACCCCACGTCAAGCTTCGGCCTGTTTAGACAACTTATATTCCAATGCCCACGCGGCCCAAAATGAACTCGCAAGCCTGTTGCAGACAGTGGCTGCCAGTTCACAGGCGCAGGTGATTTTGCCTGACGTAAAAAGTTATCAACGCGCCGCCGAGAAGGTCGCCACCAAATTTAATGGGGATGCAAGCCAGATCACCGACCTTGCCCGCGCCAGCATCGTCAGTAACAGTATCTCCGAGCTGATGCAAAGCTATTACGCCTTAAGCGAGCAAGCTCAGGTCGTGAAACAGAAAAACCGTTTCGCCGAACCTAAAGCCTCAGGTTATCGCGACCTTAACTTACTGGTACGTTTGCCCGAAAGCGGCATGATTGCCGAGGTCCAATTACACCTTAAGGATATTGCCGACATCAAAAGCGGCCCAGAACACAAGGTTTACGAACAGGTTCAACAGATTGAGGCGAACGCGATCAAACAGCAACGGGGGTTAAGTGAGTTTGAAACCGCGCAGATCGCTAAGCTGCGCCAAGAGTCACATAAGCTGTATCACAAAGCTTGGCTTAACTATAAACGCGTCGATGAGGGATTGCTGCTCACTAACTCAGTTGCTTAATCACCCATTTGCTTAATCGCTTTACCGTTTACCTCTGTACCACTTCCACTGTTGCGCTGGCTATTTGTGAAAACAGATGCCAGCGCTTTTTTTACGGAGCCACACCAGACTTAGCCCAAAGCGTCACTGCTGCAAATACGCAAACTAAAGCCGAACTATCCCTACTACAAGCTCACAGCCCTTCCCTCGCATCCAGCCTTGTTTCCCTATATAATCCCGCGCCATAAGGCGACCCTTAAGGAAATTCCATGCACGACATTATTGAGCAACTCCAAGAACGCAGCGAAACCGTGCCTGTGCCACTCGAGTTACCGACATTCGAGCAGTTAGTGGAGGTTGAGGAACAGATTTTGATCCCACTGCCACGGGAATTAAAGGAATACCTACTCCATGCCAGTGATGTGATTTATGGCGCGATTGAGCCTGTGACTGCAGCCGATCCCTATTCACACACCTATTTACCCGAAGTCACCTGCTATGCTTGGTCAATTGGCTTGCCAAGGGACTTAATCGCCATCTGCCAATTGGGCGATGACTTTTACTGTATCGATCAGGATGGCCAAGTTCACTTCTGGCAAAACGGTGACTTTACCGATACTTATTGGGAATCCTTCTGGGAATGGGTCGAAGATATTTGGCTTAAAAACAAATACTGATTTTACCGAGATTTTATTTTTATCAACTTGAGAACCGCATTATGTCTAAAAATATTGGCTTGAACGCCATCGAAATGAGCTACTTACGCCAATCACTCAGCCTCAGTGCGGCTCAAGTAGGACAACTGACCAACCACAGCGAAGCCGATGTATTAGCATGGGAAAATGCTGAAACACAGGCCCCTGAACTGGCGCAGAAGAAGCTGTTAGATCTCGACGATATTATCGAGATGCAAGTGCTCAATACCACTGACGGCATCGAAGCCTTATTTAAGAAAGAGCCTAAGCGTCACTTGGCCTTCGTGGTGTATCCAACCCAAGCCGTTTACACCCAATATAACCCTGAATTTTTAAGCTCGCTGCCGTTGACTGAGCTGTACAATACGGCGGCATGGCGCATTAAGAAAGAATGTAAACTGGTGCTAGAAGTGGATGTTAGCTTAGTCAATCTCGATGTCGAAGCCTACAAGGCATTCCGTGAGCAAAATGGGTTAAGCGAAAGCCGTGAAAGCCGCGCAAAATGGGCGGCGACTCAGCTATAAACGCTAAACGACTTAAGCAAAAGGGCAGAAGTAAATCTTCTGCCCTTTTGTTTTTTATCGCTTAGTGCCAATTAAGCCTGCGCTGCGTTGGCGACGGCTTCCATTTTAGCGAGTGCCGATTTACGCGAAGGACGCGCCGCTACTCTATCTCGATACGCCGCCAATTTAGGCGGGATCTGCTGCTCAAATAAAGTGCCCCAAATGAGGGTGTGGGCAAGCAGGATATCGGCAACCGACAAGGTGTCGCCGAGTAAAAAGTCACTATCGGGCAGCATAGCTTCGGCCAAGGCCGCCGCCTTATCAAACTCCCACACAGCGCAGGGCATAATAGAAGGATGACGCTGCGCTTCCGGGAGGGCAAATTTATGTTTGCCCATTGTCCACAGTGGCTGCTCGAGTTCGGTGATAATAAAGCTAACCCATTGATGATGCAGACCCGATGCAGTAGTGCCCGGCGCAGGTAACAACTGGCCAAATTTCTCCGCCAGATACAGGCAAATGGCCGCCGACTCAGATAAAACTAGATTATCATCGGTTAACACTGGCACTTTGCCGCAGGGATTGAGCGCTAAGAAAGCGGCGCTACGGTGCTCGCCCTTATTCATATCCACAAACGAAAAGGCCCATTCGGCGCCTAACTCTTCTAACACCCAAGAGACTCGTAATGCTCGGCTGCGTGGTGTGCCATATAAGGTGATCATGTTAACGTCCTTTTAGTAATAACTAATAAACTACAGGGAAGATACACTGTGTGGCTGCAGAGTAAAAGACAAAAAACGGCGCCGAAGCGCCGTTATCGAATAGTGCAACCAATGATCAATTAGAAGTTCATGGTCAGTTTAGTGTAGATATAACGTCCCATTGGGTTATGTACAGAAATCACATAACCATAGAGGTCGGTATCGCCGTCACCAATCGCAAAAGGTGGCTCTTCATCGAATAGGTTGTTCACGCCTAATGTCAGCTTAAACATCTCGTTGAAACGGTAACTACCTGACATATCGACTAATAACTGAGCATCAACCATACGAGACTTGTTCGTTTCGAAGTCTAACACACCGTCAAAGTCGATATCAGGAGTATCTTCGAACTCACCGATGTAACTCAGGTTTACGTTGGCGGCGAAGTTATCCATGGTCCAGTTGGTGGTGAGTAACCAGCGATGTTGTGGGAACTTGTACTCGCCAGTGTAATCGAGACCGTCTTTTTCGAAGTTATGTAAGTAGCTGTACTCTAGGCCAAACTTCAAATCACCAAAGCTATCTAGCTCAAGACCATAGTGGGTTGACAGGTCAACACCCTGCACATCCTGCGAGCTTAAGTTGATAAAGCTTGAGTGAATAATGCTGATAGGACCTAAGGTTTGACCCGCTTGCGGTACTAAACGCTCACACACTGTGCTGTTTTGATCGTTACAGTTTGCGGTGTAGATATCACCCAATGGCTGCTTATCGATCTTGTTATCTTGAGTGATGCTGTAAACATCGAACCCGATATCAAACTTCTGGCTTGGCGCCCAGATAAGTCCAAGGTTCCATGTTTCTGACTCTTCGGCATCCAACTCAGAGTTACCCTGGAATTCAGTGTTGTAGTCGAGCGCTTCACAATCCACACCATCGGCGGCGCAGCGATAAGTATCGATAAAGAAGCTACTTTCGCGTGATGGGCCTAAACCAATTTGTGCTAATGAAGGCGCGCGGAAACCCGTTGACCAAGAACCACGGCTCGTCAGCTCATCGGTGATGCCCCATTGGAACGCCACTTTAGGGTTAGTGGTTGAACCAAAATCGCTGTAGTGGTCGTAGCGACCCGCGAGTTGCAGCTCAAAGTTATCCGTGACAGGAATAGAGAACTCCACATAACCTGCGTATTGGTCACGGGAGGCCGCAGCTGAAACCGCTTCGGTACCGAAAATCAGCCCACGTTGGAACTGTTCATCCGGCACGTCGCTCACGCTTTCTTCACGGTATTCCACGCCCGCCGCCATCATAATATCGCGGTCCGCCAGTGTGAACGCTTGGCCAGAAATGTTCGCCGCGTATGACGTCATGCTCGATAAACCTTGGCGAACTAGGCTAGTCGTAATCGCATCGATCACATCCTGCGAGTTCATGGTGCCGCCAAAAGGATTGTAGCGACCCGCATCGATCTCGGCTTGCAGGTAATCGGTTCTGACCCAACCTTGAGTACGATCGCCCGTTTGTGTCGATTCACTGCGGCCACGTTGTACCGAGGCTTCCCAATCCCACTCTTTAATCGTGCCACGTAAACCCGCCACTAAACGTAGGGTGTCGGACTCGATATCCCAACGGCGAGCGCCCGCATCCACAGTACGGAAACGACCGATTTCGATATCTTTGCCCCAAGGATTATTTGGGTGAGTGCCTGGCACAGTTAAGGCCGCATCTTCATCCAAAGGTGTTGGTGCACCACCCGCAATTGAAGAGTTATGTTGCGCGGCTAACTCGAGGAAAGCGGTTAAATCGTCATTGAAATGGTAATCGAATTGACCAATAGCCCCAATACGCTCAGCCTCAGGGATCACTAAGTTGTATGGACCATAGTCAAATAAACAGCTGCCGCTGGCCGTTGCACGATCGGGCGGACAGGATGGATCGATTGTCTTCACACCATCGACATAAAAATAACCGGGGAAACCGCGTGAGGAACGGAAATCTTCACCACCGTAAGGGCTTTGATCGGCTGTGCCAAAACGGCCCAAATCGGTTGCCGCTAAGGTATCGTTTTTAAAATAATCGAGAATAACCGACGCACTACCCTTTTCGGACTTCACGCCCCAAACGATACTTGCCGTGGTTTCATCGTAACCCGTACCCGGGGTATCGCCGTAACCTAAGTTAACCTCAATCCCTTCGATGTCTTTTTTCAAGACGATGTTGACTACGCCCGCAATCGCATCGGAACCATAAATCGCCGACGCACCATCTTTCAGAATATCAATGCGTTCAATCGCTGAAACCGGAATGTTGTTAATGTCGACGAAGGAGTTAGTGATACCTTCAGCAAAGGCACTTGCCGCAACACGGCGACCGTTAATCAATACCAGAGTGGCGTCAGGGCCTAAGCCACGCAAACTGATTGAAGCACCACCGTTTGCGGTCGAGTCTTGGCTGTTCCCACGGGTAGAGAAAGCGCCAGCACCGTTGGCAGGCATACGTTCAAGTAACTGTTGCAGGTTGTCAAACCCCATGTTGGCAATATCTTCTTTGCCAATGGATTGAATGGGTGACGGTCCCTCGATATCAGTGCGCTTAATACGAGAGCCCGTTACTTCAATGCGTTCAACTTTGTCAGCGCCGTTATCGGCTGCATAGCTAATATTCGGGGCAAATGCCATTGCGATCGCGATAGCACAAGCACTGGGTAGAATCTGAGGTCTTTTCATTTACATCCCCTAATCTTCATTTGTTAAATTTATTTTACTTTTATTAAACTAATTTTTAACACAACCAAGGTAATCGGTTGTAAAACAAAGTCAATGGGGGACTGCAAAAAGTTAAACTTTTGTTACCAAGAAAAACCATGTATTTTCCTGCTGAGATCTCTCAAGATAGCGAAACGGAACATTGGCGTTGAGGAAGAACATGCAAGAACAAACAATTCATGAAGCCCAATTTGAAGATAATTTAGGTTTGTACTGGTTACTCTCAGGGGCCGCTTACTTCACCTTAAGTATTGTTGGTATTCCCTTGTTATTACTTTGGTTTCCTATTGGGTTATGGGGAACTCGCCGCTACATCAGCAATATGAGCGCACGCTTAACTAGCAAAAAGCTGATCGTGCGCAGAGGCATGTTAACTCGCACAGAAAATACGGTTCCCTTAGATAAAATTACCGATATCGCCCTCATTCAGGGGCCAATTATGCGCCTGATGGGATTACATAAACTCACCGTAGAAACCGCAGGACAATCGGGCGCAGGCGCTTTAATTAGTCTGGTTGGTATAGTCAACGCCCCCGATTTTAGGGCGCAGATTTTGGAGCAAAAAGAACGCTTAAGTGAGGCACATACCACCAGCGAGACGAGCGCTCCCACAGAGGATAACGTCCTGTTGACCCAACTTGTGGAAATGACGGCAAGCTTAAAACGCATCGAAGCCCTACTCGCCTCAAAATACAATTCTTAACAGTTAACAACGCGACTTAAGCGCTTAGATAGCTCAGTATCGAGCAAACCATTTCCAACGGATAAGGAAACACCCTGCGTATTATGGCGACTTCTCAAGTAAAACCTCTCTCCATGAATTGGACAGCCCAACTGACCCTCGGCATAAAAGCCATGGGGCCCGGTGTATTAATGGCCGCCGCCGCGATTGGGGCTTCACATTTAGTGTCATCCACCCGCGCCGGCGCAGAATTTGGCTGGCAACTCGCCTGGGTGATTCTGGGAGTAAACTTGCTGAAATACCCCTTCTTTGCCGCGGGTGCGCGTTACACCGCCGCCACAGGGGAAAGCCTGCTGCATGGTTATCTTAAACAGGGCCGAGGTTATCTGTGGTTATTCACAGGCCTCAATGTGATTGCTTCCATCGCCAGCACCGCAGGGGTTTGCATGTTAACCGCCGCCATGCTCACCCAGTTTATCCCCTTACCTATTGATGTGTTGGCGTTATTGGTGCTGATAAGTTCGTTGTTGTTATTGATTTTAGGGCACTATTCATTGTTGGACAGGCTGACTAAGATCATCATGTTTGCCCTGACACTCACCACATTAATCGCCGTCGCCTTGGCATTAGATCATGTAAAACCGCTAGCAAGCCAGTTTGTCTCCCCCTCACCTTGGCAGTGGGCCCATGTGGGATTCTTGGTCGCCATGATGGGCTGGATGCCTGCACCTATTGAAGTCAGCGCATGGAATTCGCTGTGGTTATTGGAAAAACAAAAGACATCACCCGTTACCCCCGCCCAAGCTATCTTAGACTTCAACTTAGGTTATCTAGTCACCGCTCTGCTAGCCGTGGTCTTTTTGGCCTTAGGCGCGCTGGTGATGCATGGCAGTGGTGAGCATTTTTCCGACTCTGGCGCCAAATTTGCGAACCAATTAATCAACTTATATAGCCAAGTCATGGGTGGTGAAAGCCGCTATTTGATTGGCATAGTGGCGTTTTTATGTATTTTCAGCACCACTGTCACTGTCATCGATGGCTATAGCCGAACCTTGAACATGGGCTGGCAACTGCTCTCTAAAACCACAGTAACCGACGCGCAATCGGACAAACGCCTGACGGGCATCATGCTCATCTTAAGCACCTTAGGGTTAATGCTCATCCTGTTTTTCAAGGGCGCCCTACTGCCACTGCTGGAATTTGTGATGATTTTAGCCTTTATGACTACAGTGGTTTTTGCATGGCTAAACTATCGCTTAATGACTAGCACCCAACTGCCAGAGGCTCATCGTTATGGCACCAAAATGAAATGCCTCTCTTGGGTAGGATTAAGCTATTTGCTTATTTTTGCAGTGCTTTTTATTTATTGGTATCTCGTCATTCAGCCTTAAACTAGCGCACAGCCACTAAGTAGGAGAGCACCTCACTCACACTAACGGTGCGAGTATTTAACAGTGAGATAGACTTACCTGCTTTTGTTCAGCTTTGGGTATATAATGTCTGCTCTTAAACCAGACTGCGCAGCCGCGCCTAGAGATGACCATGATTAACAATGATATTTTGCGCCGTTTGCGCTTCGTGTTTGATTTCAACAATGCCAAAATGATTAAGATCTTTGCCAAAGTTGGAAGAGAAGTCACAACCGAAGAGATGATTAGTCTACTGCGCAAAGAAGAGGAAGAAGGCTATAAGGCCTGTAACGACACGACCCTATGTCAGTTTTTAGATGGCCTTATCATCGAAAAACGTGGTTTACGCGAAGGGGCTGAAATCCCAAAACCAGTTTCAAAATTAAACAACAACTTAATCTTCAAAAAGTTACGTGTAGCCCTAGAAATGCGTGAAGAAGATATTGTGGCCACCTTAGCACTAGCCGAAGTACAAATGTCTAAGTCTGAATTAAGTGCGCTGTTTCGCAACCCAGATCATAAAAACTTCAAGGCCTGTGGCGATCAGATCCTGCGTAACTTTATCCGTGGCCTATCACTAAAATATCGCGGAGTCTAATGCCTCTTCCGCTTAAAATCACAAACGCAGCCTAGGCTGCGTTTTTTGTTTTTACCTCGCCGTTAAACAAGCTTTTGCTTGGCAAATGCTTTTACAATCAATTAACAGATGCACGTTTTAAACAGACCAATTGATGTCTGCTGCAAAAAAAGCCACAAATAGCGTAAGACACAGGCAACAAAGATCACATTTCATGATAATCTTACGTGACTTACAGCACGTCTCAAGCACGTACCGAACCACTTAAACAATAACTCAAAGGTTACCCATGGACGATAATAAACGCCCCCTCTATCTTCCGTTTGCAGGACCTGCCATTCTTGAAGCGCCATTGATTAACAAGGGCAGTGCATTTTCGGAAGAAGAGCGTATTTTCTTTAACCTCGAAGGCTTAGTGCCCTATGCCATTGAAACTATTGAAGAACAGGCTTCCCGCGCCTACGATCAGTTCAGAAGTTTCAATAACGATCTCGATAAGCACATCTATCTGCGCAACATTCAAGACACCAACGAGACCCTGTTTTATCGTTTAGTGCAAAACCACATCAGCGAAATGATGCCAATTATCTACACCCCGACGGTAGGTTTGGCCTGTGAGCGCTTCTCGAAAAACTATCGCCGTAACCGTGGTCTGTTCATCTCCTACCCGAATAAAGACAGAATCGACGACATCCTCAATAACTCGACTCGCCAAAAAGTAAAAATCATCGTTGTGACCGACGGTGAGCGCATCTTAGGCTTAGGCGACCAAGGTATTGGCGGCATGGGGATCCCTATTGGTAAATTGTCGCTCTACACCAGCTGTGGTGGGATCAGCCCCGCATACACACTGCCCATCACCTTAGACGTAGGGACCGACAATCCACAGTTGCTGGAAGACCCTATGTACATGGGTTGGCGTCATCCACGCATTGGCGGCGAAGAATACGCAGAGTTTATCGAAGCCTTTATGCAAGCCGTGCATGTACGTTGGCCAGACACCCTGATCCAATTCGAAGACTTTGCCCAAAAGAACGCGATGCCGATCCTTGAGCGTTATAAGGAAAGATACTGCTGCTTTAACGATGACATTCAAGGCACTGCCGCAGTCACTGTTGGTTCATTACTCGCCGCCTGTAAGGCCGCTGGCACTGAACTGAACAAACAACGGGTTGCCTTCTTGGGCGCTGGTAGCGCAGGTTGCGGTATTGCCGAAGCCATTGTCGCGCAAATGGTGTCAGAGGGTATCAGCGACGAGCAAGCACGCAGCCAAGTCTGTATGGTTGACCGCTGGGGCCTGCTGCTCGACAACATGCCTAACCTGTTGCCATTCCAGCAAAAACTGGCTCAAAAATGTGCCGATATCAGCCACTGGAATAACTTCAGCGACAATATTTCACTGCTCGATGTGGTCAATAACGTTAAACCAACGGTGTTGATTGGCGTATCGGGCGCACCGGGTCTGTTTACTGAAGAGATTGTTCGCGCAATGCATAGCCACTGCGAACGTCCGATTATCTTCCCACTGTCAAACCCAACTAGCCGCGTTGAAGCAACGCCAAAAGACATTCTGCACTGGACTTCTGGCCAAGCATTAGTGGCAACGGGTAGCCCGTTTGAACCTGTGGTTGTCGATGGCGAGACCTATGAAATCGCCCAATGTAACAACAGCTTTATCTTCCCAGGCATTGGTTTAGGTGTACTCGCCTCAGGTGCCCGCCATGTATCGGATGCGATGTTAATGGCATCGAGCCGCGCATTAGCCGAATGCTCACCGTTAGCCATTAATGGCTCAGGGCCACTCCTGCCAAAACTGGAAGATATTCACTCAGTAAGTAAGCATATTGCGTTTGCCGTCGGTAAAGTGGCGATTGAGCAAGGATTATCCTTGCCTGCGAGTGATGAGCTGCTGATGCAATCTATCGAAGATAATTTCTGGAAGCCAGAGTACCGCCGTTATAAGCGTACATCTTTCTAATTTCAGATATTATCCAAAAAAAAGCCCGTCAATCGACGGGCTTTTGCTATGCTGCGCCATCTGATGAATTAAGACGCCATCACCTGTTTAAAGCTATTTAGCATTGAACGGTCGGTACGTGCTTTCTTTAATTTACGCACACACTCCTTGAGCGACTCATCGGCTAAACGAGTAAAAATACCGTTATATTCTTTCTCGTTTATGGCTTCATCCGTCTCTGCCTGCTCAGAAATCTCCTGGGCGACACGGCTCAGTTGTAACCAAGCGTTAGCGATATAAAAACCATGAAATTCAGCCTGTGGCATCAAATTGCGCGCACTGGTGGGTAATGCTTCCCACGCTTGGCCAAATTTAGCTTCTCTGTCTGCTAACAGTTCGGCACATAAACCTTGGTAAGCCGCTAACAGGCTCTCAGGCATTTTTGCCATAGGTAGCACTTTATTGGCAACATTGTAAGCAATGCGCTCGGCGGTTTCACGGTACTCAACTGATACTTCAGCCATAATTACTCTCTTATCCTAAGCGGCTTAAAATTGGCCACTAATATATAAACCATAGACCCCATTGTGGGCTAAAGGTGTCACTGTGATCCCTTTGTAAGGCTCAGTAAAATACCAACCCGCTAGTGCGCCAATAGCTGCGCCTGCGAGCACATCTTCTAAATAATGCTTATCGCTCTCGACTCGGGTATAGCCCACATAAGTCGCAGCAAGATACGCAGGCAGGCCATATTGCCAGCCATAACGCTGCTGAATAAAAGTGGCCGCCATAAAGCTGTCCGAGGTGTGCCCTGACGGAAAAGAATCATCACCACTGCCATCGGGTCTATCCTTACTGACACCCAGTTTAAGTCCTTCAACAATCACTCGGCTCGAGACTGCAGCCTTCAGTAATTGCCACGATCCCTCATTTCCCTCTTCATAGAATAGGGTCGCGCCCAAAGCCGTTGCAGGCAAGAGTAGATGCACCACATCGCCCGAGGTTTCGATATCATCCGAGTTTGCCCAACTCGCTCCTGTGAACAGCAACAGAGCGGCACAGAGTAATTTTTTCAAGGGTTTTCCTTAATGGGTGAGATCCAAGGCGACGTTTATACCTTGATAGCGGAATGAATGCAAAAATTGCAAACTTCGCATGTAAACAGTACGTAAAAAGTTTATGCTAAGATAATGATTAGCTATCTGTTTCAGCGTGAACAGGAAACCTCTCACTTGCGATATAGCCTACGATATTTAGCCATTTGTCTTATGCTGCTTATAGGGCCGCTAAGAGTTGCTATTGCTGAAGAAAAGACACGAGTCGATCAGATTTTTGCATTATTCGATAGTGGCGAGAGCATGACCCGTGAATCTATCGAGCAAAATATATCTCTGCTGGAAAAACTCATTTCAAGTGATGATACAGTTCGTATCGAAAAACTGAATCAGCTCAAATGCTGGAATCAGCCTTCTGAGACCGAAGCTGACGTCTCGCGCTCTCTCAAGCATACCGAACAAATACTGACACAGATTTCGCCAAGTGCTTCCCCGCATTTCGTTATCGATGTCACCCTTTGTCATGCTTGGTTTTTACAGCTTAGTGGTGACATTAATGGTGCAATGGAAGGCTATAGTAAGAGCGTAAAAAGTGCATATGAGCACGAGGATATAAAACTCATTGCCGATGCGCGCAGCCTTCGTGGAGCTCTACATTCCTACATTGGCGACTTTTCAGAGGCATTAGACGATCTCGTCACGGCTCAAGGGCTGTATGAATCATTAAATCTCACGGGCTGGGCCAATATAAATTTAACCGACATAGCCACCAGTTTTAGGCGCTATGGCGACCCTGAGAGCGCCATAAAATACTATCAAAAAATCAAAAATCTCTATTTAAAAAATGGCAACTTGGATCAAGTTGCCAGTGTCACCTCGGATATTGGAATCGCCCTAGATGAAATGGGTGAACATGAACAGGCAATAGAAAACTTTCGCTTTAGTTACCAGTATTTTAAAGACCATAAATATAAGCTTATTGCCGCAATCAACGCGACCAATATTGCCTACAGCCTGATTCAATTAAATCGTTTAGAAGAAGCTGAAAAATATTTAAAAGAAGCTGCGCTCGACATTACAGAAAAAGAGCCTGGGTCTTATAGTTTTATGAAACTTTTTATGGGGAAAATCCGCTATCAGCAAGGCCTTTACCAAGAAGCACTAGAAGAACTGACCTCCGCCGAAAAGGCATTTCGTACCATGCATAATGACCGTGGCCTAATCCAACTTTTACAACTAAAAAGTGACATCTATGCCGCGATGGGGGACTTACAACATGCCTACCATACTCTTCAGCAATTTGTTGATCTAACAAAGAAAGTCGATAACAGCTCCACGGCGCATCAAACAACCGAGCTAAAAGTGAAGTTCGATACCAGCAGGATCGAATCGGAAAACAAACGCTTGCTCGATAATCAAAAATTAAAAGAACAAGAGTTAGCACTGCTCGAGAAAAATAAATCACTGCAACTGATTATCCTGCTGCTCACGGGCTGTATTTTGGCGATAGTGTCACTCTTTGCCTACAAGCAAGTGCACCGTAACCGTCACCTACAGACCATAGCCTTAACAGATTATCTGACCCAATTGCCCAATCGCAGGCATATATACGCCCAAGCGGAGCAATATTTTCAGCAGGCCCTCAAACAAAAAACACCTTTATCTGTGATTATTTTCGATGCGGATTATTTTAAAAAGATTAACGATAATTTCGGCCATGAAATTGGCGATCAAGCCCTGTTAACCATAGCCCAGGCGTGTAAAGAATTAACCGCGGACCGCAATCTGATTGGCCGGATCGGCGGTGAGGAATTTTTGATTTTATTACCCAATACTACCGCTGAACGCGTTTGGGAACTGGCCCATGAATTACAAAGCTTAATCAGCCGTTATGGCGCCATTAATTTACCGGAAGAGTTAAAACTGACTGTCAGTGCAGGGGTTGCCACCTTAAGTCCTGAGGCAAAGCCTCAAGATGATAGCTTTGCCCGTTTACTAAAACGAGCCGACAATGCCCTCTACGAAGCAAAAAACGCCGGAAGAAACTGCGTAAAAGCTGCAAAGGCTACCGACTAACTTAAGTATTTCGATGCCAAAAGATTTGATGCTCGAGGGGTGGCGGTAAGGCGCCAAACCATTTTTGATAGAGCCGAGCAAAGTCCCCCGACTCCTTGAATTTTTCCAACTCGGCTTGCCAACGCTGGACTGTGTCCGCAGACGTTCCTTTTGAGAAAGCCAGATAAAGATGGATTTCAGAGATAACATAAACGGGTTTGATATCCGATTCCTTCGCGCCGATATCTTGCAGTATATGCTTGACCGCCAAATCGGCCTGACACCAGAACCGCACCCGTGAAAACAACAACTGTTTTGCCGATTGCTGCGGAAAACTCGCCACTAATAACGCATCGATACCCTGCTGTTGCAGCAGCTGCGCGCCGATAGACTCCCGATAAACACCGACGATCCCCGCCGCACTCACTTCAGATAATTGATTGATGCTAATAGGATCGTCAGCTCTGGCGTAGAGGGTAATTTTACTGGTGGCAATGGGGCCAATAAAATCGAAATGGCTCTCCCGCTCATCGCTGATGGAAGTGGCGAACAGCAACACATTCGGTGCAGAATTAGCAATCGAGTAGGCCCGCGCCCAAGGTAAGACTTCGATTTTTTCCCTCAGCCCAAGGCGAGTTTGCAATTGATTGACCAACTCAACACCAAAACCAGTAGGCACACCCTCTTGCTCAAAACTCATTGGAGGCCAAGCCTCTGTCACTAAGCGCATGCGCTCCATTGCCGCCAAGCTAAGCCCAGAATAACCTAAGCTTATAAACAACAGCAGGCAGTAACAGTGTTTACTGAGGGTCGACCACATAGACAAGACCGAAGGGGAAAGTTACCACCAATCATAGATCTAATTTATATTTAGAAGAAAGCGAGAATTGCTGTTTGGCTTAAATCTGATGAGTACTAAACTCGTCCACCACAGCTTAAAACTGCTATCATAGAGCCATTCTTCTCAAGTCCAATGCCTTTTCCATGTCGACCACCGCAACCTCTCCCACCAATATTCCCGATGCCGCCACCCTATCCCGTCTCGCTTTACAAATTAAGCATTGGGGAAAGGCGCTCGGATTTGCCCAAATAGGGATTTGCGACACCGACTTAACTGCAGAAGAAGCTAAATTGCAGACTTGGTTAGATAAGGGGTATCACGGGGAAATGGGTTACATGGCCACACACGGTATGATGCGTGCCCGCCCCCACGAGTTGCACCCTGGCACAGTTCGAGTGATTTCGGCTCGGATGGATTATTTGCCGCCAGAGGCGGGGTTTGCCACTAACTTAGCCTCGCCGAATATGGGCTATATCTCGCGTTACGCAGGCGGCAGGGATTACCACAAACTCATCCGTGCCCGGTTAAAAAAGCTGGGCGATCAAATCAGTAGCGAGCTTGTCGCCTTGGGGTTCGATGCCGCCGACTTCAGGCCCTTTGTCGATTCGGCCCCAGTGCTGGAACGTCCACTCGCCGAAAAAGCTGGCATAGGTTGGACAGGTAAGCACTCACTTATCCTTAATCACGATGCGGGCAGTTGGTTCTTCCTTGGGGAATTGCTGATCAACCTGCCCTTACCCGTAGACATTCCAATCCAAGAAGACTGCAACACCTGCGTCGCCTGCATCACTTCCTGCCCGACAGACGCCATAGTCGAGCCTTATACCGTGGATGCACGGCGCTGTATTTCTTATCTGACAATCGAATTGCAGGGTGCCATTCCCGAGGAGTTTCGCCCCTTAATGGGAAATCGCATTTACGGTTGTGACGATTGTCAGTTGGTGTGCCCGGTCAATCGCGAGGCGCCGCTGACTCAGGAGAGTGATTTTCACATTCGGCCTAAACTCAAGCAGCCTGAACTGCTCACCTTATTTGCGTGGAGCGAAACCGAGTTTCTTAAACAGACCGAAGGCAGCGCCATTCGCCGTATTGGTCATCAGCGCTGGTTACGCAATATCGCCGTCGCCCTTGGCAATGCGCCGAGTTCGCCGCAAATCATCGCCGCCCTTGAGCAACGTAAAGCCCAAGCAGATATCGATGAAATGGTGAAAGAACATATCAATTGGGCCCTAGCGCGGCAACATGCGGGCGGCTCACAAGCCAATAACCGTAAAACGGAGCGACTGGTTCGGGTCATTCAAAAAGGCTTACCACGGGATGCCTAGCATTCTCGCTGCATGCCTTAATTCATACTGGCAACAATCACTTGTGTGGCATCAAAACAGGCAAAACAAGGCTCACCAACTTTGAGCGTTTGAATATCGGCCAGTGGCATCACCGAATAGATAATCTCTTTAGCGCCAATCTCTATCGCTAACTCAGCCTTATCGGCAAGTTCGGTCACACTCAGTAAGTGCCCACTGACGCAGTTTTGCCCAATGCTCTGGCTGGCATCACGACTGGCCGTCACCGCGGGTGCCTTAAACAACAATAGAATCGATTGGTCCAAGGCTAACTGCAGACGCTCAAAACTGGCATGGGTCACTGAGATTTGGATCTGCTGCCCACCCGCCAATGTCACCTTCAGACTGTCATTCAAGCCGAGCGGCTCAATGCCGTGGATACGCCCCGTTAATTGGTTGCGAGCACTAGTTTTAAGGGAGAAATGCGCCATCACATCCAACAAACTGTGCATATCGACCGAATCATCCAGCAACGCCGACAGCGCCATTTCCTGCACCTGCGAGGTGATGGAATACACCTTAAGTAAACGCTCACCAAACTCGGTAAGTTTGGCACCACCACCGCCCTTACCACCCTTTTCGCTGCTGACGACAGGCTCGGGCATAGTCGTGTTCATCTCATTTATCGCATCCCAGGCGGCCTTATAGCTGATCCCAGCCAACTTAGCGCCCTGGCTGATAGACCCAGTATTAGCCACTTGGCGTAGCAAAGCTATCCGCCGAGGATTGGCGAAGGGTTTGTCCCCCAATGACAATGTCAGTAGTGCGTGTAAGTCCATGTTCCTGCGCGCCTTAGCTTAAGTGAATGCTATTGTCCCCGATCAATCTTGAGATACCAATACGTACGGTCGGAATTCTCCGCCGAGGTATTAGCGTTTTCGCCAATAAACCGAGCCGAGATCACTAATTTACGCATCGGGACTTGAATGATCGATATATAGATTGGTATATAACGATCACTTTTTATCACGGAGGAACACCATGAGCTCGCTCAAAGACTTTATTCGTTTTACCACAGCCTCAGTCGTTGGCTTAGCCCTCAGTTGCAGCATCAGCTTTGCCGCAGACCAAGAAAAAGTGACGGTTTTTGCCGCCGCATCCCTCACGAATGCGCTTAATGAGATTGGCCAGCAGTACGAAAAGGAACATCAAACGAAAGTGATTTTCTCCTTTGCCTCCTCCTCAACACTCGCCAAACAAATCGCTAATGGTGCGCCCGCCGATCTGTTTATCTCCGCCAACCAAAAATGGATGGATTACCTCGTCGAGGCCAAGGCGGTCAATGCCGATAGCCGTATTACCCTGTTAAAAAATACCTTAGTGCTGATTGCCGAAAAGAACAGCCCGGTAAACCAAGTCACACTGAACAGCGATTGGGATATTAAGGCAGCGGTCAATGGCAGCCGTTTAGCGGTGGGCGACCCTGACCATGTCCCAGCCGGACAATATGCCAAGCAAGCGCTTGAAAACCTGAATCTTTGGAAAACCGCAGAACCACTGCTTGCAAGAGCAAACAATGTCCGCGCCGCTTTAGCATTAGTGGAACAGGGCGAAGCCCCGCTCGGTATCGTTTACTCGACCGATGCCAAAGTCGCGCAAAAAATTAAAATTGTGGCGACCTTCCCCGCGACCAGCTATAGCCCGATTGAATATCCCAGCGCCTTAACGAAGCTGGAATCCACTGCCAGCGCTAAAGACTTTAATCAATACCTTCAAGGCCCAAGCGCCACAGCAGTATTTGAAAAATACGGCTTTGGAGTGAACTAGTGCTGAGTGATGTTTTAGTCAGTGGCTCGCTGTTTGACGGGCCACTCCTCAGCGAATACGAAACCGCCGCGCTGCTGCTGAGCCTCAAAGTCTCAGCGGTTGCCGTGCTGGCCAGCTTACCCTTAGGCATTTTTTGCGCTTGGTTGCTGGCACGCGTGGAGTTTCCCGGTAAGGCTATCTTCGACAGTCTCCTACATCTCCCACTGGTGTTACCGCCGGTGGTGGTGGGTTACCTGCTACTCATCAGTATGGGGCGTCAGGGCGTCATCGGGCAGTGGCTATATAACTGGTTTGGGTTAAGTTTTAGCTTTAGCTGGCGCGGCGCGGCACTCGCCGCCGCAGTGGTCTCCTTTCCTTTAATGGTCAGAGCCATACGTCAATCCTTCGAAACCGTTGATATTCGCCTCGAACAGGCGGCGCGCACCTTGGGAAGCAGCCGCTGGCGGGTATTTTTGACCATCACCCTGCCACTCACCTCGCCCGGCATAGTCTCAGGGATGATCATCGCCTTTGCCCGCAGCCTTGGGGAATTTGGCTCGACCATTACCTTCGTCTCCAATATTCCCGGCGAAACTCGCACCATTCCGCTGGCCATGTATTCCTTTATCGAAACACCGGGAGCGGAATATCAGGCAATGCGCCTGTGTATCATCTCGATAGTGATAGCGCTGGCCTCCCTACTCGCCTCCCAATGGCTCACAAAAAAAGCCCTCAAAAGAACAGCAAGTGTATGTTAAACATCAATATTGAAAAACAATTCAGCCAACTACAACTCAAGGTGAACACCCAATTGCCGTTACAGGGCGTCACCGCCGTATTCGGCCGCTCAGGAGCAGGAAAAACCTCCTTAGTGAATTTACTCGGCGGATTAACCACCCCGGACAAAGGCGAAATTAGCCTTGGCGATACGCTGTTGTTTAAACATAAAACCGTTAATCTGCCCCCTGAAAAACGCCGAATTGGCTATGTCTTTCAAGAAGCGAGGTTATTTCCCCATTACAGTGTGAAGGGCAATCTCACCTATGGGATGCGTCATAAAACGCCTGAATTGTTCGACAAAGTGGTCTCGCTACTGGGCATAGAAAAACTTTTAAGCCGCTATCCCAGCACACTGTCTGGCGGCGAAAAACAACGGGTTGCCATTGGCCGTGCCCTGCTCACATCGCCACAAATGTTATTGATGGACGAGCCATTAGCTTCCCTCGATTTACCACGAAAACGCGAATTGCTGCCTTACCTACAAACCCTAGCGCAGGAATTAAAGCTACCGATCGTCTATGTGAGCCACAGCTTGGATGAAATCCTACAACTCGCCGATCATATGTTGGTGTTGCATCAAGGAAAAATGATCTCCCAAGGACCGCTAACACAGGTATGGAATAGTGAACAAATGCGCCCCTGGGTGCCATTACAGGAACTGAGTTCTCTGCTGAGCGCCAGAATCGCCGACAGACATCCTGATTATCCAATGACAAGGCTGTTGATGGATGATGGCAATCAGCTCTGGGTCAGTGGCCAACTGCCCCCCACCCATAAGCAGTTAAAGGTGCGCATTCAAGCGAACCATGTATCGGTTTGCACAGAGGAACCTAAAGGCTCGAGTATTCGTAACTTACTCAGAGGAAAAATAAAAGAGCTCTACCCCAGCGATAATGGCGAGCAAATTCAACTTAAAATTGCCCTAGGTAAAGACGAGCTATGGGCCAACATCACCCCATGGGCACGAGATGAGTTACAACTCATTCCAGGAAAGGCTATCTATGCCCAAATCAAAGGCGTGACTATGACGCAAATGGATATTGCCGAATCCCACTGAATTGAATATTTGGAGCAAAATTCAGACACAAAAAAACCGACTCTAGGTCGGTTTGATTCCCTTTGGAAGGGATGGTACCAGAGGACGGACTCGAACCGTCACGCTTTTAAGGGCGGCGGATTTTGAAAAGATAGTGCTTAAAACCACTTTTATTTTTCAGCACGTTACGACATCATTATCGCACTTTGCAAATTCTTTGCAAAACCCATATCAGACTCTGACCATGAGCAAACAACTCGAACGGCATGATATTTCAGACGAATTATACGTCTATAAGCAGGACAATAGCGAGCGTTGGTACGCTCGGATTAAAGTTGCTGGCAAGTGGATTGCTAAAGCCACAAAGCAAAAGGAAAAAGAAAAAGCCATAGCCATGGCTCACCGCCTACAAATGGAATTAGAGTTCATGGCTGAACGTAACCTTCTCGTTAACTCGAAACGTTTTCGTGATGTGGCAGATAAGGCCATTAAGACTATGCAACAGTCTATCGACAATGGTAAGGATATCGAGAAGTACACGACTTATATGCAGGTACTTCGCAAGTATCACATCCCCTTTTTCGACCGCACTTACATCACCTCTATCGACACTGAGAAACTGCGAGCATTTGACTTATGGCGAATAGAGCAATTCGGCCGTGAGCCAGCAAAGTCGACGCTACTGAACCACAATGCTGCCATGCAGTTAGTGTTCAAAGAAGCGGTAGACCAGAAGTGGATGCTAGCCGCTCAAGTGCCATCCCTATCGACTAAAGGTGTAGAATCACAGCGCCGTGCGCACTTCACACCAGAAGAGTATGAAAAAGCCTTTGATGCCGTGGTTGCCTTGGAGGAAAACAGCCGTAAAGAAAAGACCAGACAAATCCGTGAATTGCTCATCGATTACATGGAATTTGCAGTCTACACCGGCATCAGAGCGGGTACTGAAATGGATAATCTAACGTGGGGTGATATACGCTTCCAGACCAATGGCATTGCCGTTCAGTTCTTTATTACTGTCACCAAGGGCAAAACCATAAAGCATACTGGCACTCGTGAGATTGTGTGTCGTGAAGAAGTCCTGTCAAGCTTACAATCATTACGCGAACGATTCCCAAACAGGAAGCCCACAGACAAACTCTTCCGATTAGCCGATGGCAGTACAACTAATGAGCTGACGAAAACCTTTGAAAAGGCGCTAATCAGTGCAGGTTTAAAGAACTCCCCACATGGTGATAGGTCGCTTTACTCCTTACGCCACAGCTATATCACTTGGCAACTCTTAGCGGGGGTGAATATGGAAGTCTTGGCTAAACAATGTGGTACTAGTGTTGCAATGATTGAAAAGCACTATAGCCATGTAATCCCTAAGATGTTCAGTAAAGAGTTATCTGGTGTTGACCTCGGTGAAGTAACAGTCAAAAAATCGATTAGAAAACGCAGTGATAAGCACCTTAATATATTGAAGGAAAAGTATAAAAAGTGGGAAGCACACTACAAAAAAGTGGGTTGTATCTAAACCACATCAGCATTTTAACCAGACCTCCAATCACATACGTAGCTTACAAATTCAGGAGCTTAAAATGACACTATATAAACGCGAGTTTGGTGAAAGCTTTAATTTAGGCTTTGACCATTCCGAATTCCCATGGTTGGTTGATAAGAGTTGGCACAATGATGTCTGCCCTAGTTTTACTTTTAAAGCAGGTTCCCAGTACCTAGTCCTTTGGGTCGACTATGAAGAACCTGATAGCCGCGAACTTGGGCAAGAGCGCTATGTCGTAATGACAGCCACCAATGAAGGAACAGATACTGAGCCAGAAATATACGCAGATGAAGGGAGCGAAGTGGTACTGGCAACTGAAAGCCCATCAGAATTAACGACATATCTGAGACAATTAGCTACGGCACATTAATCATTGGCACACAATCCAGATGAATTTCGCGCTGGCTATTGCAAGCATTTGAATCCAAATGAAGTATAGGAATAATATGATGAATAAGTTTGAGTTAGGCGCTGAAGGTGTTGGTGATGTTCCAGACTATCTGGCGCAGGAGGGATTGGAATTAGCGGTTCTTTACTTTGAGGAAAACAATTTAGACCCCGCAGAATGTTATTTCGCCTACAAGCAGGCTCCGGATTCTGAGCTGGGTCAGGCTTGGTACGCTGCCGAGACCGAAGCCAATAGAGTTATTCAAGGAAACAAAAAATATGATAACTCTATGATTGTGTTAGTTAATGAGTTGGCTTAACCCCGTCACTTTGGTACTACGTATTATCTGTGATGCTAGCAGCCTATGAAAGTGACTCAAACTGAGCAGCTATGGCCTATGTTTTATCAGTTCATCATGTAACCTACGGATAAACTCTTCAGAAGTCACGCCTAGTGCGCCAATAAGCCCTTCAAGCGAATCAAGGGTGATGTTACGAATGGAGCGTTCAACTCCCGAAATGTAGGTGCGATCAATACCAGATTGCCTTGCCAATTGTTCTTGGCTTAACCCAGCCTCATTGCGCAATTGCCTTAACGTTACCGCTGTTGCCAGTTTAATACTCATAGTCAGTCCTACACATAACAATAGACAGGATGTTCCCAAAACTTTGCCTTAGGCACAACCGACTATGAGTCACATACGTCCACATTTTTACATTTAATGGATATGTCTATTTCATCATTCACCTAAAGAATACTTTAATCTTTATGGGATCAAATCAATCTAACTAAATAGTATCCCGCAAGATGGGTTACCAGCAGAGCTTTCACTTTACAAACCTCGATTTGCTGTATAATGCCTCGCAAAATGAGCTGAGGCGCAAAATAAGTCGATCATTAAGGAAAAACTAATGTATCAGCAGCTAGTTGAACACATACAAAACGAACTTGCAGTACTGCGCAGTCCTGTAAAAGATGAGGAGCTTCAAGCAAAGGTAACTCATTATCTTCTAAATCCAAATCACGCATATGGGCTATCTGATAACGACAAATCAGCTATAAACCAATTTGTTAATGAGTTTTGCTCACAGCAAAAAATAACATTTGACCAAATTAAGAACGAATTTATCAGATATGCTCAAGAGAGAGAGCACTTTAAATTTATTGATTTATTTGCTGGAATTGGTGGCTTTAACTTGGCATTAACCAGCCAAGGTGGCAAAGCAGTATTTTCGTCGGAATGGGATAAATCAGCAAAGATTACGTATTTTAATAACTACGGTAAAACACCTTTTGGGGATATAAACCAATTCACAGCTCAAGGTGTTAGCAACGAATTTATTGAGACAATGATACCAGATCATGACGTCTTAGCGGGTGGATTTCCATGCCAACCTTTTAGTCACGCAGGGGTATCGGCTAGATCTGCATTAGGTTTAGCACATGGGTTCGATTGTGAAACTCAAGGCACACTCTTTCATTCCATCGCTCGTATTGCGTTTGTAAAACAACCCAAAATTGTCTTCATGGAAAACGTTAAGAATATAGTTTCACATAACAATGGCGAAACATTTTCGGTCATAAAAGAGACAATGGAAAATTTAGGACAAGAGGCTGAGGGTAAACAATCTTATAGGTTCTACTATAAGTTGGTGAATTCCGAGACGTTGGTAGCACAGAGAAGAGTAAGATGCTTTATGGTCTGCGTTAGGGAGGATGTTTTTCAAGAATTTGGGGCATTCAAGTTTCCTGAGTTTGAAGGAGAGCCAATACCACTTCGGGATGCGCTAGAAGAACTTACGGCAGAATTAATGGAAGAATACACAATATCTGACCGTTTATGGGAAGGCCATATCAATCGGACTCAAAGGAATTTGGACAGAGGAACGGGTTTTACTGCACATGTAGCGGATTTGAATAGACCATCAAATACTATCGTAGCCAGATACGGTAAAGATGGAAAAGAATGCTTAATCCCCCAAGATGGACGTAACCCTAGGAAACTCACAATCAAAGAGTGTGCGAATCTATTTGGTTACCCTGAAAACTTTTGGGTTCCAAGCTCTAAGACACCAGCTTACAAACAATTTGGTAACTCAGTAGTCGTACCTGTTGTATCACGAATTTCATCAGAGATTGTTCAACAATACGGGCTTAATCAGTGATTGAGTTCTCTCTAAACTCAATCACTGTTCTTAAGCTAAACTCCGTAATAGTTGAAAAGCTGCTCAAGGCTCAAATCAATACCACACTGTCTTAACTCATTGATTCGCTGATTATAAAATCGTGTAAGCAGTTCTATTTTATACTGGCTCTCAGCGTAATGAATCGCTCGATGGCAATTAGGACATAGAACCACAATATTTGGTTCTACATCGAGCGAGACATCGAAATCAGGTGATTTTGCCACAGGCACTAAGTGATGGGCTTCAACAAATGCTTTACCAGATGATGCAGAAATGAAGGTTGAATGATTGACATCAACTTGGCATTTGTAATTTGCCCCACAAACTACTTTTGCCGCTTTCGCTGCATTTCTATTATGAACAATAACCTGCCGCCCTACTGCATCTTTCTGTGCTTCGGGCGATAAAACTGCACGCACGAACTCTTCATCTACATCATCTATAGAGGCGTTAACTTCATATGCTTTTTGTTGGATGTCAGCCGATGTAAAGTTTAAGTACGAATTTGCAGGAGCACTTCCGATAAATGGAATAGCTTCACCTTCCCTAGTAAAAATAAACCAAGTCTCATTTTCATCAGGATAAAATTCACTAGCCCTATTAAAGTATAAACGTAATTCAGAGCCTGATTTTTTAGGATATTTGATTGCAAGCTCTTCAGGTTTGTACGTTTGAGTTTTCAGATCGTATACATAAAATGTGAACTTACTTGGTTTTCCATCAGGAGCGACTCCACCAGCTCTGGTAAAGCTATCCAGCGGGTATACTGTCGATAACACCTGCTTTTCAAACTGATCAACCGTAACAGACTTGTCTCCTGTAGCTTCTCTTTCAGTAACAGTAGACTGAGCACCATTGATTGCATTAAAGCTCTGTAGCTCTTGTAGAGTCATTGCTGGCATATAGAAATACCTCAGATTTTTATGAACTAGGATTCACCCTGTAAACTCACCGGTTTTATATTGGCATACTTTTGCCAACTTGCCAACCGGTAAGTTTACAGGGATGAAAAGAATCAATAATTCACAACAAAATCAGGTAACTAAAAAATCTGAGAGCAGACTAAACAGGTAAACTACAGTTCAACAACACCACTCATTAGTGTTTAATAGTCAGATTATTTGTATAAAGCTGAGAGCTACCTTATGTTTAAGACACTGAATAGCCACTACTTCACTAGACGACTTTTAGCCTCATTAAAATACTGACGTTCATACTCTAACGGTGATAGCCCATCATTGGAACTATGCTGTCGTTTCGGGTTGTAAAACATCTCAATATAATTAAACACATCCATCTTTGCGTCGTCCCTGATCGCATAGATTTTTCGCTTAATTCGTTCACGTTTCAGCAGTTGAAAGAAACTCTCTGCTACTGCGTTATCATGGCTGTTGCCTAGACGGCTCATGCTACCTTCCAAACCATGAGCGCTTAGAAACTCACCCCAATCATGGCTCGTGTATTGGCTTCCTTGATCTGAATGAACCAACACTTTGCCAGCAGGTTTACGACGCCATACCGCCATTAATAAAGCATATAACGCAAGCTCTTTGGTGATACGACGGCCCATTGACCAACCAATAATTCGACGTGAGAACAAGTCCATTACAGCGCCAAGATAGAGCCAACCTTCATGCGTTTTGATGTACGTAATATCCGTCACCCACACTTTGTTCGGCGCTAAGGGGTTGAATTGCCGTTCTAAGCGATTTGGCGTTACAACATGCTGCTCACCACTACGAGTTCTAGGCTTGCGATAGCCAACTTGCGCTCGCAGTCCTGCTCGCTGCATCAGGCGATGTACACGATTAATACCGCATTGCTCGCCAAGATCACGCAGATCTCGATGGAGTTTACGGTATCCATAGACACCACAAGACTCAAGCCAACATTGTTTGAGTTGGCCTATAAGTCGTTCATTGTTACATTGTCGCTTCGACTTTGCGCAGCCCCTCCACGCGTAATACCCGCTCGGATGAACATCAAACAGCTGACACAACTGTCGCACAGAGTGGCTGTGATGATGCTCTTGGATAAAGGCGTATCTTACTCGGGGTGGCTTGCGAAGTACGACGCGGCTTTTTTTAACAGGTCACGTTCTTCAGTAACACACTTAAGCTCTTTTTGTAATCGTCGAATTTCGGCGGACTCCGCAGACTTCTGAAGGTGTTCCTCTGAGTCAGGACCAGAGCGCTTAATCCAGGCGTAAAGACTGTGTGGTGGTACCTAAACGCTGAGCAACGTCAGCAACAGAATGACCGGCAACAGTGACTTGCTTTACTGCTTCGATTTTGAATTGTTCGGGGTAACGTTTATGGCTAATGGACACCTCTTTTTTAGCTAGTTTATCGAACTAAAAGGTGTCTAGGAAATCAGTGGCTATTCAGATCACAGTTTTGAAAAACGCTATTTTGTAGTCAATAAAATTATTATGTAAAGGCTTTTCAAATCAGTGATTAGCAGCTAGATTAGCTCAATTAGCTAATTCAGGGACGTAATGTTAGCAAGCCTTTAACTATCATGAATACGTTTTCCTTGCCTTTAGTAAAATAGAAAAGACTTTTTCAGTCTCTTTTTAATCCTTTCCCTCCATAATGGATCTTAGAGGTGGTGTATGAGCAATGTTAACGTATATCTAAAAGAAAAAATTTCTGCAGTAAGTTCTAATGTCTTTGTTGCACCAGAAATTCCCACAAAAAAATTAAACAATGCTGCTGAGTCTATGAAGTTGGTAGATTCTATCAATGCGATAATTGCAATTTATGACAATACGTTATTTGGTAGCGCAAAAGATGGCTTTGCTGTAACCGGTGAAAAAATTGTAGTCAAAAATGCTTTCGATGCTCCATTCTCAATGAGTTTTACAGAGATTGAAACGGTAAAGTATGTAAGAAACGTATCCGTTTCAGATAAAGGCAAAGAGAAAGTTGAAGAGTGTATTGATTTTATTAAGAAAGATGGAAACACAGTCAAGCTGAGTGGCTTATTGGATTGTAATTATGAGAAGCTGGCGGAAGTTTTAAATTCGGCTGTTCAAGATTTTGATTCATTTGAAGAGGAAGACCAGCTTATAACTTTATCTGAAATGTCTGAGCGATTAAAAGTTGCGTATGTGCAGATTGTTATAAACATGGCATTTTCTGATGACGGTGTGATTGATCACAAAGAGTATGCTGAAATTCTTCAGCTTATGACTAGGCTGGAACTTTCGAAAGACTCTAGATTCGAGCTTAGAGGTTATCTAGCCTCAATTGAAAACTTATTTTCCATAGAGAATTTACTGGGCATTATAGATGCAGAATCGAAAGCTAGTCATAACAAATCAATCAAAATCTCTCTGGTAAAGGACATTATTAACGTCCATATGAGCGTAAATAATGGCGAATATTTAGACTGCCCATTTTTGAAAGAAAATCAAAAACTTTTTGGTGTAACTGATGAAGAAATTGAGCTTGCTATACAAGCTATTAAGCTTGATTTTTCAATGCTGAAAGACGATTTCACCGATGATGCGTTAAAAAGAGGTATTAAAGAGTTAGGTGCCAAAGCTGGTGCAGTTGGTGTGCCATTGGCTGCAGTATATCTTTCAGGATCAGTAGTTGGTTTGTCTGCTGCTGGCTTAACATCAGGATTGGCAACGCTTGGTCTAGGCGGTGCTTTGGGATTCTCAAGCATGGCAACTGGAATTGGAGTTGCTGTTCTAATAGGTGTTGGAGCATATAAGGGCATTCGCCACCTTACCGGAGCAAATGAGCTTGATAAGGCTAAGCGTAGAGAGTTGATGCTAAATGAGATTATAAAGCAAACTCAAAGAACTATCTCATACTTGATTGAAGATTTAAATATAATTACAGCTAAGCTCAACGAAGCATTGCAGAACTTCTCCGTGCAGGATGCAAAAGTTGTAAAGTTAATGCAAATGATTAGTGCATTGAATGGAGCAGCAGGCGTCTTAAATGCTAAATCAAATGCTACCAATAATAGTTACATAAAACTCAGCTGCCCAAAAGAATTAGACCTATCTAAATTAAAATCACTAACCTCAGAGCCGACGAAACAACAACTTTATAACTTGGTGATGTCATTTTACGAAGTAAAAAATATTACCAAGCTTGTAGATGGTTCTGAAAAAAGTATAGATGTGTATGTTTTAAAACAAGATATTACCACAGAGCAGCTTGATAGGTTGGCTAAAATCTTTGATGCTATAGGTTACTTTAAAGTGGCTGATGTACTTAAAAGTAAGGTTGCAGGGTTGTTTTCCTAATGGAAAAAAAAGATAGTCAAATATCAGTCATGTTGGTGCAAAAGCACCAACTTGATAGTGCAGATTATAAAATCTCTGAACTAGATGCAGCACTAAATGCTTTACTTGGCGTTCAAGAAGGTAATGAGCAGACTCTGGACAGTATGCTGGCAGATATGGAGGCACTCTTAGCGGAAAGTGGTGTCTGTTTTGATGCACAAACAACTGAGATATCATCTGACGTGCTAGATTATGTGAATGATGGCCCGCCTTCAAATAGGTTCAAAGTATCGCAAATTACTCTTTTAGACGCCCCCGCATTTGATGAGGATATCTCTTGGGATTCTTATGTAAACAACATCGAAATGTATGCAAGTAAACACAATATTGATTTACAGCATGATCCTTTCAATCGGTTGCTTACACCAACCCAACGTATTTCTCTCGAAAAGCGTATAAAAGACGAATTCACCTACAAAAATGCTAATTGTGACAAGTATGATTATTTGATCGCAGGCACTTGCGGCGTTATTGGAGGGCTAATTGATGTCTTTTTTGTTGGTTTGCCTGGCCAAGGTAAGCTGACAACCTTTACAGATAAAGCTGTAGACCAATCTGTCCAAATGTTCGCCAAAGCGTTTGGATGGAAAGGCGCTGCTGGAGAGGGGAATGCAACTAAGAGTGCAATTGGCTTCCTTGAAAGAAAATTCAAGGTGAATTACGACCAAGCGACAACCTATGGAAAAAATGGTACTGACGGTTTAGTCGATAATCTATCACCAAAAAATCATCATCTTAAAAGTCTTGGTCATTCACCAGATTTAGTTGGTTTGTTCTTCTCAATACTTAACCAATTTACTAATACCTCTACTTTTGTCTCGAACGGTAAAATTATTACAATAGAAACAGAGAGCTTTGAGCTGCAGGGAAGCAATATTATCGCTAAAGTGTTCTGTGGCTTTGTCAATTGGCTCGGCCATCTCTTCTCGGATATGGCAGGTTCATCGGGTTCATCGTCAAGAGGTACTGGAATTCCAATTCCTTTCTACAACTGGTTGTTATTAATTGACGTAGGCGAATTTGGTAAGCATAAGCAAACATTTGCAACTATTGCGACTAAGGTTTTTGAGCAAGGATACGATTTCAGACATGGTTTAGCGATGGCAATACCAGTTCTAATAACTGAACTGCTCACTAGGATCATGTGGGTATGTAAAAAACGCTTATATCATAAAGCAGAGTGGGCTGACTGTATTCCGACCGCTAACAACCCAGAGCTTAGGCGAATGTTACTAGTGGCACATGGCTCTTTATGTCTTGTCGATGCTGGGGATGCAGCGCTTCGTTCTGGTGGTGATATGGTTCAATTTTTACTTCGAACCAATTTGATCGGGTGGGTAAGATTCGGGCATTTGGCATATAAGGAAGTTAATGCATGGTATAAAGCTGGTCACATTGATGCGGATGCTGTCGATGAATATCTTGAGCAAGAATATTCAAAAGTGTTAAATAACCACTGAATCGCCACAGTAAATAGTCGATAGATTATGGAAAATCTATTTCAGCTACAAGAAAAGAGTCTAGCAATTACAAGCCTCACAATTACTAGACACAATAAATTTAAATTTGCATTTCAAAGAAAAAGAGAGAAAGAACTGCAAATTCCTAAACTTTATCTAGATGTTAATTTGAGTTCACTATATGCGTACTGTTAGAACTATGTAGTGACAGAACATAATCTAGGTTAACAAAGCAGGATGGTTTTTAATTGAATTCAATAAGCGACTCAGAATTGGTTCGTGTGTTCGACCAAGAAATTAGTGAAATATACAATCGAGCTAAACGTCTTTATAAATCTGCACCGATTCAGACTCTTATTCTACTGAGAGCAATCGCAACGAATATCGCTTATAACCTTCTAGAAGAGTTCCAAAATGCTACTGATGAAGTGGATTTGTATGGATTGCTAATTGAACTCGAAAAAAAAAGACATGTTAATCACGAAATTGTTCACTACTTACACACAATCAGAAAGTCTGGCAATAGAGCGGCGCATCCAGAGCAATTTGCAGATAATGAACAGGATTTAGTTAATCAGGCCAGAACAGTATTGTTAACTTTATGCGATACAATCAACCTAATCAGGTTTTCTGTACATGGTGCTGTAACTTCACAATATCACTTTGAAGAACCAACTGAGATGGCTCTACAAGAAGCAAGTTATCAAGCCATTTTCAACAATGATCCCCAAGCAAAATTTGAGGTAGCGATATCCCTTATAGAAGGAAATCAACTTAGAATAAACCATGAACTCGATACTTTGAGACGATCAAACACCGACAAACATGACCATTTAAAGAATGCACTTTATCTCTTAGAGTCATCATCTAACTTCAACCATTTAGATAGTCGCTTTGTTCTTGGTCTAGTTTATGGTCAGGGGCTAGGTTGTAAGCCGGATATGGTCAAAGCAATAGATCATATGTATTTTTGTGCTAGCCACGGAAATGTTATGGCAAAGGCCTATTTTGGCGATTTCGTAATAAACAAGAAAGATGCTGACATAAGTGATAAACAGTGCGCATTGGAGTTTTTGGAAGAAGCGGCGAACATGCGTAACCCTTTGGCCCAAAATGTGCTCAGCGATGTGTACAGTGCCGGCGAATTGGTTGAAAAAAATCAGGCTCGCTCAATTGAACTGCTAATCGAGGCTGCCAACTGTGGATACCCAGAGTCACAATACAAGCTTTCAGAGATATATCGACAATCCGGAGAGTTAGAAAAATACTGGGAATTTATAGAGAAGGCTATAAACAATAACCATGCACTCGCCCTCCTTAGTGCAGGCAGGGCCTCTGCTTTGAGTAAGAGTCATCACCGAGCTTTGGAATACTACACTCGTTATCTAGAAATCAACGATGACGCTATCGCTACATTGGAATTTGGACAGATCCAACTCAAGACTGCAGGTGAAGATACAGCGAAAATCAAAAAAGGAATTTGGGAGTTAGTCAAGAGTTACCGCGACCCCAAATGCCCACAAATCTTGCGAAGGCAGATTGAGGTAATCGTCAGTAAATATCTAAAAGAAATCGATAGACTAATCAGTTTTCCCAGTTTGAATGTAAAAGAACAGAATGATCTGATAGCATTTTATATGCAGTTTAAAGCTAACGGTTCACCTTACGAATCAATGGAAGCTATGGCCAAAGCTATACATCAATTTTCAGAATTGGATTATCCAGAGAAGGAAATGGCACTTAAAGCTTTCTTCTATATGCCCAATAATCACAAATTTAAGGTATCTCAAAGACATCTTCAACTGGGCAAACCCAAAATTGGCAGGAACCAAACATGCAATTGTGGTTCTGGACGGAAATACAAACAATGTTGCGGAAAGTAAACATTAATCTCCACAAAACTGAAGACGACTCATAAGCTCATAGTTGAATCGCCACTAACTATACTAGACCGTAGTTGGTCTCATCTCATGCAGTACCGACGTACAATGTCACAGAAGTAACCAACAACACCATTATATGACTCACACTATGCGTCCTGCATTTTAATATATCTTAACATGCAGAAACCGTGTGTTTTCGAGCAGATTTAAGCTGTTTTCGAAGCGAATTGCTCGATTTTATCGATAGACTTCGATTATGCAAACAGAACTGCATAAATAGTCAGATTTTGACTCATATCTGACTTCTAACTAGCTTAGGCGTTCAGAATCGTGTCAGCACACAACGAACACGAGACCTCTGGGCTTTATGCGTGAATCTGTCTGTGAGAGACTAACTCACAAGCTCACTTTGGGACAAAAACATGTTAAATTTTTAACCTTATTCGAAAATCTCGGATTAAATTTTCTATGGTTAACGCCTTGTTCAGGTGCACATTTTAATTGGCATTATTTTCAATAAGTGGATCCTACGACAAATACACAAAACAAAGTCCAAAAACGGTGTAATAAAATGTGTAGCTTACAACTGCTTGTTAGGTTTTAACCCTGCAAAGCTAGTACTTTATTTATTCAAGATCTCGGCATAGACATTTTATCGGGTTATAAATAAATCGAACCACTGAAGTTGAACGTCACTACATTCCTTTTGTTTATGACCATTTTTCAAGTGAAAATTTATAGTTAGGTCTGATCTTATGAAATTTTAACTAATACATTCTCGCTATCAGCATCTAAGATCGACTTTGGATTTTGAACATAACCAAGCTCATCTTTAACATAGGAAGTTACTGATCTGGCCAAATAGTCACTCAAAGATCTATCTGTTACGTATTTTTCTGACAAAATTGCTTCAGGCTGTTTACATGTCATGGCTTGAGATAAGTGATAGGTCCAAATCCCTTGCTTCAAGTTGTCACATGAGTACGAGCTTTGCCCTGGTTGGCAAGAAAAATATGATGCTAGATAGTTACTATCACTCAATATGAGCTTTATCTCATCACCGTCGATATTCGCTAGTATGTTCCTACTATTTTCATCCGAAAATGACTGTGCACAGGCATCAATGAAAATCATTGCTGAATTACATTTTGATTTTGCCAGAGGATCCAATAAAACATCTCTTAGTGATATCGCAGTTTTATCTACATGCATCGGATGCATGTCGTAAGTAGACAAGTAATTAGTTATCCCATTATGAAATCCATGTCCCACATAATAAAAAATAAGACGATCTCTTGAGGACAAGCCATGGAACAAGCTTTGTAAGTCATACAGCAAATTGTTGTGTAAAGCTTCATCATTGAGAATCAAATGAATGTTTTCTTCATCTACGTCTAAAGACTCAATTAGTGCTTTCTTAAATAATAGGGCATCATTCTCAGCATATTTTACCGATGGGACCTTGTTATTATCTCTTGGGGCGTAATTTTCGATACCAATAATAATTGCTATGGTTTTTTCAAAATCTGGAATTGAAAGTGTTTTTCCCATGCTAGGTCCTTGGGAGGTAATATTATATTTAATTTTACTTTCTTTTCCTTCCCTTATGTATATTTGATTGCCTAGGGATACTTCATCAATAGTTTTTTCCGTCTTAATAACAAAAAGACGTCTAGAGTCTATATTAACCCAATCAAAAGTAACCTCAGGTTTCGGTGATATAAATGAAATTGCTTCAGTCATGATTTCACCTATTCGGTAATCAGAGCTTAAACCAACTATTTCATTCAGATTTGAAGTAATCTCATTGATTCCAAATACTAAAGTACCGCCTTCTGTATTTGCGAACGAAGCTATGATTTTAGCAACCTGAAATGGGGCTAACGGAACTGCATTAAATTCGTGCTTCAAAGATTTTGGTTTGTTACATAACTCGGTTACTTCAGTGCTTGAAATAGCTAATCGTGTTACTGGAATTTTGTTTATTTCTGTTAACTTGAGAAATTGTCCTAAAGTGATCTTTTGTGGCGTATTTTCACCATCTTCACACCATAACTCTGCGTCTACATACTCCAGCACATCAAACTCTGCGGTATAATAAAGCAGAACCTCATCATTATCTGAAGGTCTAGCAACTATTGTGACATCCTTGCCATTCTTAGTAATACCTCCGATAATACTTTTGGCTATCTCATAGTGATTTGAGCAATCATACTCAGGCAAAGAATTTAAGTAGTGAGTAATATTCTTTACTGCCCTTGATATTAAGCCTTGTACATACTTTAGCCGCTTATAATCTGATGAAGGGATGTGAAAAAAATCAGGCGAAATACCTTTTTTCTCTACTTCGTCTTCAAGATCCTCAAATGAGCGAATAGTTATACTAGCCAAAGACTTCTGAATAGTTTCATCTAATATCGACCTATGCTCATTAGTGAATAATTCATGGTCAGGAATTTCAATATACAACTCTTTGAAATGCTCATTTATTTCTATATTTTCTGACCTTAAGAGAAAATCTAGTTTCTTATCGTGACCTAGTAACTCGAAGTAATTGCATAACTTATCTGAAAGGTCTATTAATACTCGATTCGAATTCCACGGCTTTGTTACATAAAATTTATTCTTATCAAAATGTAAATTAACATTTCTAACGAAGTCGATATCACTATATTTAATCTGTAACGCATCAGCTTCAATAGCATCTAACTGCGACAATTTATCATCTAATTTTGTAATATTTTCTTTAGTTTTATCATCGCTACATTCATTAATTACCCAAACTTTAAAATACGGGATTATATTTTTTATTTTTGTTATGAGACCGTTAGATTTTTCAGGAGCTGTTTTAATTAACTCAAAATCACTTTGTTCCAAAATCTTAATATTGAAAGCCTTTAAAAATGATTTTAAATTAGGATTGTTTTTGTTTTGCGCATTCAATTCTAAAAAATCAAATTCATCATGGAATACGTTACTATTTCCATCTAAGAAATATTTTAAAGAATTGCAACTTACAGGAATACCTCTGGTATTTTGCAATTTTGAGTCTTTGGCCCACTCTTCAACTTGTTTTAACTCTTGTTCATTCCAATTAACACATTGAGTTAATAACTCTTTATAGACTAACTGTATTGTTTCGATATTTTTCTTTTTAACATCACCTTTTTCAGTTGTGTCTTTTGATATTTCGCTAAGCAGTTTTAGATAGTCAGAAACCTCTAAAAAAGTTTTAAAATCAAAGAATGAGAGCCAATTAGGTGTTAATTGAGGACCATCAAATACGGGTAGGTAATTACCTGCAATTTTCTTCATTTCTTCTGTATTAAGAAGCACTTTATCTGATGATTCACATTCTTTAGTAACAACAGGAATGCACTTGAGATTTTTAATAAACCATGAGGTATAGTCACCAACTTTGTCACCACTTGTTCTACCTGGCCTACCAGAGTTCCCCCAGAATGCTATTGGAAATGAAATTAAATCTGTAGTAGAACAATTTTCAACAATATCTCTCCAAAACTGTAGAGAGAATTGATAATTATTAATTGAGTAGTTTATATACTTAAGAGTAGATATTTTACTATAAGTATCGGCTGTAAACGTTGTTTGCCATGGCCTGAATTTTTTATCACTCCTATCAAAATAACCATTTAAATAGCCTTGCGCCACCAGTTCTGTTCGGCTTGTTTTATCTTCAATTTTAATACAAGTTATTCCATCTTGAACACCAAGAAATTTAAAAAATCTCTTCCATTCATCTGTATCTGCTTTTTTAGTTAAATAAACCTCACTAACAAATATATCTTGATTAAGTACCCCTTCTATTTCTATACGAGGTAAGTATATTTTCGATAAAAAGCATTCACTTGCCTTTAGCAGGCATCCTTGAGTAGTCATTAGTTTTAAGTTGGATAAACTTGAAAGCACATCTGCAACTAAGTCACCTTTTTTATAAAGGGAAAATAGGTCATGCATGGTTTTAACTGCATTTTCTTCTGTAATATAACTTTCTGCATTAGGGATTATTGTTTTCGTAATAAAACTGATATCTGTTTTTTCAACCACCCCAAGATTCCCGAGCCACGACCTGATATCAATTTCAGTTGATAACCAATCTTGCAACCTTGGGTGAATAAAAGATAATTCACTATCTTTTACATTCCAGTTTGTATCTTTACTTGTTGGAAAATAAATGTTGCATGGTGCGTTTAAAACCCCTTTATGATCCCAAATAAAAGCTAATTCACTAAGTTGTGCTTTAGTAAGGCTTTCAAAAGTTTCTTTTTCAGAAAGATATTTTAAGTGCTTTATTAACTCTATGTTATTTTCTATTGAATGTTCATCAATAAAGTCTTTTGATTTAACAAGTCCATGTAAAAAACTCCATTCAAAAGTACTTGCTCCTAATGCTTTAAACTCCTTACCAAATCCAGTGTTTTCGACAAAGACTTTAGTACTTTCTTTACCTGTTGATTCAGAACCATCAATGAATGATTTTATCGCTTTCTCACCAATAAATGACTTTCTAGATAAAAAAGTAAAATCGATTATTGAGTCTTTAATTTTAACTAATGATTCCGGCTTTTCTCGCACAAAAGCAACAGTTTCGATAGCTTCTTGCCTACCTATATTGAATTGTGTTCCCAATTCATCATTGTGTATTCTATCTGGAATTAACTTGTACGCTTGATACTGATATTCTGTCTCAACTAAGCGTGCAATCCATTTGAATACTTCAACCGAAATACACTTAAACAGCCATTGGTTCCACTTTGAGTCTGCATGAAGGTTCTCTCGGTTTGCGTTGGTAAGAAAACTAGTATTTACTAAAACAGGTAGTGAGTATTTAGTTTCTTCTGTAGGTAAATAAGAATATATTCGTCTTTCATTCTGAGACAGCTTTATTATTCCATCAGCGCCTGTTTTTGCAGCAAGTGTTAACTCAATAGTCTCGGCATTTAATAGTTTGTCAGGTATATTCCTTTCATCTTGAAGAGCGACTTTTAGATCACTAGGTACATTCAGTGTTATAGAGCTAGTCAACCATTTTTTTTGTTCACTTTGGCCATCTTTTAAAACTATACGATTACTTTCAGAACGATCTATTTCAATATGCTTTCTATTATCTATATCAAAATTAATTGATGAAATACTTTTCAAAAAAAGGTACATATTGACATCTTCTGACAATTCTTTAAGAGCCAAAAGAACATCGCCTTTATCATTTAATTCAATAATTGTTGCTACATTGGCATTTATTGTTTTTAGATAAAGTTCTATAGGTTTTAAAATCCCTTCTCTTACATCGGTGTATATGGGAATTATCTGCCAAGGATTAACAAACTCCCTATCACTTTTTGCTTCCCACTCTTCTTTTGTACCATCCCATATCCAATTAAATGGATAGGATGCATCAAATCTAAAATATTCATTAGCTGTAAAAATCGTAACTTTATCAGATTGTCCAAAAACAGATTTAAACCCTATACCTTTATAACCCGTTTTGCTTGAATCTTCTTTTTTAGTTCCATAATTAACGTTACAAATACCTCTCACATCACGAGGACTAAACTCTCGACCAGAATGAGCTACAACCAGAGAATTTCCGAATACCTTAATCCAAACTTTTACCGAATGTCCAGGCTCTGCTGAATCATCTGCATTCTGTAAAAGCTCATAGATAAAGCGTTTTGAATCTGTATATAAATCCGTTGATAAAGATACTAAAGAGCTTGCTTGGTTTGTCGCTTGATCTGGTGTTGCATAATTACTATTATCATGAAATAAACCATCAATTACTTCTTTCATCTTCATTCGTAACTCTCTTTTAGTGGCTCAGTAACGACATTTATCAATTATTAATAATGTCTCTAGCTCATCGCATACTTTTCAGCCTATGAACATTTTTAAAACTACATCTACGTTATGATTCAGTCAATTTTTACGCACCTAGATTCTTAATCTAACGATTATAACGCAAAGGTGCGGTTTCCCGTGTCCGTTGCTGCGGCTTGTTTTGTAAATGACAGATTACGTAGGAGATGCGCATGATGATGGTCGATTTGACGTCTTCTCCCTATCCAGCCAACATTGAGAATGTTTGGTCCTCACTTGAAATTGGCTGGGAGTGGCTGTGTACAAGCTTGCTTCTACTGCTTATTTAGTAAATTTGTTGCATTACTAAAATTTGGTCAATCTTTGTATATAAGATTTAGCCTAAATCACATGCTGAATCACAATGGGGCATATCCTCGTTAGCACTTAATACACGGCACACTTCGCCACTTAGTCGTATATTGTGGCGTCAGTAATTCCCTCCGCATTGCCCATTTTTGCTCTATGCCTTGAGCTGCAACAAACAGAGTATCACTACCGTAGCGTTGGTTAATGTGATCGAGTGTAAGCATTAGCGTCGGCTTTGTGGTCGGTGGATTGAACAAGTCTAATTGGCTGTGTTTCTCGCTCGCTAAATCAATCAAACCTACGCCTATCTTGTAATAGCGTACTCCTTCACGAAACAGCTTGGGTGCGGCTTCACATACTGCTTTAGTCAGCTCTATCGTACAGTTCGTCGGACAAGGGAAGTGCACCACAGTTTTATAGCTAACAGGGCGCTCATCATGGGGTGAGTTACTCGCAAATAGCAGCATCGTCTTGCAAACAGAGCCTTGCTTACGTGCTTTAGCAGCCGCAATTCCCACATGCTTGCTCAGTGCTTGGAGTAACGATTCAAAATCAGTGATACGCTCACCCATGCTTCTTGTCGAGAATATCTGCTTCTTATCAGCTCTCGCTTCATCCCACACCTTGCATGCTTGGCCGTTAAGCTCTCGTACTGTCCGCTCGACTTCAATGCTGAACTGTTTACGGGCTAGCCCTGCTGGCATGTTCGCTAGGTCAAATGCAGTACGGATATTCATCAGTTCAAGCTTTGCACTAATCCTGCGCCCAATTCCCCAAACATCACCTACTGCTAGCTGCTTTAGAATAGCGGTTCGGTCTTGGTCATTGTCAATAACACAAACCCCTTTATAACCCTCAATCTTCTTAGCTGCATGGTTAGCCAGTTTTGCCAACGTCAGGGTTTCCGCAATTCCCACACAAACTGGCAAGCGAGCTTCTTTCCATACAGCGCGTCTTATTAATTGACCTTGGGTGTGGAGGCATTTTATTGCTGGATAGCAGTTCTTAAACGAGAGGAACGTTTCATCGATGCTATAGACATGCTGCTCAGGCGCAAAGCGGCCAATGATATCCATCATCTTGCTAGACAAGTCAGCATACAGTTCATAATTAGATGAACACGCAATCACACCACGCTCAGCACATTGTGCTTTGACTTGAAAGTAAGGCACAAACTTCTGAATACCCGCCTCTTTAGCCTGCCTATTGGCGGCAACAATCATCCCATCATTATTACTTAGCACAACAACAGGCTTACCACGCCAATCAGGCCGGAATACTTGTTCCGCACTACAGTAAAAGCTGTTGGCATCGACTAGCGCAAACATCTACTTTTTACCCAATTTTTTTACTCAATACAGGACTTTTACGGTGGCAACGAATAGAACGAGTGATTACGCCTTCAATACTAAACTCGTCGTATTCATGAATAATGACAGGCAGGTGTTGCTGATTAGAGGAAAGCAGTAAACGGCGGGGGATATCAATGATTTTACAGACAAACTCCCTATTTAAATTGGCTACAATGACATCGCCATTTCGCACCGTCTCGTGGCGGTCAACAATGAGAATATTACCATCAAAGATACCGACATCTTGCATCTAGTCCCCTAGGGCATAAGCCATAAAAGTTGAGCTTGGGTGGTCTACCAATAGCTCATCCAAGCTTAGACCTAGCTGAGTGTATTCAGCCGCAGGTGACTCAAAACCTGTAATGCCAGCACGAGCAGGAATAGGGATAACACACACAGCAATGAACCACTGTTAATATATACAGTAATTATAATCGCAGAATAGCAGCTAGCAAGATCTATTGAACGACCTCGACATAGCACCATTGGTTCTTTTCTTTATCGAATGCAACACTGATGTGCATTGGTGAAGTATCGCCCTGCTTAGCTCTGTTCAACGCAGCATCGGAGACCTCCGACAAGTCATCAATACATAGAGGCTGAGTTACGGAGTATAAAAACATGGCTGCATAACCGAAAATGGTTAATGCAACTGTCGAGACGAGAACACGTATAGGTCTGAAAACCATAGGTTAGCCATCCTTAGCGCAGAATCAAAAGACCTTTTATCAATATGACGATAGTATAGATTTGCCTTAGCGCAAGTAGGGCTTGTGCATCGTTATTAATTTTATCAGTATAGAAGTTACAAATATACCAAGCTTTCTTTGGAGTAAAAATTCACGTCAAAATTTTAGACACATATTCAGGGACGCTGAATTTATCAAATCCATTAACAAAATGCTCATCAGCACTGTACGCCATCCTCTCCAATGGAGCATCGTCGTACCCATAAGTCTGAATTTCAGCAATATAGCGCGCCATAAATGCCTCTGCCCCTAAATTTGACCATTGGGCAACATGAACCAACTCGTGGAAATGTAAACGAAGATTTTGTGCGACATGAGGTAAAATAAAGTATGTATTTTTGTATGTGATACCATCAACAGGCATATCAATAAAGTCACCTAATCCTATCGCTCGTAACTCAGGAAAATCAGGCTTCGGAATAGCATCCACAACGACATAGAATGCTTCTTGGAGAAAAGACAACGGATAAAATCCATTGAATTCATCATGAAAACAATCACAGCAGATTCGGTGTTGGCGATACTCAAAATTCGTTTGGTCAATCCATTCTTCAATTTGTGTAAGCATATACCGTTGCTCGAAAGTTAGATTAAAGCTTTAAGATATCGGAAAGACTCTAACTGGTTGAGTTTGGCAAATTCCCGAGCTTCATGTTTAGTCTTAAAAGGATGAATATTAAGTTCACGCAACTGCTCAATTGCTTTTCTGGGGCAAGCCACCATCCAATCCCCATCACCACTCATAAAACTGGTTGTTGAGATTACAGAAGTACGAACTTCGCCATTCACAATGAAAGATTTGGTTAATGAATCGATGTAAGTCAAATCAGGTAATATCTGCTGGCATGTCAGATCATAGAACTTTGGAACTGAGTGCATAGTGATTAAAAAATACATACTTCACTTCTCTTCTACGATATCTCTATCCAATGCAGCCACTGCAATTTGTTTACCCAAATCGAATCCAACCACGATCTCACAGATATTAGGGTCTAACTCAAGTTGCTGGCATACCCTATTGGCCTCAAGGACTTTTTTAAATGGCTTTGCTTGATCAGGATAGCTATGCCATCCCTTGAGTATCCGTTCAGAAGAAATATCAAAGCTGGATAAAAACTCATCAGTATCAATGCGATAAATCAAATAACCAAAAAATGGAATATGCTCTTCCACACCCAAATTATGTCTTATTGTCCCAATATTTGGTTCGTCCATAAACGTATAATTCCATAGCAAAAATACTGATAAAGATACTGCCACATTAGTGTGTTCTTAGTAATGTGGCAAGCATTGAAAAATGTCTAAAGATCACTTTTACGCATCTAAAATAAGCCTTTTAAGGCGGATTAGTGCCGCTGTTTGTGCCGATTGTAACTGCTCATCATTCACTTCTAACATCCAGTGTTTACGTAGAAACTGCCTCAATGTCCCGCGTTTTTCGCTGTTCATGTGATACCAAAAGCTAAAACCATATTTAATCACCTTATTGAGTTGTTTTTCATTTAAAAACATCAATATCATCGGGTGGTAAAAAACGGTGCCTTTAAGAAAATAAGGCGAATTTTGAAGCTGTCCAAGAGAAATTGGCACGGTATCCGCTGGCCTAAATACACGCTCAGTACGGCTGATAGGTAAGTAACGCTTTTTAGCTGTATCATAAACTAGCAAATCGACAAAAAAGGGCCCTACATCTAGATATTTTCTTACCTTGTCATAAGCATGGAAGCATGTAGATTTTGGACAGCCAAACTTCTGCGTACCTACACGCTGTGCCTTGTCTTTCTTATTCGGACAAAAGTCTCTTATCGTGATATTTGGGCGATCAATTAGCAGGTACGGCAAGGGTACGCCTATCAGATCCATAGCTATATCAAGACGCGTAACATTAGCCACTTCCATAATTTGCTGTGAATCATCACCTAATAACGACTTAAACCATGCAAAAAAGGCGGTAATCTCGGCAGGACTGTGCCTTGCTGGATTTAATGAGATCTTAACTAAACGCTGTGTCGGGCGAACTTCTCTTACCTTTGGATGTAAGCCCCAATAGATAGTAATGAGCGAAGATTGATGATTCTCGAACATAGCAAAGCGCTGATACGCATCTTTGTAGTTCTTCAGAACTTTTGTACTGCCCGTTTTATATAGCTTAAAATGCTCTATAGGTATGGATTTAACAGCCCTAGATAGCGTAGAAACTACTGCTTCAGGCGCATCTATAGTTAAGTACAACATATCAACAAAGGGAATCGCGCCGTATTTAAGCGGATTCATCAAAATTGCGCTTAGATAACGTTCCAGTTTTAATAGCTGAAAATGATTCAGTCGCTTATTACTCGGCTTATCTTTAAACCAAGCTCTAAGCTGTTTTTTAACTTCTTTGGAAGGATTATCAGATAAGTAATCAGGTTCACATAATTGGTTAGTTGCTTGCGTATAAATTTTTACACCTGCTGTGAAAGTACTGCTAGAATAAACACTAATCACACTAGGCACTGTCGAGCTGTTGAATCTAGGCATAGTAATATCTCTATCATTAAGTCTATACTCTATACACATCAATATATAAAGAATACTGTTGTATTATAGATAGTTACAACTTAACTAGTGTTGTTAGTGTGCATTTACAGATATCTAGCACTAGAGCATTTAGTACACATGATGTATCGTAATTGAACACTAATCACGCTAATTTGTGGAGAGGGATCCAGTTCCCTCGCTCACACTCTCTACTACCACCAAATCGCCGTAGGATTTAGATGCCATACCCGTTTACCGTTTTTATCGATAGGCTTCACAACACCATATTTCTCTAGATAATATAAAGCATCAGAAATAGCCTCTTTAGCTTCACCTCCACGACCTGAGAAGTTCTTCCAATTACATTGCGCCATTTCTGAGATGGTCATAAATTTATTGTTTATTGCTTTTTTCTTGAGCCTATCTAGTAGAGATTTCGCCTGTTCTTGCAGAGCAAGCCCTTCTCCATGACCACCAAAAATCGTCTTCGCATGAGACATCAAGTAATCGATGCTGTTTTTAGCAAATTCAAATGCTTTAACCGAGATTTCATTAACAGGTAAAAAACTCTGTTTATTTGGGTCATAATTTAATGCAACTTGATAGATGAGACCTAACTTACAGGCCAATACTTCGTATTTGCCAATCTGACTGTGCATCAAATGTTTCGGGCTATACTTGCTACGCTCCGACTTCAAGTACACCAACCACTTGTAATATTCTTCTTCAGCTTTACTAGAGAAATACACAACCAAATGATCGCCTTTGTAATTAGCTTCACGTTTAGGATCCCACATAGCTAGCGCATCAAAGAATTTCTTAGATGTAATGGGTTTCAACCTTGAAAAACCGCCTGAAGTATTTTTACATTTGCAATACGAAGACAGCGGTGATCCCATAAATGCGGTTACAGGCAACACCATGAATTGAAACCGATTCAGTAACCCATCGTTACCAATACCTGCATGCGCATTGTTGATGAATGGAGCTAATACATCAGGCTGAATACCCAGAGTCACTGACACAACTGCATTTTTAATTAATTTATCGTTTTTTGTTGCACGACTGACGTTAAGATGTCCAGTGCCTGACTCACTGTTAAGAAATACAGCACGCATTGCTGATGAAACTGAGTTTTTACCTTCTAAGCCTTTCAAGAATGCGCCTCCTTCATCTCCCATATAAGCAATCGGACATCCAAGCGTCATAACCTGATACAACGCAGGTAACGTGGTATCTGTCGTCATGTAAACACCACGATTCTTTGTAGACTTTGGAACTATACTCAAGAGCTTTTGTTCACATTCCTTTTCGATCACATCAATTGGAAGGTACATATCAACCTCATCATCGCTCAGCGTTTTGTTCAAATGATTTTTCAATCGACGTTCTATCGCTTTTGCCACCATTTCTTCTTTGCGCTCTTGATTTTCATCACGTCGATACATACAGCTAGCTGCACTCTCAAATGACATTTGCATCGCTGGAGTTTTACCTGTTGCAGGATGACCAACATTCATAGACCAAATATTGGGGGCATACGCAGTTGGAGCGTTTTTATTTAAGCTGACCCTAAAATCTTGTGTAAGAATAGTACTGATAAGCCCTATATTTGTACTTACTAAATAATCTAGATTGTTGTTACCTGCTACCCCAATAGACTTTGCCATTTTGAGCAATACTGAAGGGATTGTTTTTTCATTTATTTCCTTTGCATAAAAACTAACGTTCTCAAAAGATTTTGGTTCCAACCAACCTTCATACTCAACTTGATTTGCCACCTCAAAAATAGTCAACACCTTCGCATCGCTCGATAGAGCGATACCTGAACGTCTTAGACGTATTTTTGAGGACACTATTAACTCGCAACTGGGTAATGAATCCTTTATAGACTTTAATTGGTTGCGGTCATCTTTCGAACCTTCGCAACAGAAAACCGCAACTAAACTACCATTTCTTTTGTAGCAGTAAGTTGCCCGTTTCATCTTGTATGCAAATTCTTCTAGTCCCAAATCAACATCACCTTTAGACCAGATTGCTTTTACAAAGAATTGATCAGTATTGCAGGGACGTATGAAGACTACTTTAGCCTGTTTTATCTCTTTAAAGGCAATCTTGGCCCCATTAGCATCAACAAGTCTGACTTGGTTGAAGCTTTGACTTTCTCCCATTAAGAGCATCATAACCTCATGAACGATCGTTCTTTTGTTCTGTGGACATGCTTTTACTACTGACAGTGTTTTCATATTGTTAGTAACCATCTGGATTTCCTCTAGTTGTAATCTCAGTTTTATTTCAAAGTACAAAGTCGACGATGAAAATCATAACCAATTGATTTGAATGAGTATTCCATTCTTTTCAAAATAGTTATCCCACATGGAATAGAGTTTGATAGCTGAACATAAGGTGGGAGAACTTTTAAAAATGTGCTAAATATGCAAACATAATCAACGAGTTATTAAATAATAAATTTTAGTTTTTTTGTGATTTAAATATTTATGGAAAAATTTTATTAAACTGTCTTAGCAAATAAGGTGGGAACCCGCAGAATAGCTAGTGGGAATGATAGACATACTAGGCAAAGAATTGATGGGAAAAAAAATAGTTCAAGAAGATAAAGCACAAAACATCATAAACAACAAAATTTAAATAAAAAAATCAGGCAATTAGAAAAAATCAAGGAGTGAAGAGATATGGAAAACTCAAAATCTAAGGTTGAATTTAAGGGAAAACAAGGTAATCCACTTATTTTATCAAAAAAGATGATTGATCGAACTCTGCTAAAAATACACATGCCAACGTGCTTGAATGCCGATTTTTCAAAATTTTCTAAAAATTCAGGGGAAGATAATTATGCTAACCATGTATTAAATATCATTTCCGCAAGAGAGCTCAGCCTTGACGAAATGAAATTAGCTCTGTTCTTATTCGAGAGATATTTTCAAGAAAAAAATGCCACTGAACTCGAACTATTCTATCTCCCCAACCCTGAAAGCCTACAACAAACTACACCCATACTAAAATACATATATGCAAAGTCTCCATCAAAAAGTAAAGTTCATAAATATCCAGCACCGACTAAATCTCTTGCGGACATACTAAAAAAATATAACATTTTATTAGAAAACGATAAAAATTTATTGGAATATCTAAGAAAACTCCATAACTTGGGCTTGGTCACGATCACCGAAGTAAAATATCCTCCTGAAAATGAAAAGGGAATGAAAAAAAATCACAACAATTCAGATGAATACGTTTTTGTAGAACTAAATTTAGGAGTCTACTCTGCAAAAATTCATACCCGCTGGGGTAAACCCAAAAAAGAAAAAACAGTTGCTAAGCATAAATTAAGCATCGCTGAAGTGAGCTTGTCCTATATCGCTGCAAATAAAAAGTAGTGGCAGCAATTTAAATATCTCCTTACCGTGTCAAATATAGCGGCTGAAAAATAACCGCACTTGTGATACCATACTCTTACAGTGTGGTATCACTATTCCCTTCTTTTTCAATCCCCTAGCAACATATCAATCTATTCTTACTGGAGTTATCTATGACTACAGCGACTGCTTATGCGCTCTATTTGAGCCGTCTTGCGCCCAATAGTCAGCGCTCGATTGCTTCGCAGATGCGCAGCATTGCACAGCTGATGGACTGGCCTGACGCGACAATAGGCAAGCAACTCAGCAGCATTAACTATCAACAAGCGATGCAGATACGCGCATTGCTGATACACGAGCAGTGGTCGGCGCGCTCGATTAACCGTGCGATGACTGCAATTAAGAGTATTGTCAAAGTCGCGGCCTTGATGGGTGAAGCCGATATGCAGCAAGTCGCGCATATCAATAGCATCGCTAACATGAAACACGGTGCCCATCAGGGCAATCCCCTGAGTGCAGAGCAAGTCACTAAGCTACTCGCCTTGCTTTCCAAGCGCCAAGACACGTATGGACTTCGCACGTTAGCTATCTTTGCACTGTTCCTCGGAACGGGGTTGCGCCGTAGTGAGCTTGCGGCACTGATGCTCGCTGATTATGACAGTGCAACATCAACGATTAAGGTGGTTGCGGGTAAAGGTAATAAGAGCCGTATTCTGTTCTTACCCAATTGGGTTGAGCAGCATGTCATCGCTTGGCTCAACGTGCGCAAGATGCAATTGGGGCCACTCATTTGCCACTGTCGCACGACTGGCATTATCGTCCATTACCGCCCCGTGAGTCAGGATGCGCTCTATCGGTTAGTCAAAGACAAGCTAGGGGATATCGGCGTAATGGGTGCATCACCCCATGACTTACGCCGCACCTTTATTACTCGGCTACTGGAGCAAAACGTTGATATCAACACCGTGCGCCAAATGGCAGGTCATGCGGATATCAGCACCACCACTATTTACGACAAACGCGGTGATGCGTTTATGCGTGAAGCCGCTGCCACCCTGAACTATGTGTCAGCACCGAACGAACGGGGCGGGAAAACAAGATGCTAAAGCGTGCAAAATCACCCCGTAAATGGCGCGCCAATCATTGCCACTACCTCGCATCGCAGTTTAGTGAAGCATTGATTTTTGCCGTCATAACCGTCGATAAAGCGGTGCCATCCTCAATACTGGGCGCAATCACAGGCGAGCAGATTGAGCCGTTTCTTCGCCTGAGCCTAGAGGATGCATCACTCAAGCTACCAAGCAAAGACCGGGCACCGCTCAACACGGCAACGGTTAAGCATAACGCGCAGTTTCTTGGTCAGTTGTTTGGCTTAATGCCGCAGATGCAACCTGTAGTTGAGTTCTTGATTGTCATCAATGCCAATGCCGGACTCAGGGAGTTAACCGAGTTCCTGATTGATGATGACTTTGATGTACTTGAACGCATGCTACTGGCTAAGACAACCCTTGATTTAGAGGTCATTCTGTCGCAGTTGGCGGTGTTCGAGCGTTACCAACTGATTGCAGAAGCGACCTTGGGTGCACCTTATCGATTGCTGTTCCCAAGCGTACTGGTATCCATTTTAGTGTCGCAGAAGTTAACCAGCGCGGTCGACTTCTTAGCCCCCATGCTCAGCAAAAGCCCCGAGGCACAATTTAGTCTGTCGCAATTTGGGCATGTGAACACTGACTTACTGGCTAACTACCTTGCGGCCATTACTCAAAAGCCCTCGGTAGGCGTCAATATCCTGCTCTATGGTAAAGCGGGTACAGGTAAAACTGAGCTGGCTCGGACATTGGCAAAGACGATTAAGCGCAATCTACTGGAAGTCCAAAGTCAGCAGTTAATCGAGAGCCAATACCGAAATGACAACATTGCAAAGGCAACCAGCATACGCCTTGCTCACCTGAACTTGTTACAAGGTCTACTGGCTCACAGCAATGACAGCTTGTTATTGGTCGATGAGTGTGAAGCATTATTTGTGCAAGTCGATGAACAGTATTCCAAAGAACAATTGATGCAAGCGCTAGAGCAAAACCCTGTCCCTGCCATTTGGATTACCAACCATGTTGGCTTGTTAGAACCTAGCTTTATTCGCCGTTTTAAGTTGGTGATGGAAGTCCCTGTACCCGATGAACCCTTTGCCTATGCCATTAATGAGCACTTACTGACACCGCTTAAGGTATCACAGGACTATCACCTGCTACTGGCAGAAAAGCCCAATGTCACCCCCGCCATGGTTGGTAATGCTGCCCATGTGGCGATGACACTCAAACTCAAAGGTGCAAAGGCGGAAGTCCTTATCGATGAAGTGATTGATGCCGCCCTAGAAGCCTGTGGTGAAGAAGCGCCGCCGCCAAAGTATCAAGGGGAGCTGGCGTTCGATAGCAACATGGTCAACTTCAAGGGCAGTGATGATGTGACAAGTATGACTACCGATGAAACACTGGCCTCGATTAACCATGCCGTTAAGCAGGCCATGCCAATTAGGGTGATGCTGAGTGGTCCCCCTGGTACGGGCAAGACTGCATGGGTACATCACTTAGCTGAAACCCACGGGTTTGAGCTGATGCACATCAAATGCTCTGATGTACTCAGTAAGTATGTCGGGGACAGCGAGCAGAACATCGCTAGGCTCTTCAGAGAAGCACACAGACAGCAAAAGCTGATGCTCATCGATGAAGTCGATAGCTTGCTCAGCAAACGCGATAGCGCTCAAGCGCTGCATGAAGTGCAGCTCGTTAACGAACTGCTATCACAGCTTGAATGCAACACTCTACCCGTGTTCGCTGCAACCAATGCGCTTTCCAGTATTGATAGTGCGGTCATGCGCCGATTTGATTTCAAGTTGGTGTGTGACTATTTAACGAGTGACCAACGGCAAGCAATGTATAGGCAAGTCCTTGGCATTAAGCGCCTAACTCATGAAGAAGTCTCAACCCTAAACACCCTAAACCAATTAACGCCCGGCGACTTTGCCATCTTAACAAGACGCCAACGTTTTGAACCCAAGCGCGACCACCGCGCAACCGCCCTTGCGCTCCTCACCACCGAGAACAGCCGCAAACAAGGGCAACCTCGTATCGGATTTATCCGCTAACACCCACTAAAGGAAACACACCATGACCACAGTATTGAGTTCTCTCAAGGTAATCGCTCGCCCTGAAATTGCCCCTAAGCCACCTGTGCTCGGCAAACGGATGAAGTTACTCGACAAGCTAGACCAGCAATTGTCTCTAGCCGAATGCATGATTGAAGGCCGTGAATTTGAAGCCTACAAAGAGCGCTCGGTTAAAGACCCAGAGACTGGTGAGCGTAAGAAAATTCGCCGCCGTTACATCGTCCGACCTTGGTTCTATGACAGCAACGAGCACTACTACTTTGAAGTGCGAATTAGTAACAAACCCATCGAACTGGAAAAAGGTTGCCCTGCTATTGATGTGGGTGAAAAGGCCAACTTGCCAGCGGTAATTAAGGTGCTGATTGATGCCGTGGAGAAAGGCGAGTTAGACGAGCAGTTACTCGCCCCCGCACCCAAGATAGGCAAGAAGGCTAAAACCGATAAGACGTCAGCTAACACCGAGAAACAGACCACCAAACCAAGTAAGTGACAACTCACATCACCCACATTTCATACCAACAACAGGGGGACATGATGCCCCCTTTGTTTTGCCACTTTTGAGGGTTACATAATGAAAACCATTAATACCGACCTACCATTACCCGTGTCTCCTGTCTTTGCCAAAGCTCTGGCAGAACTCGTGAAAAATATTGATAGCAACGCTGTCACCATTAACTTTCGCGACCCCGATTACAGTCCACAAATAGGTGGCTTTCATCCTGTGGAAATCAGGCTAGAGAAAGGTGCTGACCAATGGCAGTTATGCTACATCACCGACTTTTGCTATGTCGGCTACGCGGGACAATGGGAATTAGTGAAAGAGTTGGACTTTGACTTTAGCTGCGGCGTGTTTCAATCCATTAGTGGCTTGTTAGTCATTGAAGCGGCGGCAGAGCTTTACCCCATTTGGGAGCAAAACTTCTTGTGTTACTGGCAGGAAATGGACGTTTTTAATGTCAGTATTTCGACAGACTAACCCTCAAAACACTCAAAATGTGGCATCGGCACATATCAAACCAGATAAAGTCGACTAGACTGAGGCTCGAGCAGGAAATGGTTTCCTCGCTTGCGCTATGCAATGCCTTAAAGAAGAAGGAGCAACCTCATGTCAGGATGGTATGAATTAAGCAAAAGCAGTAACGATCAATTTAAGTTTGTGCTTAAGGCTGGTAACGGAGAAGTCATCCTCACCAGCGAACTCTACACGGGTAAGAGTGGTGCCATGAATGGTATCGAATCCGTTCAAACCAACTCCCCTATCGAAGCCCGATATGCCAAAGAAGTGGCGAAAAACGATAAGCCGTACTTCAACCTAAAAGCCGCGAACCATCAGATCATTGGCACCAGCCAAATGTATTCGAGTACCGCAGCAAGGGACAACGGGATCAAGTCGGTAATGGAGAATGGGAAAACCACGACGATTAAAGATCTAACCTAGTTCGGTATGTGCAGAGTGGTGGATCTTGAAGGGCATGTGTGTATCAACAAAAAGCAGGACTTAAAGCGGTAAGTATCTAACAATGCTGGATTTTAGATACAAAAAAACCGACTTAATGTCGGCGGTATGTATGGTACCAGAGGACGGACTCGAACCGTCACGCTTTTAAGGGCGGTGGATTTTGAATCCACTGTGTCTACCGATTTCACCACTCTGGCACAACTTTGGAGCTTCAAAAACTTTGCAAATCTTTGCAAGGCTTTTGCGTGTTAATTATTTCAAATTAACTCTTAATAACAACAGCTTAGTGAAGTTTAATATCGTAACGCAGTGACTTTTGAATCCGCTGTGTCTACCGATTTCACCACTCTGGCATCAATATTTAGAGCTAACAAAAACAAGCAGCTGGCTCTAAGTGCTGGGAATTATACCTTTGCCTTTGACAATGGCAAGCCCTTTTCAAAGGCAGGGTAGCAAATTAGTTTTAACCGCTCAAAAATCCAACTCTGATAAACCAAGGCCGGTTATTCGGCGCCATGGGCGAGTAAAAATTGGGTGTATTCTTTATCGCTCTTTTGAATATGATTGACTAGCCAGGCTTTTAAAAATGCCATGAGTTCATCGGCTACATCTTCACCTCTACCTACCCGCTTTTGAAAGTCAAGTACTTGATCAACGAGTTGAGCATGTTTTTCTTTGTGGGCCACGGTTTGAGGATAGCCAAAACGTGCAAACAGTTCTTCTTCATAGGAGAAATGGTTCGCGGTGTAATCCACCAGCCCTTGGACGATACGCTTAATCGCCTCAAGCCCATATGCCTCACTTAAGGTCCGGTGTAATTCATTGATTAATGAGACTAAGCGTTGGTGCTGACGGTTAATCTCTGGCATGCCGATATCAAGCTCTGGCCCCCATTTTACGAATAACTTGCTCTGGGCTTCGTTAGAGTTAAACATCTTGGCATCAACTTGGAATCGATGCAGCAGGGAGCCAATTTCCTGCGACATGTTATACACCTTAAGACTGGATAAGTTAGTGTGGTTGGTATGGCGTGCATTTTTTAGGGCGAGATCGGCCATTACGCTGATATTTTTGTTAATCTCCTCAGCAACCGCATGCTGTTCTTCCGAGGCCGTTGCGATTTGGTGAGACATATCGGTAATGCTCTCAACCTGAGTCACTATATCCCCCAGAGCTTGATGAGCTTGATCAACCATCAGGGCAGTTTCGTCGGCGATGGTGACATTCTTGAGCATCACTTCCACACTCTGCTGCGCGCCCTTTTGCAGCGTTGTAATCTGCTGCTGAATTTCGGCGGTGGCCTCTGAGGTACGTTTAGCTAAGTTACGCACTTCATCGGCGACGACCGCAAAGCCACGGCCATGTTCACCGGCGCGCGCACTCTCAATCGCCGCATTGAGTGCCAATAGGTTTGTTTGTTCAGCCACTTGGGAGATGGTTTCGATAATACTACTAATGCTATTGGTATCGGCGGCGAGGTGCTCGATAACGCCTTTAGTTTGATGAATTTGCGATTTCATATCGCTGATTTTATTTACGATAGTACCAATTAACTCATCACCGTGTTTCGCCGAGCCTTGGGCAATATCGGCCGCTTGAGCCGTAGTAGCAGCATTGTGTGACACTTCTTGTACGGTGGAGACCATCTGCGTCATTGCCGTTGCGGCCAACTCGGTTTGACGTTCCTGCTCGAGCACGCCCTGTTTTGCCTGTTCGCTGATCGTTTTAATATCGGTCGCGACTTTCTTCATCCACTCACTCGTATCGACGAGGGAGAGAATAGTGCGGCTGACATCCTCCCCCATGCGGTTGATGCTATGGACCACCGAAATAAACACACCCGCATCTTTTTCATCGAGCTGATAACTTAAATCCCCCTCACCTAAGTGATGAGCCGCACGCTCTAAGTGTCTTAAATTACGGATGAGTTTGTTAAGATTCAAAAAGAGAATTACGGCAAGAGCAATTAAACTGAATGTTGCCACCCAGTACGCGCTCGTCACTAAACAGTAGAGTGGATATAAGAATAGGATCATGGGCGCAAAGATAATGCCATATCCCATGCTGCCTTTGTTGACACTGATGTCAGCCATTTTTGTCTCCTTCAAAAATGCTATTTCACTTGCTTGCGAGAACTAACTCGTTTGTAACCCGCGGATCTTTGTATCATTTAATGATTTTTTCGTACTCGATACTCTTAAGACTAGTCCCGAATGAAACAAGAAACAAAGCCCGAAGGAATGACTTTAGCAATATTTTACCAAGCGCTAAATTTGAGCTAGATCACAGGGTTAATCTGTAGTTACAACATTGTTTTAAGATGTCGATTTTTTATTGATCAAGATCAGTATTTCTTACCGCTAGGGGCGCTAGTGTAGAGGGGACTTCACAGGAAAGAGGATTTCAATCATGGCATTTTGGTTAGATTTAATGTTCGGTAACCCAATTGGTTTACTTTCAATGATCGTTATCTTTAGCACTATAGGGATAATTTCTTATATCACTTGGATGTTCATTGTGAAGTCCGCGCAACAATCGTAGTTTTTGCTTCCAAATTGTTATTCTGTTCATTGTAAAAATTGCACGTTGTTATGGGGGTTAAGCTAACCCCCATTTTTTGTGCCTGCGGTGTGCGCTTTAGAACCCAATCCAAATCAAGCGGCGTGTTTACGGTTTTGTACTAAACCATTTAAAAACTGCGGGCGCGCTTTAATCAAATGCTGCATTTCTTCCTGGCTCGGTTCACCTGCTGGCAAACGTAATACGCCACGATTGAGATACATGCGTGCCTTCATCGAGATTTTATAATCCGCCGTAGGCCCTTGGATCGCATAATGGCGCTCGTTGCCTAAACATTCGAGGATACAAGCATTGAGTAAGCTTTTAACCGCGGGTTCATTTTGCGGCAATGTCAAAATGGTGGCGCCCTGTAAAAAGAACTCACGCAATAAGGCACGCTCGGCACGGTCCATCAGGTTGACCTTAGCCTCAATCGTTTCCGTCACGCGTTTATCACTTAAATGACGAATCGACTCATCTAAGCCAAGGTTTAATAACTGAGTTAAGAAATAAGCAATTGAAATGATTAGTCCTAGGCCAACGAAATGGGCATGCTCTGGGACAAACTTATCCAGCGCCAGCATGGCGAGCATATTGGATGGGATCGCCAGCAACACAGCACAGCTTACCATTAGCCATAACATGACACGAAACATCATCTTTTTAGGGCTGAACAATTTCACTGAATCCAATTTGAGTTTAATCATAGTGTTATCCCGGCGACAAAAAATTGAACTTTAATGGCATAAAGCAAGTTTGATGCCACTCTATCTGTCAAAATTGCGGGATATTTCATGGGGATAAAATGCACAATCTGGATGCTTGAGTCTATGCTTATAGTCATTCAACTCGCTATCAAATAAAGACTATTTAGATGCTGACATTCTTTAGTCAATTTATTAAAAGTCCGATAGGCAGGCATCTCACCTTGTCTATCGTGCTCTTTAGCTCCTTGATTACCTTAATGACCACTGCCTACCAATTGGTTAACGACTACCGCGGTGATGTCACTCGAATCGACCGTGTTTTCTCCAATATTGAAAAAGCCAATCTCGATGTCCTCGCCGCCAGTATCTGGGTCATAGATGAGAGACTAATTAATACTCAGTTGAATGGTCTTATCCAACTGCCTGATATCAACTATATTTCAATCAAAGACGACAGTGGCCAGGCGTGGAATTCTGGTGCCCAAAAACAAACCCATACACTCAGTAAAACCTTTCCTCTGGTGTATAAGTCACCTACGGATAATATCAATGTCGGCAGTTTAGAAGTGCAAGTGGATATGGATGCTATCTATCAACGCCTCTACGATAAAGCCATCCTTATTCTGCTATCCAATGGTATTAAAACCTTCCTAGTGGCTGGATTTATTCTATTTTTGGTCTGGTACAACATCACTAAACACTTAGACAAACTCAGTAATTACTGTAAGCGCATCGATCTCGATAGCGATGTGGAACCATTAGACTTCGATCGCAAACAAAAACTCGATGAATTTACCCAAGTAGCCGATGCCATCAATAGCATGCAGGCACAATTACGCGGCTCATTTGAAGCTCTCAAACGTTCCAAAGCCGAACTGCAAACCTCCTTAGAAGACAGAGAACGTTTATTGAAACTTGAGCGCAGCTATAAGGAAGAACTTGCACGACAAGTCAAAGAAAGAACTCAGGAATTAGAACAGTCATTAACAGCGCTAAAACGAGCGCAGCAAGTATTAGTCGAGCAGGAAAAAATGGCGGCATTGGGCGGGCTCGTCTCAGGGGTTGCCCATGAGATCAATACGCCGATCGGCATTTGTTTGACGGCGGCTAGCGCGCAATTGAGTCATATCGAGGAGCTTATAGACCTCATTCACAGCGAACATGCCACTCTCGACGAGATTAATGCGATTTTAGATGAGTACCAAGAAAGCTGTGAGCTGATAGTCCGTAATATCACCAAGGCCAGTAGTCTTATCCAAAAATTTAAAACGATCGCCATCGATCGTAGCCATGAAGAACATCAATGCATCAATTTAAAAAGTCAGCTGCAGGAGATTTTAGAATCTACTTTAATCATGTATCCCAAGTTAAAAGCGCAAACCCAATTAGAGGTTGAGCCAGCGCTCAACATCCAAACCAATGTTAGCCTGCTCAATCAAATCGTCAGCAATATTCTCTCCAACGCCTTCACCCATGCCTTCCAAGATAGGGAAAATAATCAAATTCAGATTTCGGCCAAGTTAGAGCAAGGCTATGTGAATATCAGCATCGAAAACAATGGTATCGCCATTCCGCCTGAAGTGGCAGAACATATGTTTGAGCCCTTCTTTACCACCAACAGGAGTAAAGGGGGCACTGGATTAGGCTTATCCGCCGCCTTTAATGCCGCCACACTGCTAAAGGGCACCATGAATTACCAAGCAGACTCAACACTGGGAGGGGCCAAATTCAATATCCGTATTCCCCTTACCCAATGCGATGCTCCCAAACTGACCACACACCATGACTTTACGATTTGATGCTGTGTTTGATAACGAGTTTGATGTCTAGTGGTGCCAGTAAAAGGCAGGTGAAGCAGCACTAATGCTACCAAACAAAATCCACAGCATTGGCTGTGGATTTTGTTTTTAAAGATGAGTGCTTAACTTATTGATTCGTAGCTTATTCACTTGCGGCTGGTTCATTTGCAAGTTGGGCGAGCCTAGCAAGTACGCGACTCGCCGCCACAAATCCAAAAGTCCCAGTCACCATAGTGACGGCACCAAAACCAGAGGCACAATCCATACGCATAGAGCCATCGGCCGTCGCCTTGCTGCTGCACACGGAACCATCGGCTTGGGGATAAACTAACTGCTCGCTGGAAAACACCGCATCAACAGCAAAACGGCGCTGCACATTTTTAGAGAAGTTATATTCACGGCGCAAAATATTACGCACTTTGGCCAGTAAAGGATCTTGATAAGTTTTCGCCAGATCGGTTAATTGAATTTGGGTAGGATCCGTTTGGCCGCCCGCGCCGCCAACTGTCACTATCTTGATTTTTTGACGTTTACACCAAGCAATCAGTGCCGCCTTTTGCTTAACCGCATCAATACAATCAACCACATAATCGATATTGCCACCCGCTTTTGACCCGAGCAAATACTCACCAAGGTTATCGACAGTAATAAAGTCTTCCACTTCATTGACTTGGCAATCGGGATTGATCGAGCGGATCCGCTGCGCCATCACAGCCACTTTAGACTCACCGATCGTCGATGTCAGAGCATGAATTTGACGGTTAGTATTAGTCACGCAGATATCATCCAAATCAATCAGAGTGATTTGGCCAATACCACTGCGTGCCAACGCCTCCGCCGCCCATGTGCCCACGCCGCCAATGCCAATCACCACTACATGGGAGGCGGCAAATTTAGCGAGCGCCTTTTGCCCGTACAAGCGGCCAATGCCACCAAAGCGATTCTGATAGGCTTCAGTCATCAATACTTACCTTATATCTAACTAACAATGGCCGCCCTTAGAGGATGCGAAAGACAATCTACAGCAGCATAACGCAATAAAAATGCGCCGTGGATTTTATACGATTTAGGCAAAAAACCGAAATCTATCTCGGTCTAGGTATGCCAAGTTGCACTCAGATACAAAAGTGCAGCCAATGTAGTAATTAACAATTTCCTGAACCATAGGCTCACACATTAGGTAAAATCAGATTAAAAGTTCGTTTTAACCTTGTAAAACATGATGTTAAAAACATAGCCATTTCAACATCCAATGATCCAGATCACATTTTAAATTCATTTGCCTGTCACACTGCGAGCATCAAAGCTCCACCCTCCGCAGCGGATAGAGGTCACTCTTGCTGCATAAAAATAATGATATAAGTACAGGAAAATGAAGATGAAAAAGAATCTGCTCGCTACAGCGATTGCCGCTAGTCTCGCATTTTGCTCATTTAGCTCTCAGGCCGATGGCCCAGAGTTTTACGGCCATGTCGATCTGAGTATCACCGACTCAGAGAAAGGCTATGCCGCTCAAAATCAGAAAGATGGCACAGTACTCGAAAACAACTTTACTTGGGTTGGTGTTAAAGGTTCAGAAAGCGTTAGTCCATACTTCGATATCATTTATCAAATGGAGTTTGGCGTAGAAAACTTTGATAACTCAAACAAAACCTTTAATGCGCGTAATACCTTCCTCGGAGTACGAAGCGTTGCGGGTACCGTTTTAGTCGGCCGTAACGATACGGTATTTAAAGCGTCCGAAGGCGGTTTTGATTTGTTTGGTAACACCAACGCCGATATCGACCTGTTACTGGCAGGCCAAACTCGCTCTGCTGATGGTATTTCCTATTATTCGCCTAAGATCGCCGATCTTATCACCCTCAACGCCACTTATTTGATGAGTGATAACTATGATCAACGCGATAGCCAAGGTAACGAGGTCTACAGCCAAGATCAAATGTATGCCTTAAGCGCTACATTAGGGGATAAGACCTTAAAAACCCATAATTACTACGTTGCTGCGGCCTATAACGATGGTATCGATAATATTGAAGCCTACCGCGGTGTCGCCCAAGCAAAATTTGGCGATTTCCTCTTTGGCGCCATTTATCAGCACAGCGAGCATATTGACGACAGATTCTCAAACCTCTCAGGTGATACCTATTTTGTCAATGCCGCCTATCTGATGGATGATTTGAAACTGAAGTTAGTTTACGGTAAGGATGACTCAGGTTTAGGTAAATATGTCAGCCGCATGGTCGGCAGCCAAGACAGCGCCAATCTTGAACAAGTGAGTGATGTGGACCTACAGCAGCTCACTTTAGGCGCAGACTACCGACTTAGCACTAAGACTATGGTCTATGGTCACTACACTCGCTTCGACGGCGACCTTATGCTAGCCGGTACAAAACAAGACCTAGACGACAACCTATTTACAGTAGGTTTACGTATTGATTTTTAATAGTATTATCCTAATTCAAAAGAGATAATATTTGATAAAAAAGCGGCTTTGGCCGCTTTTTTATTGTATCTCGTACTAAATAACATTCTACTCCCCCATTTATGACAAACTTGCGACAACATTAGTATATGCTACAGTTAGCCTCGCCGACTCACTTAAGCCTCTGCGCTTTACCTACCTCTTTAGTAGTAAGTGAAAAATACTGTTTTACCACTTTCACTCCAATTTGCGGTTGAGATATAGGGAAATATCCTAAAAAACCCCGAATATGGACAAGGAGAGCCAAAAACATGATCTGCAACACAGCCTGCAAGTCGTAAAACTGTAAAAATCGGCGGCAACTTTGTTACCGATTCAAGTAACAAATGTGTAAAACCACACAAAAACCATGAAAAATGGATAAGAACTTAGGTTCGAGGGAGCACAAAACATGAAAAAGACATTCATCTCTGCATCAGTTGCATCAGTACTGGCACTGGCTTCATTCGGTGCGCTAGCCGAAGGCCCAAGCTTCTACGGTCGTTTAGAACTTGCATTAACCAATACTGAGACAGGTGCAACTCTACAATCTGGTACTAACGGCTTAGAGGCAAATTATGCCGATGAGAACAACGCTGGTACCTATTTAGAAAACAACTTCTCTCTATTAGGTGTTAAAGGTTCTGAAAAGATTGCAGATGGCTATGACGTTGTTTATCAAATGGAATTCCAAGTTGAAAACACTTCTGGTACTGGTGATGTGTTCAAAGCTCGTAACACTTACTTAGGTTTAAAAACTAATGCAGGTACTGTATTAGTGGGTCGTAATGACACAGTATTTAAACAAGCTGAAGGCGCGGTTGACGTATTTGGCAACACCAACGCGGATATCGACCGTTTAATTTCAGGACAAACACGTAGCGCAGATGGTATTTGGTACTACTCACCAAAAATTGCTGGCTTAGTTACTTTAAACGCAACTTATTTAATTGATGACAATGAAAAAGTAACTTCTGCCGAAGGTAAAGATAGCTCAAACGATTATGCATTAAGTGCGACCTTAGGTGATAGCAAGTTTAAAGAGCAAAACTACTATTTAGCAGTAGCCTATAATAAAGGTATCTCAGGAATTGATGCATACCGTGGTGTTGCTCAAGTAAAATTAGGTCAGTTCAAACTCGGTGGTTTATTCCAAAACTCTGAAAGCGTAGCTGACAGCTCTATTGACGGTAACACTTACTTCGTTAACGTAGTTTATGACCTGAACGGTGTGAACCTGAAAGCTGAATACGGTTACGATGAAGCTGGTTTCGGTAAATATTACAGCACGTTAGGTCAAGCAGGTGCTGACGATATTAGTGTAAACAACTTCAACGTTGGTGCTGACTACCGTTTCTCTAAATCAACTATGGTGTATGGCCAGTACTCAATGTACAAAGGCGACTACAAAGACACTACTGGTGCTAAAATCGACTTACAAGACGACAACGTATTCTCTGTAGGTGTACGTTACGACTTCTAATATCCTTAAAAGATATTAGCGAAAAAAACCTACCGCCTGCGGTAGGTTTTTTTATACCTCAAATTTAGTACAAAGTGCTGAGTGATTGTCATAAAAAAGCCACTCAAGTGACACTTAAGTGGTTTTAATTCTTGTGCAGACTACCCAGTCGAATTTACAAGCTAAATGCTAGGCAAAACCTCAGCACCTTCGCCTAATTCCACGCTATCAACACGCTGTAATCCACGCGGAAGTTTGGCGCCGCGACGGCCACGCTCACCACGGTAATGCTCTAAATCGCTCGGTTTTAGCGTGAGCTTACGTTTGCCCGCCCATAGGGTGACTGGCGTATCGGCTGGCACTAACTGCAAATGGGTCATCAGTTCTTCACGATTCTTAGCGCGCTCGCTCGGGATGCCGATAATCTTGTTCCCTTTACCCTTAGACAACTGCGGTAATGCTTCTAATGAAAACAGCAACATACGCCCTTCATTGGTGATCGCTAAGATAGACATCTCGCGGCTGCGGTCAATTAGTCTCGGCGGTAAGGACTTGGCATTCGGCGGTAGGCTTAACAGGGCTTTCCCCGCCTTGTTACGTGACACCATATCATTGTAAGTACAGATAAAACCGTAACCTGCATCGGTGGCGAGCAGGAAACATTGTTCGTCTTCACCCAAAATCACGTGCTGCATGGTTTCACCCGGCGCCATATTAAAGCGCGTGGTGATTGGCTCGCCTTGGCTCCTCGCCGATGGCAGGCTGTGACTGTCGGTCGCAAAGGCGCGGCCCGATGAATCAATAAATACCGCCGCCTGATTACTGCGCCCCATCGCACTACACAGATATTGATCGCCCGCCTTATAGGATAAGGACTCGGCATCGATATCATGGCCCTTAGCACAACGCACCCAGCCTTTTTCAGATAACACCACAGTCACTGGCTCACTCGGTGTCAGCTCCTGCTCGGTTAAGGCGCGGGACTCGTGACGCTCAACAATCGGTGAGCGGCGATCGTCACCATAGGTTTCACCATCTTGAATTAATTCTTTTTTGATCAAAGTTTTTAAGCGGCGATCTGAGCCTAATAACAGCTCTAATTTCTCACGTTCGGCTTCAAGCTCATCCTGCTCGGCCTTGATTTTAAACTCTTCTAACTTGGCTAAATGGCGTAATTTTAACTCGAGGATAGCTTCGGCTTGCTTATCCGTCAGGTTAAAGCGCGCCATTAGCTCGGCCTTTGGCTCATCGTGGAAACGAATGATTTCAATTACTTCATCGATATTGAGGAAGGCAATCATCAAGGCTTCGAGGATATGTAAACGCGCTAGCACTTTATCGAGACGATATTCGAGGCGACGTCTTACAGTATCGACACGGAACTCTAACCATTCGGTTAACAGGTCTTTAAGTCCCTTCACCCGTGGACGACCATCAAGCCCCAATACGTTAAGGTTTACCCTAAAGCTTTTCTCAAGATCTGTGGTCGCAAACAAGTGTGCCATGAGTTGATCGCAATCGACGCGATTGGAACGCGGCACCACCACCAATCGTACAGGGTTTTCATGGTCAGATTCATCACGTAAGTCCGCCACCATAGGCAATTTTTTCGCCTGCATCTGCGCGGCGATCTGCTCTAAAATCTTACCGCTGCTGGCTTGATGTGGTAGTGCAGTGATCACTATCTCACCGGCTTCGACGCTATACACGGCGCGGGCTTTTAAGGAACCGCGACCCGTTTCATAGATTTTGGCAATGTCGGCAGACGGGGTGATGATCTCGGCTTCAGTCGGATAATCAGGCCCTGGCACGTAGCCCATCAACTGCTCCAGCTCCAGTTTAGGATCATCAAGCAAGGCCACGCAGGCATTGACTAGCTCTCTGGCGTTATGGGGTGGAATATCCGTCGCCATACCCACCGCAATCCCGGTGATGCCATTGAGTAAAATATGCGGCAAACGTGCGGGCAGCACTTTAGGTTCTTTCAAGGTGCCATCGAAGTTAGCACCCCACTCGACCGTACCTTGCCCCAGCTCAGACAATAATACTTCAGAGAACTTAGACAGGCGCGCCTCGGTATAACGCATCGCGGCGAAGGACTTAGGATCGTCTGGCGCCCCCCAGTTACCTTGGCCATCGACCAAGGGATAACGGTATGAAAATGGCTGCGCCATCAGTACCATAGCCTCATAACAGGCACTGTCGCCATGGGGATGGTACTTACCGAGTACGTCACCGACGGTACGAGCTGATTTTTTATGTTTTGACTGAGCCGATAACCCTAGCTCACTCATGGCATAAATAATCCGCCGCTGCACCGGCTTAAGCCCGTCACCGATATGGGGCAAGGCTCGGTCCATGATGACGTACATGGAATAATTCAGATAAGCTTCTTCGGTAAAGCGCCGCAGGGGCATCTGCTCTACGCCATCTAAGCTTAACTTGATCGCGTCACTCATTTTCTTCTAGTTCCTGTGGTTCTTCAGTATTATCGCCATCCCTATAGAACAGCCGATACAGGTTACCTTTCAAATCATCCGAGATGTACATTGCCCCATCTTCCCCCGATAACAAAGCATAGGGACGGGCAACGGGAAACTCGCCATCAAGAAAACTCACTACGGTTTCACGGCTGACAACTTGCTCATTCTCGAGTTTCAACATGACGATCTGATAACCCACTTTGCTTGAACGGTTCCAAGAACCATTTTCAGCAACAAACAATTGGTTATGGTAGATCTCAGGGAATTGCTTACCGCGGTAAAACGCGAGGCCCGTAGGTGCAACATGGGCTGGCAGTTCATACACTGGGACGGTAATTTTTAAATTTTTAGGCTTTTCGTAGGCAGGCTCTACCACGGACGAGGCATGCAAATACGGGAAGCCATAATGACTGCCAATCACATCGACCCGGTTGATTTCATCGGGTGGTAAGTTATCCCCCATCCAATCACGGCCCTGATCGGCAAACCATAACTTGCCATCTTGGGGAGACCAGTCAAATCCAGTCGCATCACGTACGCCCAGTGCAATCTGCTCACTTGCTCCAGTGTCGACATTAATCGCAATAATGCTGCTATAGGGCGCCCCCGCCTCACACACGTTGCACGGTGCGCCGATAGAGACATACAAGCGACCATCGGGGCCAAAATTCATCGCACGGGCACTTTTTTTATCAGATTCAGGTAGATCGCTGTAGATCTCTTTAGGGCGAGTCGGACGGCGTAGGCGCTGCTCAATATCAATAAAACGTACGATACGGTTTTCGGTTGCAACAAAAAGATCGCCATTATGGAAGGCTACCGCGTCGGGAGATTCGAGCCCTTTAGCAATCACATAACGCTTATCGACACGGCCATCTTGGTTGCTGTCAACGAGCGCATGCACTGTACCACTCTTATTGGACCCCACGAATAGTGTGCCGTTAGCCCCCATGGCAATCTGTTTAGCATCCCCCAGATCGGAGGCATAAAGGGATAAACCAAATCCCTTGGACACGGTAATCATGATCGACTGAGACCCAGCTATCGCAGCCTGACTCGATAATAACGCCAGACTCGCCAGTAGGGTCCAATAGGCAGAGAACACCCTTAAATATTTATAATTATTAGATTTTATATACAACATGGTATTTTTCTTTATGCCTAAGTTTTATTGTTATCGGCAATAGTGCACAACATTAAAGTACCGCCATGTCACCCTTATCTTCGAGCCAGTTTTTACGATCGGGCGAACGCTTCTTAGCGAGCAACATATCCATCAGAGAATTGGTTTCTTCTGCATCATCAATGGTTAACTGCACTAAACGGCGAGTGTTTGGATCCATGGTCGTTTCACGCAATTGCAGTGGGTTCATTTCACCCAGACCTTTAAAGCGTGTCACTTGAACCTTACCCTTTTTATTCTCGGCGCTAATACGGTCGAGAATACCTTCTTTTTCAGCCTCATCTAAGGCGTAGTAAACGTCCTTACCTATATCGATACGGAACAACGGTGGCATAGCGATATAGACATGGCCCTGTTCGACCAGCACACGGTAATGTTTCAGAAACAGGGCACAGAGTAAAGTTGCAATATGTAGCCCGTCGGAGTCCGCGTCGGCGAGAATACAAATCTTGCCATATCTTAACTCGGAGATATCGTTGCTGTCGGGATCGCAACCAATCGCCACCGAGATATCATGCACTTCCTGCGAGGCCAACACCTGCGAGGCATCCACCTCCCAAGTGTTTAGGATTTTACCGCGCAGCGGCATAATGGCTTGAAACTCACGGTCACGCGCCTGCTTGGCACTGCCGCCCGCAGAATCCCCTTCCACTAAGAAGAGCTCACCGCGCATAGGATCTTGGCCGCTACAGTCGGTCAATTTACCCGGTAATGCTGGGCCAGAAGTCACTTTTTTACGGGCCACTTTTTTAGCGGCTTTTAAGCGCTTTTGAGCATTGTTGATACACATCTCAGCCAATGATTCGGCCAATTCGGTATTCGAGTTGAGCCACAGTGAGAATGCATCGCGCACAATGCCAGAGACAAAGGCCGAGCTTTGACGGCTCGAAAGTTTCTCTTTAGTTTGCCCTGCAAACTGCGGATCTTGCATCTTCACCGAGAGAATGAAGGCGGCACGATCCCAAATATCCTCAGGCGACAGCTTGATGCCGCGGGGGATCAGATTGCGAAACTCGCAAAACTCGCGCATCGACTCCAGCAAACCTTGGCGGAAACCATTCACGTGGGTTCCACCCAATGGCGTTGGGATCAAGTTAACATAGCTTTCGTTAATCGCATCGCCACCTTCGGGCAACCAAGTAATGGCCCAATCCGCGGCTTCAATTTGTCCTTTAAAGCTGCCGATAAAAGGCTCTTCTGGCAGCATGAGGTTATCGCCAACCGCCGCCTTGAGATAATCCGTTAAACCACTCTCGTAGTACCATTCATGGACTTCGTTGGTGTGTTTATTGGTAAATTTGATCCTCAGGCCCGGGCACAAAACAGCCTTGGCGCGCAGCAAATAGATGAGTTTGGAGTTGGAGAAATTCGCCGAATCAAAATAACTGGCGTCGGGCCAGAAATGTACTCGAGTACCAGTATTACGACGACCACAAGTACCAGTGACTTTTAACTCTTCAACCTTAAAGCCATTTTCAAAAGCGATATCATACACTTGGCCATCACGGCGTACCGTCACTTCGACGCGACGAGACAGGGCGTTAACGACCGAAATCCCCACACCGTGCAGACCGCCAGAGAATTGATAATTCTTATTCGAAAATTTACCGCCCGCATGCAGTTTAGTGAGGATCAGCTCGACCCCAGGAATGCCTTCTTCAGGGTGAATATCTACCGGCATCCCCCGACCATCATCGGTGACTTCCAGAGAGTTATCGGTATGGAGCACAACTTCGATTTTAGTGGCGTGGCCCGCTAAAGCCTCATCCACACTGTTATCTATGACCTCTTGGCCTAAGTGGTTAGGTCGGGTGGTATCGGTATACATACCTGGACGGCGTTTAACTGGGTCGAGTCCGTTAAGAACTTCAATGGCGTCAGAGGTGTATTGATTCGTCATAGTGTACGCTATAAGTTGTTATATCCGGCCATGTTGCGGCTCTGGATGACTATTTGTCAAGGTAAGTGTAAAAATTGGCTTACAGTTTGCAGATATCGCTCATAACCCACAAAACTGTGATCGCCACCGGCTTCGATCCGTAATTGGCAATGGTGATACTTATGCAGTGCTTCACGATAATCCAGCACTTCATCGCCCGTTTGCAATAGTACCAAAAAACGATCGGGATTGCGGATAACAGCCGTATTAAATTCAGCCACTTCCTGCTTATGCTCCGGCAATACCTGATAATGCTCTTCGGTATAAGGGTTAAATTGCGGCCCCATAAACTCATCAAACAGCTCAAAGGGCTTGACGGCCGGATTAACCAACACGGCGCGGCCACCATAGTGCTCTGCCAAGTAACTGGCAAAATATCCCCCCAAGGATGAGCCGATATAGCTCAGTGGCTCGCCCGCTTGCTTCGCAGCCTCAACATATTGCAGCAGCAAAGCCATGGCGGCCTTGGGAGTATTGGGTAATTGAGGTTGATGGAATGCTAAGGAAGGGTGATGCTCGGCGATATATTGCGCCGTCATCACCGCTTTATCGGAGAAAGGTGAACTGTTGAATCCGTGAATATAGAGCAGCATAGTTCCTCAAGCTGCGGTCACTCGCGTTAATAACCGCTGGAATCTTTATCAGGGGAAAACAGATTTCCCGGCACGCGATACACATTAGTGCAGATGCTACCATCGGCCTTCAGCTCCAGCAAACGATAACCGGGTTGCAGTCCATCGAGGGCAAAATAAGGCGATTGCGGTTTAAACTGAATACAAGTGGAAGGCGTTGCCATTAATTGCAGCGCGCCATGGGGGCCATCGTAATCGGTATCCAACTGTTGATGCACATGTCCCCAGAGTAACCCTTTAACCTGCGGGTATTGGGCGACACGTCTGAGAAACTCAGTGCCGTTATCCATGCAATGTTGGTCTAACCACGCGCAATTCACCAAAATAGGGTTGTGGTGCATCACCAGTAAGGTATGGCGGTCTGGATGTGCGGCTATGGCCTGTTCAATGAGTTCGAATTGACTCTCGGCCATATTGCCGCCGGGCTTTCCCCGAACGGTGGAGTCCAGCATTAGGATTTGCCATTTTCCGACCAAGATACGCTGCTGACCGAAAATCCGCTCACCCTGCATATGCAAAAACATAATCCGCGGATCATCATGATTACCCGGAAGATAATGGCAAGGTAAATTGAGTGGCGCCACAGCGGCCACGAATTGACGATAGGATTCGGGGGAATAATCTTGGCTTAAATCGCCCGTGGCTAACATCAGATGCGCTGGATAGTCGACAGCACGAATCGTATTAAGCACAGCAGCAAAACTTTTACTGGTGTTGACCCCTAATAACTGAGCCTCAGGATCGGCAAAAAGGTGCGGATCAGTGACTTGCACTATGCGCACACTTTCTTCTTCAGCTATGGAGTAAGAGACTGCCTCTTTCAGCACATTGAATACCCAATTCTAAGACTGACACACCAAACGTTGTTGGCAGCCAATCTTCAATAACTCCCCCAGGAATGCATTAACCTGGTACTTTTCATCGCTATGATACATGCGTAAATTGGGATAATCATACACTGGGCGCAATTGGTAAATCTGTTGACCAGTTAACACTTCTGCTAATTTAGCATCATGATAAATTCTAACTAACACCTTGGGAGTATTAATAAACTCCATGATTTTAACTGGTCGTGAGATCTCAACTAATTGAGTATATTTGGTATTTTCTAAAATACTGATTACTAATACACCCGCTTCACCTTCAAGTTGCCAAGACTGCCCCACCTCAATATCGAGCGGTAACCACTTCTGCATATAGCCGTAGTTACGCCCGCATAGCGCTAAAAAGTCGCTCACGTTAGGTTGGTAGCGCGGTTTTCGGTGCGATATTGAAGTAGCCAAACCTTTATCCAACTTTAACCAGTTGCTGATAGTTTAATTGCAACCACTGCAATCCAATTACGGTCGAAGCATTGTCTATTGCCCCGTTGACGACCTCATTATAGGCATCCTCACGGTCTAACACATGCAATCGAATATCTTCGTGTTCGTCAGCTAATCCGTGCAGACCTTGCGCTTGGGATGAATCCACCTCGGCCCAATAGAAATAGAAACGTTCCGTACTGCCACCTGGACTTGCCAAATAACTATTCACAAAATGCATATTGCGGGCGGTTAAGCCTGTTTCTTCGAGCAGTTCGCGGTGTGCGACATCCTGTGGCGTTTCGTCGGGCGCAATCATACCCGCGACCAACTCCATTAGCCAAGGAGATTTAGAGGTCGCTAATGCAGGAAAACGAATTTGTTCAATCAAAACAATCTTGTCACGCGCGACATCATAGGGAAGAACCACCACGGCATGGCCGCGTTCAAACACTTCACGGGTCACAGGTTGGCTCCAACCACCGGCAAAAAGCTTATGCTTGAAAGTAAACTGCTCCAAGGCAAAAAAGCCCTGATACAGCGACTTTGTCTCGAGAATTTCAACATCTGTTTTCGAAAAACCAGCAGGCTTCATATTTCAATCCTTAACCGTTAAATTTTCGCCTATTATCAAGGCAATTTGGCGCATTTTTAAAATAAAATCTGTTACACTTCGCAGTTGACTTGAACGTGTGGGAGTTTTTAGACTCTACGACATTAAGTTTTAGCTGTATCGGGAAGCGTCGGGAAGCGCAAACCGCCTTGGTAAAGGCATTACTTAGTCTAAACGAAGTTACATATTTCTCCTTTTGGAGAATTTGTCTAATAAGGACAGCAAATGAAATTTAAGATCCGTTCTCTATGCGCAGCATTAACTCTCGCGGCTTCCGCTCAAGCGGTTCAAGCAGATGATTTACTGCAAATATATCAACAAGCACTGACGAGCGACCCGCTAGTATTACAAGCACAAGCTCAACGTAATGCCTTGTTTGAAAAGATCGAACAAAACCGTGCACCACTGTTACCGACAATCAGCGCTAACGTGGGTTATGACAAAGCATGGAATGATCCTAAGAGCGATACCAGTGGATTAACCGGTAGCCTAAAGCTGAACCAAGTGATCTATGATCACAGCGCTTGGGTTGGTTTAAGTCTGGCCGAAAAAGCCGCTTCTCAAGCCGATTCAAACTACGCTTCTGCCCTGCAAAATTTAATCACTCGTGTGACTAAAGCCTACTTTGATGTGTTAACGGCGAAAGATAACTACGAGTTCCAAGGCGCAGAGAAACGTGCGATTGAACGTCAACTCGAGCAGACTAAACAACGTTTTGCCGTAGGTTTAACTGCGATTACCGACGTACATGAAGCGCAAGCTCAGTATGACTTAGCCTCGGCTACTGAAATTTTGGCTGAAAACACGTTAGCCAACAGCTACGAAGCCCTGCGTGAAATCACAGGTATCGATCACAAGACCATTAACGTGCTCGACACCAACCGTTTCTCCGCGGTAACACCAGCACCGACCTCATCGAGTGAGTGGCTAAAGATTGCTGAAACCAACAGCGTCGATCTGATGACTCAACGCATCGGTAAAGATATCGCCCAAGAGACCATCAGCCTATACAAAGCGGGCCACATGCCATCTCTTAGCTTAAACGCTGGCTATAACAAAGGGTTAGAGCAAAAAACTGGCGACGTGAATGAGCCTGATTTTGACAATGTGAACGTTGGTGTGAACTTAAGCATTCCTATTTTTGAAGGCTTTAAAGTCACCTCACAGGTCAAAGAAGCGCAATTCCAATACGTGGAAGCGAGCGAGAAGTTAGAGCAAACCTACCGCAGTGTGGTGAAAAACGTTCGTAACAACTACAACAACGTAGGCGCTTCTATTAGCTCAATCCGTGCTTATGAGCAGTCAGTGATTTCATCTGAAAGTGCGTTAAAGGCAACACAAGCGGGCTTTGAAGTCGGTACTCGTACTATTGTTGACGTACTGAACCGTACCCGTGACCTGTACGACTCAAAACGTAAATTGTCGGATGCACGCTATAGCTACATCAACTCAATTATTGCGTTGAAACAAGCTGCTGGCACCTTAAATGAAGACGATGTTATCTCTATCAACAACGGTCTAAAAGCCGAATAAGATAGCGATACATCCCATAAAAAAACCGCCTAAATGGCGGTTTTTTTATGGCTGATTCATTAGCGTTAACGCTTAGAAATCAATTTCTACACCCGCGAAATAACCGTCAAACTTAGTATCGGCGCTGATGCCAGAGAAATTATTCACATCAAAGGCAAACTCACGGTAACCAACGCGCACACGGGTATCCACAGCCACACCGTCAAACTCCCAGCCTAAGCCGATGGCATAGTCATGTACGTTAGACTCGTTTACCCCAAGCATTAAATCCGCAAAACCGAATAAACCTAGGCCAGGCATGCTCACGTGTGTGCTGGCATAACCCATCACAATGCCGCTATCGACATCTTTCTCTTCAGGATGGCCAGCGTCTTGAACGCGCAGAGAGCCGTTCATCAGCTTGTAGGCGGCACCGAGATCCAAAGACAGAATGTCGTTATCCAGCAACTCGTAATACAGCACAAAATCGGTATTGCTCAGATCGGTATAGCTGGTCACATTGCCAGTAAAATCATGACCATTGAAGGTAAAGTCTGCATTCGTCAGACTCCCCTTCTGATCTAAGCTATTTTCACGAATTTTAAGATTGGGGATAAATGGCAGCGGATGCTCAACCGCAACCCAATAGCTGCCTTGTGCCGATGAGCTGTAGTCAAAACCTTGTTGTGGTTGACCTTTGTCGGCAAAAGTACCGCTGGTATCGGCGCGCCAGTAATCACCACCAATTTTGAATCCAACCACAGTAGCCGCTTGGGCAGAAGTGGCCATTAAGCATCCTAATACCGCACTGGCGAGGAGTGTTTTTTTCATAATTAACCTTGAGATAGCAAGTTCGTTAAATCAATCACCGCGGCATTCGCACGGGACACATAGTTAGCCATAACCAATGAATGATTAGCGACTAGACCGAAACCACTGCCATTAAGTACCACAGGGCTCCAAACCGTCTGTTGAGTTGCCTCCAGCTCACGAATGATCTGTTTCAGGCTGACCTCAGCATTTTTCTTTTTCAATACGTCAGCAAAGTCGACTTCGACTGCACGCATAAAATTCAGCAGTGCCCACGAGGCACCACGGCTCTCATAGAACACATCATCAATTTTCCACCAGCTGGTTTTCACCTGATGGCTGGCTAAATTCGGGGTCGATTGGCGCGCAGCATTGTCGCCGGCTAAATCGGTATTTAATCGCTCCTGCCCGACACTCGCCGATAAACGTTGAGACATACTGCCTAAGCGTTTTTGAACTTCTTTGAGCCACTCATTGAGGTTGTCGGCACGGGCGTAAAACTGAGCATCCTGATTGTTTGGATCCATCATACGCGCGCGATATAGCTTGAGCAGCTTAACGCCATCGCGGTATTCGCTCTCGGCGCTAGGCACTAACCAACTGGTATGGTCGATGTTTAGCTTAGCCTGCGCTTCACTTAGATCCTTATCCGCAGCGGATTGGGACTGGGAGCGGCTAAATTCTTTACGCATAATCAGTGCTAAATCACGAACTTGCTCTAAAGCGCCGTACTCAAACGCGGGCATGTTATCCATAAAAATTGAAGGCGGCATCACATCGTTTGATAACCAACCACCCTGCTTATCCAGCAATGTTTCAACGGTCAGGATCAACGACGTGGTGGTGGCATAACCCACGACATTCTTCTCTGTGGCCGTCAGCTGTTGTGGAGTCAGGGTATCAGGTTCGATACTCCACCACACACTAACTAGATAACCAATTAAAACAACAAATAAACCAACTCCGGTGACCTTCTTCCATGTTATTTGCATCAAGTGACTCCTTAATGATGGTGATGATGCTCATGTTCAGCAGCATTCTCGGCCTGCTTAGCAACAGGTAATGTAATCGTTAGATTCTCGCCATCGTCAAACGCTAACTGCAGTTTAACTTGCTGATCTAGGGCTAATGGGGCTTTGAGTCCGATGAGCATCACATGCTCTCCAGACGGCGAGAGGGTTAATTTTCCGTGGGAGGGAATATCGAAACCTTCAACATGGCGCATCTTTACCATGCCTTGTTCTTCGATGATGGTATGTAATTGTGCTTCCTTCGCGACCTCAGTCGTCACTCCGGTGAGGCGAACCGTTTTATCGCTATGGTTCTCCAGCGTAAAGTAAGCGGCGGTATTTGGTACTGTATCAGGCATTGCACGGACATGACCTTCGGTCATCACTACGTTCGCGAAAACAGAAAATGAAGCACAGGATAATGCGACAAAATTAAACATCTGTTTGAATATCGGTTTCAATGTCTTAAACTCCATGTCTACCCAATGTCGTCGTAAAGGAAAACAACCCATGAGTCATATACAGGTTCGGGATGATCAGGGCGTTCGTATTATCAGCTTTAATCGCCCAGATAAACGCAATGCACTTGATCTTAATATGTATAAACAACTGACAGAATACCTGATCGAAGGTGAAGCAGACAACGACATTCGTGCCTTTATGCTCCATGGCGAAGATAATTGTTTCACCTCGGGCAATGATGTTGCTGACTTTTTGAAAAATAGTGACTTAGGTCCAAATCATCCCGCGGTGCGCTTCCTATTTTGCCTGTTGGAACTCAAAAAACCGCTGGTTGCCGCCGTCTCTGGTGCCGCCGTTGGCATAGGCACAACGGTACTGCTTCACTGTGATTTGGTCTATGCCGACAACACGGCTAAATTTCAACTGCCCTTCGTGAATTTGGCCCTAGTGCCCGAGGCTGGCGCAAGCTTACTCTTACCCGAATTGGTGGGTTATCAAAAGGCGGCGGAGCTCTTGCTGCTCGGCGAAAGTTTTGATGCAAATACTGCACATAGACTGAATATCATTAACGATGTAATAGCCCAAGAAGAGTTACTCGGTTACGCCCTGAGTCAGGCCAAGAAACTGGCGAATCAGCCACCGCAAGCACTGCAAATCACCCGTCAGTTGATGCGACCACATAAAAACCGCGTGCAACACCAGATGCATCAAGAATTAGAACAATTTAGTGAAAGACTTAAAAGCGATGAAGCAAAAGCCAAATTTCAGGCTTTTCTTAAAAAGTGATGCTCACTTAAACAGTGTTCACTATTGGCATGAGGGTCGATGCGCCCTCTTGTTGATAGCATCCCGCTAAAGGCTGCGTCCATAAATTTGCATCGGCAATTCCATTCACATCCCCAAATTGGGGAGTAAAACGTAGGTTAAATCGGTCTTTTCCATTGGTCCACAAGTAAAGCCAACACAAAGTAAACCAGCAGACTCACACCCGGCATAAACAGAATCGCACCGGCCCACACGACACGAGTCCAAAAACAGGACCAACCAAACTGCCACGCCATACCGGAGGCAACACCACAAACTAAACGTTCTGAATTGTCCATTCGCATTTGCGCTCGTTTCATTTTGAACTCCAATCGATGAATAACTTATTTATCGCTGACACTGTGCCACTGAAACCAGCAGATAATTCCTGAAAACAACGCGAGGCTAATCACTGGTAGCAGTAGCAGAGTCATAAGAGGTGCTATAAACCACATAGGCAGCTCCTTACTTGTTTGCGCTGTATTCGCCTGAGGTGACAGACTCACCTTGGTTATCCGCGCTCAGTGTTAGCTGGCTATTGAAGTCGTAGATACTTTCAGCTAATTGTGTTTGCAGTGATAACACCAGTTCACGCTTAGTGTTAACCAACAACTCCTGCGCTTGAGTGCTCAGCGTTTGCTCGATGGCCCCCACTACATCAGATACAGGTGCCGCTTCGGCGTGTACAGAAACACTCGCCATCAATGCACCAAATAACACACTCGCTTGAACTGATTTTTTAACGTTTGAAGTAAACATGATGTCGTCCCTTTCCGATTGATTAACTTGACATAGGGACTATTACAAAGGGCGTGCCAACTTATCAAATTACGCTTAACGCACTAATTTAATTAGATTTAAAAATTTATTTTAAGCTAGAACGAGATAAGCGGGATATTTAGGAAAGGTAAAGTGGTGAAAAATGCTACAAGCAATAGTCAATCTCACCACTTTTTAAATCGAATAATTATTGAGCAATTATTTCGCTCTGAATACTTTGGTAAGCCTGTTTGACCACCTCAATACCTGCACCATTTTTATGGGCGTTTTCGCTCAAATAACGACGCCACGCACGGGCACCCGGTAAGCCTTGGAATAAGCCGATCATATGGCGAGTGATATGATTTAAGCGCCCGCCCGCCTGCAAGTGAGCCTCAATATAGGGCAACATAGCTTCAATCACGGCTTCACGGCTAATCACCGCCTTCTCGCAGCCGCAGAGCAGTTGGTCAACCTGCGCTAAAATATAAGGATTTTGGTAAGCCTCACGTCCTACCATCACCCCATCTAAGTACTGCAAGTGGGTTTTAGCCTGTTCAAGGCTAGTGATGCCACCGTTAATGCTGATATTGAGCATCGGGTAATCACGCTTAAGCTGATACACTCGGTCGTAGTCTAAGGGCGGGATCTCGCGATTTTCCTTCGGGCTTAAGCCCTGCAGCCACGCCTTACGCGCATGGATAATAAACTCACCACAGCCTTTAGCCATGACAGTATCAATAAAGTAAGTCAGAAACTCATAGCTATCCTGCTCGTCAATCCCTATACGTGTTTTTACCGTCACTGGAATATCCACCACTTGCTTCATGGCATCGACACACTCAGCCACCAGCTCAGGCTCGGCCATCAAACAGGCACCAAAGCGACCGTTTTGCACGCGATCGGAAGGACAGCCCACATTGAGGTTCACTTCATCATAACCGCGCTCGGCGGCAAGTTTGGCGCAGCGAGCAAGTTCAGCAGGATTCGAGCCCCCCAATTGCAATGCAAGGGGATGTTCTTCTTGGTTATAGGCAAGATAATCACCACGGCCATGTAAAATCGCCCCCGTCGTCACCATCTCGGTATACAGCAAGGCATTGGCCGACATTAAGCGAGCAAAATAACGGTAATGACGGTCTGTTAGATCCAACATAGGCGCAATGGAAAAGGTGCGGTCGAGCTGTAGACCATCATTAAGATTATTTTTCAACACGTGACTATCGACTCAAGTAATTAAAATTTGCCAGTAAGTTCAAGCTTAGAGGGATAAAGCGCCTTAATTTAAGCCGCAGAAGAGCCATGCAGCGCCAGCGTAAAAATACAAAAACAGTAAACGAGTTAACGTTTACTGTTTTGTTGCCCCTCAGAGCTGGCGGGATTATACCTTAAACCGCCCGCTTTGGGGAGATGAAGCAGGTAGAGAAGCCTAGCTTAGGATCACTACAACTCGCTCCAACGTCTGAGCAAGTTATGGTAAACACCCGTCAGATTAAACAACTCTTGTTCTGATGCGGCCTGCGCCGTCAGCGCTTGAATCGATTGATCGAGTTGAAATAGCAAGCGGCGCTGCCCCTCATCGCGCACCATACTCTGCAGCCACATAAAAGCAGCGGTACGTTCACCCGAGGTGACAGGAGTGACTTGATGCAAGCTCGTCGAAGGGTATAGCACCAATGAACCCGCCGCGAGCTTTATGCTTTGCTGGCCATAGGTATCTTGGATCACCAGCTCACCGCCTTGATAAGTGTCTGGTTCACTTAAAAATAAGGTGGCCGAGAGATCGGTGCGTACCATGCCTTCGCTCGTCGAGCGAATCGCGTTATCGATATGATAGCCAAAGGTTTCGCCACCTTGATAACGATTAAACAAAGGAGGATAAAACTGTAATGGCAGCGCCGCCGACACAAATAAAGGGTGGGCCAACAAGCGCGCCATGATCAGCTCGCCGATTTGGAGTGCGACAGGGTCATCTTTGTCTAACTGTTGGTTACGTTTGCGGGTACTCGCCATCACGCCCGAGGTCTGATTGCCATCAATCCAAGTGCGGGCATCGAGCTCTTCCCTTAGCTGATTGACTTCTTCTTTAGAAAAAACATTCGGAATTTCAATAAGCATTTCAAAATCCTATTGGAATAGCATAAACATCAAAGGCAGCCCTAGGGCTGCCATTCAGAACTCGATTAATACGGCTTAGAAGTGCATATCCGCACTTAACATCACTAAGCGACCAGCGGCCATATTGGCAAAGTGCGCGGTATACGCTTTATCGTAATAACGCTCATCCGTTAGATTTTGCACGTTCAGGCGTAAGGTCAAGAATTCACTCATTTTATAAGATGAAGTCAAATCAAAACGCCAGTAGGATGGAATCGACAGCGTGTTAGCCGTATTACCATAAACTTTACCCATGTAGTACGCGCCCGTACCAACAGTAAAATCCTCAGTCACATCGTAAGTCGTGAATAAACTTAAGCTATTTTTAGCGGTATTGGGGAAGCGGTTACCATTTTGTGCTTGGTTATAACCATTGCTTTCCAAGGTCGCATCCAAATAGGTGTAACCACCAAAACCGTGCCAATGCTCAGTGAAGTCACCGGAGAAGCCAAGTTCGAAACCTTTCACCTTTTGCTCACCCACGTTTTCCTGCGGCGAATTACGATCGCCAGAGGTCGCGACCCGAGCGTTGTTTTTCTCGATTTGGAATACCGAACCATTCAAAGATAAACGTCCGGCAAAGAAGTCCCACTTAGTGCCTAACTCGTAGCTTTCAGTATCTTCAGGCTCTAAATCGGCGTTGGTGCTGCCGAGACGGTCCGCGCCATCACCATTTGAGGTACCAGGAGGGTTAGAAGAAGTGCCCCACGCGGCATAAATACTGCCGTTTTCAGCGGGCTTATAAAGTACCGATAATTGATAGTTAAAGAAGTCAGTATCATTGCTAAATTGAGAAGTCGAATTCTCAGCACTGGTGCTGTAATCATCCCAACGGATCCCGGCGTTCACCATCCACGCTTCGGTTAACTCAATGGTGTTAAAGGCATAAAGCGAGCGAGTATCGGTTTCTGTAACTGTCGCATCGGTGCCGAGGGTGATAGTACCAACCCAAGGATCGTGCGGATTCGGATTATCCAGCAGCGTACAGTTGTAGTTGTCCAGCATCGCCTGATCACAACCCGCGTTGCGGCCATTACCCGTATCGACGGTGTAACTTAAATTACTAGTACGTTCGTTACTGAGTTCAGTACCGACGGCAAAACGGTTAGTCATCCCCGCGAGTTTTGCTTCACCCGAGAGTTGTAATTGAGTGGCTAGTGTCTTAGTAACCGAATGGCGCGACTTAGTGTTTCGCCAAACATAACCATTAGCCACGTTGCCCGTGGTATCGTCCGGGTTGGTCACAATATAGTAATTGCTGTTACGGCTATAGATGGAGGTCGAAGTGAACTGCATGTCGTTATTAAAATCATGGCTTATCAACACTGACGCCGTATCATCCATAGTATCGCGAAAATCTCGAGACAACAGACCATAGAAGTTGTCAGGGTCGACATCCGCAGGCTCGCCCGTAGCCTGATCGTAGGGAATACCATAATCAGGAATGTCATGATTTTCAAAGTGATAATATTCGAGCGTCACTTTTGTTGGCGTGGTTAAACCAAAGGTCACCGAAGGCGCTACGCCCCAACGATTACCCGTAACTTCATCGCGACCTGGGGTGTCGGCATCGTGGGCCATCATGTTAATACGGACCGCAGCCTCATCGGCAATCACATGGTTAACATCGACACTGGCGCGTTTAAGGGAATCCGTTCCAACGGAAACGTCGGCATTAATAAAGTCTTCGGATTGCGCTTTTTTGGTCACAATGTTGATGCTACCACCAACGGCGCCACGACCGTTGTATACAGAGCTTGGGCCTTTCAGGACTTCAATTTGTTCAATGTTAAAGGTTTCGCGGCTTTGTGAACCCACATTACGCATACCATTGATAAAGGTTGAAGATTGGGCATCGTAACCACGGATGAAAGGTCTATCACCGTAGGGGTTGCCACCCTCACCTGTACCTAAGGTAATACCAGGAGTTGCACGCAACGCATCGGTAAAACTCTGGGCGCCCATATCTTTGATTAAATCTTGATTGATAACGGTAACAGTTTTAGCGGTATTGAGCAGGTCTTCGGTAAATTTACCCGATTGCACTTTACGGCTGTTGTAACCTAAGTACTCACCGTTCACTTCAATATGCTCGACTTTCTTATCAACGACTTGCGTTTGCCCTTCCGTTGCCATTGCGGGAATGGCCGAAACCGCCATCCCAATCGTTAACGAACCTAAAACATGAGCACCGAGTGTGACTCGACCATTACGACGTTTTGCAAATTTCATCAAAAACATTCCTGTTGCGGACTAAACCTGTAACAGATGTCCCCCACCTGTTAATCGCCGCTAATATATTCAAAACACAATTTGCAATCAATAATTATTATCATTTGCATTATAATTTAATCTTTGTCACATTATCGGGCTCGATTGGGCGCTGAAGCACAATTGTGGGGAGAAACCACAGATAATCAACGTAATATCATGAAAAATATGTAAATTTGTCTTTTAAAACAATATGAGGTATCTAAAGTTTCTATAAAACCTTGTTGTCCAACGGGAAGGCATTGATAAGAAGATAAAGAGGATGAAAAACTAAATAGACTAAAATTAATGGCTTCGGTTACCAGTTTAAACACAAAAATGGGCGTGATGAAACGAGGATATGTTGAGCTTCATCAGAGATAAACGACAATAAAATCGTCAAATTAACCTCACATTTCCATTTGCGTCATCTAAGCTGATAGAGTGTGATTAAGATTGCTGTGATTCAACCACTTTTCGTCTAACCTTAATGACATGGTGACCATAAGGCTTAAGTTCATAAGAGGAAACACTGAAGCATGAACGTCAATTTTATTAACCCTTTTCTGCAATCCCTGCTCAATGTGATTTCGACGATGGCCAGTATGGATCTCACGCCGGGCAAACCTCAAATTAAAACCGACAACTTAGCCAAAGGTGATGTGTCAGGGTTAATTGGTATGGTTGGGCCGCAAACTAAGGGATCCTTATCTATTACCTTTGAACAAAAACTTGTTCTACAGATCATGCAAAATATGCTGGGAGAAAACCCAGGTAAGATAAATGAAGAAGTCACCGATCTCGTGGGTGAAATCACCAACATGGTCACTGGTGGGGCAAAAAATCTTTTAGGGCAAAAGGGTTATGAATTCGAAATGGCAACACCTATGGTGGTCTCGGGTAAAGGGCATACCATTTCCCATAAAGCGAACGGCACCAAAATTATCATGCCCTTCAGCAGCCCATTCGGTAACGCCTTTATTGAAATCTGCTTTGAAAATTAACCTGTCATCAATTGCTAATCTGTAGCACTTCTTTCTCGTCGCTCTGCAAGCTTGATTATTGCCCTTAAAGGCTTCAATAACCAAGTGCAGAACGGCTGGCTGCAAACCACTCAATATCCCGCTTATTAGGGCATAAAAAACGGCACTAATGCACCGTTTTCTTGAATCCACGCAGATGGCTTATGCAAGACACACAGCGACCCTTGGGGTAAGTTTGGTCACTAGCTCATAGGCGATAGTGCCAATGTGTTCGGCGACTTCCTCAACGGGCAAGGCTGCGCCCCAGAGCAGGGCTTCATCGCCCACAAGGTCTGTCGCATCGGCGCCTAAATCAACGGTTAACATATCCATAGAGACACGACCAACAATCGGCACTCGGCGACCATTCACCCACACAGGCGTGCCTTCTGGTGCATTGCGCGGATAACCATCGCCGTAACCAATGGCCACGACACCAAGGCGAGTATCTTGCTTCGCCGTCCAATAACAACCATAACCTACGGGTTGTCCCGCTTTGTGATCGCGCACCGCAATCAAACGCGAGACTAAGTTCATCGCCGGGATCAGACCATGATTGGCGCCGCAATCCCCCGTAACGGGAGACACACCATAGAGTGCGATTCCAGGGCGGATCCAATCCCCTTGGCTTTTGGGCCAATAGAGGGCGCCCGCAGAATTGGCTAAGGTTCTAAATCCAGGCAAATCCGCGGTTAACTGGTTAAAGGTTTGCATTTGCACTTGGGTGTAATGATTTTCAGGCTCATCGGCACAGGCAAAGTGAGTCATCAAATGTATGGGCTTGGCAACATTGTCACAGGCCGTCAAACGCGCATACACCTGCGCAAATTGCTCAGGCGTCACGCCTAAACGATGCATGCCAGAATCCACTTTCAACCATACGGTGACAGGTTTTGATAGCGTCGCCTGCTCTAACATCTCGATTTGAGACTCATGGTGCACCACAGTATCGATATCGTGGGCCACCAACAAAGGTAAATCAGTGCTACGAAAGAAGCCTTCAAGCAATAACAAGCGCGCCTTCACGCCACCGGCGCGCAGCTCTAAGGCCTCTTCTAAACGGGCTAGACCAAAGCCATCGGCAGTGTGTAAACAGTTGGCGACATTTAATAATCCATGACCATAACCATTGGCTTTCACCACAGCCATCACTTGGCTGCGACTCGCCTGTTGACGCAAGACGGCGAGATTGTTTTGCAGTGCACTACTGCTAATTTCTGCTCGGGGAAAAGGTTTCAAAATTTGCCTTGTCTATTTGAAAAGTCAGGAAATAAAAAGAATACATAAGCAGTGCTTAGCTTCTAACACCAGAAATTAATCTTCTTCAAACTGCGGGCCAGCGTAGTTATCAAAACGGGAAAACTGGCCTTGGAAGGTCAAGCGCACACGTCCGATTGGGCCGTTACGCTGCTTACCTATGATGATTTCCGCCGTGCCCTTATCGGGAGAATCGTTGTTATACACCTCATCACGGTAAATAAACATGATGAGGTCCGCATCCTGCTCAATAGAACCCGATTCACGTAAGTCCGAGTTCACAGGGCGCTTATCGGCACGTTGTTCGAGTGAGCGGTTAAGCTGGGAAAGTGCAATAACGGGGATCTCTAACTCTTTAGCCAATGCCTTGAGAGAGCGAGAAATTTCGGCAATTTCTAGGGTACGGTTGTCCGATAACGCCGGTACTTGCATCAGCTGCAAGTAGTCGACCATGATCATCGATAAGCCGCCATGTTCACGGGCGATACGGCGGGCACGGCTGCGCACTTCGGTCGGGGTTAAGCCAGAACCGTCGTCGATATACATCTTGCCCTGCTCGAGCATGATCCCCATGGTCGAGGATACCCGCGCCCAATCCTCATCATCGAGCTGTCCGGTACGGATTTTAGTTTGGTCGACGCGGCCCAAGGAGGCCAACATACGCATCATGATCTGTTCCGAGGGCATCTCGAGACTGAAAATCAGCACAGGCTTGTCTTCATTCATCGCCGCCTGCTCGCAGAGGTTCATCGCGAAAGTGGTTTTACCCATAGAAGGACGCGCCGCGACGATGATCAAGTCGCCGGATTGGAAGCCCGCTGTCATACGGTCGAGATCGCTAAAACCGCTCGACACCCCTGTCACACCGTTATGCGGGTTGTTGTAGAGCTGCTCAATCTTATCGACGGTTTTTTCGAGAATGGTTTTAATGCCTTCGGGACCTTCGTTGGCATTGGTGCGCTGCTCGGCAATCTTAAAGACTTTACTCTCGGCCAAGTCGAGCAAGGCGCTGGAGTCACGCCCTTCGGGATTGTAACCCGCATCGGCAATCTCATGGGCAACGCGGATCATCTCCCGCACCACGGCGCGCTCGCGCACAATCTCAGCGTAGGAAACAATGTTACCGGCGCTCGGGGTGTTTTTGGCAATCTCGCCTAAGTAGGCAAAGCCGCCCGCTTCTTCGAGTTGATTTTCAAGTTCAAGCTGTTCAGAAACCGTGATTAAGTCGATAGGTTGACCCGTTTCAACTAAACGGTGCATCGCCGCAAAAATCATCCTGTGTGAGCGGGAATAAAAATCCTCTTTCACTACGGTTTCGGCCACTTTATCCCAAGCGTCGGCGTCTAACATGAGGCCGCCTAATACCGATTGTTCAGCCTCTATTGAATGCGGCGGCAGCTTGAGGCTATCGACCTGCAAATCCCTCGGCTTACTCTTAGGCTTAAAAGCACCTTGTTGTGACATTAACACTCCCGATTTCCAACAACTTAACAAAATATGATATAAAACCCGCGTCAAGCAAACAGGCTGTTTACATTCACCTGTTATCTCATTTCAACGGACACTCTAACTAAAAATAAGGAAAGAACATGCGTATTGCATTGGTTGCAGCCTTAGTACTGACCTCTGGCGTAGCAACAGCCGATGAAGGACAATGGCAACCTTATCAAATGCCTTCAATTGCAGACAAACTCAGCGCACGTGGAATCGATATTCCCGCTGACAAATTAGCCGATCTCACCAGTTATCCAATGAATGCCGTTGTTGGGCTGGGCTATTGTACCGCCAGTTTTGTCTCGCCCCAAGGGCTAGTTGTGACAAACCATCATTGTGCCTACAAGGCGATACAATATAACACTAAGAAAGAACATAACTATCTCGAACAGGGCTTTTTAGCCACCTCGATGGATAAAGAACCATCGGCAGGTCCGAACGAGCGTTTATACATCACCGAAGCCGTGACCAATGTCACCAGCGATGTCACCAAAGACTTAAGTCAAGATCCGCTCAAACGCTACGAAAACATTGAAAACCACAGCAAAGCCTTAATCAAAAGCTGTGAGGCCGATGATAACTACCGCTGTAACGTGCGCAGCTTCCACAATGGCTTGGAATATTACCTCATCAAGCAATTGATGATCCGCGATGTACGCTTGGTGTACGCGCCACCAGAAAGCGTTGGCGCTTACGGCGGTGATATCGATAACTACGAATATCCACGCCACTCGGGCGATTTTGCCTTCCTGCGCGCCTATGTGGGTAAAGATGGCAAGCCAGCGGCCTACAGCGAAGATAATATTCCTTACAAGCCAAAGAGTTACCTAAAAGTAAACGCCGATGGTGTGAAAGCGGGCGACGGCGTGTTTGTGGCGGGCTACCCTGGCACTACTAGCCGTTACAACCTCACCAGCGAGCTTAAATTTGCCAGCGACTGGCTGTATCCAACTCAGGCAAAACGCTATCAATTACAGATTGATACTATCGAAGCCATGGGTCAGGAAGATGCAGATATCGCCATTAAATATGCAGGCAATATGGCGTCAATGGCGAACCGGATGAAAAAACTCAACGGTCTGCTGGCTGGTTTTAAAGCTACAGATATCGTCGGTATTAAGCAGCAACGCGAAGATGATTTTCTGGCTTGGTTAAAGAAAAACCCTAGCCTTAATCAAAATCTTATCAGCGAGCTAGAAGTCTTATTGGCCGAGCAGCAACTGCAAACCCAAACCAATTATTACTTCACCAACGCCCAATCGAGCACACTGCTCACCGCGGCGAATAGCCTCTATCGCTTAGCCAAGGAAAAGCAAAAGAGCGATGCCGAGCGTGAAATCGGCTTCCAAGAGCGTGACCTTGCCATGTTCAGCTCGCGCCTGAAGCGTATCGACTCTAGCTTTGACGTTAAAGTCGATAAAACCCTTTGGTTACAGGACTTAAATGCCTACTTGTCACAACCCAACCGCGTTGCAGCCTTAGATAATATGCTGAATCTGGACGACAAAAATGTCAGTCTAGAAGCAAAACTCGACGGCCTGTATTCGCTAACGACGCTGACAGACCAAGCACAACGTCTGGCGTGGATGAATGCGGATGCGAAAGCTTTTGAAACCAGCAGCGATCCATTTATCCGCCTCGCTGTCGCGTTGTACGACACCAATATGGCACAGGAAAAGGCAGAAAAAATCCTAGCGGGTAAACTGTCTACCGCTCGCCCTGCGTATATGGCCGCCGTTATCGACTACTACAAAGCCAACAACTGGCCTGTGTATCCCGATGCAAACGGTACCCTACGTATCAGCTACGGAATGGTCGATGGTTATCAATCCCGTGATGCGCTGTACAAACAGCCATTTACTCGCCTCGATGGCATAGTAGCTAAACACACTGGTGTTGAGCCCTATAACGCCCCGAACAAACTGCTCGATGCGATTCATGAGCAGCGTTTTGGCGATCACTTAGTGAAATCAGTCTATCAAGATCCGCGCGGCTGGATTTGCCGTCTGTTTTCTTGCTTAGACAAGCCTGAAGAATTTAACTCTGTGCCGGTTAACTTCCTATCGAGCGTAGATACCACGGGTGGTAACTCGGGCTCACCTGTCTTTAACGGCAAAGGCGAACTCGTCGGTCTGAACTTCGATTCCACCTATGAAGCCATTACCAAGGACTGGTTCTTCAACCCCACCATCACCCGCGCCGTACACGTAGATATTCGATATATCCTGTGGATGATGGATGAAGTAGACCATGCTGATAATTTAATTAAAGAACTCGATTTAGTGAGAAATTAATATTTAATTAATGTTCAGTGTTAATTGACAATAACATTAGCTGATATTAATTCCATTAATTTAATCAACATAAATTAAGCACCTTTTAAAACCGTTCAAAGAATATTCTTTGGACGGTTTTTATTTTAAGCAATTTGCTAATTTGTGATCTATCACATTATCCATTCGCCATAATCATTCATCAGCCACCTTAATTAGCATTATTTAAACCAAGAGCATTTATGGACAATTTGTCCAAACACAAAATCCAAACGAGTGATAACACCCTCATAATGCAATAAATCACACCGCAAGCCTTTAAAATACAACAAACAGTGTTAGGCGACCAATGACACCACCATAACGCACTGTATATAATTAATAAATTAAAGCGAATCTGATAAACCACAAACACAAAAGTCTATTTTTATTTCTAAAAATTTATCAAAAACGTCTAATAAAACCATTAAAAACGCCTGTTTTATCAAAAAGAATAAAACTTGATCGTTCTCAAGTTTTTTCCAGAACCAATTTCCTATTATCCAGCCGTCTAAAACTTACCAATACGCTTTTGCCATAGGCATAAGCTGCCAAATAAATACATTAAATAACACTGAAAATATAATTCAGGTTGAAAATGAGGAACGCGAAATCCTATGACAGCGACAACTTATCAACCGGGAGAAATCCAAGGGCTGATCAAGATAAATGCATCCAAATGCAAAGGATGTGATGCTTGCAAACAGTTCTGCCCGACCCATGCCATTAATGGCGCCTCGGGTGCTGTGCACTCTATCGATGAAGATAAATGCTTAAGCTGCGGCCAATGTTTAATTAACTGCCCCTTTAGCGCCATTGAAGAAACCCACAGCGCCCTTGAAACCGTCATTAAAAAGCTCGCCGATAAAAATACTACCGTTGTCGGCATTATCGCTCCGGCGGTGCGGGTCGCAATTGGTGAAGAATTCGGTCTAGGCACGGGCGAACTCGTGACGGGTAAGCTCTATGGTGCGATGAATCAGGCAGGTTTTAAGATTTTCGACTGTAACTTTGCCGCCGATCTCACCATCATGGAAGAAGGCAGTGAGTTTATTCATCGCCTCCATGCCAATGCCAAAGGTGAAGAAAATGCAGGTGCGCTGCCGCAGTTCACCTCCTGCTGCCCAGGTTGGGTGCGTTACCTCGAAACCCGCTATCCTGCGCTACTGCCTAACCTGTCCACCGCTAAATCTCCCCAACAAATGGCAGGTACGGTCGCTAAAACCTACGGTGCTAAGGTGTATCAAATGCAGCCAGAGAATATTTTCACCGTCTCTGTGATGCCTTGTACCTCGAAAAAACTCGAAGCCTCACGCCCCGAATTTAACTCGGCTTGGCAATACCATCAGGAACATGGGGCTAACACGCCTTCGTACCAAGATATTGATGCTGTGTTGACCACAAGGGAAATGGCTCAATTGCTCAAAATGCTCGATATCGATCTCGCTAATACCCCCGAATATCAAGGCGATAGTTTGTTCTCTGAATACACTGGCGCGGGCACTATCTTTGGTACCACAGGTGGCGTAATGGAAGCGGCATTACGTACCGCTCACAAGGTGCTCACAGGCACTGAAATGGCTAAGTTGGAATTTGAACCCGTACGCGGGCTAAAAGGCGTCAAATCGGCTTCTGTCAGCCTGTTTGATACAGAGCTCAACCAGAATGTAACCGTCAATGTCGCTGTAGTACACGACATGGGCAACAACATCGAACCCGTGCTGCGCGATGTAATGGCAGGCACCTCGCCCTATCATTTTATCGAAGTGATGAACTGCGCTGGCGGCTGCGTCAACGGTGGAGGCCAACCTATTGAAGGTAAAGGCTCTTCTTGGCTTGGTAACATTTAACGGGAAACAAAAATGAACAAGAAAAAACACCTATTTGCCGAGGACAGTTTCTTTCTGTCACGCCGTAAGTTTATGGCCGTAGGCGCTGCCTTTGTCGCCGCCTTAGCCATTCCTATTGGTTGGTTTACCAGCAAGCTTGAACGCCGTAATGAGTACATTAAGGCCAGAAGCCAAGGGTTATATAAAGACGACAGTCTAGCGAAAAAACGAGTCAGCCACGCCAACCCCGCGGTAGAGAAATACTACAAAGAATTCGGTGGCGAGCCATTAGGACATACGTCCCACGAGCTGCTGCACACCCACTTTGTCGACCGCACCAAATTAAGCTCTTGATTGGAGATGAAAAATGCATCAAGAACATGATATGAGACCCATTTTAAAACATCCGCTAAACGTCAGGATTTTCCACTATATTCTGCTACTGAGCTTTTTGCCGTTAGCCGCGACGGGTTTGTTATTGTTTTTTAAACCGCTTTCCCAGGAAGGCATGCAGCTAACCTATGATGTGCACATCATTGCGGGGATTATTATGGCCCTCGATGCCGTGGCATTTACCATCATGGCATTCGACCGAGTAGTGTTATTTATCGCCCGAGTGTTCAGCTTCTCCGAGCGCGACGTGAAATGGTTTATGGTGTTAGGCGGTTACCCACAGAAATTCTTACTGGGTAAAAAAGTGCCTATCCCTCCGATGAACAAGTATAACTCTGGCCAAAAGCTGTTTGGTGCCTGCGTACTGATTGGCGGCACAGTGCTTATCCTCTCAGGTTTAGTACTGTGGCTTATCCCCCACGCCGCGCCGCGGGATACTGTGTGGTTTTTAGGTCAAGCCCATCTAGTCTCAGGCCTAGTGTTAACCGCCTTCTTACCTGTGCATTTATTCCTCGCGGTGTACCGCTTCGATGACTTCAAAGCCATGATGATCCACGGCAATGTGCCCTACCATGATGCCGCCGAGTACACCCCACTATGGGTAAAAAATGAAATTGCCCCCGTCGCCACGAACGGCGAACAACTGACCAGCAAATAGCGAGGTCTCCTGCGGCAGTTGCTCAACAACTGCCGCATTTCTGCATTCATATTCAAGGGCATAGATAACCATGAGCACACACGAGCATCATTCCATTACCGTCTCTGACTATAATCCCAACGTCAGCTTTATTGACGATCAGGCGATTTGGCAGGCCATTGAAGACGCCAGTCATCCGAGTCGCGAACAAATCCAAGCCATTCTCCAAAAGGCGCGCCAATGCGAAGGCTTAAGCATTCGCGAAACCGCTCTCCTGCTACAAAATCAAGATAAAGCCCTGGATGAAGCACTCTTTGCCGTCGCCCGTGAAATAAAAAACACCATCTACGGCAATCGTATAGTGATGTTTGCGCCGCTCTATGTGTCCAACCATTGTGCCAACAGTTGTAGTTACTGCGGCTTTAACGCCGATAACCATGAACTAAAACGCAAGACCTTAAAACAGGATGAGATCCGCCAAGAGGTCACCATCCTCGAAGAAATGGGCCACAAACGGATCTTGGCCGTTTATGGCGAGCATCCACGCAACAATGTGCAAGCCATTGTTGACAGTATTCAAACCATGTACAGCGTTAAGCAGGGCAAGGGTGGAGAAATTCGCCGTATCAATGTCAACTGCGCGCCAATGAGTGTGGAAGACTTTAAACAGCTTAAAACGGCGGCGATAGGCACTTATCAATGTTTCCAAGAAACCTATCATCAAGACACTTACAGTAAAGTGCACCTAAAAGGTAAAAAAACCGACTTTTTATACCGACTCTACGCCATGCACAGGGCGATGGAAGCAGGAATCGACGATGTCGGTATCGGTGCGCTCTTTGGCCTGTATGACCATAGATTTGAGCTGCTCGCCATGCTCACCCATGTTCAGCAACTCGAAAAAGACTGTGGCGTTGGCCCACATACCATCTCCTTCCCGCGGATTGAACCCGCCCATGGCTCTGCCCTTAGTGAAAAGCCGCCCTATGAGGTTGATGATGAGTGCTTCAAGCGTATCGTTGCTATCACTCGCCTAGCCGTACCTTATACCGGGCTGATTATGAGCACACGGGAGAGCGCTGCGCTGCGTAAAGAATTGTTAGAGCTCGGTGTTTCACAGATCAGTGCGGGCTCACGCACTGCGCCGGGTGGCTATCAAGACAGCAAACAAAATCAACACGATGCCGAACAATTTAGCCTTGGTGATCATCGCGCTATGGATGAGATCATCTATGAATTAGTTACAGATTCGGATGCCATCCCCTCCTTCTGCACGGGCTGTTACCGTAAAGGGCGCACAGGCGATCACTTTATGGGATTAGCCAAACAGCAGTTTATTGGCAAATTCTGCCAGCCCAATGCCTTGATCACCTTTAGGGAATATCTGAACGACTACGCCAGCGATAAAACCCGTGAGGCAGGTAACGCCCTGATAGAGCGAGAGCTCGCCAAAATGAGTCCATCACGGGAACGTAACGTACGCGTCTGCCTGAAAAAAACCGATGCGGGTGAACGGGATATCTATCTATAAATGACCCATTCTTTACTTTCAAAGCCCGGCGTGAAATTGCATTTTGGTTTGAATACGCACGCCTTACTCGAGGCAATAGCACAAGCCAATGACATAGTGTTGCACGCGGCCATTTACAGTAATTTTGCCAATAATGCGGTGGGCCAATTACTCTTACAGCGCTTACAAAGCGCAAGCTTCAAGCAACTCACCCTGATAAAGCTTGAGCCCACAGGTTCTTGGCGGGATGAATTCGCCACTATCCTACGTCCCGAGATGCCGCTTTGGGAAGTGGAACGACTCTATGAAAACTCCCGCCATTGGTGCGCCAAGCTTAAAACGCAGTTTCCTGAGGTCGTCAATTTAGTCTCGACCCAAGCGCTGCCACTGCAACCTATATTGCTGATTGGCGATAGACTCTTTGTCGGTCACTACGCCCATAGCCATACCACTTCGGCTCAAGGGCTTTGGATAGAGTTTGATGTTATTGCTTTAGACCTTGCGCCCAACAGCTTAATCGATTGGTTTTATTTCGGCGTTACCGCAGAGCAAGACTCGCCGGTGGCAATAACCCTTAGCCGTTACGTAGAAGAATGTCGCCGCGCTGTAGGCGATCTCTGGTATCAAAGTGTGATTGCGCTGGATAAGGGGCGACACTGATGCATACCAGCCATATCCCAATCATTAAACAAGCATCGTCCTGCACGCAACCCAGTTTGCTCAAACCTATAGCGCTCAGCTATGCGCAAATCCTTGAGCTGCTCCAAGGACAGGACGATGAATGGCTGTTTAGCCGCGCGCAGCTCGCCACTGAGCTCGAATTTCAGCAACAGGTCTATTTACGCGGCATTGTTGAATTCTCCAATCATTGCCGTAACCACTGCCATTACTGTGGACTGCATAGCGAGAATCGGCAGGTAAAGCGGTATCGACTCTCAAACGAAGACATTCTCAGCGCAGTGGATAGCATAGCCTCACTCGGCCTCGGCACTGTGGTGCTGCAATCGGGAGATGATTTTAGCTACCGTTGCAAGCGCATCAGCGCCCTTATTAGTGAAATTAAGCAGCGCCATAACCTCGCAATCACCCTCTCCCTCGGTGATCGCAAACATCATGAGTTGGAAAACTGGCGTGAGGCGGGTGCCGATCGCTATTTACTCAAGATGGAAACCTTCGACCGCGCCCTCTTTGCTCGCTGTCGCCCTAAAGCCCATTTCGATGAACGAATTGCGAGACTTGCACACCTTAAGTCACTCGGTTTTCAGACAGGTTCTGGCATCATCATCGATTTACCAGGGATGACTGACGCTATCTTAGCCCGCGATATTCAATGCTTAACTGAGCTACAGCTCGATATGCTGGCCTGCGGCCCTTTTATCGCCCATGCACAAACTCCATTTGCCACATCGTCCAATGGCAGCGCCCTTAAGAGTCATCGAGTGAGCGCTATTTTGCGACTGATGAATCCTGGGGCGAATATCCCTGCGACCAGCTCCCTCGATGCCCTAGAAAAAGGCGCTCGGGAACAGGCACTAAAGCGAGGCTGCAATGTGATTATGCCCTCCTTCACCCCAACACAAGTGAGTGCCGATTACAGCATCTATCCGGGAAAAAACCAGCAACAACACCCAGCAGCAGAGCGACTTAAGCAAATCTGCCATCAAATTCAAAGCCATGGGCTAATCCCCTCCTTTAGCCGCGGTGATTCCAAAAGGAGCCAATATGTGTCAAGGCATTAATCCACAAGAGCATTCCCAGAGCCAATCAGCACCACGGGGCATGCGTTACCATATTGCCTTAGTCGGTCGACGCAATGCAGGTAAGTCCTCCCTGCTCAATATGATCGCAGGACAACAAATCTCCATTGTGTCCGATATTAAGGGCACCACCACTGATGCCGTGACCAAGGCCTATGAGTTACAACCCTTGGGGCCAGTAACCTTTTACGACACGGCTGGGATCGATGATGACGGAGAATTAGGTGCAATGCGGGTAAAGGCGACTCGTAAAGTGTTATTCCGCTCCGATATGGCACTCTTAGTGGTGGACGAACAAGGGCTTTATCCATCGGATATCGCCTTAGTGAACGAAATACAGCAGATGCGAATGCCGATACTGGTCGTATTCAATAAGGCCGATATCTGTACACCTAAAGCCGAGGATATCGCCTTCTGCCAACAGCAATCCTTGCCTTTTATTGTGGTCTCTGCCACCACAGGCCTTGCGGCCAAAATGCTTAAGCAGCTGATTATCGATTTAGCGCCCGCGGAATATAAGCAAGAACCCATGCTTGCGGGCGATCTCTATCAAGCGGGGGACGTTATCCTCTGTGTCGTACCTATTGATATGGCGGCCCCTAAAGGACGCTTGATCCTGCCGCAGGTACAGATCCTTCGGGAAGCATTGGATCGCAACGCGATCGCTATGGTGGTTAAAGAAACAGAATTAGAGAAGGCATTATCCGTCGTCACACCTAAACTGGTGATTTCCGATGCTCAGGCGATTAAACAAGTCGCCGCCCTAGTGCCAATATCGATTCCACTCACGACTTTCTCAACCCTGTTTGCGCGTTTTAAAGGGGATTTGGCCACCCTTGCCGCAGGCGCCGAGGCGTTAGATAAATTGCAAGATGGTGATAAAGTGCTGATCGCCGAAGCCTGCAGCCACAATGTGCAGGAAGATGATATCGGCCGAGTCAAGCTCCCCCGTTGGATAAATAGCTACACGGGTAAACAACTCGAATTTATCGTGACGTCCGGCCACGATTTTCCCGATGATTTAGAGCAATATGCCCTCGTCATCCACTGCGGTGCCTGTATGTTTAATCGTAATGAAATGCTCCGTCGCATCCACGAATGCCAACGTCGTAGTGTACCTATCACTAATTATGGAGTTGCGATTTCAAAGCTACAGGGCGTACTGCCACGGGTGCTCGCACCTTTTAACTGCAGTCCTCAGTAATAATGTATTGAGCCTCAGCGTCAGGCTTGGCTGCAATGAAATAGCTAAGCCTGTTTATCCTTCATGCATGGCAAACAACCACATGCACAGCAATACGAACTAAATCGCGCCCATAAAAAAACACCGCCGAAGCGGTGTTTTCTTAGTTTAAAGCAGTTGGTAATTAAGCTTCTGCAACAACAGATACTTTAACAACAGCTTTAACTTCAGTGTGTAACTGAACTTCAACTTCGAAGTCACCAGTAGTACGCAGAGCGCCTAATGGTAAACGAACTTCAGCTTTAGCCAGTTCAACGCCAGCAGCAGTTACTGCATCAGCGATGTCACGAGTGCCAACTGAACCAAACAGTTTGCCTTCATCACCAGCTTTAGAAGCGATAACAACAGCTTCCAGAGCAGCGATTTTTTCAGCGCGTTGGTTAGCAGCAGCCAGATCAGCAGCTAATTTAGCTTCTAATTCAGCGCGACGAGCTTCAAATACTTTAACGTTGCTTTCGTTAGCAACAACAGCTTTACCTTGTGGCAGCAGGTAGTTACGAGCGTAACCAGCTTTAACTGCAACTTGGTCACCCAGGTTACCCAGGTTAGCGATTTTATCAAGCAGAATAACGTTCATTATCAAATCCTCTATATTCGATTAGGAATACTGCAATTACTGATGTAAATCAGTGTATGGCAGTAGAGAAAGATAACGAGCACGCTTGATTGCGCGAGCTAGTTGACGCTGATATTTAGCACTAGTACCAGTGATACGGCTTGGAACGATCTTGCCGCTTTCAGTGATGTAGTTCTTTAAAGTAACGATATCTTTGTAATCAATTTCTGCAACACCTTCAGCGGTGAAACGGCAGAACTTGCGACGACGGAAATAACGTGCCATTTGACAGTCTCCTAAGTTTTCAATTCGACATTTTCGGCATGGATGACTAAGCGATTTTGGCCATTTCGCCCCTGTTGAAGCGTCATAAAACCTTGAACTTGTACTTCCACACCTGCTTTCAGATTGTCTGCCACGCTTTCAAAGCGTGGGCCACTCAATATCACTTGTATTTGTACGTAGACGTTGCGGAGCATATCTGCTTCATAACGCTGCGATTTGTGTTCTAGCATTATCACACTGTGTGCGATGCCTGCCGGGCTTTTAAAGCGTCTGGAACGGGTTATGGTTCCTGACAACACCAAGTTATTGGTGGTCACAGATAAACTTACTCAGCGATTTCTTCAGCGTTAGCTTCATCATATGAGCGGTCGCCAGCTGGGCCACGACGTGAATCGCGCTCATCTTTAGCTTTCGCCATTGGAGATGCTTCAGTAACGGCAACTTTAGTACGCATTACCATGTTACGCAGAACTGCGTCGTTGAAACGGAAAGCAGTTTCTAGCTCTTCAATCGTCTCTGCTGGTGCTTCAACGTTCATCAGAACGTAGTGAGCCTTGTGCAGATCTTGGATTGGGTAAGCCAGTTGACGACGGCCCCAATCTTCTAAACGGTGGATTTTGCCGTTAGCTTCGGTGATAACACCGGTGTAACGCTCAATCATACCAGGTACTTGTTCACTTTGATCTGGGTGAACCATAAATACGATTTCGTAATGACGCATTTATTGCTCCTTACGGTTATGTAGCCTCGTTATTGGCTCAGTCAGACCAAGTGGAGGCAAGGAACGAAAATAGTGACTGATTCGAGCGCGAGATAGTACAGAAAGCAGACGCGAAACTCAAGCAATAACTTTGCCTCAACCCGCAATACGGGTATGATGACGCCTCACCCCTATTCGGATATCAGACATCAGCCACTCAAGAACCCAGACTAATGTTACGAGCAATACTAAAAGTTATCGCCCCTTTAAGTTTTTTTTGCCTATCTTTTCCGGCACTTGCGCTTGTACCTCCCGATTATCAGGAACCGCCAAGCGATTTTACTGCTGAAGTCGAAGCGGGCTTACAGTTGAACACGGGTAATACCGAGTCGAGCAGTTTTAATGGTCGCACCCAGCTGATTTATGATGCCAAGCAAACGAAGCAAGAAGCCACGCTAAAAGCGTATTTTGCTTCAGAGAAAAACCAAACCACCTCAGAGAAGTACGAACTCCAACTGCAGAGCAACTATAAACTCACTAAGGGCTATATCTTTGGCCGGGGCGATTTTACTTGGGATCAGTTCGGTAGTTATACCCAAATCTCAACCCTATCATCGGGTTATGGTTTTAATGCCATCAGCAGCTATAAGACCAAACTCAGCCTAGAAGTCGGTCCGGGTTATCGTTACAACCTGCCAGCAGAATCGGTAACAGAGCCGGATCCCGCCGCCGAAAAAGATGTGATCCTACGAACTGCGGCAAAGTTTTCGCAAAAATTGCAGGAATACACCAGCATCAATGCGGACCTAACCGCCGAAGTGGGCGAAAATAACAATACCCTTACCCTCGATATGAACTACAAGAATTTAGTGTTTCAGGATTGGGCATTTAAGATTGGCATGAACATCAAATACACCGAAGTGGTGCCCGAAGGCAGTAAGCAGACTGACACTGTCACCACCTTTAACCTGCTCTACACCTTTAGATAATAGAGGTACTCAGTAGTTTGGCTGAAGCGATATACACTCTCAGCCAAACCTCAGATTCAGTGTCAGTTAGTAACCCACACACAAAAATGATAAGTGAGTCATTAAATCCCAACATTTTGCAACACTGAATAAACACCAACTCCTGATATACTCTCCCTGCAATCATACAAGGAGTAGTTAATGGCAAATCCGCTACGCACTTTCGCCTCTTTATATAGCACAACTCTATTAACTGTATTGGCAGGCGGTTTACTCACCACCTATTTGGGCCTGCGCCTGTCGGTAATGCATGTACCGCAGCTATGGATAGGTGGCATGATGTCGGCCTATTACGTTGGTCTGGTGGCGGGCTCGAAGATTGGCCACCGTTTGATTGCCCAAGTCGGGCATATTCGCGCCTTTGTCGCCAGCGCCGGGATTGTTGCAGCCTCCGCCCTAGGTCATGCCTTGGTGGATGAGCTAGCGGTTTGGATCCTCTTAAGGCTTATCGTCGGTATGGGCATGATGTGCCAATATATGGTGCTAGAAAGCTGGCTCAATGAACAAGCAGAAAGCAGCCAACGCGGCACTGTGTTTGCCAGCTACATGATAGTCTCGTACTTCGGCTTGATATTGGGTCAAGGCGCCATCAGCCTCTATCCCGAACTTGGCCTAGAGCCGCTATTGCTGATCGCCATCTGTTTTGCCCTGTGTATTGTTCCCATTTCCTTGACTCGCCGGATTCACCCGGCGCCACTGGTGCCCGCGCCCTTAAAAATCGCCCACTATTGGCGCAAAGCACCGCAGGCGCTGACCACCATAGCCATAGGTAGCATGATTGTTGGCTCCTTCTATGGTTTGGCTCCCGCCTATGCCAGTAACTTAGGTTTGCCGCCCGAGAAAGTCGCCACCTATATGACGGCTACCATTCTCGCGGGTCTGCTGGCTCAATGGCCGATGGGGAAATTGTCCGACATTATGTCCCGCAGTCGCCTGATACGTATTAACTGCATACTGCTTGGGATCTTAGCCTTAGGTATTGCCCTCACGCCTTATCATCCAGTGCTCTCCCTAGTGATGACATTTATGTTCGGTATTCTTGGCTTTACCTTCTATCCCCTAGCAACAGCACTGGCTAACTCCCGTGTCGAACAGAGTGAAAGGGTTGGTCTGTCGGCAACCATTTTACTGACCTTTGGTGTGGGAGCCAGTATCGGTCCACTTATCGCCTCAACCCTAATGCAATGGCTCGGTAACAGCATGCTCTATGGCTTTATGTCGGCCTGTACCTTAGTCCTATTTTTACGCCTGCGTTATGTTCATTCACGACAAAAAGCCGAAACCAATGTGACTCAAGACTACATTATGGCAACCGGTGACTTAGTCTCATCCCCACTGGCGGCCGCGCTCGACCCAAGGGTCGATGTCGAATCTGTGCAGGAACAAATGACACCAACGGCCACAGAGGATGAAGATGACTTAGGTGCCGATGCCTTCGAGGGTAATGACATTGACGGTGATAGCGAACAACAGCTGACATTCGAGTTTGAATTTAACCCAGAACCCAGCTTTGTCCACGAGGAGACTAACGAAATGGACGAGTCCAATCTCGATGCAGTTAAAACAGATTAATGGCTGATTTTAGACAGTAAAAAAGACGGGCTAGCCCGTCTTTTTATTGAAAACTATCGCTTAGCTTCGGCGCTGACGCACGGCTTCAAATAGGCAAATGCCCGTTGCGACCGACACGTTTAAGCTAGAAACGCTCCCCGCCATCGGAATAGACACTAAAGTATCGCAACATTCACGACTTAGGCGGCGTAAGCCTTTGCCTTCGGCACCCATGGCAATCGCCAGAGGTCCTTTAAGATCGGCTTGATATAGCTCGCAATCCGCTTCGCCCGCCGTGCCGACAATCCACACGCCCTTTTCCTGCAAATGACGCATAGTACGCGCAAGGTTAGTCACTTGGAATAAAGGCACAGTTTCGGCGGCGCCGCAGGCTACTTTGCTCACGACAGCCGTTAAACCTACAGAGTTGTCCTTAGGCACAATAATGCCCTGCACACCCGCTGCATCAGCGTTACGTAAGCAGGCACCTAGGTTATGCGGATCGGTAACGCCATCTAAAATCAATAAAAACGGTAAGTCAGTCTTAGCTAGCAGCTCATCTAAATCATGCTCAGCCAAGATCTTGGCCGCTTTAACACGGGCGACAATGCCTTGATGCTGAGTGCTTTCGGCTTTATCGTCCAGCACTTTGCGTGAAGTGACTTGGATACTAGTCCCAAAAGATTTAGCCTGGCGGATCAGCGGGGTTAAGCGCTCATCTTCACGGCCCTGCAACAACCAAAGCTCGATAATGCGTTCTGGACTGTGTTTTAACAGCGCTTCAACCGCGTGGATCCCAAAAATAATATCTTGTTTCTTCATTTACTTCTTTCTCGTGCTCCGCTTTGCGGCCTTTGGCTTCTTCGCCGAATCTTTTACGCTTTTCTTAGGCTTAGTGCCAGCTTTAGACTTAGATTTGCTACCCGCTTTATCTGAGCCAGCTTTCGCTTTAGTACCTGTCGATTTCGCCGCCTTCGCCATTTTAGCGCCTTCACGGTTGACCCGTTCACGCGCCGTCATGGGCTTATCTCGACTCGGTGCCGCCTTGCGGCGTCCACCTTTACCACTGTCACCAAGCATCATTAAGTCTATTTGTCTATCGTCCAAGTTTACCGCGGCCACTTTCACCGTGACAGGATCTCCCACCTGATAGACTTGCCCTGTGTGCTCACCAATCAAACGCTGACGCATAGGGTCAAATTGATAATAATCACTGCCCAGGCTAGAAATATGCACTAAACCATCAATAAATAAGTCATTTAAGCGAACGAATAAACCAAAGTTAGTGACAGAGGCAATAACCGCCTCAAAGGTATCACCCACATGGTCCTGCATAAATTCACATTTCAGCCAGTCACTTACATCACGCGTTGCCTCATCGGCACGGCGCTCCGTTGTAGAACATTCTTCGCCTAATTGATCTAATTCATCCAGCTGATAATGGTAGCCCCCATCGGGAGTCCACTTCTCATTGGCTTCGCCTTTCTCCTTCGCCAGTAGATAGCGGATCACGCGATGCAACACTAAGTCGGGATAACGACGAATAGGCGAGGTAAAATGGGCATATTCTTCCAGTGCCAAACCAAAATGGCCTTCGTTATCGGGCGTGTAGATTGCTTGGCGCATTGAGCGCAGCAACATCACTTGGATAAGCTCGGCATCTGGCCTATCGGCGATTTGCAGCATCACATTCTGGTAATCCGCTGGCGTTGGCTCGAGTCCGCCACCCATGCTTAAACCGCGCTCGGCCAGAAACTCTTTAAAGTTCGCCAACTTTTGTTCAGAGGGTGACTCATGCACACGATAGAGGATTTCGCCCTTATGCTTTTTCACAAACTTAGCGGCCGATACGTTGGCCAAAATCATACATTCTTCAATAATTTTATGAGCTTGATTACGCGCTCTTGGCACAATTTTATCGATCTTGCGCTGGTCGTTAAAAATAAACTGCGTTTCTAACGTCTCAAAGGCAATCGCACCACGCTCAGCGCGCTGTTCATCGAGCGCTAAATAGAGCGACTGTAAACATTGTAGATGCGGGAATAGCGCTTCATGTTCAGGCGCAATCGGTCCACCTTCGAGCATGGCAGCCACTTGGGTGTAAGTGAAGCGCGCATGTGAATGCATCACCGCTGGATAAAACTTATATCCAGATAACTTACCGCGAGCCGAAATCGTCATCTCCGCGACCATACACAAGCGGTCGACATCGGGATTGAGCGAGCACAGGCCGTTAGAGATCTTCTCCGGCAGCATAGGGATCACTTGCGACGGGAAGTACACCGAGTTACCACGGGCACGGGCTTCGGTATCTAAGGCCGAATCGGTACGCACATAGTAGCTCACATCCGCAATTGCCACCCACAGACGCCAACCGCCACTGGGTTTAGCTTCTGCATATACCGCATCGTCAAAGTCGCGTGCGTCTTCACCATCAATTGTCACTAGTGGAAGATTGCGCAAATCGACACGGCCGACCTTATCCGCTTCGGTCACTTCATCGGGAATACGGCGTAGTTTCTTTTCAATTGCTGCCGACCAAGTATGGGGAAGATCGTAATTACGCAGCGCAATCTCGATTTCCATCCCTGGCGCCATTTGCTTGCCGAGCACTTCAGTCACTTTACCCGCGGCTTTAACGAATCGGCCCGGACGACGGGTTAACTCCACCACGACCACATCGCCTTGACGGGCACCATTGCGATCTTCACTAGCGATTAAAATCTCTTGGGTAATGCGCTTATCATCGGCAATCACAAATGCCATGCCGCTATCGACATGGAATCGTCCGACAATGGCGGCACTACGCGGTTGGATCAAACGCACAATACGGGCCTCGCGGCGGCCTTTGCGATCCATACCAGCTTTTTGTGCCAGCACTTTATCACCATGAAAATACATCAGCATATCGCGATTGGAGATAAATAAATCGTCGCCACCTTCGTCAGGCTTAAAGAAGCCGAAGCCTTCTCTGTGCCCAAGGACTGTGCCAGAAATCAGATCCATTTTTTCAGGTAAGCCATAGCTTTGACCGCGGGTAAATACCAGTTCACCGTCACGCTCCATCGCCCGTAAACGGCGACGCAGGGCTTCTAACTGTTCTTCATCGTGGATCTGTAGTGCGGCAGCGATGCTGTCACGGGTAATAGGTGATTTTTGAGAACGTAAGTACTCGATAATATACTCACGACTTGGGATAGGGTTTTCGTACTTATCCTGTTCACGCTCGAAATGAGGGTCTTTGATCATTCAATATCCAATATTTCTGTCTCTATCTGTAGAGACATCTCAACGGGTTCGCAAGTGCTCTTGCTGGGCCCGCGCCACTGCACTGGCGGGCATTTTAGCGGCTAACACCTGCAGTAATGACAAGGCTTTTTTCTTAGTTGCCTCATCGGTAAATACATTGTTGTATAACCAGTTATAGGCCATTTCGTAATCCCTTGGACTACCATAACCTTCACCGTATAAACGTACCAACATCATCCGCGCGGCTAAACTGCCGCTCGCCGCCGCTGGTAATAAATAATTGACCGCACGGTCTTTATTACGAATTACAAACTTACCACTTTGATAATATTCGGCAAGTTTCACCATGGCCTCTGGACTGCCCTGCTCGGCCGCCTCTTGCAATAATCCCATCCCTTTGACTGCATTGGCTTTTACGCAGGTACCATGGTTGAGCATTTCCCCCCACAAAAACTGATACAGGGGCTGCTTTAAGACTTCCGCGCGCGCTTCGATGTCTTGCACTAATTGACAGTCATCTTGCTTAACTCTTGCCAGATATTTCTCGCCGCGGATCATTTCAAGTAATTGATCTTGAGAATAAATATCCACCGCCTGTGTTTCAGCAAAGCACATTGAAGATACTAAGGGCAGCAGCGCAACTAATGCAGTACGTAGCATAACGACTCTCAATGACAATAGGGTGAATACTTGCATCGGCAGTATAACCTATTTCTTGAGCTCAAGCCGAATTTCTAACCATAGAAAACAAACAGGAAGGAACAACAAAAGAAGAAAAGGCCGTGAAACACGGCCTCTACGATTTTAGTTAAATGGGCTAACTAAAATCATCGTCTCATTACGGTCTGGACCGGTAGAAATGATGTCGATCGGCGTTTCTAACAACTCTTCAATACGCTTGATGTAGTTGATAGCGGCTTGCGGTAACTGCTCTAAAGAGGTCGCACCGAAAGTAGACTCGCTCCAACCTGGCATAGTTTCATAAACAGGCGTGACCTGCTCATAACCTTCAGCCGCTAATGGCGTAACCTTAGAGATAGTGCCATCTGAATGTTGGTAACCCACACAGATCTTCACTTCTTTCAGGCCATCGAGTACGTCTAACTTAGTTAAGCAGAAGCCGCTTACGCTGTTGATTTGTACTGCGCGGCGCATTGCCACTGCATCTAACCAACCAGGACGACGCTTACGACCGGTAGTCGCACCAAACTCATGACCCTTAGTCCCTAAATGGTCGCCCACTTCACATAAGAGTTCAGTTGGGAAAGGACCAGCACCCACACGAGTGGTATATGCCTTCATAATACCTAAGACATAGTCTAAATGACGTGGACCAAAGCCGCTGCCTGTCGCCACACCACCTGCGGTAGTGTTTGACGAAGTCACAAACGGATAAGTACCGTGGTCAATGTCTAACAGTGTACCTTGTGCACCTTCGAACAGAATTGGCTCACCCGCTTTACGCGCGTTATCCAAGAGTTCAGTTACGTCAACACACATGCTCTTCAGGTAGTCAGCTAAGGCTAACGCGTCGCTCAGTGTTTGCTCGTAATCTACGGCGTCAACTTTGTAGTACTCTGTCAGCATAAAGTTATGATATGCCATAACTTCTTTCAGCTTTTCAGCAAATAGTTCAGCATTGAACAGATCGCCAACACGCAGACCGCGACGGGAAATCTTATCTTCATACGCAGGACCAATACCACGACCCGTAGTACCAATAGCTTTGTTACCGCGCGCTTTTTCGCGAGCGATGTCTAAGGCACAGTGGAATGGTAGGATCAGCGGACATGCTTCAGAGATCAGTAGACGTTCCTCAACCGGAATGCCGCGCTCTTTGAGCATTTTGATCTCTTTCATCAGTGCGTCAGGTGCAAGCACCACACCATTACCGATAATGCATTTTACATTGTCGCGTAGGATGCCTGATGGGATCAGATGAAGTACGGTCTTATCGCCATTGATCACAAGAGTGTGACCCGCGTTGTGACCGCCCTGGTAGCGAACTACATATTTTGCCTGTTCTGTTAGAAGGTCGACAATCTTACCTTTTCCTTCGTCACCCCATTGGGTGCCGAGAACAACTACGTTTTTGCCCATTGTTTGCTGCAAGGTTGTGGTTAAAAAAGAATTCTAACAGATTTTAAACCGCAAGTGGCAAGGCATTTATGAAAAAATAATCAAAATGACTAGCCCAGCAGTGACCAATGAGCCACCCATTCGACGCAAAACTTGCTGATTTTGATTGGAAAGTTCGTTTAAATATCGGCGCCATTTATTGGGGAATAACAAAGGCCCCACGCCCTCTAAAATCAGCACCAGTGCCACCGCCACCATAAATAACTGTAAGCTCATCTTCCCTCTCTTAGAATTTTCTAACCTAAAAATCGATGGTAATGCGAGGATAACTAATTTTAGGTAATAAAAAACCCAGCATAAGCTGGGTTTTTTGAGATTCCAAAACGTATTAACGCTTAGAGAATTGTGGCTTACGACGTGCTTTACGTAGACCCACTTTCTTACGCTCAACTTTACGAGCGTCACGGGTTACGAAACCAGCAGAACGTAATGATGGACGCAGAGCTTCATCTAATTGCATCAGAGCACGAGTGATACCGTGACGGATTGCACCTGCTTGGCCAGTGATACCACCGCCTTTAACAGTTACATAGATGTCCAGCTTGTCAGTCATTTCAACTAACTCTAATGGTTGACGAACAACCATACGAGCAGTTTCACGACCAAAGTATTGGTCCAAAGGACGTTGATTTACAACGATGTTGCCACTACCAGCTTTAGCGAATACGCGTGCTGTAGAGGTTTTGCGACGGCCAGTGCCGTAGTACTGAGTTGCAGCCATTTGCTTAATCCCGTTTAGATATCAAGAACTTGAGGTTGTTGTGCAGCGTGGTTATGTTCTGCGCCAGCGTAAACTTTCAGTTTACGGAACATGGCACGGCCCAGAGGACCTTTTGGTAACATACCCTTAACTGCTTTCTCGATGATCATTTCTGGCTTATGAGCTTGCAGCTTTTCAAAGCTGATTTGCTTAATGCCACCAGGGAAGCCTGAGTGCGAGTAGTACGTCTTGCCTTGCGCTTTGTTACCAGTAACAGTAACTTTCTCAGCGTTGATAACGATGATGTAATCACCAGTGTCAACGTGAGGAGTGTATTCAGGCTTGTGCTTACCGCGTAAACGCAGAGCGATTTCGGTAGCGATACGACCTAAAGTTTTGCCGTCTGCATCAACGACGAACCAGTCACGAGTTACAGTTTCTGGTGTAGCAGTAAAAGTCTTCATTATTACAAAAACCCAAAGTTAATTTCTGTCTCACATGTTGCTTGCAATGGCAAACAACACAAAATTGCCTTTCAGTACCCCTTCGAGTACTTAACTCGGCGTACAACTTCCACCTAGTTTGGTGGAGTAACGTGGGCAGGTGGCGGATTATAGACAAACGTGAGTTAAAAATCACCTGATATTTTGACAAAAATCATAAAAAATCGATCTGTGAGGCTGATTTTCACTGGGATGGATGAGTCACAGGAGGTTTGCGCAAAAAACGCGCTAACCTCCAATAAAATTCACTCGCTAACCTAAGGTAAATGCTCTGATTTTAAGTAATCGTGGGATTGCATTTCGATTAAGCGAGAGCGGCAGCGTCTAAATTCAAAACTCAATAAGCCATCGGCGTAAATCTCTTCCAGCGGCACCTGCGCGGAAACGATCAACTTAACGTTGCGCTCGTAAAACTCATCCACCATGGCTAAGAAACGTCTGGCGATATCATCACCCGTTAAAAACGCGCCCATTTGTTCGATGCCACTCACCAACACGGTATGATAAATCCGCGCCAGCTCCATATAATCCCGCTGACTACGGGGACCATCGCATAAGGCCCTGAAATCCGCGAGCAACACGCCTTGCGCCTGTTGACGTATGCTGATTGCTCGCCCTTCAATCTCTATCGCGTCGGTTGACACTTCGGCCTCGGGGGCTAACTGACGGAAATAACGCAGCAAGTTAGTATCGGCCTGTTCATCGAGTGGATGGTGATAAATCTCGGCCTGCTCCAGTGTGCGTAGACGATAGTCGATACCCGAATCCACATTGAGCACTTCACAATGCTGATTGATCAAGGCGATCGCGGGAAGGAATCGCGCCCGTTGCAATCCGTTTTTATACAAATCATCGGGAATAATATTTGAAGTGGCGACTAATACCACACCTTCTTTAAAGAGGGCTTGGAATAAGGTGCCAAGCAACATGGCGTCGGTGATATCAGAGACAAAAAACTCATCAAAACAAATGACTCTATATTTAGCCGCCATTTGTTTGGCAATCACTAACAAGGGATCGCGCGTACCTTTGAGCTCATCCAGGTCCAAATGCAGTTGATGCATAAAGCGGTGAAAGTGCGCCCTTAGTTTTTGATTACCTGGCAGCGCATCAAAAAAAGTGTCCATCAAATAGGTTTTGCCGCGACCGACACCGCCCCACAGATACAATCCCTTAGGCGCGACAGGCGCAGACTTAAGGCCAAAGGAGGTCAACAACTTGCCTAATAATGAGCTTGGCGCTTCGGCAGCGGTTAAATCCTCGTAGACGCGTTGCAGCGCCTTTACGGCCATTTCCTGCGCGGGATCATGGGAAAAACCATCACGAGTAAGATCTTTTTGGTAATGCTGCCAAGGGCTTAACTGGGGCACGTTATAATTCTCTTTTATCCTTTGGAAAAACTGCGTCGATATTACCACGGCCTCTCACACAGGGCATATATTTATCCCCCAACAAGCAAAAGGACGCTGGATTCCATTTTTAGTTACTCGTCTAAAGCAGATTAAAATCAGCCAAAAAATAAAAACTTATTTATAAAGACTATGCTGTTAACTTATTTCACGCGACGATTGAAACATTTTAAGACTTGAAAAAGGCCTTAAAAGCCCACAGGTTTCACTTAAGTTACAGCACATAAAATGCTGATAAAATAACCGTTAAGATATTAACCTTTGTTAATATTGATGAACTTTTTCAATGAGGTGCGTGTCCGAATGGTTACCTAGGCAAATAGCCGGTACCGATACAGATTCGATCTGGTGCGGACACAACTCACGACGCATTACATCCAGATCCTTGATCCCTTATTTGGAGTTATGAATAGATGAAAACGAAACTATCTGTACTTTCAGCCGCAATGTTAGCCGCAACTCTGACAATGATGCCCGCTGTCTCACAGGCGGCTATTCCGCAATCTGTTGAGGGTCAATCCATTCCAAGTCTTGCGCCTATGTTAGAGCGCACGACCCCCGCCGTGGTTTCCGTGGCGGTATCTGGCACGCACGTCTCCAAACAACGTGTACCCGATGTGTTCCGTTATTTCTTCGGCCCCAATGCACCGCAGGAACAAGTACAAGAACGCCCTTTTAGAGGCTTAGGCTCAGGCGTAATAATCGACGCGGATAAAGGTTATATCGTCACCAACAACCATGTGATCGACGGTGCCGATGATATCCAGGTCGGTCTGCACGATGGCCGTGAAGTCAAAGCCAAGCTGATTGGTACCGACTCAGAGTCCGACATTGCCTTGCTGCAAATCGAAGCGAAAAATCTAGTCGCAATCAAAACCTCAGATTCTGATGAACTGCGCGTGGGTGACTTTGCCGTCGCCATTGGTAACCCCTTTGGTTTAGGTCAAACCGTCACATCAGGGATCGTCAGCGCCCTAGGCCGTAGCGGTTTAGGCATTGAAATGCTTGAAAACTTTATCCAAACCGACGCTGCGATTAACAGCGGCAACTCGGGTGGTGCGCTAGTAAACCTGAAAGGTGAGCTGATCGGTATTAACACCGCCATCGTAGCGCCTGGCGGTGGTAACGTGGGTATCGGTTTTGCGATCCCCGCCAATATGGTGAAAAACCTCGTGGCACAAATTGCCGAGCACGGTGAAGTGCGCCGTGGCGTACTGGGGATTTCGGGCCGCGACCTAGATAGCCAACTCGCCCAAGGTTTTGGTTTAGATACCCAGCACGGTGGGTTTGTGAATGAAGTTACCGCGGGCAGCGCAGCTGAAAAAGCCGGCATCAAAGCGGGTGATATTATCGTCAGTGTCGATGGCCGTGCGATTAAATCGTTCCAAGAGCTGCGTGCGAAAGTCGCGACTATGGGCGCTGGTGCTAAGGTTGAACTGGGACTTATCCGCGATGGCGATAAGAAAACCGTGAATGTCACCTTAGGTGAAGCAAGCCAAACCACTGAAAAAGCTGCAGGTGCTGTGCACCCCATGTTACAAGGTGCCTCGCTAGAAAACGCTTCGAAAGGGGTGGAAATTACTGAGGTGGCCCAAGGCTCGCCTGCGGCAATGAGTGGCTTACAAAAAGGCGATGTGATTGTCGGTATTAACCGTTCGGCGGTGAAAGATCTGAAATCACTCAAGGAGCAGCTCAAAGATCAAGAAGGCGCTGTCGCCCTGAAGATCCTCCGTGGTAAGAGCTTGTTGTACTTAGTGCTGCGTTAATCGGTACGCCGCTCTGATCTTTATCCCATTATCAGCTGCGGATCAGCATAGGGAACGCGGGTTCCCTATGCTTTAACTTGTTAAACATGTTAATCTAACTCACCTTTTTCAATACTTAGCCTGCCATGACAATAAAAGAAACCCTGTTATATCTCGGTAAAGCCGTGCTCTTCGGCCTTATCATGGCGGCCATGTTTTTGTTAGTTACACACTACTTCGACAATAAAAATCTCGGCAGCTCGTTACTGCAAAACCGGGGTAATAACACGGTCGAACTCTCCTTTGCTAAGGCCGTACGCCGCGCCGCCCCTGCCGTAGTCAATATTTATAGCTTAAGTATCGATCAGAGCCGTCCGCTAAACTCTGGCTCCCTCCAAGGCCTAGGCTCTGGGGTGATCATGAGTAAAGAAGGCTATATTCTCACGAATTATCATGTGATTAAAAAAGCCGATGAAATTGTGGTGGCACTCCAAGATGGCCGCAAATTCACCTCGGAAGTCGTAGGGTTTGATCCCGAAACCGATCTTTCTGTGCTTAAGATCGAAGGCGATAATCTTCCAACAGTGCCAGTCAATCTCGACAGCCCACCGCAGGTTGGGGATGTGGTATTAGCGATTGGTAACCCCTATAACCTCGGCCAAACCATTACCCAAGGCATTATCAGCGCCACGGGTCGTAACGGCTTAAGTTCTGGTTATTTAGACTTCTTACAGACAGATGCCGCAATTAACGCCGGTAACTCAGGCGGCGCCTTAATCGACACTAATGGTAGCCTGATTGGTATCAACACCGCCGCCTTCCAAGTGGGCGGCGAAGGTGGCGGCCACGGGATTAACTTCGCGATCCCGATTAAACTGGCCCACAGCATTATGGGTAAACTGATTAAAAATGGTCGAGTGATCCGTGGTGCCTTAGGGATCTCTGGCGAACCGATTAACCCTGTCATTGCACAAATCCTCAATCTGCCCGATTTAAAAGGTGTGGTCATTATGAGTGTAGATCCCAATGGCCCCGCGGCACGGGCGCAGCTACAACCAAGGGATGTGATCATCAAATACGATGGCGAAGATGTGCCAGGGGTCGAAATGCTGATGGATAGAATTGCCGAAACCACGCCCGGCAAGAAAATCATGATGACGGTTATTCGCCAAGGCAAAGAGCAAGTATTGCCGGTGATTATCGATGAGAAGGTCGTCGTCGATAATTAAGCTCTGTAACTAACCTTGATAAATCTCAGAATGAGGTATGAATAAAACCTCATTCTGAGCCATCCTAAAATCACCTATTACCTCATCCTCAAATGGTAGATCTAAATATAGCACTGCCATTTCTAACTTACTTTTGCCCTAAAGTGAGATTCATATCTCCTTTAAAACTCACAGGGTATGCCAATGCTAGGAAGGTGAGCCATGGTAATTAGCGAGACGACCGTCCGCCCCATAGACACTCTTTAGCATCCATGCCATCGCGGCATTTGTGAATCCATTCACATCAGACGGGCGACTCAGCATATCCACGGATGGGTTTGTTGCGAGTCGTCGAGTGAATGGCATGTGGCTTACCCTAGGTTAGGCTATTCGAAGATTTTAACGCTCCATCTGGATAGAAACCTTACCCCCTTGTGAACACCTCAATAAAGTCGCACTCCCAGCCGAGCACTAGCGGCTATCTAGATAAGATTTTTATGGTTTTGTGAACGGTATCAAATGCAGTAAGCGCTAAATTATCGAGGGTTTTACCCCTGTGCTGTTGTCCCTAACATACGGGGCAGCGTTGTAAAGTTTAATTTTTTGTTACATGCAAACATTGCGCAGTTTTAGGCTCATGCTGACGCACAGGCAAAAAACCAAAGATAACACTAAGTTACCGCCTATAACTCTGATAAAAATCTATTTAAAAATCAACGCATAGACTATAAGAAACAAAACGCCAACATTTACATCTTTTCGTGCCGAAAAGGCTTCTTTGAGCAAAGTTTCTACTGTTATACTCAGGTTAGCTACTAAAACAAAAATAAAACAAATGGATAGGAAGTGCTCTATGTTGGCCCCTGAACTTCTTGAGCTAAGCAGTGATAAAACCAAGGCGGAATTACGCTTGATTCCGAATGAACATGGGCCCATCACCCGTGAGGATGTGATGCGTTTATTATCCGTGCCTGAGTTTGCCGCCCTATTCCCCCTCGAGCCTGCGATAGATAAAGTTATCGCGCAAACCAATTCTCTATGCCATCAAGAAGATGGTAAATACGAGCTATTTGCCGTATTGGCAGAGCGCCGCGATGGCAGCGTAAAAATCGAGCTCAGCCAAGATAAAATGCAAGCCACCATGATCTTAACCGCCCCTTGGGGAGGTAAAGCCGTCGATTTACCCGAAATCCTCACGCAGCTTAAAAAAGACAATGTTTGCATGGGCTTAAGTAAGCTTAAGATCCAAACCTTGCTGCAAAAAATGACCAAGTTAAAACCGGGTGAAAGCTGCCAGAGTGAAATCGCTCAAGGTAAGGCCGCGATCAATGGTCAAAATGCGGTGCTGGAGCGTAAGGTTTCCCTCGCCCGTGAACGCCTATTGCAGCCGCAGGAGCGGGAAGACGGCACAGTGGATATGCGCAACCTTGGCGCAATGATCATGGTCAAGCCCAACGATCTGCTAATGATTAAGCATCCCGCGACCGAAGGTTCTCCCGGCTATAACATTAAAGGCGAAGTCCTTAAGCAAAAACCGGGGAAAGATCTGGTGCTACAACCCGGTACTGGTACCGACTTCCACCCGAAAGATCCCAATAAACTCATCGCCACAGTGGCAGGCCAACCCGTTGAAACCCGCACAGGCATGAATGTCGATGACGTGCTTCAGCTGAAAGATGTGGATATCAGTACCGGCCATATCAACTTTAAAGGCAGTATTTTAATCACGGGCGATGTGCACGAAGGCATGATGGTTAAAAGCTCAGGCGATATTACCGTGATGGGCTTTGTCGATTCTGCGACCCTTGAGGCCGATGGCGATATTACGGTGAGCAAGGGCGTGATTGGCCGCCAAGTCAGGGTGAATGAGTTCTCCACCAATATCACGGCTCAGGGGCAGATCAGCGCCCAATTCGTGCAATATTCCCAGTTAACGGCCAAGGGTAATATTCTGATCACTAAGCAATTACTCCACAGTAATACCAAAACCGCAGGCACGCTCACAGTGAGCGATCAGAGTGGCCGCCGTGGTGACTTAGTGGGTGGTGTCGTGCATGCCGAAAAGGGCCTCACCGCCGTCGTCATTGGCGCAACCGCAGGCACTAAAACCGAGGTGTACTGCGCCATGGAACAGGGCGAACTCAAGCAAAACCTCAAGCAGTTGGAGGAGAGCGTGCATGCAATGGTGGTGGCGACGCTGGATATCGAGGCTCGCCTGAAAAAACTGCCGCCGAAATCCGAATGGCAGAGTGACCCTATCATGATCGAACAGATCAAGATGATGCTCGATGAGAAGAATCGCATCTTAGCTGAACGTTCCCGTGAAGAATTAGAATTCGATAGCCTCAAACAGGAGGTTGAACACTACTATGACAAGTATCGTATCGATGTGATAAAGCACGTATTCCTCAATGCCGAGTTCCATATTGGTCAAGCCAATCACAGAAGCACTCGCGAACACGGTACTTGCTCAATCACCAATCTTAATCAAGAGATTAACTTCGATTACAACGCAAAACCTAAGGCGCAAGCGGCAAGCCATTAACGGGGCAATCATCAACACCCGCTAAGGGTTCATTCCATTGAGTGAACTCTTAGCGTGAATGCTTAGCCTGAATGCTTTGCCACTCGCCAAGTAACTCCCCTTTAGGCCGACTTGCCAGAGAAAATCCCCCAACGCCTTTCATCTTCGCCTAGGTCGGTGGCATACTGACCTCAATATGGCTCTTTAGTGAAAACGGCTTTTGCTAAATGGCTAAGCACATAAAAACGTCCACGGGATTGCCCATGACTCAAGTGAAAATGGCAGACATTGAATGGCCTGCGGTAGTCAAACTCACTCAAAATGACGAACTACTCTACCTCGCACATCAGCGGGATTGGTTAGAGCTTGCCTGCCTGTATCAGCACCAATTTATCGACACGGATCTGTTACTCGACAGTCTCGGTAACCAATATCTGATCCGCGCCACCCCAAGCACCATTCATGAAGATCCCATAGGTGAACTGCCTAAGCTACTAAAACAAGAGCAAAAATTGCCGCTTACCGACTTTATCAAATGGGTACAAAAGCATGCCAATGCCATAGGCCAGTGTTGCGTCGCCAAGTTAGCCTTCACCACCTTGGCCCAAGGGATGGAAATCGTTCGCAGCTTAGATGACTAACCCAACTTGAAGAAATCGTGGGCAATCACAATAAAAATTAAGATGATCCTAAAAGCTAATATCCTCAGTCACATTTCACAGGCATAATTTGTCCCATACGGCTCAGGCCGTTTTGCTCAAAGCGATTGATATTTATATGCCAAATTATCGCTGGGCATCATTCGGATACACATACAAACGGACCCTAAATTGGAACTACTTAAGATTGACTGCTTAGGCAAATCACTGCGTTTAGAAGGCTCACTCGCAGGTTGGCAACAACTCTTTTGGGACAATACCTTAGTCTCACAAAAAGCCGCATCGGTCGAAAATGGCGGCCTCAAAGTCCATGAATTTGAACTCACCCAACACCAGAGCCAATTGGCAAGCAACACTGGTGAAACGCAAGTCATTGAAAACAAAATCCTAGTACGCCTCGAGACCGATGTGGTTTGGCAGCCGTTTCGATTCGATTACCGCCTGCTGGTCGATGAGGAAGTGATTGCCCAAGGCACTCGCACCGAGAAAGATATCGAGCGTCAAACCCCAGAAGTCCCCGTGACTAATCCACAAAAAATCAGTTTTGTCGGCTTAGCCTCCCTCGGCTTTAAGCTGCTCAAGAGTGCCAAAGTGATTAAAGTGGTGCTCGCAGGCGCGAGTGTAGCAGCCTATTCTTGGCTGTTTTCCTTCCAATTTGCCTTGGCGCTTATCGCCTGTTTGGTCTTCCACGAATACGGCCATATCCGCGCGATGAAATATTTTGGCATGAAAACCAAAGGGATATATCTCATCCCCTTTATGGGCGGACTCGCGCTGAGTGATGAAAAGATTAACACCCGCTGGCAGGATGTGGTCATCTCGATTATGGGGCCGACCTTTGGCCTGTTGATGTCGATAGGCTCGCTTATCGCTTACCACATGACGGACAATGTCTTCTTTGCGGGGCTTGCGGCCTTTAACGCGCTACTTAACCTGTTTAATTTATTGCCGATTTTACCCCTCGATGGCGGCCATATTTTAAAGAGCATTAGCTTCTCGATGAACAGCATCATGGGCTTAATCGCCTGTGTGATTGGCGCCGCCTTTGGGGTGTATATCAGCTATACCTTGGGCCTTGCCTTGCTCGGTTTCCTATTGCTTATCGGTAGCTTAGAGATAGTGTTCGAGTGGCGTACTCGCCATCAAAGCCACCTATTACCGCTGGACAGATATGGGCAGATTTTCTCGACCATTTGGTATCTGGTCACAGTTGCAGCCCTAGTTGGTATCATTTGGCACTTAGCGGGCACGGGCGATGATATGTTAAGCCTGCCACTGCATATTCTGCGCAGCTAATCACTACTCGCATTAAGATAAAAGCGAGATAATAAAAAACCGCGATAGCCTAGGGCATCGCGGTTTTTTTATTTATCAATGATTCAATTAGTTATCCGCTAACGGCGGCGCAATATCGCTCCCACCTAAGGCTTGGTAGAGTGTCGCTTGAGTCGTTAATTGGTTATAGCGATTCTCCAGCAATGCTGCTGCGACGATTATCTTGGGTATAGCGCCAATGGGCTGATACGCCAGCACAATCCAAGCATACCAATGTGCGACTAGGCATTAGGGATGCGATAACAGATGGGCAGTTCAATTCTAAACTCGCAGCCATGGCCTTGGCGACTTATCGGCACCAGTTTCATCCCAAGTAGCCCGCTTAATTGCCGCACTATCGACAACCCCACACCCAACTGCGGCAGGTCGTCACGAAAGGGCTGCAGCCATGCGGTCTTTAGCTCCTCCCCCATTCCTGGGCCCGTGTCACGTATCCCTATGGCCGACGGAGCATCATCCATTACAGTCACATAAATAGACCCACCTCTGGGTGTATGGCGCAGGGCATTATCCACCAGATTGGCCAGCACCCGGCCTAAGAGTTTGGGATCGGTATGCAGCAAGCGCTGCCCAGGATCGTCAATACAGAGTGCAATCTGCTTCTGCTGCGCCTTAGGGGCAAAACAGAGTTCAAGCTCATCGAATACCGACTTAAGCGACGTTAAGCTTGAACACACCTTAATCTGGCCATTCTCCAGTGCGGCCAGCTCTAGAAGCTCACCAAGCTGCCCCTTAAGCTTTTCGCCCGAACGCATACCGGCCTCTAGCCAGGCAGTATCACGTTGGTGCTCGGTGGTGATGAGATAGGTTTCAAGGTAGCCTAGCAACGAAGTGAGCGGAGTTTTGAGATCGTGTGACAGGTGCAGTAAAAACTGCTGCCTCGCGAGCTGTTGTTTCACCAGTTTTTGATGCTGCTGCGCCAGGGTTGTCAGTAACAGGTTGATGCTGGTGACAAGGCTTTCTATCTCGGCGCCACCACCGTAATGTCCCGGTAGCGTGCTGTTATCGGCATCGGATAGCCGTAAGGACTCCAGATCGCGACTTAAGCGTTTAAGCGGCGTACTAAGCACTTGTGCCAGCAGTAAAAATAGAGCAATCACAAAGCCGATAGCCAGCAGCATACCCGCCCCTAGGCCACGGCTTTGTATATTGCTGGCTAGCAACTGGTGCCAGCTGTCGTAAATCTCGCCGCCGATGATGACATACAAGTAGCCAGTCAATGCGCCGCTGGGATCCTTCAGCTCACTAACGGAGAAAATCTTTTGCAGTTCACCAGAGCGGGGATCTGTGCCGGTGATGGGAAGCGGCTCTGAACGTAAGAAACGTTGAATAGGCGCTAAATCTACCCTATCGACGACCAGCTTGTCGGGAACGGCATCGAAGGCAAGCACCTGACCTGTAGGGCTGAGGGTGTATATCTCAAAGCTTGGCCCCAACAGCATAAAGTCGTGAAAAGCTTCCTTCAATGCGCTGTCCGAGGTGACTCCACGCGACAACATGGGGTTGATATGAGCCATATGGACCGCTAGCTCAAGATGCAGCGACTGTTGCACCTTATCTCGTCCGAGTCGGTGGCTTTGCTCTAAAAACACCCCCAGTGCCAACATTAGCCCTAGCACCAGTACAGTCGATGCCAACAGCAACCTCGAGAACAGCGTTTTCATCAGTGCAACGCTGCCTGCATGCTGGGTAAGGCAAATTTATAGCCCACCCCCCATACGGTCTGCACCAGCTCGCGGGAGCCAGGAATATGGGCAAGTTTGCCGCGTAAGCGATTGATATGACTGTTTACTGTATGTTCAAAACCATCGAAGCGATACCCCCACACCGCATCGAGCAGTTGGGTACGGCTGAAAACCTGTTGGGGATGACGGGCAAGAAAGGTCAGTAAATCAAACTCTTTGGCGGTTAGCGGTAAGGGATTATCAAAGGCGATGACTTCACGGGAATCCAAATCGATGCGAAGCCCCTCAAATTCAATCAACTGCCTTGTTGGGGTGGCGGAGAGGTGACGGCGAAGCAGTGCTTTGGTTCTGGCCCTGAGTTCAAGCACGCTGAAGGGTTTGGTCATATAGTCGTCGGCGCCGCTTTCAAGCCCTAGCACTGTATCAGCCTCGCCGTCGCGGGCGGTGAGCAACATCACTGGCATTTGTTGTCCGTCGTTCCTTAGTTGCTGGCACAACAACAAACCGTCGCCATCAGGCAGCATACGGTCGAGCAGCACCAAATCGATGCGTTTGGCCTGCAGCAAAGCGTTGGCCTGATGCAGAGAGGCGGCGTGAAAGACCCGAAAATTGAGGGCTGTGAGATTCACCATAATCATCTGAGCCAGATCCTGCTCGTCTTCGACCAATAGGATCTGCACCGCACCTTCCATTTTGAAAGGGGAAAACGTGGAATTGTGGGTTGGCTGGTTTGGCATCATACAAGCTCCGGCAGTAACAGGTATCAAGATGACCTGCCGCCGGCGCTTTTTATTTCACCCTTATTCGGTGCGTTTTACCATCACCTTGAGTACAGGGTTGTCAAACTTGTGTGAGGCCTGCAATACCGAGTCAGTCAAACCATCGTCCTGACTGATGACTCCGGGATGTACATGGACCCGATCCACATCGTCCCGCGCAGCATTAAAACCTTCGCCCCCATCTGCTGGACCGGGAATGCTACCCTTGGCCTCAGAGTTGGCCTCAGTGCCCGCATCGTATGCCATCAACCTGAAGGTTTTGCTAGCGCCATTTTCCAAGGATTCAATATCCGTAGCGTTGATACCGCTGAAGGCATCGTTGGTATTGACCAGCATGGTCAGCAGCGACAGGGCATCGACCTTGTCTTCTTCCAGTGTCAGGGTGAGGGTTTCACTCATGCCTGGTGACAACAAACCTGCGCCGCGCACTATGGCATCAACACCGCTCATGGTTTCAAATTCGGAACTGCTACCACCTTCGGCCAACTGCTCCAGCGCTACGCTGGCACTTTCGCCGATTTCCCAAAGCTTAATGCCATTGTCGTGACCGATGAGCGCCAGCGGTGACATAGGCTGATTGGCAGTGAGATTAGTGACTGTCACTTCAAAGCTTTTCATCACTACTGGAGGCGGCGCGGGTGGCTCAGGTGGCGGGTTGTCACTGTCTGAGCAGGCACCAAGCCCTAACAGAGCGAGAGCTAGCAGGCTTATTTTTACGGGAAGCTTATTCATCTTGAGCCTCCTTATTTCACTGTGACAACCACACGGGCCACAGGATTGAGCCAGCGGTGGATGCGGCTGTCGAGATCGGAGCTACCGCCATTGGCGTCGGTATCACCCAGCACACCAGGGTGAATATGTACCTTGTCATTGGTTGAGCTGTCGGCCACGCCTGTACCGTTGCTGCCACCATCTCCGCCGGGTGCGGCTGGAATTCCTGGCTGCCCTGGCGCTCCCATGCCGTTGATGATTTCATCGTTGGCCTCTGTACCGGCATCGTAGGCATTCAAATACAAAGTGTAAGTGCCCGCTTCTGTGGGAATAGGCCAAGCATCTAGGCCAATAAAGGCATCGTTAGTCGGCAGTATCATGGCCACTAGGCTCAAATGAGTCTGGCTACCTGAGTCCATCATCACGCCGGACACGCTGGCGCCCGCCGCCATCAGTCCAGCTGCGGGGTTTTGTACTGTCACTCCATTGGCCGCCTCGACTTGGCTAACTAGCTCATCGATAGCGCCACCTTCGGCCATTTTCTGCAGCGCGGCAGTAGCCATTTCACCACTTTCAAACAGGTGGGTATCAGCATTGTGGGCGGCAATCAGCACAGGGGTAAAATGATTACCGTGGGTGAGGTTGGTAATGCTTAACTCCAACTCGGCAGCATTGCCGACTAACGGCAGAGCGGCGGCCAGTAAGGCGCCTGCGGGCAAAAATTTGTGGGCCATGGTGTTTCTCCTTGTAGTAATAGTAGAGAAAGCATCCGCTCGGAATTTCACTCAAATATCCCCTGATTATCACAAATTAATCACAATGCATGGGTAACCACCAAAGCATGGGTTAAATCAAGGCGAGTGAGCGCAAGTGTGTATCTTGCAGGAATAAAAATAATGCAGTCAGTATTTAGAGTTAGTCCAAGTCATAAGGCCGAGGAAATCTCGTCATTAGGTAAAAATCACCAAATAGCTAGGCCAATGTTTGGGACGCGGACTCAGCCGTCAGCATTTTTCAAAGACGAAACTAAGCCGTTTTAGAGAGAAAATAGCCAAGTCGTTTTCTTAACCAAGCTAGCCTAGCGTCAACAAACACGAGGTCGCCATCAGGCTCTGGAACTAAAGTGCCATTGTCAGACGCCGCAAAATTCAGCAAGTTCTCACTATCATGAACTTGGAAGCACTCCTATGCGCAAATTGACACTCATCGCCACTTGCCTCAGCGCACTGTTATTCACCCCCGCCTATGCCCAGAGTGAGTATCAGGCATTTAGCGAATTTGGCGCCAATCCCGGTGAGTTAACCGCCTCCTATTTATCGCCCGAAGGCCCAGGCCAAGATGCGCTCGTAGTGCTGCTGCACGGCTGTGTGCAGGATGGGGTCGAACTGGCCAACAATAGCGGTTTAACCGCCCTCGCCCAAGAGAAAAAGTTTAGCTTACTGGTGCCACAACAGAGTTTTGAGAACAATGTAAAGCGTTGTTATAACTGGTTTTCAGCGCAGGATACTCAGGTGGATAGCGGCGAGATGCTATCGCTGAAAAACATGATAGCCAAAGCCCAATCCCAATCCGGCGCAAAACGCGTCTATGTGATTGGCCTGTCCGCCGGTGGCGCCATGGCCAGCGCCGCACTGGTCAATTATCCCGATTTATTCACCGCAGGCGCGGTGATCGCAGGCCTGCCTTACCCCTGCGCCGATAACCTGACCAAAGCCATTTCCTGCATGAAAAAGGGCCCCGCAGAGTCTGTTGAAGAATTAGTGAGTTTTGCCAAACAGGTGCATCCGAACCAACAACACTGGCCCGCCTTAACCGTGTGGACCGGGCAAAATGATGTGGTGGTGAATCCTGAAAATGCCAAACAACTCTCGGCCCAGTGGGTCGCACTGACCCAAGCGAATAAAACACCAAGAGTCGAGCAATATGCCGACTATAGTGTTAGCACTTGGTCCGATACGAGTGGTAATAACCTTATTTCGTTAGTCGAAATAAATAATATGGGCCATGGCATTGCCGTTAATCCAGATATTAAAAACGGCGGGAAAACGGGAGACTTTTTACTAAAAGCGCCTATCAGCAGCATGCCAGAAATAATCAATCTTTGGGGGATATAGGGTTTAATAATAAATAAACCCTGAGTATCGATATTCAACGTATCGCTATAAAAATAAAAACAATGAGTTAAAAACACATACTACTATAGTACCGATTTAAATTTTAAATAATTACTATAGAGTCAATGTGAATCAGAAAAATAGTAGTAAGTACCAACCTTTAAAAAATAAATACTACAACGGGAAATCTGTATGAAACAGAATACTATCAAAATGAGTTGCATTGCTTTAGCTATCTCATCTGCATTGGCAGCACAATATGCTGTTGCCGAGGATGAAAATAGCACCGGGGAGAAGCAAGCCACCTTAGAACGCATTGAAGTCACCGCTCGTAAGTCCATTGAGAGCCTGCAAAACGTACCAGTTGCAGTGACCTCGGTCAGTGCTGACGATTTGGCGGAAAATGGCATCAGCGTGATGACTGAAATCCAGCAATTTTCACCCAACACCACGCTGCAATCCAGTCGCGGCACTAACTCTACCCTCACGGCCTTTATTCGCGGTGTCGGCCAGGAAGATCCGCTCTGGGGCTATGAGCCTGGCGTCGGTATCTATATCGACGATGTGTATATCGCCCGCCCACAGGGCGCGGTGCTCGATATCCTCGATGTACAACGTATCGAAGTACTACGCGGCCCTCAGGGCACCCTCTATGGTAAAAATACCATCGGCGGCGCGGTCAAATACGTGACCAAGAAGATGAGCGGGGACGCTGAGTTAAACCTCAATGCCACCATCGGCAGCTACAACCAGCAAGACTACAAGATAGCAGGTCAATTACCTTTAATTGATAACAAACTGTATATTGGTGGCGCCTTCGCAAGCTTAAACCGCGATGGTTATGGTGAATTTCTAACCTCAGCAGTACCTGGTCAAGATACTGAAAACTATAACAAAGATGTTATGGCAGGTCGTCTGAGCTTAGAATATACGCCAACCGACAACCTGTTTATGCGCCTCAACTACGACAAAACCACAGATGAGTCGAATTCCAAGGGCGGCTACCGTATGCTTCCCAGTGTCCTGACCGATGCCCCTGTGCCAGACAGCAAATACGACTCTTACACCAGTATGCCAACCTGGAACAAAGTAGAAACCGAAGGTTGGGGGCTGACGATTGAATACGGCTTGAACGATGACTGGACGCTAAAATCCGTGACCTCATCCCGTGAGAGCTATTCGCCCACCAACATCGACTTTGACAACACGAGTCTACGCATTTTCGATGTGCCCGCAATCTACGATGACGAGCAATTCAGTCAGGAATTCCAAGCTAACTACGACGGCGATGATTTGAAACTCGTATCAGGCCTTTATTACTTTAAAGGCGATTCCTGCGGGGTGTTCGATGCCATCCTATATGAATATTATAAAGCTTACGGTGGTCTCACTCGTGAAGTTCGTGGTTGCAACAACAGTGAAAGCTATGCCGCCTACGCTCAAGGCACTTACGACATCACAGATAAATTGTCGATGACCGCCGGTCTGCGTTATACCCGCGAAACCAAGGATGCAACTGTCTATAACGGCGTCATGTTTACTACGCTTTACCCCGAAACGGGCTGGATCCCAGGATATGTTCGCGATGAAGATGCCATCAACGCCAGTATTCCTAAGGTGTTAGATGATGAAGAAACTTGGTCGAAACTCAATCCACGCTTAGGCTTAGAGTATCAACTCAGCGACGATATGATGCTGTTTACCAGTTACTCACAGGGCTTTAAATCTGGGACTTTCAATCCTCGTGCAAGCTTTGCTGAGCCAGCGGTCGATCCAGAAGTGGTTGATTCCTATGAACTGGGTATGAAGAGTGAATGGTTTGACAGGCTGCGTGTTAACGCAACCGCCTTCTACTTAGACCATAAAGACAGACAGTTCGTGACCGTATTACCCGGTGAAAACGCGTCCGATCTTAACCAACGTCTAGGCAACATTGGTAAATCGACGGCCACGGGTCTGGAACTCGAAGTGGAATACGCCGCGACTGAGTCATTGAATCTGTTCGCGACTCTGGGCTTAATCGATGCTAGCTTCGAGGAAGTGATCTCCTACGATGACGATGGAAACCGCATCGATATCAGCGACACTTATACTATCACCAACACCCCAGATACTACGGCAAACGTTGGATTTAGCTACAATATCGATACGGATATCGGCAGCTTTGTAGCCAACGGTAACTACTACTATCGCAGCGACTACGACTTAGCCGTAGTAGATAACCTCTTGAGCCAAGATGGTTATGGCCTGCTGAACCTCGGCTTAAACTGGTACAGCAACGACGGTCACTGGCACGCGGGTCTGCATTGGAAAAACGTCACTAACGAAGAATATCTGGTCGGTAACTATGCCTTCGTGACCCCAGATGGTAATGGCGGATATACTCCAGGTTTAGGCGGTGACAATACATTAATTGGTTATTATGGCGATCCAGAGACTATCTCTCTCACCGTTGGCTATAATTTCTAGAATATAATGTTATTGACGCATAATAATAACCGACTCCCGTGAGTCGGTTATTAATTTAACGGCTTTAAATATTATCTAGCATTAATTTTTAGTGGGATTAAACTGAGTTAAAAAAATAAAGGGAACGGATTATGTCTCAGATAAAAGTGGCAATTGCTGATGATCATCCATTATTTCGTACAGCCTTAACGCAAGCTGTTCTCAAGAATGTGAATACGGCGGATGTATTAGAAGCAGAAAACTTTCAAGAATTAATTACGCTCGTTGAGAATAATCCTGATATTGAACTGATCTTTCTCGATTTACATATGCCCGGCAATGAGGGCTTTACTGGCTTAACTCTACTACAGAATCATTTTCCCGATATCGCGGTGATCATGGTGTCCTCCGATGACCAGCCCGAAATTATTCGTAAAGCCATTAACTTTGGCGCCAGTGCTTTTATCCCCAAATCTGCCAGCTTAACCCAGATCTCCACCGCCATTGCCACTGTGCTCGAAGGGGAAGTCTGGCTACCGGAACACACAGATATCAACGTCGATCAGCAAACCGCTGCCGAGCATCAACGTTTAGCGAAGCAACTGGCGCAATTAACCCCACAGCAGTACACAGTACTGGCCAGCATTGCCAATGGACGCTTAAACAAGCAGATCGCCTATGATCTTGATATTAAAGAGACCACGGTTAAGAAACACGTATCGGCGATACTGGTTAAACTCGAAGTCTACAACCGCACTCAGGCAGGCTTAGTCTTCCAACAGTTGATGATAACCAGCAACGATAAACCGCCGATCAACGCCTAACTAACCTAGGCTCCAAAATCCAAACCTAAAGAAAACAGTGGCACTAAGCCACTGTTTTTTATCCGCATTTATTAAGCCAGAACCACGATAGTGCAGAGTTAAGACAATTGCTTAATCAATCGTTTTAAGGCGGTGGCTTTAACGGGTTTACGCACAAAACTGAACAGTGCACTGCTGGTGTGTTGACGTACAGATTCAGACGGATCTGCCGAGCAGATAATGCAGGTCGGACACTGACTGCTAAACACAGGATGAGTGAGTAAGCTTTGCACCAGATCGACACCGTTTTGGTCATCATCCAAGTGGTAATCGGCAATGATAAGCTTAGGCAACACCTGCTGTACCAGTTGCTGCTCGGCACTGGTTTTATCCCGCGCGGTGAGTACATGACAGCCCCAGCCCAACAACAAAGAGGAGATGGCTTTTAACATCAACTCGTCGTTATCTATGACTAACACGCTGATATTAAAGCTATCGCTAACAGACTCTTCCTCACTGCGAAGTTTAACGACATTGGAAGGTTTTTTCAGGGCAGAGACTCGCGGCACTTCGACACTAAAGCAAGTGCCTTTGCCCACCTCAGAGTGCAAGGCAATCTTAAGCCCGAGTAACTTAGCGATGCGGTCGCAAATGGCGAGCCCAAGTCCAAGCCCTGGGATCTCCCGCGTTTGCTCGAGGCGCTCAAACTCACCAAAAATCGCCTGCTGCTTATCTTGAGGAATGCCGGGGCCATTGTCCCACACTTGGATAAGCAGGCTGTGTTCGAGCCGCCTCACGCCCAGTAATACCTTAGGTACAAAGGCGGATTCCACTGGCTTAGCCAAGGCCGCGCTGGCATTCATTGATACCGGCGTTTGCCGATTAAGTGCCCCCGCAGGGGAATAATGGAACGCATTGGAGAGGAAGTTTTGAATAATTCGTCGCAGCAAACGTTGGTCGCTCTGCACTAGGCAGGAGGAAAACTGATAGGAAAAATCGATGCCCTGCTCGGCGGATAAAGCTTTAAATTCATTCACTAAGGTCGAGAGTACATCGTCGAGTGCAAACTGGCTCTGTTCGGTTTTAAGGCTGCCGCCATCGAGGCGGGAGATTTCCACCAGATCGGATAGCAGACTCTCCACCACATTTAAGGAGGCTTCGATATGGGTGGCGAGATCCTTGAGTTCGGTCGACGTCACCCGCTGTTTGAGCATCTCGGTAAACAGAGTGAGCGCGTTAAAGGGCTGCATTAAATCGTGGCTCGCCGCCGCTAAGAAGCGTGTCTTACTGCTATTGGCCGCCTCGGCTTCGGCCTTGGCTTTAGCGAGTTCCCTTGTGCGGCTTTCGACCCGCTTTTCGAGGGTTTCGTTAGCCAGTTGCAGGGCTTTTTCTGCCTGAATATGGGCGGTAATGTCGGTAAAGGTACTGACAAAGCCGCCACCCGGCATGGCTTGACCACGGATCTCCAGCACCTTGCCATCGAGCATAGTGCGCTGAAAATGGTGTGGGCTGCCGCTACGCATATGGGCGAGGCGCTTTTCCACCAACTCATGGGCCTCATCGCCCACAATAATGCCGCGCTCAATATTAAATCTCAGCAGCGTCTCTATCGGTATGCCTGCTTTGACATAATCTTTAGGATAATCAAGCAATTCAATATAGCGTTTGTTCCATGCAACTAGGCGCATATCGGCATCGACCACGCTGATCCCCTGCTCGATGTTTTCGACCCCAGATTGCAGCAACTCGCGGTTAAACTCGAAGATCTGGTTAGCCTCATCGACTATGCTGACCACATCCTCCAGCGGCATTTGCTGCGAGCGTGAGGCGGCATTCATCACCATCCGCGTCGAGGCAGACCCAAGCACCCCCGACAGCTTAAGGCGGGTGTAATCCACCAGCTCCTCGCGCCGTGTGGCTAATTGCAATTCCGATCCAAGCACTTTCGCCCTAGCCTGCAGGGCATCGGCTTCTTCCTTATTGATAAAGCGGTGTAATAGGCTCGCCAGATCCTCAACCGAGAGGTGCCTTTCCAGCGCCACCTGTTTACGGTTAACAAACACATCGGCTTGAAGCACTTCCCCCACACTCTGCTCTTTCAGCAACGAAATCAGCACAAAACAACCGACATTCGCAAGCAAACTATACAGTAGGCCGTGGCTGATATTATCCAGCCCCGTCAGGCCAAATAGCGCGGTTGGAGTTAACCATGGAATATTCAACAGCCCTTGGGTGACCCAGAGTGCATCGGGGAAGGTCGCGGGTAGCAGCAAGGTATAGAGCCAGACTAAACTGCCCATCAACATGCCCCAAAAGGCACCTTGGGTGGTAGCGCGGCGCCAATAGAGCGCGCCCACGGCGGCGGGAAAAAACTGCGACAACAGCACAAAGGATAACAAGCCAATGCTGGCCAAGTGATTCTGCTGATCGATATAACGCTCGAAGGCAAAGGCCGATAGCAGAATCGCCGCTATCGATATCCGCCGTAAATTGAGCAATATCCCTGCGAGCTGCGGCGTCTGCTGCGAGCTAAATTTCGGTAATCTCAGCAGCAATGGAGTCAAAATCTCGGTCGAAATCATGGTGCTCAGTACAATCGCCGCCACAATGACCATGGCCGTTGCCGCCGCAAGGCCGCCAATATACACCAAGATCCCCAGCCAAGCTTGCTGATAGAAGAGTGGCAAGGTCAGCACGTAGGTGTCGGCATCGACACTGCCGCCGGGAAAGCTAATCTGCCCCGCAAGCGCGATAGGCAATACAAAGGCATTAATCAGCAGCAGATAGAGTGGCACCATCCAACGGGCGGCTTTTAACTCTTTGGCATGATGATTTTCAATCATCATCATGTGGAATTCCTGAGGCAGCGCATAGATGGTAATGGCGCCCAGCAGAATTTGTGACAGCACAAAATAGAGTGAATTACCCTCAGAGCTCGGCGGTAAATGCTGACCCCGAGCGAGTAAATCACTAAAACCATCAAACACATAGAAAGTCGCGAACAACCCAACCGTGGTGAGCGCAAACAGCTTAACGATAGAGCTAAAGGCAATCGCCAGAACCAACCCTTGATTTTGTTTACTGGCCGAAAGCTGCCGTGTACCGAATAAGATACTAAAGATAATCAACACGATAGTAACGATAAACGCCGTGCTGATCCCAGATTGAAAAGTACCAGTTAAGAGGTCGAAGCTGGTGCTTATCGCCCTCAGTTGCAGCGCGATATAGGGAATAGTGCCAAAAAGCGACACCATGGCAACGCTGGCGGCAATTTTAGGCGAGCGGTCGAAGCGGCAGGCGATAAAGTCGGCAATCGAGGTCAGGTTTTGGCTTTTGATGATCTGCAATGTGCGCATCAACATAGGCCACGCCAGCACTAGGCAGATTATCGAACCTATGTAGATGGGCGCTAACCAAGCGCCCGTGGTCGCCGCTTGCCCTACCGTGCCGTAAAACGCCCAAGAAGTACAACACACCCCCAAGGATAAACTGTACACCCAAGGCCGTTTACGCCATTGATCTATCGCCTGATTTTGCCCCCATTGGGCGACAATAAACAGCACAGCCAAATAGGCAATCGATATAACGCTGATCCACCAAGTATCAACAGACAACCACGCCAGCAAGATATTCCCCAATCAACCTGTATACACCTAGCCAAACTACACTAGACAAACAAATTGTTAAACACTTGATAACAGCACGGTGCACTAAGGTAGTACTTATTTATCCCCCCCCATCGGCTAACCTACGGCCAATATTGACTCGAGGTTTTAAACAACTATGCCGATAAAAATTACCCATAAATATCTCGTAGAAGGCTTGGTTTTTACCAGTTACGTCTTATTTGCAATGGCATGGGTTGGCGGCACCGCGAGTATGAATAACATCATGGCCTCGATGCATATCGAGAGTTATGCCTCCGCCAGTTTATTGAGCGGCGCTGTCACCTTAGCCAAAATTGTCGGCACCTTTGCTGCGGCCTATCTCACCCTCAAATTTGGGGTGAAGTATGCGTTTTTAGTCGCGGCCTTATTGATAGTCACGGGCATCATGACACCCTACGCCCCAAACTATGAGTTACTGCTGGTGAGCCGCTTTTTAATGGGGCTGGGCGGCGCCTTTATGATTGTCTATTTCAACCCGATTGTGATGCACTGGTTTGCCCCTGAAGAGCGCCCAGTGATCAACGGATTAAACGCGGTGGCCTTTAATGTGGGCACGGCTATCGTGCTTTGGGGTATGCCAAGCATCAACGCCATCAGCGGCGGTTGGCAACAAAGCCTTCTGGTGTTTTCCATTGCCAGTCTGGTACTGGCGCTACTGTGGTTATTGGTGAAGTTTGAACAAGCCCCTAGCCATCAAGCCAATACACAACAAGATGCCATCAACTCATACTCCTATCTCGATGGCTTAAAAGACGGCTTTAACTGGGCCTATGCCCTCACCTACTCGGGATTATTATCCTTTTATATTTGCCTATTCACCTTTTATCCGCAGGCGGGCATCAGCCAGAGTAAGTGGGTGATTGGTTTTGGGATTGTCGGCACCATAGCGGGGATACTCTATAGCCGTAAACAGCCCCTGCGCCTGCCAATTATTCGCCTCAGCGGCCTGCTTATTTTCTTAACCGTGTTAGGGCTCTCCTTTGGCTCGGCGCCCTGGCTGCAAACCCTGTGCGCCATCGTCTTAGGCTTTTGCATCTTTTTACCCGTCACCGCTTTAGTCTCGATTCCCCACGAGCTACCTAAGATGACCAGCCAAAAAATCACGGTGATTTTTAGCCTGTTTTGGTCCATCAGCTATCTGATTTCGACCTTAGTGCTATGGCTGTTTGGCAAGCTCGTGGATATCAACCAAGGCAGTTACTTCGCCTCGTTTGTGCTGATCACCCTATTAAGCGCCACAGTGTTTGTTGGCAGCTATTTTCTCCCCGAAACCGGACAAGCTAAGGAGTAAGCATGCAAGTTTCCCCACGCGGTACCGCTTCAGCAAAGCTGACGGATTTTCTTGAGTTAGCGAATCAGAATATCGCCCTCGCGAAACAGCAAAATATTCAATACAGCCCGCAGCTGCTGCGGGAAAACTTGAACAAACTCGCGGCCCTGATGAGTGCTAAGCCCGAGGTGAGTTATATCGCCGATAAGGCATGGCAAGTTAAGGATGCACAGCATGGCGACAGGGAAATTGGCTGCCGTGTTTATAGCCCTGCGCCCAGTAAAGCGCTGCCCGTGGTATTACATTTTCACGGCGGCGGCCATATGTGCGGCAGTGTGGAGCTATATGACCCTATCTGTCGTCACCTTGCCAGTATCGCTCAATGTGTGGTGATCAGTGTTGAGTATCGCCTCGCGCCCGAACATCCCTATCCGGCGGGACTTGATGACTGCGAATACGCCCTGCGCCACTATCAAAGCGTGCTGACTGAGGTGCAATACCAACAAGGTGTGAGCATCATGGGCGACAGTGCCGGTGGCGCGCTATGCACTAGCCTCAGCCAACGTAGCCTCAGCGACAGCACACTTAACATCGCCAAACAGATCTTGGTGTATCCCAGCGTAGATTACACTATGACGAGCCCTTCCTATCTGAGTAATGGTGCAGGTTTCTTGCTCGAAACCCCTAGGGTGCAATGGTACTTCGAGCAATATTTTCAAGAAGTGGCTAAGGATGCCGAGCGAGTCAAACAAGCTTCCCCCTTACATGGCGAGTTCAACGCCAAACTGCCCAGCACCTTGATATTTACCGCGGGCTGCGACCCACTGCGAGATGAAGGCATTGCCTATGCCAACGCCTTAACGGCGGCTGGCGTGCAGGTGCAGCACCATCAATTTGAAGACATGATCCACGCCTATATGCTGCTGCAGGATTTGGTTTCGCAAGAATGCCTTGCGACCTACCGCATGATTGCCGCATTTTTAGCAGAGCCCGTAACCGCAGCTACTCGCTAGCTCGCCTATTCAAACTCTCCCTCAAAGCACCTACACCCAAGATATGCTTGTAGGTGCTTATTTTTTAAGTCGGTTATGATGAAAGAAGCGATTTAAAATAATGGAGTCACACAATAAAAAACGGGATAGGTATTGTTACCCATCCCGTTTTGTATTTCTCAGTCTTACGGCGTAAAGCTTATTGACTCAGCGGCGGTGTACGCGGCGGAACCATACGCTTATTGCCCGTCGACTCGAACGCGCCGGCAAACTTCAGCAGATTGTTATCATCGTAGGCACGGCCCGCGAAGGTTAATCCCACTGGCATGCCAATATCGGCCATTACGCCCATAGGCACTGTCACAGTCGGCACGCCTAAATGGCGAATCGCAAGGTTACCGTTTGCTACCCAAACCCCGTTGCTCCAAGCGATATCGGCTGAGGCCGGATTCACATGGGCATCGGCGGGGCCGACATCGGCCACGGTTGGGAACAGCACGGCATCAAGCTTAAGTCCGTCCATCCAGTCTTCGAGATCCAGCTTACGGGTCTTCTCTAAACCACGCAGACCATCGGGAATACTGTCGATCTGGTCATAGGATTTCAGGCCGCGTTTGGCCATGTTGACATACTCTTCCATGCCAGCAGCTAAATCACCCTCACGGTTTGGCAAGGTGCCGAGGTCATGGGGGAATATCAAATGCCCCACCACATCTTCAAGCTTGTTGAGTTTAGGGTCGTTGTTCGCCCGCAGGAACTCATCGAACGCCCAACCCGACAATTCCCATAATTCATCATGGAGGAATTGTGGCGTGACTATGCCACGGTTAAACACGGTCGGCGCGCCAGGGCGGTCGCCTTCACAGTTAGACACCAGCGGAAAATCGACTTCAATCACTTCCGCACCTGCAGCTTCTAGGGCTTTACGCGCCGCTTCCCACAAATCGATAACCGATTGGCGAGTATGGATACGTTGTCCCGTTGGTCCACCGATACCTGGGTTTTCGCTGGTTCCTGCAAGTTCATCTTTGTTGATGTACATGCGTGGTACGCCAAAACGTTTACCCTTAAGGGTGTCGGCGCTGGCGGCAAGCGCCAGATAGGATTCTGGGCGAACGCTAGAAGCTTTAGGGATTTGAACCCAAGGTTGTAGGCGCCAGAGATCGCCACGGGTAATAGGGTCATCGGCCACAATCACATCCAGCACTTCGAGCATATCCGCCATAGTGCGGGTATAAGGCACGACCACGTCCATAGTTGGGGTTAATGGCCAGTTGCCGCGCACCGAAATCACGCCGCGAGACGGTGTATAGGCACACAAACCGTTGTTGGATGCAGGGCCACGGCCACTCGACCAAGTCTCTTCGGCAAGACCGAACGCCGAGTAGCTTGCCGCGGTTCCAGTGCCAGCACCGTTGGAAGAACCCGAGGCAAAGGGCGCAGTCAGATAATTCGCATTGTAGGGGCTTTCGGCGCGGCCATAGTGACCACGCTGCATGCCGCCATTCGCCATGGGTGGCATATTGGTTTTGCCTAAGCAAATAGCACCCGCGGCGCGTAGGCGCTCGACGGCAAAGGCATCGTACTGGGCCACTAAATCTTTAAATGCTGGGCTGCCAGACGCCGCCGTCAGTCCCTTCACTAAATAGCTGTCCTTAGCGGTGTAAGGAATACCATCGAGTGGGCTTAAGGTTTCGCCGCGGGCACGGCGCGCATCGGAAGCCTCGGCTTCTTTGAGCGCATCGGGATTGTGCACCACTAACGCATTCAACTTAGTCTCAGTGGCAGGGCCATCGTAAGCCGCCACTCGAGCCAAATAGGATTTCACCAACTCAACCGCAGTTGTGCGGCCGGATTCGAGTGCGTCACGCAGCTCGGCAATGGAAACTTCAGTTACTTCAAACATCTTACGCCCTCCCGCAGAAAACCAATTGTGGTGCAATAACAGTGACATTAAGCGTCATACTGTTCTCCTTGGTGTACTTACTTGCCAGAAGGGATCTGCTGGGTAATACAGTGGATATTGCCGCCACCTAATAAAATCTCCCGCGCGGGCACACCCACAATCTTGTGCTCAGGGAAAATGTCCTGCAATTTTTGCGCAGCGATATCGTCGGTTGCAGGGTCAAGCAGTGGGAATACGATGCGGTCGTTGGTGATTAAAAAGTTCACATAAGAGCCCGCTAAGCGCTCGCCCGCAGTGCGCGGTACGCCAGTGCCTTCTGTAACGCCTTTTGATTCTTCTTCGGTGCAATACAGAGGACCCGGTTGCGGCAGCAGGTGAATTTTTAACTTGCGACCTTGGGCATCAACTGTGTTTTGCAACACATCCAGCGCGGCTTTCGAACGTGGATATTGTGGATCGGTTTCATCGTCAGTCCAGTGCAGGATCACTTCACCTGGGCGGGCGAAACAGCACATGTTGTCGATATGGCCGTCGGTTTCGTCCATATAAACACCCTCTTCCAACCAGATAAACTGCTTAACATTCAAATAGTCACGCAGTAAAGCTTCGATCTGCTCTTTCGTCAGGTCTGGGTTGCGGTTGGCATTCAGTAAACATTCGGCCGTAGTCATACAGGTGCCTTCACCATCGACATGGATAGAGCCACCTTCGAGGATCAACGGTGCACTATAACGGGCAAAACCATGTTGCTTGAGCATTTGTGCGGCAACTTGTTCGTCCTTATCCCATGGGAAATACAGACCACCGTTGTGACCACCCCAAGCATTAAAGCCCCAATCCACGCCACGGCATTCGCCCTCGGCATTGACCACCACAGTAGGTCCAGTGTCGCGAGCCCAGCAGTCGTTGCTGTCGATTTCGACCAGAGTCACGTGGGAAGGCATCACTTTTTGCGCTTCGGCTAAAAAGGCCTGAGGTACACCCATATAAACGGGAGTTGCACCACCAATGGCATCGGCCACCTTAGCAAAGGTCGCTTGAGCATAAGCACCTGCAGAGCGCCAGTTATCAGGACGATATGGCCAAATCATCCATACGGCTTGCTGCGCCGCCCATTCGGCGGGCATATAAAAACCATCTTGTGATGGCTTAGTCGTTAACTGCGTGGCATCCACATTCGCGTTTGTCATGAGTTTTGTCTCCAGTAATGCTCAAATCTATAAGGGTGTACGCCCCGTTTAGGACGACAGAATAGAAATACACCTAACATAATCAAATCAATAAATCGAATAACCGCATTCGTCACGCGGCGCGTTAGGTCAAAATTGCCACGTCTTCACTAGGTGAGTTTTCACCTCATAAAAATTCTGGCGCCTATCTTATCATTTAAGACGGCTTTCGCTGAATAGTGCTATGCAGGGCATTGGTGAGAATTTACAGGATAATGCGCTATTTGCTGTCAGTAACCGCCCCCGCCATCCACCCAAGCCAATGCAAAAAGGCGAACCATAAGGTTCGCCTTTGTTATCAAGCCTACATAACCCAGTCAGGGCCTTCCCCTAATCAACCTTTTTACTTAGTTAGGACAGCTACCAACCACATAGTAATTGGTAGCAGTATTGGCCAAAGTACTGCTATAGAAGGTGTTATAAAGCCCCATTAATTGACCCGAACCCTTAGCGTAGGCATAACCGCCACTGCTGGTCGCGCGGCCCGCCGTGACATGGGCATAGTTGCTCGCCGTGACTTGGGTACATTGATAAGTATCGCCATTGGGCGTGGTATCACAGGCATTGCCGATTCCATCACCATCGTTGTCCCCCTGATCCGCATTAGCGACATTAGGGCAGTTATCTATGCTGTCACTAATACCATCGTTGTCGCTATCTGTAGGCTCAGTGGTGCCACCTGTGCTACCAGTACATGCCTGCTGAGGCCCCGCGCAGCTAGTATTGCCATCGGCAACCCACTGACATTGCGAGCTGCCCACCGCGTATTCGCGCATGGTAAATTGCCCAGTGCCGAAGGCAAGATAACAGGCGGAATAGCCTACACCCCAAGTGATATGACCAAGATTAATATGGGTGTTGTAATCCCCCGTCACGCCCGCATCGATAGTAAAGTTAATGCTGTCTTGGCTGGAGAGTTGCGTGCTATCCATCGCAATCACGGTCGCAAGATTCGCACCGCCCGGTAAATTACAGCCTTGAGCGCTATATTGAGTGCCATTAATGCTCGCGCTGACTTGCTGACCAGAACTAAAACCAACGGTCACCGAGGCTAAATTTTGGTTTGCATCAACAACCGAGCCCGTCACCGATGCGCATTGTCCTGAAACACTCACCTGAATATTACTCAGTGCTGGCGCAGCATTCGCAGGCTCAGGCCCAACACGTACGGTTAACTCCACTGGCGCGCTAAGCGCAGACACATCATCACTTGCTTGTACCACCAGCTTGTACAGACCATCACTTAAGCTCTGGCTAGATAGCTGAAAACTGCCGTCGCTACCAAGGCTTGTGGTACTCACATTGCCGATCAGGCTTTGGCCCGCACCGTCGAGCAAATAAATGCCCATAGTTACCTGCGCGACATACCCATCGCTATCATTAGCCATGCCAGAAACAGTCAGCACGCCCGCGTTATCTGCACCTGTGACATTGGCAAGGGTAGGCAAGGCATTACGGTTTACCCTTTGGTTATTGTCGGCAAAAAATTTTCCTAAATAGGTGGCAAAGTTAATGCTGTCGTCGGCCACATAATCCCCCGATGCACCCGCCCCACCAGACCATGAATGGTCTAAGCCATCGAACCACAACATTGCCACCCGTTTGTTGCTCCACAGGGTTTCAGATGCCGTATGTCCAGCGCCCTCAGATAACGCATTGGTTCCGCTTAACTTAGTCACGCCATAAACCGTGGCAAAACCATCGGCATTCTGCTGGTTATAGCAAGTGTTGACCGTAGTGTCGGCCTTACCATGGCCAATCACGGCTAACTGAGTCCCCAAATAACTCTTATAGCTACCCGCGTAGGATTCACAGCGTGATTTAAAAGTAGATGTCGATACGGTTTCACAGGTAGAGATCGCCCCATTCGAACTCGTCCCTATGCTTGGCCCCGCGCTTGAGGCCACCCCTGCAAACACATCGGGTGCCACGCAAGCTGTTTGCATTGCCATCGCCGCGCCCGAGGAGAGTCCTGCAATATACACCTGAGTCGGGTCGATATGACGGTTTACATCACCCGACAGGGCATTGGCCAAGTTAATCAGATTTTTATAATCCCCCGATGTACGATTAATGCTGCCCTGCCAATAGGACCAACAGCTGTAGCCCGCCTTATTCATCGCATCGGGTACGGCAATGACCATGCCGTGAGCCTCTGCAGCCTGTTCAAGGTTGGCAGTGAGATAGTTGTTGATGGGTTGCACGCAGCCATGCAGCACTAACATCAATGCCTTACCGTCGCCCACCTTAGCGTCAGTATCTGGAGTGTAGATATGTACTTTGTTAAAACCACCAATGGCTACATTCTGTTGCCAACTTCCGGCGTACGTCAGAGATGAAAAAAGCCCAATTACAAGGAGTAGAAATTGGGCGACGAGACACGATTTATTCCATTTCATTGTTATCACCTTTAAGGTTATTTTTGTTTGAAAATAGACATCAAACTAAACCTAGGTGAATCGCCTTTAAACGGATATGGGTCTTTAGAAGTAGATGCTAAAGTAATACTAACCTGTTGAGCTAAAAACGATTAGACCGACCTTGGATACTAACCTATTGCGCGGTCCAGGCACCGTCCATGGCCAGCGATGCGCCGGTAATACCCCGCGCCGCACTGCTACATAAAAACAATACAAATTCACCAATCTGACGCGGGTCGAGCATCTCTGGCAGGGGTTGTTTTGCCGTGACGAGTTGATACTTAGCCTCGTCGTAACTTAAGCCCTTATTGCTGGCGATGGCCTCAATCTGCTTGTTGATCAGCGGTGTATCCACCCAGCCAGGGCAAATCGCATTGACGGTAATCCCCTGCTCGGCGCACTCGATGGCCACGACTTTGGTTAGGCCGACAATCCCGTGTTTAGCCGCACAATAGGCCGCCTTATTGACCGAGGCCACTAAACCATGCACAGAGGCGATATTGATAATGCGGCCCCAACGCTTTTCGGCCATCGCAGGCACGGCTTGTTGAATGGTATGAAAGGCCGAGGACAGGTTAATGGCGATAATGTCGTTCCATTTATCAATCGGGAAATGAGCAACATTTTCAGTGTGTTGAATACCGGCGTTATTCACCAAAATATCAATACTGCCCAGAGCCTTAACACCTGCGTCCATAAAGGCATGAATGCTCTCTGGATCCCGCAGATCGGCGTTACTGAAGAAAGTATGAATGTGATATTGCTCGGCAAACTCCGCCGCCAAGCGTTGCCCCTCAGCTTCGGGCATTAAGCCGTGCAGAATAAGATGACAACCTTGCTCCGCCAGCACATGAGCCGTCGCTAAACCAATTCCACTGGTGGAGCCGGTGATCAGCCCCACCTTGCCCTTTAACCCTGAGTGTTCAACCGCCATATTGCTTGTCTCCCGATGCTTTAAAATCCAGTCACAGCCCTTTATCCATGCCTTGAACACAGGGATGGCGGGGCGCATATCCCCAACACCCCAGACTCAATACCATTAGAATATGGCAATTGACCGCGGTTTTATTTGGCACCTTAGTACCATAGGAGCGCTCGAAAAATTGGGTAATAGTAAGCGCCACACTTTCAGCAAGCGTAAGAGAGCACTCCATGTCTGGATTGAATAAGGTGGTTACCAGCTACAGCGATGCGTTAGCGGGACTCGAAGATGGGATGACGGTGATTGCGGGCGGCTTTGGCCTTTGCGGTATTCCTGAAAATCTAATCAAAGAAATCAAACACAAGGGCACCAAAAACCTGACCGTCGTCTCCAATAACTGCGGCACTACGGAATACGGACTTGGGATCTTATTGCTCGATAAACAGATCAAAAAAATGATCGCCTCCTATGTGGGCGAAAATGCCAACTTTGAAGCGCAGATGATGTCTGGCGAACTGGAAGTCGAACTCACGCCGCAGGGTACGCTAGCGGAAAAAATGCGTGCGGCGGGCGCGGGCATTCCAGCTTTTTATACCGCAACCGGCTATGGCACTGACGTAGCAATCGGTAAAGAAGTCAAAGAATTCAATGGTCGCCATTACATTCTTGAAGAATCTATTACAGGCGACTTTGCCATAGTCAAAGCCTGGAAGGCCGACACCTTCGGCAATTTAGTCTTTCGCAAAACTGCCCGTAACTTCAATCCCCTTGCCGCCACCGCGGGCAAGATAACCGTGGTGGAGGTGGAGGAAATTGTCGAACCGGGTCAATTAGATCCCGATGAAATCCATACGCCCGGCATCTATGTCGATAGGCTTATCCAAGGCAGCTTCGAGAAACGTATCGAGCAACTGACTACCCGCCCCTCCAGCAAATAGGATTTGGTTATGGCACTTTCAAGAGAACAACTCGCCCAGCGCGTCGCCCAAGAACTCAAAGATGGCTATTACGTGAATCTTGGCATTGGTATCCCCACACTGGTGGCTAACTATATTCCCGAAGGCATTGAAGTGATGCTGCAATCCGAAAACGGTCTGTTAGGGATGGGGCCTTTTCCGACGATGGAAGAGGTCGATGCCGACTTAATCAATGCTGGCAAGCAAACAGTGACTATGGCAAGGGGCGCCGCCATCTTCGACTCGGCCGAGTCCTTTGCCATGATCCGCGGCGGCCATGTGGATCTCACCGTATTAGGCGCCTTTGAGGTCGATACTCAGGGCAATATCGCCTCCTATATGATCCCGGGCAAATTAATTAAGGGCATGGGCGGCGCCATGGATCTTGTCGCCGGCGCCGACAATATTATTGTGACCATGACCCACGCCTCAAAGCACGGTGAATCCAAATTATTAACCGAGTGCACCCTGCCGCTAACGGGCAAGGGCTGCATCAAAAAAGTACTGACAGACTTGGCCTTTATCGAAATAAAAGAAGGCAAATTTCATCTACTTGAACGCGCGCCCGGTGTGAGTGTCGAGGAGATTATTAAGCTCACCGCTGGCGAATTGGTGGTACCTGAGCATGTCCCCGAAATGATGTTTAACTAACCATCTTCGAATAAGGCATGTTACAGAGGAGGAAGACAGAAGGTTAATGGGAGTGAACACGGATTCCTTAACCATTAAATCTGTCACTGCTTGCATAGAAGCGGTCAAAGTAGAGAGGGAAATTGCTTAGCGATGTCCATCTCTACAATCTTCATCATTACAATTAGATTACCTCGAGAATCTCTAGCCATAACTAACTCAGATTTACGGGCAAAAATTGTTTGTGTGTCTTAACGGCTAAGTCCCAACATGTACTATTAATATTTGATTTAATATCTTGATAAAACATCTTGAGCAATAACTCCTCAGATGTACGAGCAGAGATATCTGCACCGACTTTAATGGCCCCTTGGATCGTCTCTTTATAGTACTGGTTATCATTGTATGACTGGGTTAATGTCCGACCCGTTTCAAAGTAGTAGTGTAGATAAACCAACTCACCCACCATAACGCCATAAGAGTCTGATTCTGTTTGATCATCTATTTCCATTCTCAAAGCCGCAGCTAAGAGAATGCATTCTCCGATCTCTTTTGATGGTTCAGGCTCCTGAGCATTGACTATAAATGAGCCAACAAACGAACAAGCGATAGCTAAGCCGACAACGAGGCTTTTGATTGATGTTTTCATAATGGTTTTCTATTTGTTGATAAACCGAGCGACATAACTCTCACAAGTCATGTTAGTTGCTGCTCTAGTTACATCTTGGAAATAACGGGTTAATTGCTCTTTGGTATAGGCTTTCTCATCAAATAGAGCATTCTCATTAATAAGTCTCTCGGCTGTTACATTGATATAACTAGCTGATTTAAATCCAAACTGCCTGACTCTTGCCTGCTCAGCAAGTACAACTCGTGCTTCAGCATAAAACTCACTCTCATCTCCTACAGACAAGTCACGGATTGACTGAGCTAAAGCCGCACAAGTGTTGAGGAAGTTCGTAGTGTCATCCGATGGCTCAACCTCCGCCCTTACCGATAGTTGGATAAAGCCTAGGAGGAATGCTATTGCGACTATACGTAGCAAAATGATTCTTACCGATATCATTAGTTATCTCCTCATCAGAAAAGCTTTAGCGCTACCCAAGCGAACACAACGGCATATCCGAGAATGAGGAATAAGTTAGCTAATTCAAGTAATGCAAATTTAGTTTTATGTTTCATGGATGGTTACCTCTCTATTGGTTGTTCGTATTGGCCAGGCTATCTCTGGTTATCATTCTGGAGAATGATTGGGGTTAGCCGGCCGAAAATCGCTTAGTGGTGGCTTCCTATTTGGTTTAAATTGATGCATCTTGCAGCCCCTGAACGAGGAATGGTTTGCCACTGAGAATCCTAACTTCTTCATGGAAGTCAGCTTCATATCCGGCTAACAAGTGACTGATTAACGGTGAAAATGCACTACATATCGAAAAAATGGTTTTGTTATCTAGCTTGAATTTAACGTTTAAAGACATGGCCGATAGGATTGGGTCCAGCTAACCACCTAGATACTGTCTTTAGATTGTCCCCCCCTCAATATCAGCCACCGGTGAATTGGGGATAACAATAGATTAGCGTCACGCGAAAACTGGGTGAGTTAAGTCTTTTGGAACTCAAACTTCTCGTCGAACTTCTCTGTTTGCTGGCCATCTTTTAGATTGATGATCCTGCCGTATAATTCACTGACTTGTGGAATCTCATCACCCGTGAGAATAATTCCGCCTAAATCAACGGTGAAGATAACCTGGGAGTGGTCTTCAAGGGTGTCAGCAACCCACTCAATGTCTGTCACAAATTGAAAGTCTTGCACAATTTGAGCGCCTTCTATTGAGGCCCAGATTTTCCCCCACTGACCATCGACAACTAACCGACCAATATCGTTATCTTTACTGTCTAGGCAGGTGATGATGTTACTGCCGTCCCCCCAATCTTCAATCACTCGCGCACATGGCAACTCCACTCCAGTTAGCGCTTTGATGCCATTTGTGTTGTAAATGACTGGAGGCTTTAAACCACGGTCATAGGGAGCTTGATCTAGAATCGCTTTACCATTGTGCTCTTTGATTGATGGACCAAATGCAGCATAGAGTGATAAACCTATGTTGATACGCTTGGCCAACTCTTGAGGTGCACTCAGAGCCGCCTCTCCAACTGTCCATACATCCCCCACATTTTGGGCTACACCAGCAACAACATATGCAACTTTCTGTAATGCTGGCTTAACGGTGCCAGCGTCTGCTTCACTTCCACATCCTCCTAATAAGATGCCAATGGATATCAGCAGGATAGATAAATACTGTGTTTTCATTTAGAACCCCAAATGCGGAATAACATCCCATAGTTAACTCATTTCCATCCCTCGAAATTGCCGAAATGACCATCAACAAACTGACTTCCCCTAAAGGCTTCACCAAACACGTCAATTTGCATAAATATTCAAACAGACTTTTAACAACGGTAAGATGTTAACAACCGCTATCCACTGTCGAATACTGAGGTAAAGTGGTTGCAGTTGCAGCCTCATAGACTAAATAACAAGCATTAGATGCCGTGCTATCTGCAGTTTTTCCCTTTGGAACCAGTTTAAAACTCGTCCCGTTAATAATGCGGATCCCCCAATCTTCAGAGGACACTGAAGTGGTATCATCACTTAACTCCTGCAAGCTCACATCTAATATGTCCTTTAAGTCTTCTGCAACAATTCCAACAGAAGTATTGCTCGTCATGTAACCATAATCGGCGATGACAATAACCCCAGGCTCCAATGTCACGATCTGGGCTTTAGCCTTTTCGAGCCCCGCTATTACTGCTTTTGAATACACTAATGAATTTGCTCCTTGCAATGCTCCCTTCATCCCTTGAAGTGTCGATTCCCTCGCATCGGATTGTAGATTTATAAACTTTGGTGCAGCCGTAACAGCTAAGATCCCAAGAATAATGATCACAACGACCAACTCTATCAGGGTAAATCCAGTTTGTTTTTGCATGATAAATTACCTTCATTGAATAGCTAACCAAACAAACCATACGTACACTTTTTAAACTGCTCAAGCTAAATTGTTTCAAAATTACACAAATCAGTTCAAATTGTGAACAAACGCTGATTTTTGTGAAATTAAACTACAAAAAAGTTTTTTAAGGACTAAAGTTATTTGGTAATTAATCGATAATTACGCATAGATATTCAATCAAACTGACTAACCCTGATATTTTTGAAAACTCATATACCAGTGAGCACAAAAGCAAAGGTTTTCCGCCGTAGGCTAGTACATCAGTTTTCACAAAATATTTTGGAATGACATAGGACCAGAAAATGAAACATTTTAAGAACATAGGCTTCGGTGGTTTATTCTTACTCTCACTCGGAGCTCAAGCAGCTTCAACCACACACTTAAATGATCTTATCGATATGAGAGCAAGCAGTGGTGAGCATCAGCTAGAAGAGCGAGGCTATACCTATAAAAACACGGTAAAAATCTCGAGCAGCTCTATTACTTATTGGTGGAGTGCAGACAGGGAACAGTGTATTGCAGTCACCACAAAGGAGGGACGTTATAGTGCCATTATGAATCAACCGTCAGAGGTATGTGGTCATTCATCATCTAATAACCACAGTCGTGATAATAAGCACGATCACGATAATAGACATGAACAGGATAGGCATGAGCACAATAGACACTCAAATAGCTTGGATAGCATTGTTGGCCTGCGTGCTAGTTCGGGAGAGAGTGAACTCCAAGACCTAGGCTATTTCCACCGCAGCACCAAAACGCTTAATCACAGTAAAGTCAGCTATTGGTGGAATCCAAATAAGCAAAACTGTATTGCTGTCACCACCAAGGATGGAAAATACGCCTCCTATGCGAATCACCAAAACAATAAGTTTTGTGATGACGAGAATACTGATGAAGCAAGACATCACAGTGTTCGCCACCATGCAAACAACAATAGTAACAACTCAAATGATATTCAAAATCTTGTGGGAGGAAGGGCTAGCGGAGGTGAAAGAGTACTGGAAAGCCATGGCTATGAGTTCATCAAGTCTCAAAAAGGTCCAGATCGTATCTGGGGCTTCTGGTGGAATAAGTCACAGCATAAGTGTCTCACGGTAGTCACTTTTGATGGTAAATACGAAACAATCACGGATTCCCCCGCTTTCGATTGTGGTCGTAAATAAGCGACTACAGTCACTAAATAAAGGGTAACAAATGATATTAACTGGCAAGCAAGAGCAAAGTATGAGAGCGATGACTGACTTCCCATTTTATAATGGCAAGCCGATAAGCTTAACCGCTGGTCAGTGGGCGCTGTTAATCTTAGGGGCGATACTAGGCTTTATTAGCTTGGTATCTCCTTACCCTTTTGGAGCATATCCAGGACGAGATTGGGTAAGTACCATTCTCTTTCCTGGTATTCCGCTCTGTATGTTTTACCTTATTGTTGGTGAGCATTGGCGATTAATTTTTGACAAGCTTGACTTAAAAGCGGTTGGGTGGATGTTTTTGGTTGCCCTTCTCAACATAGTGGTCACTTTAGTCATCGGTAAGATGGTAATAGACACTGTGGGCGCAACCGCTAATCCTGTGTTTGAAATGCTCCGTCATCAGGATATAGGGGAAACACTGCAATTCTTTTTACGCACTATTCCGCAACTCTTCGGTGAAGAGATTATCACTGTCTTTCCATTTTTAGCCTTAATGTGGTTGCTCCACACTCATTTTGGCGTCCAACGCAAAACCGCCATTATTATCGCTTGGATAGGTTCAGCAATATTGTTTGGCATGGTGCATCTACCCACGTATCAATGGAATTGGGTTCAATGCCTGATTGTGATCGGTACAGCGAGAATCATACTGTTACTCGCCTACTTGAAAACAAAAAATATCCTTGTCTCTACAGGCGCACACATCATCAACGATTGGACCCTATTCAGTGTGGCACTATTACTAAAGTAGCGACTGAATGACTCACAACTCGTTAATAAAAAGGGATACCTAAGGTATCCCTTTTTTTACGCTATGCCAAAGAGGCATAGATTGCAGATTTTACAGCGCTTAGCCGAGGCGGCGACGCAGTTCGCGGGTCGCATCGACCATGTTCTTCAGTGCGGGTTCTACCTCATCCCAAGTGCGGGTCTTAAGGCCGCAATCGGGGTTAACCCACAGTTGGCGCACAGGCACTTTTTGCGCCGCTTTTTCGATAAGGTGCACCATGGCCTCAACACTTGGGGTATTTGGCGAGTGGATATCGTAAACGCCTGGGCCAATTTCATTTGGATATTCAAAATCTTCAAAGGCGTTGAGCAGTTCCATGCGTGAACGCGAGGTCTCGATGGTGATAACATCCGCATCCATGGCGGCAATGGCCGCAATCGTGTCGTTAAACTCGCTGTAGCACATATGGGTGTGGATTTGGGTTTCATCCACAACCCCCGCCGCACTCAGTTTAAAAGCATTCACCGCCCAATCTAAGTAAGCTTGCCACTCGCTTTGCTTTAATGGCAGACCTTCGCGGAAAGCTGGCTCATCAATTTGGATAATGCCAATGCCTGCATTTTGTAAATCCACCACTTCATCACGAATCGCCAGCGCCAATTGGGTAGCAATGGTATCGCGGCTGATATCTTCACGGGCAAACGACCAATGTAGAATCGTCACAGGGCCAGTTAGCATGCCTTTGACGGGTTTGTCCGTCAGGCTTTGGGCGAATTCGGCCCACTCAACCGTCATAGCCTTAGGGCGGCTCACATCACCATAAATCAACGGCGGCTTAACGCAGCGAGAACCATAACTCTGCACCCAACCATTTTTGGTAAAGCCCACGCCTTCAAGCTGCTCGCCGAAGTATTCCACCATGTCATTACGCTCGGCCTCACCATGAACTAGTACATCGATACCGAGTTTGAGCTGACGGTCTATGGTATCGCGGGTCACTTGCTGCAACTGCTCGGTATATTGAGCATCGCTTAGCTCCCCTTTGCGCCAACGGCTACGTAAGCCACGGATAGCAGGCGTTTGTGGGAATGAGCCAATAGTGGTCGTTGGCAGTAATGGCAAACGATACTTACGCTGCTGCACCGCTTGGCGCTCAGTAAATTCGCTCACACGTTCATAGTCGGCTGGGATCAGCGCAGCGACACGGGCGATCACTTTAGCATCCGCCGCCTGAGCCTTAGCCTCACGGCGTGCCACACAGGTGTTAACTATCTCTTTGGCCGCGACAGACTCAGGCGCCAGCAGCAATTGGCGCACATTAGCCAGCTCCAACAGCTTTTGCTTAGCAAATGCGAGCTGCTGACGTAGCGTCGGCGTGAGCGTCGTCTCCACCTCTAAATCTACAGGGCTGTGAAGCAGTGAACAGGAGGTGCCAATCCATAGGCGCGCTCCTAAGTCTCGGGCAACACTACCGATACGCTCGACAATCAGGTCAACCTCTGCTGCCCACACGTTACGGCCATTAACTACACCCGCCGACAGAATTTGATCTGGTCTTAAGGCATTGGCAAACAAGGCCAATTGTTCAGGGGCTGTTACTAAATCGAGGTGCAGACCCGCCACCGGCAGCGCGGAAACCAGCGCCTGATGATGACTGATGCTGCCATAGTAGCTGGTGAGTAAAATCTTCACTTGAGCCGTTTTAAGCGCTTGATAAGCTTCGCTAATCGCAGCTTGCCAATCGGCGGCTAATTCGAGAGCCAGAACCGGCTCCTCAAGCTGTACCCAAGTCACGCCCTGCGCGGCAAAACGCGCAAGTATGTCGGCATAGGCCTTTAACAGATTGGGCAATAGGCTGAGTTTATCGAAATCCTGACCCACGGTTTTTGCCAGATACAAGTAACTCACAGGGCCTAACAGCACGGGCTTGGCTTGATAACCCAGCGCCTGCGCCTCGGCGACTTCATCAAAAAACTGCTCATAGGCGATAGAGAACACTTGGTCTTGCTTAAGTTCTGGCACTAAGTAGTGATAGTTAGTGTTGAAATACTTAGTCATTTCCGAGGCTGGCGCATCGGTGCCAGTTGGCGCACGGCCACGGGCAACGCGGAATAAGGTATCAAGATCGATAGCGCCCTCGCCACGGTGACGATCTGGAATGGCGTTTAGGGTCGCACTCAGGGTTAACACTTGATCGTAAAAGGCAAAATCACCCACTGGCACTTGCTCGATCCCAGCGGCGACTTGCCATTGCCAATGGGTACGACGTAACTCCTTGGCCACCTCATGCAGCTCGGCTTGAGTGCTCTCACCACGCCAGTATTTTTCGAGGGCAAATTTCAGTTCACGACGACGCCCGATACGGGGAAAACCAAGACTGTTTAATTGCATACCATATCTTCCTTTATTTGAGATAAGCCATATTCGGCACTAGCACCCACCAGATTGTGTTTCTGGGCAACTTTTCGCATTTAAGTCTGGATAAATCACAACGGGCGTCTGGACGTCTAGAAGTTTATTGTGATAGTCTCTATGCCAGCAACCGAATTGATTTCAAGCACAACATGAGCGAAATTCACTTGGAGTGATCATGATCGAACTAAGACATCTGCGAACCTTAATGGCACTGAAGGAAAGTGGCAGCTTGGCGGGCGCAGCCAAAAAACGTTTTGTCACTCAATCGGCTCTCTCCCATCAAATTAAGGAGTTAGAGCAACGAATTAATTCGCCCATTTTTGTGCGTAAAAGCAAACCCCTCTCCTTTACTCAAGAAGGCGCACGGCTACTGCACCTCGCCGAAGAGATCCTGCCTAAGGTGTTAGAAACGGAAACGGATCTGAAAAATGGCCTAGAGACAGAGACCAATCAGCTCAGAGTGGGGATTGAATGCCACAGCTGTTTTCGCTGGTTAATGCCAGTGATGGAGCAATTTAGGCAAGATCATCCGCAGGCCGAGTTAGATCTATCGAGCCGTCATCTATTCGATTCGCTCAATGCCTTAGAGATGGGCGAACTCGATATAGTACTGACCTCAGATCCCGTACCGGGACACTCGCTCGCCTATCAGCATTTGTTTGATTTTGAAGTGAAGTTAGTGGTTGCCAAGGATCATCCCTTAGCGAAAGAAGCCTATGTTACGCCTAAGCAATTGGCCCGCTTACCCATTATCAGCTACCCAGTGCCACTGGCGCGTTTAGATATTTATCGCCACTTTTTAGAACCCGCAGGCGTTGAAGCCGGCGAGCAAAAGACCTGCGATTTGACCATGATGTTACTTCAACGCATCGCCTGTAAGGACGGTATCGCCGCCCTGCCCAACTGGTCAATCAATGAGGGACATGGTTTGAGTTTAGCTTCAGTCAAACTCGGCCAAGAAGGCTTAAAGCGACCACTATTTGGGGCCTATCGCCGCCACAGCGCGAACTCGGCCTTAGTGCAAAACTGGCTGCAACTGGTGGCAAGCGAAGGCTTAGCGCGTCAGCAAAAATCCAATTAGTGCCGTCAAAACAGCATAAAAAAGCCTGCAATTGCAGGCTTTGTTTTTATGAGCAGTGCTTAGAGCGGGTTGAGTAACATACCGCGCATCGAGAGCACACGGCGCAGGATTAACCCTGGAGAATTTTGATTACGGGTCTGGCGCAGATTGTGGGCGATCATAAACTCTTGGCGCAGATCCTGATCGAGATCTAAAGCCTCAAAGGCTTCGATGGTTAAGGTCTGCTGCTGATTATCAATCAATGACTTAATCACGCTTAACGGGAAAGATTGCTCAGAGCTGGCATTTAAGTAAGCAAAGGCGGTTAAGGCAATGATTTGCCCGAATACACTAAACAGCGCCAAGGTTTGTACTTCATCGGGGTCAACATCGACATCCGGCATATCGACTAGGCTGTCGACCGCATCGGTAGCGATATTTTCCGTGAGTTTCCAATAACCTTGTACCAACTTCTTATAGGGTTGGGGCAATTCATCGAGGCGTTCTTTCAAATAGAAGGTGAAGGCATAACGATAAATATTGACCTGGCCTAAACGGATTAGGGCGTCTTTTAAGGAGCGAGATTTAGGATTTACTACACCTGAAGCCTGCGCCGAATTACTGCGCATCAACATGTGGGCAGCTAATGCGGGATCGCTCGAAATAATATCGATCACATTACGAATGTCGCCTTCGGCTAGGATCGCTTTTTTGAGTGGAATTAAGATCCCACGGCGACCGATCACTTGCTCTTCATTCGCTATGATGGCTCTCACTTGAGTAAAAACCTGTTGCTCAAGATCTGTCATAAGACACTTTACACCTGTTAATTAGCTATAAGATGATTCGAATACCGCTCACATCATACCCAAACTACAAAGAATTTCAGCCCTAAGTCGTAGAATAATTGTGACAATGCGTTATATGCAGTGATCTACAGCACAAGCAACGACTTAACTCATCTCAAAATAGGCTGAACCTATAAAGAATACACCGAGAAGATAGATTTTTCTCTGCGCATCCCCAAACAACAGAAATAATAAAGCCAGACTGAGTCTGGCTTTAAAGATTCACTATTGAACCGAGCTTAGAAACGATAGCCTAAGGTAAAGCGAATATCACGGCCTCGGCCTGAGTAATAGCTATCACCCCAAATGCCACCGTAGTAACCCGAGCTAACATACTCTTTATCAAACAGGTTATCGATACGCAGGCTCGCTAACCAAGCATCACGGGTATAGTTAAGGGCTAGATTACCTAAGACATAGCTAGATAATTTATCGCCTTCGTTGCCGTTATCGCCTTCAATAAAACGATCGCCCGTGTAAATCGCCTCGGCAAATACTTGGAAATGCTCGGCAAAATCCATGCTGACATAACCGCGTCCCGTATGTTCAGCCACCCAAGACAATTGCTTGCCATCATTCACCCCGTCGGTAAATTCGGCATCGATATAGTTATATTCCAAGCCTAAGGTGAGGGCTTGAGTGACCTGCCAATCCCAATCGGCACTCGCGCCATAGCGGCGTGAAGCATCGGCATTGACGTTGGCGCCTTGGAAACTGCCACCAACTGGTTTTTCAGCACTCGGATCGAAGACGATTTCATCTTCTAAATCGAGGCGATATAGGCTGACGCGTAGGCTTTGGCTCGCCACAGTCCAATCCCAACCTGCCTCATAGGAACGGCCTGTCTGCGGCTTTAAGCCATACACATCTTTCGGGGTGTAGGCTTGCTCATCGACCTTAGCAAAGCGGAAGTTTTCATCGCCACGCAGATAGAATCTGTGCTCGGCGCTCGGACGGTAATTTAAACCGAACTCGAATGCGGTCGCATCTTCATCTAAATCGATGCCGTTTGGATACACATTGCCATCGACCAGATCGTCGGTCACCCGCGCATAACGGCCACCCACCACATAGCTTAAGGTGTGGCTTAATGGCACAGTGGCTTGCAGGTAAGCACTTTGCATTTCCTGCACGTTGCTGCGCGCCATAGAGTCAAACTCGGCCTTACCGCGGCTGATATCCAAACCAGTGACTAGGTTTAGCTCACCTTGACGGGTGCTGTAATTAGCGAGTGCTTTAGGGCTAAACATCAGCAGCGAGCGAGTATTTTGGCTACCCGCGCCCCAGTTTAATGAGGTCACTAAGGTATCGCTGTAATCCAGATCCGCCGCTAACGCCCAGTTTTGGTTTAGCTGATGCTGATAACCGCTGCGCGCAGCAGTCGTCATCTCATGAACATATTCGCTACTATTGAAAGATTGGCGTGGATCGTCCTTGAACTGATCCACCGTCAACGAGCCAGGATTTTCGCGATCATCATCGTAATAGCTAGTTTCAACGAAGAAAGAATCTGTGGCGGTTTTATATTGAATACGGCCAAGGATAGAACCCGTTTCATTGGCATTGTGCTTGCGATAGTTATCGCCTTGGTTGTAGCTACCGGTCAGGAAATAGTGCCAATCTTTATTGATGGCGCCCGACACATCGCCGCGACCTTCATAGGTATTAAAGCTGCCGCCGGATAATTGCACGCTGCCGCCCGTATTCTCAGGTGACTTAGTCACAATGTTGATCACCCCGCCTACCGCTTGGTCACCATAGAGCACGCCCGCACTGCCCGATAAAATTTCGACACGCTCAATTAAATTGAGTGGAATGGCATTCAGGCTAGGGGCGGCGATATCGATGTTATTTAAGCGACGACCATCGAGCAAAATCAAGGTGTTGTTAACGGCGGTGCTGGCGCTAAAGCCGCGCATCGCGAAGCTAGTACCAATGTTATTGTCGGACAGCTGAATACCACTTTGACCACGTAACACTTCGGTCAAGCTGGTTGCGCCACTCTGCTCAATCGCAGCGGCATCAATCACATTCACATTGGCGGCAATATTTAAGGGGGTCTTGTCTGAACGGCCAATCACGACGATATGCTCATCGACTTTGGCAACGCTGGCATCATCGGCCGCCACGGCGGGGGCGATAACAGAAAAACTGCAAAGGCTGCCGATCAGCAGCGCGATTTTTGTTGGATGTGTTCCCATTTTACCTTTAACTCCTGCAAGGAAAACGGGGCATTGGCGCCACGATACCGTTGATTCAGTAACAAATACTGACAGTCACTATCGCATTTTGAGATCTGCCCACCGAAATCTCAAAAACACCTTTAGGGCCGGTCTCCGGACTTAGGCTATGTTAATCCAAGCAATAGAAGGACTAACTCGAAACTGACCTTTCACATTGCTTATCGGGTTCTTCTTGAACGCCTAGCGAATGCGGTCGTCTCTCACCTTTTACCGTTGCGGGGGCAGTGCCAGAATTTCACTGGCTTCCCGATTATCTCGCGACGAATGCATCGCAAGCACCACAGAAGGTTGACTAAAAATAGGTTCAGAGGGCGAAAAACCAGTTAACGCCCAATAAGGCTCGTGGCATATCAAGCCTGAGCGCGCGCATTATAGACGTCTATACGGATGAAAGTCCATGTTCATCCGTCTGTCGACTGATAACTACTTTAATGAATAGGGCGCTAAGCCTGAAATAAAGTCGGCACTATTAGCCGCCTGCAAGGGAGGTTTATCGGCAGAAAACACATCGCCACGCATCGATTTATGCAGTAAATACAAGTCCTTGTTACCACTTACCACGGTATAGTAACCAATTTCGCCCTGGGGATTTGAGGTAAAGGCACTGGGATTAAACTGAGTCGCGCCATGGACATGCGGCATTGTGGTACATCCGAGAATAGCCTGAAAGCCTTCGTGACCATCCACTTGGGTATCACCCAATTTCTGATAGACCACTTCACCGTCACAGGCGGCTTGATATGACTCGGCCATCGCATCTAAAAACTGCTCCGGGCTGGCAGTTTCGGCCATGCCCTTAAAGCCTTGCACACAAAACAGCGCACTCCATTGATTAAGCGCTTCCTGCTCCGGCACAAATTCCGCCATAAACATGTCCGCACGTTCTTCATGGTAGGCTTTGCGCCACCCCGCTGGCAGGTTAAATCCTAATTGCTGACTAAAGACAGGCAACACATGGGTGTGCGACGCGCCACTTTCACTGCGAGGCATATCCAATTTTGCCTCGACGGATTCAGAGCCGATTAGGCTGCACAGCATTAATACGCTCGCGCCCTGCCATAACCTCATCTGCATATGGGGTATACATTTCATTATTATCATCCTTGTATCGCATTGGTATGGTTAATACGACATATGAAACTGCATAGAAAACATCCTGTATTCTAGCGAAGATGTAAATAAGATAACAGTTAAAATGCTAAATGAAATAACACTTATACAGTCATAACAACTGTAAAACTTCAGATAACAGCCAAAGATAAGGTCTATGATGGCTTAAAAAGCTGATGAACCCCGTTTCACCAGCCTTTCGCATTACTCAAAGACTAAAAGCTAGATTAGTCAAATGACCAATTGATTTTACGTTGCGGCCTTGCCTGACTCAAAATCGCCTGCCGTTGCTCTGGGGTCTCACATTGGGCAGCGGGGGTAAATTCCAGTGGCTTAATCACCAAGGAATCGGCAGGTTGTACCGGCGGTTTATCAAACATTCCGAGATTCATCGACCAAGAGACCCATTCTCCTTTTTCACTGATCCCCACAAAACCATCATTTGCCGGCGCTAACCAAGTGAGGCGTGGAATGCGTTCAATCAGTTGCTCGACATTTTTAAGGTTTGCCCGATAACCGACAGGCACCACTTTGCCATCGGGGCGCGTAAAGGCAAAGGAGGACTTGCCTAGGGTAATTTTGCTGCCTTGCTGCCAATACTTGTCGAGGATCGCTTGAGCATGATGAAAGCCAAACAGATAGGCGTAATCCGTATCGTCAGCGAGAATTTGCGGCGCAGCGTTGTCACGCAGTAGCAAGAATCCCGGGCCGACACTGATAATCTCTTTCACGCCTGTGATATCGGTTTTCTTGATCCAATCGACGCCACAGTTAATGCCATCGCCCCAGAAATGGGCATCCCCCGTCGGACTTAACACCGCAAACGCGCAACTGTTTGCCGTGAGACTCGCCACATCCTTAAGAGCGCTGCGGATCGGATAAGCATCACTGCGCCAACCCCAACTCACCACTGAGCCATCTTTTTTCAAAGCGGCATAGGTATTTTGAAAATATTCGATATGTTTAATATCCGTCAGCTGCGACTGCAACTTCTTCATATTGGTCGAACTTTCAACCTCACCCCACACTACGGCGCTGGCGTCTTTTTTCAGGGCAATAAAACTGCGCCCTTTAGCAAAGATATCGACCACATCGACTAACTCATCCTGCACCTGCAAACTATTGCCGCCGTAAGGCCCGTAGCCCCAAGTATGCACCTTACCATTGGCGTCGAGCGCGGCTAGGGCCTCTCGGTTGGCGAATAACTTAGTGATATTGGTCATGCGCGCTTGCAATGCCTTGTCCAGATTTAATTTTCCCGCATTGCCCCAATAGACCACAGAGCCATCTTTACGCAGCGCGGCAAACCCATCTTTAACGGGGACAATTTGCGTCACTTGCTTAAGTTGTTCTGTCACCTCACGGCTATCGCCACCAGCAAAACTGTCACCCCAAGTGATCACTTCACCCGACTGAGTTAATGCGGCAAAGGCTGTACTGTTGGTCACCACAGTCTCAACTGCGGGTAAATCGCAGGGAATATGGCGATAATTCGGATTAGCCTTTTCCTGAAACTGGATAAGCTTACCGTTATCAAATTGCAGCAAGGATTCCTTTTCATTTTCGACTACGGCTACGGGTTTAGGTTGGCTACAGGCGGTTAATTGCAACGCCACTAAGGCGGCCACCAATGCCAAGGGGCGTGATATAGGATAAGACTGCATTACTTATTTCCCAGTATTTACTGAAACTTTGGTTGCTGAAATTTGGGTTACTGACAACGCGGGTTACTGATTGGGTTGTGCTAATTTGGCGAATATCGACTCGAGTATCGGCTTGAGTTGGTATTCAAAGCCCTGATGTGCATCTATACGGGTTAAGAGAACTTGAATTTGTTTATCGAGCGCCTGCGCACTGTTTTGGCTTAGGGTATCGAACGCCTGCGCCTGCGTTAAGGCAGCTAAGATCAGCCGTTGAACTGGGCCGATAGCGTGCCCCGCTTGGCGGTTTAGTGCTGTATTGTCGAGCACTAATGTCACTAGGCTGAGTAAATAATCGAGGTGCACCGCAAAATCGACGGGGCATTGTTTTTCATCCGCCAAGCCGAATTTCAACTCCTTGGCATCACACAACGCCTCGAATGCCGCTAACTTTTCTGCGGTTAATTCCAATGCAAAGGACAACTGCTTAGTGCGCGTCATCAACACAAAGCTGACTAAGGTTTTAGCCGACAGCGCCTGCTTACTACGGGCTAACATCGCCAACGCTAAGTCGTGAAATCCTAATGAACTCAAACGGTAAAAGCTTATCATCACGATAGATTCATCTATTGATTCCAGCTTTTTTTTGCTCGGTGAAGATTGCATTTGTTCAAATAAGTCGACAAAACGCGGATAGTGCTCGGGGGAATGGCCTAAATGTTCAGCCGCCAGCCAGACCAAAATATTCGCGGCGGGATGCTGCCGATAGGTTTCAAGCAAACGGATAATCCCAGTGTAATCCTGTTGCTGTCCTAAACGCTTGAGTATTGGCACATAACGGAACTCGGCCCAGCGGATCCTTAATAGCGTCAAACAGAAATAACCGACAAGCAAACAGCCTAATATGCCTGCGATGCCAAAGCCGAAGTCCAGTTTGGCGCGATCGCGGGTTAACTCAAGATCGGCGCTCGCCCGTGTTGGCGCCTCGGGAAGATAATGCACAAAACTTTGCCCGTAGTTGGGCACTAATGCGCCAGGGGTGTCGCCCTGCGGCGGCCGTAATTGATAGGTCGCTTGGCAATTCACGCCATCGAGTTCCCATTGGCGAACGAGGTTGCCCTCTGCGGTGCGATACTCAACCAAGCAAATCAATCTTTGGTTATATACGCCCGTCGAACTGCGCTCACTGCGATAGGCAGTCTCAACCACTCGACCTATGGCCACATCGCCACGCTCTAGCAACTGATTGACCAGAAACCACTTTTGCGCCCCTTCCCAGAGAAAGAGCGCAGCAACACCTGCCAAAAAGAGAGGGACACTGGTCAAGAGTATTTCTAACCAACCCCAAAAACGCGCGGGTGCACTCGTGGTTAATTGACTGCGATTCATCAACACGCCAGAACGTCCTTATCATTCCATGATCGGTAAGGCATTAGAGAACTTGATTCTGCCTAAAGCGGGGCGCTATTGTAGCAGCTTATTGATAGAAATCAGAAAAAGCTCACAGTTTGCCTTAAAGACTCGGCCACATCCTAGCCTGCAAACGTGGGCGTGCTATTCTTAGCCTCCATTCCCGCTGTTTAAAGGAGTAACAGTATGAGTCGCCCAATTATTTTGGATTGCGATCCCGGCCATGACGATGCCATCGCACTCATTTTAGCCCTCGCCCATCCCGAGCTAAATCCACTGGCCGTGACCACCAGCGCCGGCAACCAAACCCCAGATAAAACCCTCAATAATGCCCTGCGGATCTTAACCCTGCTCAATCGCAGCGATATTCCAGTCGCGGGCGGCGCGGTTAAACCCTTAAGCCGTGAGTTGATGATTGCCGATAACGTCCACGGTGAAACGGGACTCGATGGTCCAGCTCTGCCTGCACCGAGTTTTCAACCTCAAGCCGTAAATGCCGTCGAGTTGATGGCCGAGAAAATCCGCCAAAGCGATAAGCCAGTAACCTTGGTGCCAACGGGGCCGCTGACCAATATCGCGCTGCTACTCGCCAGCCATGGCGAATTGCACGCCAAGATTGAGCGCATTGTATTGATGGGCGGCGCTGCGGGTGTGGGTAACTGGACGCCCGCCGCCGAGTTTAATATTTTTGTCGACCCCGAGGCGGCCGATATCGTCTTTAAATCTGGCATTCCTATTACCATGTGCGGCCTCGATGTTACCCATCAGGCACAAATTATGGATGAAGATATCGAGCGCATTCGCGCCATTCCTAATCCCGTGGCTAAATGTGTCGCCGAGTTGCTAGATTTCTTTATGATTTACCATAGAGATCCCAAGTGGGGATTTGTCGGCGCGCCGCTGCACGACCCTTGCACTATCGCTTGGTTACTCAACCCAGCATTGTTTGATGCCCAAGACTGCTGGGTAGGCATTGAAACTCAAAGCGAGTTAACACTGGGAATGACAGTGGTCGATCGCTATCAGCTTACGGGTAAACCCACGAATGCCACTGTGCTATTCGGTATTGATAGACAGGGCTTTGTTGACTTGTTAGTTGACAGTTTAGCGGTCTACACACCAACCTATCTCAATCGCAGATGAACTTAAGGTAACGCTTCCATGAGTCACATACTCGTTATAGGCAGTGCCAACGCCGACCATGTTATGAATTTTGAGTATTTGCCCGCACCGGGGCAGACCTTAATGAGTCGAAGCTACCGACTAGAGCATGGTGGTAAAGGGGCGAATCAAGCGGTGGCCTGTGCCCGCTTATGTCAGGCCGATTCTCGAGTGGATTTTATTTGCCATTTGGGCCAAGACAGCGTGGGTAACGAGATGCGCGAAAACTGGCTCAAGGATGGAATAGAAGCCGATGGCATTACCCAAGTCGCCAATCTGAGTACAGGTACGGCGATGATTTTTGTCGCCGATAATGGCGAAAACTCCATCGGCATCGCCGCTGGCGCCAATGCTAATCTCACGCCACCAGAGCTTGAGAAACATTACGCTCTGTTTGTAAATGCCCAGTACATGCTGATCCAACTCGAAACGCCAATGGAGACAGTAAACCACGCATTGCAAACCGCCAAACGCCTTGGCATTACCACAGTGCTCAACCCCGCCCCTGCTGTCAGCCAAGAACTGGATTATCTCAAGTGGGTGGACATTATCACCCCGAATGAAACCGAGGCCGAAGCGTTAACGGGCATTGAGGTCAATAACGAAGATGATGCCAAACTGGCCGCCCAACTGCTGCATCAACAGGGCGTGACGACTGTGGTGATTACCTTAGGCAGTAAAGGCGCATTTATCAGTAGCGCAGGCTTTACCGGATTAATTCCTGCACTTGAAGTACAAGCCATAGACACAGTTGCCGCTGGCGATACCTTCAATGGCGCCTTAGTGGTGGGCTTAAGTGAGGGCATGTCGATTGCCGCCGCCGTCGGCTTTGCCAACGCCGCATCCGCTATCACTGTGACCCGCGCCGGCGCTCAGCGCGCCATTCCCTACCGCCACGAACTGCCGCGTTAATAACCATGAGTGCGGCAAATTGTCGCACTCGCCTTATTTCACCCTAAAGTTGTATATACATAATTTACATATCGAATTCATTCCCATTTAATGAATTCAGCCTATGCTGGCAAGCGCATACTCGAGTCACATCGGCTCGAGCCACCTTGTTCAGAATAAGGAAGTACCAGATGAAAGCGAAAAGCACCACTTTCCGTAATATGACTAGCGCTAGCTTACTCGGCCTAGGATTATTCGTTGCTAGCCAAGCGAGTGCTAACGAATGTGAACTCAAGATTGCAGCAACTGACGCTATGCAATTTGACACTAAAGAGCTGTCTGTTCCCGCCACTTGTAAAGAAGTGACCCTGACGTTAACCCACACTGGCACACTGCCAAAAGCGGCGATGGGCCACAACTGGGTGTTAACAAAAGCCGCTGATATGTCTGCCGTTGCGACCGATGGTATGAGCGCTGGCGCCGATGCTGCTTACGTTAAAGCTGGTGATACCCGCGTTATCGCTCACACTGCATTAGTGGGTGGCGGCGAATCAACTTCTGTAAAATTTAGCACTGCGGGCATGAGCGCGACTGAAGCTTACCAGTTCTTCTGCAGCTTCCCAGGCCACTGGGCGATTATGCAAGGTAGCTTTAAGATCCAAGGCTAATTCCATTGCCTAATGCTCGCTTAAGGGAATACCTCAAGTGAGCCAACAAAAAAGCGGACCTCGGGTCCGCTTTTTTGTTGAATGCTTATTGGCTCACAAGCCAGTTTGCCTTCGAGGATTTTGTTTCGGGATGTCTTCCGAGATTTACTCTTCGTCGAACTCGTCTTCATCATCAAAATCATCGGCATCGGTTGCCGCTTCAGCCGCTAAAGCCGCCGCTAATTTGGCCTTAGCTTGTTTCTCTGAGCGACGCTTGTTGCGCTCAGCCAGTGTGCCTAAAAACACTTGCAGCTCGGCTTGACCCCAAGCTTGTGCCTCGGCCTCGGTCGCAAAACCGTCATGGCTTTTCGACACTACCGTCTTAGTCGACGTCATACGACGGGTGATTTCCGTCTTCCAACCATTTTCAGCCTGAGTGACGCGAAAATCGTATTTTTTACCCTTGCTCATTCTGCTCTATTTCCTAAATGATGCTTGCCACGTTTGTCTTATCAAGCGATACAAACGCCATCATAAAACAAAAGGAGCGCAGTTTACTTGATTTCGGCACAGAAAGATCGCTTGCGAGAAAATTTTCATGTTTAGCACTTTCAAAGAGCCGTAAGAATCGCAAAAGTAACGCGGCATGCTAGATGATTTTTCGCCCTAATCTTAGTCCTAAGCTCAGTATCAAGCTAGCGCAAAAGCGGCTGACGGACGGTATCTTTTCTTGTTTTGGTCATAAAAATAAGTAAATTTAGTCATATAGCAATTTTAGAGTGTGAGGGACCCTATTAATAAGTCATTCATAATTTAGGAAAGATGATGAATACCTCCTCAGTAACACTCTGTATGCTGTTGGCAAGCACGGCCCTGCTAGCAGGCTGTAACAGCGATAACAAAGATAGCGAGACTACACCGCCACCAGCGAAAATGGTGCCCGCCCAAGTCGGTGAGCGACCACTGTTTTTAGTGCGCCAAATGCAGGACAGCAGCTTAAAGACCCGCTTAGCCCAGTGCGAAACCGATCATTTCTACCGTAGTGATTTTTCCATTGGTCACCGCGGCGCGGCGATGCAATTCCCTGAACACACAAAAGAATCCTATCAAGCCGCCATCGACTCTGGTGCGGGTATCGTCGAGTGTGATGTGACTTTTACCGCGGATAAAGCCTTAGTCTGTCGCCACTCCCAGTGCGATCTCGCCAGCACAACCAATATTTTGGCCATTCCCGAACTTGCCAACAAATGCTCGGTCCCCTTTACCCCCGCCGATGCGGCCAATGGCGTCTCCGCCACTGCAACTTGCTGCACCAGCGATATCACCCTCGCCGAATTTAAAATGTTAAAGGGCAAGATGGAGGGCGAGAATCCAAAGGCGACCAATGTCGAGGAATTTATCAATGCCACGCCTAAGTGGCGCACCGATCTCTATGCGGGCAACGGTACCCTGATGACCCACGCAGAGAGTATTGAGATGTTTAAAAAGGCAGGCGTTAAAATGACGCCCGAGCTAAAAGCCGCCAGCGTGGCTATGCCCTTCGATGGCTTTACTCAGCAGGAGTATGCCCAGAAAATGCTCGATGAATATACCGCAGCGGGTGTCGATGCCTCGCAGGTATTCCCCCAATCCTTTAATTTAGAAGATGTAAAATACTGGATTGCTAACGCCCCCGAGTTTGGCAAACAAGCGGTATATCTTGATGATAGATATGATATTCACACGGGCTTTGACCCACAGGACTCCTCCAGCTGGTCGCCCTCAATGGCGGAACTTAAAGCCCAAGGCGTAGAGATTGTCGCGCCGCCACTCTGGGTGCTGGTGACCTTAGATGCGGATAAAAAAATCATTCCATCGGAATATGCCAAAGCCGCGAAAGCAGCGGGACTTAAGATCATCACTTGGAGCTTAGAGCGCTCAGGATTATTGAAAGATGGCGGCGGTTGGTATTATCAAAGCATCACAGATGCCATTGATAATGAAGGCGATACCTACGAACTACTCGATGTGCTCGCCAAAGATGTCGGCGTGATTGGCGTGTTTTCGGACTGGCCGGCGACTGTCACTTACTATGCCAACTGCATGGATTTATAGGCCAAAACAATAGGCTGTATTTCAAAATCGAGAAACAAAAAAGCGTTAGCAAAAACTGCTAACGCTTTTTATTAACAGATTCTTTTTACTTAAAAAGATGCTGAATATTTTTTAAATCGCCCTTACCTTCGGCAATTTCTTCCGGCGTTAACCCTGTCACTTCGTGTGGGAACACTAACCAGTCCTCAGAAGCATGGATATAGTAATCAGGCTTTAAAGGCACAGCGGTATTCTTTGGCTTGTAATAAGGGCAAGCGATACGAATATCCTGCGGCATGTTTAAGCGCATCAGTTGACTTAACTTTTCCTTCAACGCGTGGATACTGCGGCCAGAGTCAAACACATCGTCCACAATCAGTAAGCTGTCGCTAGCATTCGCATTTTCAACAATGTAATGCAGACCATGGACTTTGATTTCTTTGCTTTGCTTGTCGGTACCAATACCGTAGTAAGACGAGGTACGCACGGCGATATGGTCGGTTTCAACCTTCTTAAAGTCGAAAAACTCTTGTACCGCGATCCCGATTGGAGCACCGCCACGCCAAATACCCACGATAAACTGCGGACGGAATCCACTCTCATAAACCTGTGAAGCTAATAGAAATGAATCTTCGAGCAGTTGTTGTGCGGTAACGAAATATTTTTCTGACATGACACCGATCCCCATCTTAATTATTGATTTTAGGTGTTAAAGCGAGAGCTTTTACCCTGTAAGGTCTGTTCGGCGTCCAAAACACGAGAACAGCATTCTCTTCATAAGAGTCCTAGCAAGTGTAGGCAGCCGCCGAATTTTGGGAGCGAATTTTATACCAAAAAAAACCGCCGTGCTGCAGTTATAGTCATAAGTTGCAGGTGAACGGCCGTTTATTTTGCATTTTTAGGACGGAACTAACAAAAAGCGTACAAAAAAGGCCACCCAAAGGTGGCCAACAAGGAACGAGCACAGGCTCAAAGCAAAGTGTGACGCTTAAGTTTGACGCTTAAGTTAGCTCACAGGGTTGATAATAGGTTCACCGACCTTAGTCATGGCGCTGTAGCTGCGGCTACTCGACTCTTCAAACTCCTTCGCGAGAATCGTGCTGACATAATGCCAGTCGCTACGCACCGCTTCCTTGGTGAAGGTTAAAGTCATAAAGCCGCGATCTTTGAGGTTGGTGTATTTAAGATCTGGCACCAACTCGACGATCGCCGCCTCGGTCGCGGGGATCTGTTCTGCTGGTAGATTTAAGTAATATTCCAAACCTGGTGATGACACTGAGCTTGTGGCAAACTCGACCCCTACGGTATCGCCGTTGACATCTTTAAGCTCATTCGCCCAGGCATTATGGGTGTCACCGGCAATCACCACTAGGTTGTGATTTTTCGATTTAGCTGTACCTAAAATCACTTCCCTTTCATAGGCATAACCATCCCATGCATCCAAGTTATAGGGAATTGATGGCAGTTGCAGCAGGGCAATCACTTCTGGCGTTAACAGGGCTTGATTGGCCTGCAAGTACTGTAATTCCGCCGCCGTTAGGGTTGGGTCATTTGCCGCAGCGCGGGCGGCTAACTTCGCCAGCGCCCCAAGCATGGCATATTGTGGAATGCTCATCTGCTGGGTAGCAATCGCCGCAGGTAGAGACATTTTGCCCATGAGGATCTGTTGTCCTAATACCTGCCAAGTGCCCGTGGCTTGCAATAAGGTGCCCTGTAACCAGAGTAACTGGGTCAGACCTAACATAGTGCGCGAAGTCGATGTCACATCGGCGCGGAAACGCTCGCCATCGAAGGCGCCCGTACTGGCATCCATATAATCGGCATAATCGAGCTGCTTATCACGGGCCAAAACGCGCGTATCCAGCATATGTAAGTCAACTAAGTTGCCGTAACTGAAGCTGCGATAAATCTCCTCATGGTTACCCTCGCGCCATGGACGGATTGGCAGCCACTCGAAGTAAGCCTGCAGTGCGGCTTCTTTACGAACCGCAAAATCCCCTTCGCCTTCGTTGTGGTTCTCGGCGCCATCACGCCAAGTATCGTTTGCTACTTCGTGGTCGTCCCATACCGTAATAAATGGCACTTTCGCGTGCAATTTTTGCAGGCTGGCATCGGTATGATATTGGCCGTAACGGGTACGGTAATCGCTGAGGGTCAGCAGTTCGTTGGCGGGTAACACTTCACGGCCAAGCTCTGCCGCATGTTCGCTGGCATAGCCGCCGCGAGCATATTCGTAGATATAGTCACCCAAATGCACCACGGCATCGAGGTCATCCTGCGCCGCAGCCAATTCATACACGTTAAAATAGCCGGCTGGAAAATTAGCGCAGGACATGACGGCAAGTTTTACCGAACTCACATCACCCTCGGGCAGAGTGCGGGTCTTGCCCACCTCAGAGGTTTTTCCGCCCGTCATAAAGCGGTAGAAGTAGGTTTGTCCCGCACGTAAACCACGGGCATCGATTTTGACCGTGTAATCACGGTTAGCGTTGGTGACCATCTCCCCTGTGGTCACTAATTGTGAGAATGCCGCATCACTGGCCACTTGCCAGCTGACTTTAACATCCCCAGCAGAATCAGGCGTCACGCGGGTCCAGAGGATCACCGCGTCTTGCGCAGGGTCACCACTGGCTACCCCATGTAAAAACTGCGCAGGAACAGATTTATCATCATCACTGTCACTACACCCCATTAGGCCGTAGGAGATCACTGCTGCACCAATGCCTTTGGCCGACATGGCTAAAAAATCACGACGAGTCACGGTTCGTTTCATTATTATTATTCCCTTATAAGATGAGGTTTCACTGGTATGAGGTCTAATGAGGCCCCGATTGTGAGACATCACTGTTACACATTTGTGACATCTTTGTCAGCCTTTTATGATTTCTTTTAATTCATAAGCTTATACTGGATGACGTACTTTATTTGTACAGCACTGGCACAAGCTATGAGTAAGCTGCTAACATCGGATCAGTGGCAAATCGCTCAGATTTTGGCTCGTCGAGCATCAAACCTGAGCCTTGTTAAAAAAGGAATTTATAGGATGAAAGTCAGCGATATTATGAGCACTGAGGTCATCTGCATCAGCGATGGTGCTAGCCTGAAAGATGCCCACCATTTAATGCAAACCCGCGGTGTGCGCCATTTACCTGTGATATCTGAAACCGACGGCACCTTAGTCGGCGTACTCACCCATAAGAAGATGATCGCCAGCGTATTGTCTATGTTGAACAAATACGGCCAAGGCGCATTGGATCGCAAGGAACGCTACACTCCCATCGCGACTGTGATGGACAAAGACTGCCAGCACTTAACCGCCGATGAGCCTTTAAGCGTGGTAGTGGAATACTTTATCGACAACAAACTCGGCTGCTTACCCGTAGTAGATAACGATAAGAAAGTATTAGGGATCGTCACCTCTTCCGACTTTATTAAGCTCTGTCGTACCCTGCTGCAACAGCAAGCTTAACGCCTAACATCATCACTCTTTCTCGCTGGCCCTCGGTTATCAGGGCTGGCGAGAGTCATTATTTAACAATCCCAAGGAAGCACGTGGCCAAGTTATTAACCCAAGAACAATTTATCCGCGCCTATGAATGCGCCGAATTAGGCTGTATCACCAACCATGATCGCCTCGCCCAATTGCTCGCCGATCCCGATTATGACGCTTTACATGAATACAGCGCCTACTTTGGCAAAGCGGCGACACAAATCGTCTGTATCAGTGACTTACAAAGTATGGAGGAATTACATTTTGTCGCGGGTAACTTGAATTGGGATGACCATGATCCCGATATGGTGAGGGCGATTATCGAACATCCGCTCTGCGATGCGGGTACCGCTTTATTGCTTCTACTGGTACGGACAAGGCTTTTATTACTCCACGCCACAGAGGCTAGACACGCCTTTTGGACAGCTATTCAAAACCATCACCGAACGCTTTGTTACGCGCGACTATGCCAGTTATAGAATCCATTTTGATCCGTTTAAAGAATGTTTTATGCCCTCATTAGAGGACGTCCTCACGAATGGATGCCAAATTCCAGGGGCCATTTTTGCCCCCTACAGCACCATGGAAATCGAAACCGATGCAGGGCATTCAAGGTATCTACAATTTAAAAATGAGCAGCTGAAATCCGGCAAATGGGGCCAGCAATAAGCCCCGTTCTGTCTTTAAATAGAGCGCTTAAAGCCAAGCTATTAACGTGATGAAACAGGCGTTGCTGGCGGAATACGGGTAAAACGCTGCCAGCGACCCGAGCGCCAACGGTGCACCATAATCAAGCCTCGCACCCATTCATCGGCCGCAACAGCAAGCCAAGCGGCCAGCACGCCATAACCTAAATGCAGCCCAAAGAACCAAGCCAATAGCACGCCAATTCCCCACATGCTAAACAGGCCCACGCGCACCGGAAACGCCACATCCCCCGCGCCTTTTAATGCCGAAATAATTACCAGATTAAAGACTCGGCCGGTTTCCAGCGCAATGGAACCCAATAGCAGGAGTGCGGTAAGTTGAATGACCTCAGGGTTTTCACTCAGCCAGCCCACTATGGTAAAACGCTGCCAATAAAAGGTTAACACTATGGCGAGGGAAGCAATAAAGCCCACAAGGCAATATTTTTGCACCCGCACAGTAATCTCATCGAACCATTGTTTACCGACGTAGTAACCGGTTTGAATTTGCGATGCCTGCCCAAGCGCCACCGCAAAACAGTAAATAAAGCGGCTGATATTCAAACCATAGGTATAGGCGGTCAACGAGAGTGTGCCCATCTGACTAATAAAATAGATGATGGTCATCTGTGCCACGTTGTAGGACAGCATTTCGCCCGCATTGAGCAAACCTATGCGCATCACACTCCAATAGGTACTGCGCGGCAATAACTTCAACCTTGGCATCGGCAGCGGGATACCTTTACGGTGGATCACAGCCAGCATAATCAAGGCACCGATAATCTGGCTGGTTACAGTCGAAATCGCCACCCCAGTCACTCCATAAACCGGCAAACCAAAGGGAGAATAGAGGGCAATATAGTTACCGAGCACATTCATCAATCCCGTGCTGGAGGTGACTAACATGGCCGAGCGGGTAAAACCGTAGCTACGTAAGATGGCGGCAAAGGCGATGTTCATCACCAGCCCAATACTTAAACTGCCGCAGATCAGCAGATAGTCATAACCATAGCCTGCGACCTCTGGCTCTAGGGCAAACAAACCGATAATGCCGTGGGCACCGAAAAACATCGATGCCCCCATAATCACGGCTAAGCCTAAACTTAAGGCCACACTGGCGACACCAATATCGGTTGCTTGCTGCGTCTGCCCCGCACCATTATTTTGGCTGATCAGAATGCTGGCGCCCGTGCTGACCATCATGGACATCACCATCATAAAAAACATCAATTGGGTGGTGAGCCCCACTGCGGCGACGGCATTATCGGAATAATGGCTCAGCATAAAAATATCGCTGATCCCGAGTAAGGACTGCAGCAAGGTTTCGATAAAAATCGGCCAAGTGAGGGCTACAATGCCCATGCGTTGTTGCAGGGTTTTAGCTGATTTGGCCACGTTCTATCCTTACCGCTGGAAGACAAGTGAAATAGCAATAACACGCCAAGGTTGGCGAACGGTAATTTTCTTACATTTTTAGATTGTGCTCAATCTTTCATTACAACCAAACTGACCGCTGCAACCGTATTCATTGGCGATGCCTCCATCAACAAGTTTTATCAACAAGTGCTAATCAACTGAAATAGATGGAGTTAATAGCAAATCAGCCAATACACTACCCTTTTCAACATTGAGCCGATACACTTTGCCGACCACAAGGGGCGATAAGCGCTCACCGAATATATTCAGGGAAACTGCACATGAGCCAACTCTATTTAGAAGACGGAATTAAACAATTGGTGAGCGAGTTTATCGCCGCAGGTTGCCCTTCGGTGCGCGAGCAAAGCCTTGAGGAACGTCGTCAAGGGTATATCGCCAGCACGGTATTGGCTGGCGAGCCGGAAGCGGTGTTTGAGGTCAAAACCTTATCCCTTGAAAGCATAGAATTAACCCTATTTAAGCCCTCGGCGGACAACAACTTACCCGTAGTCATTTACTATCACGGCGGCTGTTTTGTCAGTGGCGGCATCGCCACCCATAACCAACAACTGCGTAAAATCGCCAATGATTCTGGCGCGTTAGTGGTGGCGGTCAGCTATCGTCTCGCCCCTGAGCATGTGTACCCCGCCGCCCATGACGATGCCTTCAATGCAGCCAATCTCGTGCAGCAACATTGCCAGCAATGGGGCGGGGACAACACCAATATCACTCTGATGGGCGACAGCGCCGGCGGCCATTTAGCCTTAGTCACTTGCCTGCGATTAAAATCAAAAGGGCAATGGTTACCTAAAAAACAAGTGCTTATCTATCCTATGTTGGATGCGACCGCCAAAAGTCAGAGCTATATCGACAATGGCGACAAGTACATTATCACCCGCGACACGCTGCTCACGGGCTTTGATATGTACCTCGATTGGCACCCCAGAACCGATGTCGAAGCCAGCCCACTTCGCAGCCAAGAGTTAGAAGGTTTACCCGAAACCCATATCATTACCGCCGAGTTCGATCCCCTGTTAGATGAGGGTGAACAGCTATTCCGTAACCTGTTGGATGCGGGCGTAAATGCCCATTGCCGCCGTTATTTAGGGGTGATCCATGGCTTCTTCCAACTCGCTGGTGTCAGCCAATCGGCGCGGGATGCCATGGTGCAGGTAACCCATATTATTCGCGCTTAACCTGCTTAAGCCGCATGCCTTAATGCTTGGCATGCGGCTATAGAATCCATTCAACAAACAACCCATTGCATGATAACGCAATGATCAAACGACGCTATTTCGTCTCTGGCCGACTCAGTTTGTGGATCACGTCTTGATGCTGCGGATACATGGCCCGCAAAGCTTCTTGGCTAAACAATTCAAAGTCATCGAAGGTAAAACCGGGTGACACCATACAGCCCACCAGCGAAAACCCTGGTTGATTCATGGCCGAGCCAAAAATACAGCCCTTAGGCACTAAAAACTGTGGCCTTTCGCCCGCGGCTAAATCCAGCCCCAACTGCGCCGTGGTCAGCTCGCCCTCGGGGGAAATCATATAAATCGTCAGGGATTGACCCGCATGGAAATACCACATCTCATCGGCCGTGAGTCGATGAAAATGCGACACTTCGCCGGTTCGCAGTAAGAAATAAATGCTGCTCCACAGCTGACGACTCGGATCAAAAGCCGATTCTGAGCGATAGGAAGAACGGTAATATCCGCCTTCTACATGCTGCTCAAGTTCTAAATACTGAATAAAATCATCTGCATTCTGCATCTTTACTACTCCATTCATTTTCAGAATTTGTATCTTGGCTAATACCTTTTTTAAGAAGATGTTAGAACCATGACCAAAATCAAATAATAATTATTCTCATTTACATATAATGCTGCCACTTGTAATTTTACGGAGAAATGAGAGTGAAGCCTACTTACCTTGCCATCCTGTTAGCAGCCCTACTACATCCCCCCTTGGCCAGCGCAGACGAAGTGAACCAACCTGAACTGGATAAAATCGAGCGCGTGAGTGTTGTCGGCGTAAGACAACGATTAGAGCAAGCCGGAACCTTGGCTAACACTATCATGAAAACCGAAGTCATCGACGCCAGCGTGATTGAGAACAAAAATGCCGTTAACCTCTCCGAGGCGATTGATAATTCCCCCGGCGTCAAAGTCTCCAACGAATGCTCTATGTGTGGGGTTAAGCGGATTATGCTCAACGGCATGAAAGGTGAGCAAACCACGATTTTGGTCGATGGTTTACCCGTACACACCATGATCTCGGGCTATTATGCGGTCGATGCCATTCCAACAACTGGGGTGGAACGGATTGAAGTTGCCCGTGGTGCGGGCGCATCCTTAATTGCCCCCGAAGCCATTGGCGGCACCATTAATATTGTCAGCTACGAGCCCACAGAAAACGGCGCAGAGTTGGATATCTCCGCCGGTGAAAATGGCTACCGTAAACTGGGTTTTCTCGGTAAAGGCGTGACCCAAGATGGCCGCACCCGCGCGACACTCGTTGCCCAATATGATGATAGAGATCAAGCCGATGCGGACAATAACAAAGTCAACGAAGCACCGATGCAGGAAAACCGCAGCCTGACCGCTCGAGTCTCCCACGATGTGACCGATACCGATAACTTAGTGATGCGCGTCGCCAATATTCAATCGGAAATTTTCGGTGGCCCTATGTTAGGCAGCACCTTTGCCGATGGCGTCGCTTCTAGTACGGGGAACGTGTTATCCGGCTACGATGGTCAGTCGAGCGAGCCACAACAGCTGTTTGAAGATGGTGATGTGCGTAAGCGCTACACAGGAAAAGCCTGGGAAACCACCGAATGGATTAAAACCCAGCGTAACGAGGCCTCACTCGCTTGGCTGAGGGAATTTAACGACAACTGGAACATGCACCTTACCGCCAGTTACGCCGACCATAAGCAGGACTCCTTCTATGAAGGCTTCGACTACACCGCCGATGATAAGATGTGGTTCTTCGACGCGCGCTTTAACTATCTTTTGACCGATAGCCAACTACTCACCTTCGGCGCCGACTTACGCACAGAGGAAATGCGCTCCCATTCCCGCTCGGGCAGTGCCAACCCTGACTATGTTTCCGACTCCTTTGACTATGATGTAAAAGGCGTTTATCTACAGGACACTTGGCAAGCCACTGAGTCTTTAGAAGTTGCAATGGCGCTGCGTTACGATACTATCAGCGCCGATTTTACCGATCCTAACAAACCCGGCACCGAACTCGATGAGTCGATTCTGTCTCCTAGGGTCGACATTCGTCTGCGCCACAATGATGAGTGGACTTCACGCCTATCCGCAGGTCGCGGCTATCGCGCGCCATTATCCTTCTTTGAAACCGACCACGGCATCTTAGACGGATCACTCGGCTTTGACATCGATATCGACGAGCTAGAACGCTCCAACTCAGCCAACTATGCCCTGAGCTACGAGGGCGAGCGTCTCACCTCGACCGCCTCGATTGCCTGGACCGAAGTCGAGCATTTAGCGGCATTAACCACCAACGACCATGGTATTCCTTTGCTGACCCAACTCGATGAAAAAGCAAGGGTTATTACCAGCGATATCGCCCTAGGCTATCGTTTGACCGACGATATGAGTCTAAGCCTAACAGCCGAGCATTTTGATTATGACTCTGTCTTTAAATCCTCCTATGCCATTGCACCTGTTGAAAAACGGGTCACGCTCAGCATGGATTGGGACGTGAATGACTGGGAAATCTTTGCCAACCTAGTATGGATTGGTAGTCGCGATCTGTCCGACTTTGGCTACGAAGGCTATAACCGCCTCGATGCCAATGGCCAAGTCGACCCTAGCTCGAAAAAGACCACGGATGCCCCCTCTTACGTGACTTTAGATTTAAAGGTCAGTTATCAGCTTAACGATACCCTGTCGCTCTACACTGGGGTCAGCAACCTGTTTGACTACACCCAAGCGGGAGATGAAGAAACACCGCTATTTTACGATGCGGAAGGCGCCTTCGACGTGGGCTATATCTATGGCCCACTGCGAGGCAGAGAGATCTATGCAGGCATGAAGTTTAGCTTCTAATGCAGCGCACTCTTCTCCTTATGCTGTTGTGCTGCGCCCTGCCGTTATCGGCGGCGCAGCTCACCCGCGACTATCAGTTTCAAGCTTTGCGGGGTCAGCAAGTGACCGACTTGTCGCATCTCGAGGGGCAAGCCACGGCATTGATGTTTTTCGAGCCTGAATGCCCTTGGTGTATCAAGCAGGCCAGTGTACTCAAGCAGCTGCATCAAAGCTGTCGTCAACCGATTCAACCCGTGGCGCTTGGGGTCAACGGGGATAACTTAGCCTTAAAACGTGCCCTGTTTAGGTTGAATTTTCCCTTTGAGGCCTACCGTGCGCCGCCCGCCTTGCTACAGGAGATGGGCGGCATTCCCGCCACGCCAATCCTGCTGCTGCTCAATACCAAGGGAGAATTAATCAAAGGCTATCGCGGTTTTACCGATGAAGCAGAACTTAAGGCTCAACTCTGTCGCGCAAGTTAATATCAACATAATTTAATCTATTGTTTTCAATCAGAGTTTTGTTTTCTTCGCTTAAAGAATACGCTATCCTGATTGGAAGCAATAGGTTTCACCTTACGAAATCAACGCTTATCTACACTGTTCATTACCAACATCAGATACACTTAGAGTGTTACTCCGGCTCATGCCTAGGCTCGAAAAAATCCACCTGGGTAGATGATTTGGAGTAATTGCAGTAACAGGTGTGATAACAGATTAGAAGCAAACAAAAGCGCTTCTATCTATTAGACCCTTTAACGAATAGGGGCTTGTTTGATGGTCAATGTTGAACAAATGGCTTTAGTGCTGGACGCGCTACCCGATCCGGCGTTTATTCTTTCCAAGAGTGGCCGCTATGTTGCCGTGTTTGGCGGCAAAGATGCGCGTTATTACCACGATGGCAGCGGATTAATCGGCCTCTCCCTCGGTGATGTACTCAACGCTGAAAAGACCGCTTACTACCTTAATATCATTGAACAAGCCTTAGATAGCCGTAAGTTGCTGATCGAGGAATATGAGCTCAGTAATAAGGATGTCAAAGGCTTACCCGATAACGGCCCTGCCCAACCTATCTGGTTTGAGGGGCGTATTCAGGCGTTAGATTTTCTCGTCGATAACGAACCCGTCGTCCTCTGGGTCGCCAGCAATATTTCCAAACGCCATAAACTGGAATTACAACTGCGGCAATTAAGCGATACCGACCAACTGACCGGGCTCTATAACCGCCGTCGTTTAGACCGTGATTTACAACTACTCTTCGACACCTTTAGCCGACATCACATTCCCGCCTCGATCTTAGTCTTAGATCTGGACCACTTAAAACGGATCAACGATCAACTCGGCCACCAAGCAGGGGATCGGGTGATCATAGCCGTCGCCGAAGCCTGCCAACAACAATTTAGAAAGACCGACAGCGCCTACCGTTTTGGTGGCGATGAATTTGTGATTGCCCTGCCTGGGGTTGAGCATGACCAAGCCATAGTGTTTGCCGAATACCTCTGTGACTGCTGCTTTAAAGCATTGCAAAAACTGTCAGTAAAGGGGTTGTTTGCCACCGTCAGCATAGGTGTCGCGAGTATAGAGGCGGGCGATAAATCCTATGAAGACACCCTAAAACGCGCCGATGCCGCGCTCTATCAAGCCAAGCGAGATGGTAAGAATCGCGTTATTGCCAATAGCGCTTAAGGCTGTATATCCTTGGCAAACAACCATTAAAAAAGCGAACCTAGGTTCGCTTTTTTATACACATCAGATTCTTAGACGTTTGCTATTAGTTCGCCGCTTTGGCCTTGCGGGCGGCGTGCAGTTTCTTATAGCTCTCGATTAAGCGTAAATGTGGCTCAATCCCTTCGAGCTGCATGCTGGTCTTAGTTAAACCGCTGAAACGAACTTTACCAGTAACACTACCGACCACTTGTTCCATCACTTCCGCGCCAAACATGCGGGTAAAGTTATGGCTAAAGTCTTCGAGCTCAAGGTCTTCATCCAGCGTCACTTCCAGTACCGCGCTCATTGCTTGGAAGAACAGATTGCGCTTCACGGTATTATCGTTAAATTGCAGGAACTCACCGACTAATTCCAACGCCTCTTCATGCGCGCCGAGTGCCAGATAAATCAAGATCTTAAGTTCGATAATCGTCAACTTACCCCAAACGGTATTTTCATCGAAGACGATACCAATCAGGGTACGAATATCGGTGTAGTTATCGAGCTGACTTTCTTCTAAACGATTGACTAGGTTAACCAATTGCTTAGTGCTTAAAGAATGCAGATTCAGAATATCTTCACGGTAATCCAGCGCCTTGTTGGTGTTGTCCCAAATCAGGTCTTCTACTGGATAAACTTCTGAGTAATCAGGCACTAAAATACGGCAAGCCGATGCGCCTAATTCGGTAAATTCGGCGACATACACCTCTTTACCTAGCTCTTCTAAAATGCCGAATAAACGGTCCGCTTCCTCTTGGTTAGTGCCAGAGAAATCCCATTCGCAGAACTCATAGTCATGCTTGCTGCTAAAGAAGCGCCATGAGATCACCCCAGTTGAGTCGATAAAGTGCTCAACAAAGTTTTCAGGCTCGCTCACCGCCATGCTGTTAAAGGTCGGTTTTGGCACATCGTTTAAGCCTTCGAAGCTGCGACCTTGGAGCAATTCGGTCAGACTGCGCTCCAATGCCACTTCAAAGCTTGGGTGGGCACCGAAGGAGGCGAATACCCCGCCGGTTTTCGGATTCATCAGCGTCACGCACATCACAGGGAACTGACCGCCTAAGGAGGCATCTTTCACCACCACTGGGAAGCCTTGTTCTTCTAAGCCCTTAATGCCCGCAAGAATGCTTGGGTATTTTTCTAACACCGACATAGGCACGTCTGGCAGGACGATTTCTTGCTCGATAATTTGGCGTTTCACCGCGCGCTCGAAGATTTCAGAGAGACACTGTACTTCGGCTTCTTTGATGTTGTTACCCGCGCTCATGCCATTGCTTAAGAACAGGTTTTCAATCAGGTTCGATGGGAAGTACACAGTCTCGCCATCGGATTTACGCTTGTACGGAATCGCACAAATGCCTCGGTCACGATTGCCCGAGTTAGTGTCGATAAGATGTGAGCCACACAGCTCCTCATCGGGGTTATAAATCTCTAGGCAGTAGTCGTCTAACAGACCCGCTGGCAGGGCGTCGTCTTCCTCTAGGGCAAACCACTTTTCGTTGGGATAATGCACAAACTCGCTATTGGCGATTTCAACGCCAAAGAATTGATCGTTATAGAAAAAGTTATTGTTTAAACGCTCAATAAATTCACCGAGGGCCGAGCACAACGCGCTCTCTTTGGTTGCGCCTTTACCATTGGTAAAACACATGGGTGATGCGGCGTCACGGATATGCAGTGACCACACATTGGGCACAATGTTACGCCATGAGGAGATCTCAATCTTCATCCCAAGCTCAGCCAAAATGCCGGTCATATTGGCAATGGTCTGCTCCAGCGGTAAGTCTTTACCCAAGATATAGGTGCTACTGTCGTCGCCTGGGTGACCCATCAACATGGCATTGGCATCGGCATCGAGGTTTTCAACGGTTTCGATTCTAAATTCTGGGCCAGTCTGCACGACTTTCTTTACTGTGCAGCGGTCGATGGAGCGCAAAATACCTTCGCGATCTTTATCCGAAATATCGTCGGGTAATTCGACATTGATCTGGAAAATCTGGTTGTAGCGATCTTCTGGGTCGACAATATTGTTTTGCGACAGACGGATATTGTCCGTCGGAATATCGCGGGATTTACAATATACCTTCACAAAGTAGGCGGCGCACAATGCCGAAGAAGCTAAAAAGTAATCGAAGGGACTCGGCGCCGAGCCGTCGCCCTTATAACGGATGGGCTGATCGGCCGTTACCGTAAAATCGTCGAACTTGGCTTCGAGTCTCAGGTTGTCGAGAAAATTAACTTTGATTTCCATTAGAATTTTTCCACTCAATATGCTCAAACGCGGTAATCGCATTCGTTACCGCACAGCATTGCCCTTGGGCGCTATCGTCTGGGGGGAATTATCGGTGTTTTTCGCCCATTAGTCTTGGGTTAATTATGTTAAAAAAACACCAGCGGGATTTTTATGCCTTGGGCAGCACGCAGCAGAGTAGGATTTATTGCTACATTCCCTGTGGGTTAATGCTCAGCACTGCCTTGCTTATCCGCCTCGCGCTTAACCAGTAAAAAGGTGAGATACATCTTTGTCGGCAGGGATAACGCCATGCCAACGGCAACGCAAACGGCGCTGATAATAATGCCTTTTACGCCCATGGCTTCGACGGTTTCATTAAAGTTATGCAGATAAATCCCAAGCATAATCAGGCACAGCCCAAGGCCAATGCAGATTTTTAACAGCGTTATCAGCCTTTGATTAGTCACAGTCCTGCCTTTAGTTGCGCGTCTTGATTAAGCTCAAACAAACAAGCGCCGCCTATGCATAAAGATTAGCTAATATAATGAGCGCATTGGCTTATTTAGGCTTTGATTAAGATCAACGAAGTGACTCAGCCTTTCGCCCTCATCCTTAAGTCAAATACCACTTTGCACTTTTGTCGGTTACATTAGATTTTTGTTAACTTAAGCACTTAAGAATATTGGGGATTCGTTATACTGCCCTGCAATAATAAAGCGGCTTATTCCGGAGTTGTTGAACATGTCTAATTTCAGTTTACGTAACAAATTGCTCCTACTCGCACTGTTCCCGTTGATTCTGACCCTCATAGTGCTGATGACAGTTTCCTACCATGTCGAGCAATCGGCGCTTGCCGATGAAGTCACCACATTTAGAGAAAAGTTAATCGGTGAGCGTAAAACCCAAATCAAAGAAGCCACCCAAATCGCCGCAGGCATAGTGCAATACCAGCTATCGTTAAAAGAACAGGGCAATGTTAACCAAGCCCTACGTGATATTCGCTTTGGCAGTTCGGGCTACTTCTTTATTTACGATTCCCAAGGTAAAAACCTATTCCATGCGGTCATGCCCAACCTCGAGGGGCAGAATAAAATCGATATGACCGACCCCCGTGGCACCAAGATCATTGTCGGCCTACTCAATGCCGCCAAAAACGGTGACGGTAATTTCTCGTTCTATTTCCAAAAACCCAATACCAACGAGCAAATCGAAAAAATCGGCTACTCCATGATGATCCCAGGCACAGATTGGATGCTCGGCACTGGCGCCTATATCGACGATATCGATGCCGTGGTTGAGGATTACCGCACCACAGTCACCGAGCAGATGATCGATAAGTCCTACGCGATTTTATTGATTGCACTGTTATTAGCAGCCATTACCGCCGCCGTGATCTTAGTGACCGCCCAGCGCATGGTCACACCAATTAAAAACATGGCCGATAACTTAAACGATATCGCCAAAGGCGAAGGCGATTTAACCAAGCGCCTCGCGGTGAAGGGCGACGATGAAATCGCTCAACTCGGCCGCTCCTTCAACCTGTTTGTCGATAAACTGCAAACCATTATCGGCGATGTGGCCCATGCCACCGCTAAGGTCAAAACCGCAGCCAATGCGATTCATGACCAAACTAAGGTGATGTCGCGCCAGCTTATCAGCCATAACAATGAAACAGATCAAGTGGTTACCGCCATTACTGAGATGTCTGCCACCGCGAGTGAAGTAGCGCAAAACACCACCCAAGTGGCCGAAGCGACCCACGCCGCCACGGGCGATGTGGCCAATGCCCAGCGTTGTGTCGATGCCTCGTTAGAGGAGATTTCGGCGCTGATGGCGCAAATCAATAATGCCGCCAGTAACATTCAATCCTTGAGTGAACAGTCGCAAAAAATTAATAGCGTGCTCTCGGTGATCGGCGGCATTGCCGAGCAAACCAACCTGTTGGCATTAAATGCCGCGATTGAAGCCGCCCGCGCTGGCGAGCAGGGTCGTGGCTTTGCCGTGGTGGCCGATGAGGTACGTAACTTAGCCAGCCGTACTCAATCAAGCACATTAGAAATCAACGAGATGCTATCTGAACTGCACAAGCTGGTGAGCTTAGCGGTTAAAACCATGGAAGAGAGTCAGCAGAGTTGTATACGCTCGGTGGATTCGTCCCGCGCCATCTCCGAAAGCTTAGGCTCAGTGACCTCGGCGGTGACCGCCATCAACGATATGAGTACCCAAATTGCCACGGCGGCGACCGAGCAAAGCTCAGTGACCGAAGAAATCAACCGCAATGTGTTTGCTATTCAAGAGATTGTGAATGAGCTGCTGCACTCTAGCGAAGAGGCGGCGAGCGTGAGCCAAACCGTGTCGCAGGAAGGACTTAACCTCGGCAAACTCGTCGGCCAATTTAAGATTTAACGCTAAGGCGTGATATTGGCGGTCGGCGTACGTCGATTCAGTGATAGTCGATGCGGTATCAATAGTTATCTTTAACCACCTAAGGCCTCAAGCAATTGAGGCCTTTTTCTTGGTGGCTGCTTGCTAATAACCCAACATAATAGAGTTCGGCATCAAAGCTCGGCCTCGAAGCGGGCAAGGCGCGCCTCGCTCATCGTGCATTGTGTTTGTTGCATCAGCTCGCCCAAGGTAATGGCAGGGTTTTGGTTAATTAGGCGAACCAATTTTGCGCCGAGTGGTTCAAGCTTATCTGCGTGTTGTAATAAGCCGCTATCGATCTTTTTGATCATAAAGGCAAATTCGGCAGTATCACTCTGCGCTTTTAACTCGACGCAGCAGCTTTGAATCGCGATAGCCTGCCCTGTGATGCTCCAATTACGGGAGCGGCGCACCCGCTTAAGCTCGCAGCCCTTTTGCACTGCAATCGCCTGCGCCCGCTTAACCGCCTCGCGGCCGATGCGATGGATGAGGGATGGCAAGGGAATACTAATATCATCATGCATGGCAAGTTAACTATCGGGCCTTGGGTCGAATATGGGTGAATAACGGAGCGCGGCGCTAAGTCGTAAGTGCTAAGTTGTAAGCTGTAAGCGCTAAGCCTTAAGCGTAACGCCTTATGTGCGATGCCTTATGCTCGATGCCTTATGCTCGATGCCTTATGCTCGATGCCTTAGGCGCGAAACCTATAGCCAACGCCGCCAGAGTTTACCCTGCGGCGGGTGCGAACAAAAGACGATACAGACTCATGCAACAACTCACGCATCAACTCACGCTAAGTACCGCTCGCCCAAGATAGCGGCTTAGGCGTCACAGACTGACAACAACAGTCCTTGAGCAAGGCGGCGGGATTGCCTACAATAACGCACTTTTTGTTCACTACAGATAACGACCATGACTGACACAACTTCACAACCCGCATTACCGGATCGTCTTTCGGTTAACCCACGCAGCCGCCACCATGTAGCTGAAGTCTTCCAATACGATGTGGGTATCCGCGTGAACGGTAAAGAACGTTTCGATGTCGAAGAATACTGCATCAGCGAAGGCTGGGTTAAAGTACCAAGCAAATCTTTAGACCGTCGCGGTCAACCTCTACTGTTAACCATCAAAGGCACAGTAGAAGCATTTTACCGTTAAGCACCCGCGGCTTAATGGATAATAAAAACGGCCAATTCTATTGGCCGTTTTTATTTGCCCTGTATAACCCCAAAACGCCCAGCAATTCATCTCCCCAAGCATTCGCAAGTTGTTATTTAAAATAAGCTTTTGTGATAAAACGCATTGATTAAACCGCATAGCGCGGGTTAAAGTGTGACCACTAAGGGAAATGCAGAGCCACACTCGAACGCCAGTATCGAGCACGCTATTTAGGGATGAAGCAGCCAATCTGTACCATGCCGCCCCACTCTTAACAGCCTCCTCTGCCACCAAGGTATCAAGCACATTCAACATGTGTGCGTTATGGAATTAACGATAAACCTTTCTATTTCAAGGATGTAAATGGCAGATTTTACAAACAATCTTTTATCGATAGTGATCATCCTCTCCAGCATGTTCGTCACAATTGGAGTGATGTACGCGCTGCTCAAGTACCGCGATGCTACTGTCACCCTGCCCGTTGATCGCGAGCAACTCAGCCGTATTCCCGCCTATGGCTTACAAAAGCAAATCCAAGATCTGCAATTAGATTTAATCGGCAGCATGATGATGGGGCTGATGATAGTGTGTTTCCCCTTTGCAATAAGCAGTATTCAAGCACATATTGCCGTCGGGAAATTCCCTTGGGTTTACGCCCTAACAGGTTTAATGGGATTAACTTATTGCGGTATTAAAACTTGGAAAAACTTCTCCAAACTCACCAAATTACGCCTAGGGCATACGGCAGAGATCGCCACCGCCAATGAGCTTATCGGCCTACAAGCCTTGGGTTATCAAGTGTTTCACGATGTACAAGCCGACGGCTTTAATATCGACCACCTCGTTATCGGCAAAAATGGCGTATTCGCGATAGAAACCAAAGGCCGCCATAAGCGCAATAAAGACCTACGCCAAACCAATGGCAATGGCGGAGGCTCTGGCTCTAGTTCTGGTAAGAAAGGCTATCAAGTATTTTACAAAGACGGGCGCTTAAACTTCCCCTCGTGGACAGAAACCAAGCCAATCGAACAAGCCGAGCGCCAAGCCCAATGGGTCAGCCAATGGTTAACCAAGGCTACAGGCTCCCCCGTCGCCGCCACCCCAGCCCTAGTATTCCCCGGCTGGTATGTCACAAGCCAATCGAAACCACCGTTCCCGATCCTAAATCACAAACAATTAGTCGGAACAATCCCAAAACTGAAGACCCAAGACCTTACCCAGCAACAAGTCGACTCCATCATCTACCAAGTCGCCCAAAGATGCCTAAGTAAAAGCGAGGTGGGGAAATGATGACACTTGTCAGCCAAATACAGCATTGCTAGATAATAAAGATGAACAAAATGAATACTATGACCCAATCTGATGGTGGCGGTGTTGCGGCACTTAAAGGTTTCACATATCAAAACTTAGCAGCGGCATATTATGTGCTCAATATGCTTCAAGATAAATCACTGCTGTCAGTACGTTGTGAAGTAATAGACGATATAGACTTAATTTATGCAGATAAGATCGAATACATCCAAGTAAAAACAACCGACAGTGATACAAAATGGTGCATAAAAGAATTTGCGGAAGCAAGCATAAAAACAGTTCCTCCGACTGGACGACAAAGGGTAAATCAAAATATTAGTTTGGAAGATTCAATTCTACATAAATCTATCAAATGCGATAAAGAGAAGCTACCTAGCTTCTTTAGAATATTGACTTCTCGAGATGTCACTGATGCTTTGAGATACTTAAAAATTTCAATTATTGACCGAAATGAAAAAACACAAGAAAGGGAACCTTTATTAAAGAGACTTGATACAGCTATTAATCGTAATCGCAAAAAACTACCGCCTTATACCTCTCCAAATGGTAATGATACAGAGTATTGGCTAGATCATGCCGAATGGACGGTGATTCCAAATCGTGAACATCTAGAGTTACTTTGTACAAAATTAATTCTTCAGTCAGCACAACAGAAAGGAATTTACTTGAGTGCTAATGGGGATCCAGAGCGTATTCTGGCTTCTCTGCTAAAAAATGTTACCGATAAAGGCGCAGCTTCGAGGATTCTAAAAACTATAGCAAATAAATCTTACCATCGAACTGACTTTATTCCATGGTTTAATGCAGAAGTGGAGTATTATGCAGGCCTCAGTAGAAACCATGTAAAAGTGTATACAACCAGCCGAAAGGAACTAACAGCGATTCTTTCATCTTTTTTCCATGATAGGGATATATACAACCTTACAGGTGAAAAATTATGTACAGGTCTTCAAGGCCAATATCATCAAAGAAAATATAGTTATAACCTTCTAGCTAAAAACTTGCACTTATGGCTACCTGAAGTTCTACTACACCCAACAGAAATTGCAGATAACGCCCCTGAAAATTTAGTAAACAAGTTCTCTACATTTACTCAAAGATACAATACGAATATAACATTTATCAAAAACTTAATATCAAAAGCCTTACTTCACTCGATAATTAGAACTCAATATAAATCACAACCCATAGCAGCTGAACTACATATAGATGATAGCAAAAGAACATGTTTTGATAATATTCATATTGTATTAGAAGATCATGCTCCAGATAAGCTACTAATGGGATTTAGTGAATTAATATTCAACGATATTAATAAATCATTATCTGAAATCGTGAAAAAATTTCATAACTTAATTGACTCTGATGCTTTCTCAACTCAAAAAGATAAAATTTTAACAGCTAAAGATGATAGCTATTTACTTGAGCACGATATAGATGAAATACTCTCTAAAAATAAATCTTTAGATGATTTTTTAGACAGGATAAGATTTATTTTTTTCATTGGATATGAATCAGTTCATCTTAAGTGCAATATGAAAGAAATGGAGAAAACTTATCTAGAAGAATTAACTACCGAAGTTATAGATAGGTTTAAGTCTCTCATTGATGAGCTTATTTTAGAAAATGAATTTTGTGAAGAATTACATATAGAAGTATTTCTATACCCTATTCCATCAATGTCATCACTTATCAGTGCAGTTCAGAAACAAGGGGATCAAAATGGACACTAATCTAAGCCCTGAAATCTGCCTAACTGAAGTAAAAAATAAACAGTTAAGTGCATTTTCATATCTAAAAAAGGCAAATGATTGCTTATCATCTCCACAACTAAACACGATTGGCCGAGAATATTTAATAAGAGCTTTAGATCAGTTCCAGCTCTTTGAAGAACAAAAAATATTACTACAAAACCTACTTAGAAAAGCTGGATTATTTCCGTATATAAAAAAATACTTTCAAAATTTAACTCCTGAAAAAGAGCTTGTTCTAGATATATATAGAAGCAACTTTGACGAAAATTTCATTTTCCATTCTATGCAGGCAAAAGTATTCAGGTTACTAATGTCTGGTAAAAATGTGGTGCTAAGCGCCCCCACAAGCATGGGTAAAAGTGCTATCATTGATGCACTTATTACAGAGAGAAAATTTAAAAAGATCGTCATCGTAGTACCAACTATTGCTCTAATTGATGAGACTAGGCGTCGAATTCAAAAAAAATTTGGACTAGATATACAAATTATACATCATGGGTCTCAAATTAAACGTAAAGATAGAGTAATTTACATCCTCACTCAAGAGCGTGTCAATGAAAGGGATGACTTACGCAATATCGATTTATTCATAATTGATGAATTTTATAAATTAGCTTATAACAATGATGAGTCATCTCGAGTTATTTCATTAAATATAGCATTAAGTAAACTGTTAACAATATCAAAACAATTCTACATGATTGGACCATACATTGATGGATTTAGAGGTATGGAAAAATTAGGTAGAGACTATACTTTTATTCCATCCGATTTTAATACGGTAGCTCTTAATATTCACAAATATGATATTGCAGCAAATAATATAACAAGTAAAAACGAGCAGTTAGCTAAAATTATTGAAGAGCATAAAGAGCAAACTATAATATACTGTAAATCAGCATCGTCTATCGCACAAATTATTAACTTCATAACTAATTCAGAAAAAATCAAAGATATAAAAAATAAAAATACAAAAGAATATTTAAAATGGCTTACTGAAAACTATGGCTATCATTGGAATTGTACTAAAGCAGTAAGTTATGGAATTGGTATACATCATGGAGCACTACCTCGTGCAATTCAGCAAAAGTCTATTGATTTATTCAATTCTGGTAGAATTAAATTTTTATTATGTACATCCACGATGATTGAAGGCGTAAACACTTCTGCAAAAAATATAGTCATATATGATAATAGAAAAGGCACACCATCAATTGATAACTTTACGCACAAAAACATTTCTGGTCGTGCTGGACGAATGAACCAATATCTCATTGGTAATGTTTTCTGCCTTGAGGAAATACCTCCAAAAGAAACTCAGGTAGTAGAACTACCTTTAGGTCAAATAAATGAAAACTCACCAATTAATTTATTAGCCGGAATTCAATCAGAACATTTGTCGGATAGAGGAAGTCAAATTTTAAATACGTTTTCAAAAACATACAATATTCCAATTGAAATCATAAAAAAACATCAATCATATAAAGCAGAAGTAATTGCAGATGGTTATAAGTTTTTAACAGAGCTATCTTATCATAACAAAAATGAATTAATTAAGATAAAAACACCTAAAAAACATCAATTGGAATTACTTACAGAATTTATAAAAAAAGTTGAGTATGGAGCCCTTAGCAAAATTAACATACATTATCTTGATAACGACGAACTAAAAAATCGTTTAGGGTGGTATGTTTATGCGGATAGTCATAGTTCATATTTAAAAGAAAGAATAGAACATATCTATGAATCAAGAATAGATGAACAATTACGTTCTGATGCAACAGATAAAGAGCTTAAGATAGTCAGAAATATTTTTAAGCATGCAGTTACTAGAGCATTACTACTTTTAGAAGATCTATTAAATTATGAAATGAACAATTTAGTAGATAATAAAGCAGATTTTGGCTACTTAATTCACTTGTTTGAAAACAATCATTTACCTCCTTCATTCTCTGCACTAGAAGAAATGGGGATCCCTATCGAAACATTAGAGAAGCTCGTTACAGATAGACTAAGTGAAACCAGTATTGACATATTAATAAGATATTTACGAATGCATTACAATTATTTGCCACAATTAAGTTACATGGATAAATCATTTATCAAACAAGCAGTTTTGTAAAATTATAAACTCTATTTAATAGTTATATAAATTAGGTACTATGAATATATGGTCAACAGAAACGACTAAATGCAGGTAAAACTCTTCACTCAATGGTTACACCAAAACTGGCATTGTTGCACCAGTGACCTTCTAAAACATGGATGTTTTAGCAGAGCTTACAGGGATGTATTTACAGCGAGTCACTGGTGTAACAGTGCGAGAGCCTGCGGCAGGCAATTGGGAAGTACCGTTGCCAGAAGCCACAAAATAGCCCATTCGCAGCACACCATTCGACAGAAACTCACTTATCTTAAACACAACTAAAACCCAAATTGCAGGCAATAAAAAAGCGAACCGCTATGGGTTCGCTTTCATCAAACGTTAGACCTGAATAACGTACTATTCAGCCCTTATTCGTAGTCTGATAACGGCACACACGCACAGAACAAATTACGGTCGCCGTACACGTCATCAATACGATTCACGGTTGGCCAGAACTTGTTAGTACGCACCGCGGCACTTGGGAACACGGCAACTTCACGGCTATATGGGCGTGAATCAAACGCGCTGTCCATAATATCGGCCATAGTGTGTGGCGCGTTGTGCAGCGGGTTGTTGTCCGCTGGCCACTCGCCCGCTTCAACCTTAGCGATTTCAGCGCGGATTGACACCATAGCGTCGATAAAGCGGTCCAGTTCAACCTTAGACTCAGATTCGGTTGGCTCAATCATCAGCGTGCCCGCAACAGGGAAGCTCATGGTTGGCGCGTGGAAACCGTAGTCGTTCAGACGCTTAGCGATATCCATTTCGGTCACGCCAGAGGCTTCTTTAATTGGACGCAGGTCGATAATACATTCGTGCGCGACGCGATCGTTACGGCCACGGAACAGTACTGGGTAGTGTTCAGACAGCTTCTTCATCACGTAGTTAGCGTTTAACAGCGCGGTTTGAGTCGACTTTTTCAGGCCGTTTGAACCGAGCAGCTTAATGTACATCCAGCTGATTGGCAGAATGCCAGCACTGCCGTATGGCGCTGCTGATACCGCACCGTTGTTATCGCTTTCGCGGCCTGGTTTCACCACAACGTGACCCGCTACGAACGGTGCTAAGTGTGCTTTCACACCGATTGGGCCCATACCTGGACCACCGCCGCCGTGTGGAATCGCGAAGGTTTTGTGCAGGTTAAGGTGCGACACGTCGGCACCGATAAAGCCTGGTGAGGTTAAGCCAACTTGGGCGTTCATGTTGGCGCCGTCCAAGTACACTTGACCACCGTGCTGATGCACTATGTTGCAGATTTCGCGGATAGATTCTTCGTACACACCGTGAGTCGATGGGTAAGTGATCATGATACATGACAGGTTTTCTGCCACTTCAGCCGCTTTGGCCTTCAGATCTTCTAAATCCACGTTACCTTGCTTGTCACAGGCAGTCACAACCACTTGCATACCGGCTAATTGCGCCGATGCAGGGTTAGTACCGTGGGCAGATTGTGGGATTAAGCAGATGTTTCTGTGGGCCTGCCCGCGAGACTCGTGGTATTTACGAATCGCCAGCAGACCTGCGTATTCACCCTGTGCGCCAGAGTTAGGTTGGATACAAACTGCATCGTAACCTGTGACATTCACTAACCATGAAGATAATTCTTCAATCAGTTGAGTGTAACCCTTGGCTTGATCCAGTGGGCAGAATGGGTGCATGTTAGCAAATTCTGGCCAGCTCACCGGCAGCATTTCAACCGCAGCGTTTAACTTCATGGTGCATGAACCCAATGAAATCATTGAGTAGTTCAGTGCTAAGTCTTTGCTTTCGAGACGCTTGATATAACGCATCATCTCGGTTTCGCTTTGGTAGCGATTGAAGGTTGGGTGAGTCAGAATCGCATCCTGACGCACTAAAGCCTCAGGAATCGATTGGCTACCTTGCGCCACAATTTGCGCATCTAATGCGGCAACGTCTAAGCCATGACCAGCACCTAAAATCACATCGAACAGGGCGTCGATATCGGTGCGGAGAGTGGTTTCATCTAAGCTCACGCCAACGATGCCGTCAGCATCGAAACGCAGGTTCATTTCAGCGGCCAGCGCGCGAGCATTCACAGCTGCAACGTCTAAGCCTTTGATGCTGATGGTATCGAACCAAGTGTTGTTCACTAAGCTCACGCCTTTAGCTTGTAAGCCAGCGGCTAAGATATCGGTGAAGCGGTTGATGCGTGATGCGATGGTTTTCAGGCCTTGTGGGCCGTGGAATACGGCGTAGAAAGACGCCATGTTCGCTAACAGAATTTGCGCGGTACAGATGTTTGAGTTGGCTTTTTCGCGGCGAATATGTTGCTCACGAGTTTGCATCGCCATACGCAGTGCGCGGTTACCACGGGTGTCCTTTGACACACCGATGATACGGCCTGGCATAGAGCGTTTGTGCTCGTCACGGGCCACGAAGAAGGCCGCGTGTGGACCACCAAAGCCCATCGGCACACCGAAACGCTGCGCGCTACCGAAGACCACATCGGCGCCCATGGCACCCGGTGACTTGAGTAACACTAATGCCATGATGTCGGCAGCCACTGTCACAATCACGTTTTTCGCGCGTAATTCGGCAAATAAGTCAGTGAAGTCAGTGATTTGACCGAAACGGTTTGAATACTGGAACAGGGCACCAAACAGTTCGTGGTTTACTGCTTCATGGGCAGGACCTACCACCACTTCAAAACCAAAACACTCAGCGCGAGTCTTCACTACGTCTAAGGTTTGTGGGAATACGTCATCGGCTACGAAGAAGATGTTGGCTTTTTTGGCTTTAGACACACGCTTAGCCAGCGCCATCGCTTCGGCGGCGGCAGTCGCTTCGTCCAGCAGTGAAGCAGAGGCTAAATCTAAACCGGTTAAATCCATAGACACTTGTTGGAAGTTTAGAATGGCTTCTAAACGGCCTTGGGCGATCTCTGGCTGATAGGGCGTGTACGCCGTGTACCAACCTGGATTTTCGAAGACGTTACGTAAAATCACATTAGGTACTTGGGTACCGTAGTAACCCATACCAATATAGCTTTTGAAGACTTGGTTTTGTTTGGCTAAACCACGAATGTAAGCAATGCCTTCGGCTTCGCCGCAGGAATCACCAATGCTCAAC